>NZ_JBFAVX010000021.1:0-198203 GCF_040680095.1 Nonomuraea sp. NPDC052129 | reverse complement strand
GCTCCTTCAACATCACCACCGCGACCGGCACCCGCCAAGGCATCAACCACAAACACATCCGCCTGCTCCAAAGAGCCGACGGCTACAGCTACACCGCAAGGCAGGAGACCACCAATGAACGGTGAACCTCAGGGCACACTCAAGCCCTCCAGGGCCTTCCCACTCCCGCTTCCTCCCCGGCGCGAACGCCGGAATATCCACGGGAGGTCCTGATGACCGCCATCACGACGACCCTGCCCGGCCGGGTCGGTCCCGGCGCAACTGTCAGGCAGACCATGACGCTGGCCTGGCGGAGCCTGGTGCAGATCAAGCACAACCCGTGGGAGCTGCTCGACCTCAGCATCCAGCCGATCATGTTCCTGCTGCTGTTCACGTACGTGTTCGGCGGTGCCATCTCCGGCTCGACCGGCGACTACCTGCAGTTCGCCCTGCCGGGCCTGCTGGTCCAGAACGCCCTGTTCTACACGCTGTCCACGGCGATCGGGCTCAACACCGACATCACCAAGGGCGTGTTCGACCGGCTGCGCAGCCTGCCGATCGCGCGCACCGCGCCCCTGTCAGGCCGGATCATCGCCGACACGTTCAAGCAGGTGTGGGCGTTCGCGCTGTTAGTCGGGTTCGGGATGGTGCTCGGGTTCCGGGTGACGACCAGCGTGGCGGGGCTGCTCGGGGCGCTGGTGCTGCTGGTGGTCGTGGCGCTGGCGATGTCGTGGATGTCGGTCTTGATCGGGCTCAAAGCGTCGAGTCCGGAGAAGGTGCAGATGATCTCCTTCTCGACGATGATGCCGCTGACGTTCACGAGCAGCGCGCTGGTACCGGCCGACACGTTCCCCGGCTGGCTGAAGGCCTGGTCCGATGTCAACCCGGTGACCTACCTGGCCGACGCGATCCGCGGCCTGCTGATCGGCGGCGAGATCGCCTGGCCGACGCTGGTCTCGCTGCTGTGGTCGGCGGGGTTCGTGGTCGTGTTCGCACCACTGGCGATCAGGGTCTTCCGTAGCCACGTATGAGGAGCGTCTTCCGCAATCACGCGTGAGACCTGGTCCCGTCCGGGTCCGACCGTCTGTCCGTCCGGGTCCGTGTCCGAGTCGGTCCTGGTCCGTCCGGGTCCGAATCCAGGTCCGTCCGGCCGGATCCATCCGTCCGGGTCCGTGTCCGGGCCCGTTTCCCGCAAGGTCCGCGTCTGTCGCCCGTGTCCGTCCCTGTCCGCCTATGGACGGCGTCCCGCAGAGCGGTGTGGTTTCACTCGGTCCTGTTCGTCCCCGGTAGAGCCCATACAGCGGGATCGTGGATCCGTCGCCCAGTGGGACACCACCCACCGGCGGCCGGCCGAGGCCGGGTCCGCGTACCTGGGCACCTGGTTTTAGTGAGCGCGGTGCCCGGCCGAACGGACTGGACGCGCATCGCGTCCCCCCGCACCCGCCGGGCAGGCCGTCCCCCTCGCCCGTTCGATCGGCCGGTCGGGTGCGGCCATCGTCACGGCGACGAGAACCAGCAGGCCGGGACCCGGTTCCCCGGCGATCCCCACGGTTCCCGGCCTCGCCGGGCCGTCTGCGGGCCGAGGGCGGCGAAGGTCATGGATGTGGCGAAGTTCACTCCTATCTTGCCCGCATTGCACCCGCTTTACGGTCCTTTACCGACCACCGACCCTCGCGAAACGGTCGGCGCACGGCGGATAGCCGCGTAGCATCATGCGGCATGGGGCTGTGTAACACGGCAAGACGCGTGAGACACATCGCTGTCTCTGTGACAGCGGTGGCTGTCGTGCTCGCGTCGTCCGGTTGCGACTTCCTCATCGGAAGGTCCCAGGCCAAGGAGATCGCCGAGATCAACGTCTCGAGCCCGGAGTTGCGCGCGGGCGAACCGCTGCCGCGCGAATTCTCCTGCAAGGGCGCTCAGGGCAGTCCGCCTCTGCGTTGGTCCAGCGAGCCTCTGCCCGACGCCAAGTCGATCGCGATCGTGGTCGACTCTCTCTCACCATCAGAATCCGCCGTCCAGTGGGTGCTCTACAACATCCCCGCGACGACGACCGAGCTGGGGCCGAACGCCGCCGCGAGCCCGCCGGAAGGCGCGAGCCAGGCCAAGGTGACCAGCGGCAAGGCGGGCTACCAGCCCCCCTGCGTGGAGAAGGGCAGCTACCGCTTCAGCGTCTACTCGCTGAACGGCAAGGTCGATGTCCAGGAGGGCGCCCCCCTCTCCGAGATCTTGAGAAAGATCGCGGACCAGACCATTGCCCGCGGCCGGCTCACGGTGGTGAACATCCAGTGAGACAACGCTCACTAAACGTAGTAATAGTTACCAATTCTTCACGTAGGGTGTGACAACGCTCATAGTGGTCCGACACAATCAGATCCAATCGCTAGGTGCTGGTGATCAAAGGGGGAAGGTCGCGTCGATGGCCGCGCGATCTCACCGGTGCCGCAGGGAGGCCATGGCTTTGAGGGTGGTGCAATGATCGCGGTCGTAGTCAGCTTGGTCGCTGTCGTGCTCCTCGTGCTCGTCGTCGTGGCACTGGGCATGCGTTCTATGAACCGTCGGGAGAGCTCTCTGCCTCCCGAGCGGCTGAAGCAGATGGCCGAGAAGGATGAGAGGACTCAGACGCGGTCCACTGACGAGTTCTCCAAGAGCGAACCGCGCATGAACAACTTCAGCCCTGACTTCAGTCCTATCGGCGAGGCCAAGGCCAAACCGGTACGCACCGGCCAGCGCGGCAAGCGCGGTGTGGACGAGTGGGGCAACCCCCACACCGACGTCGAGGACGAGGAGTTCTGGGCCAACATCCGCAGCGACGCGGAAGAGGGCGGCTTCGGCTCCGGCGGCACGGTCGCGGCGCGCAAGGGCGCCTCGCGCCCCGTCGAGCGTCCTTCGGAGCGCTCCTCCGAACGGCCCGCGGAAAAGCCCGCCCAGAGGCCCGCCGCGCGTACCCCCTCCGCCCGAGCCGCCGCCGAGCGGGAGCGGGAGCGCGAGAAGCAGCCCAGCGCCCAGCGCGAGCAGCAGCGGCCCGCCGCCAAGCGGGAGCGGCCCGGCAAGCGCGAGCCCGCCAAGCGCGAGCCCGTCACCGCCGTCGACCCCAACGCGGCCACCGTCCAGGCGCCGCTTCCCGGGCGATCCCAGCGTTCGCGTTCCCAGCGGCCCGCCGCCGCGGCCGCCTCGTCCGGCTCGTCCGGTCTGGCAGACCTCGTGGAGTCGGCGCAGCGTCCGGCCCCGACGGCCGCCGAACTGGCCGACCAGCGCACGGTGACGTTCTCCGCGCCGACGCCGCCCGACGTGATGAGCATCCTCGGCGTGGGCGCGCAGCAGGTGACGCCGCCCCAGCCCGGGGCCGGCAGCGGTTCCTTCCCGGCCGTCGGCAGCGGCACCTCGCTGAGCACGAACAGCCCGGCCACCACCAGCGGCTCGTTCCCCGCCACACCGGCCACCAGCGGTTCCTTCCCCGCCGTCGGCGGCAGCGGCTCGTTCCCCGCCACACCGGCGCCCGCCACCAGCGGTTCGTTCCCCGCCGCGCCGGTCTCTCCGATCGGCGGCGCGCAGGCCGGCGTCCCGTTCACGGTCTACGGCGCCAACACCGACCCGCTGGAAACCACCTGGACCAACCCGCCGATCGTGCCGACGGCGTCGGGCTCGTGGCCCGCGCTGCAGCACCACGACATCCTCGACGACCCCGCTCCCGCCGCGCCGTCGAGCGATTCCTGGCCGGCCTTCGAGCCGCAGCAGCCCGCCGCCGCCCCCCGCTCCTCCTATCCGGCCTCCTATGAGGTACGGGCCGGCTGGGCCGTGGCTGACGACTCCGACCCGCTGACCGGCCCCTCCCCCGCCACCGGCACCCCCACGGCGCCCGCGCGAGCGGTCTCGGCCTACGACGACGTGCTGTCGGCCCCGCCCATGCAGCCGGCGCCGCAGCACTTCGCGTACGAGACGGGTGACATCACCAGCCTCCCGCCCGGCCAGATCGCGCAGACCTTCGCGTACGAGACCGGCGACATCACCAGCATTCCGCCCGGCCAGATGCCGGCGGGCTGGGGCGAGCCGCCGGCGAACAACGCCGCCTGGCCCAACTACGGCGGCACGCCCGAGGCGGGTTCCCGGCAGGGCGGCCGCAACGGCGGCGCCCAGGGCAACAGCGGCGGGCACCGTCGCACCACCCCCGAGCAGGAATTCCCCGACTACTACCGCTGATCGGCGACCACCACGCCGACCGCCGAACGGCGGACGAGTGACGGCGGCCACTCATTAATCTGTAAAGCCGCCGATGACCCCTTAAGCCCCCGGCACGCGGGGCAATAGGGTTCGACGTATGATCGGCACTCTGAGTCGCGTGCTGAGCACGCTCAGGTACGACGTACCTGCCTCGCTCGTGGTCTTCCTCATCGCGGTGCCCCTCTCGCTGGGCATCTCGATGGCCTCGGGTGCCCCCCTGGCCGCCGGGTTGATCGCCGCCATGGTGGGCGGCATCGTGGCGGGCGCGCTCGGCGGCTCCGCCGTACAGGTGAGCGGGCCCGCGGCGGGCCTGTCCCTGGTCGTCGCGGATCTCGTGCAGACGTACGGCTGGCGGGCCACCTGCATGATCACTCTGATCGCGGGGGCGGTGCAGCTGGTGCTCGGGGTCTTCCGGGCGGCCAGAGCGGCGCTGGCGGTCTCGCCGGCGGTCATCCACGGCATGCTCGCGGGCGTCGGCGTGGTCATCGCGCTCTCCCAGCTGCACGTCGTGCTGGGCGGCAGACCGCAGCGCTCGGCGCTGGCCAACATCGTGGAGCTGCCGGCGCAGCTGGCCGATATGCACGGCCACACGGTGGCGGTGGGCCTGCTCACGATCGCCGTGCTGGCGCTGTGGACGCGCCTGCCCAAACGGGTCAAGGCCGTGCCGGCGCCGCTGGTCGCGCTGCTGGTGGCCGGCGTGACCGCGTGGGCGTTCGACTGGGACGTCACCCGCATCGACCTGTCCAACGCCGTCACCTCCTGGGCCTTCCCCGTGCTGCCGTCCGGCGACTGGCACCGGATCGTGGCGGCCGTGCTGCTCGTCGCGCTGCTGGCCGGGGTCGAGTCGCTGCTCTGCTCGGTCGCGGTCGACGGCATGCACGACGGCCCCCGTACCGACCTCGACCAGGAGCTGAGCGGTCAGGGCGTGGCCAACATGGTCTCGGGCGCGCTGGGCGGGCTGCCGGTGGCGGGCGTGATCGTCCGCAGCACCGCGAACGTGCAGGCGGGCGGGCGCAGCCGGTTCTCGGCGATCCTGCACGGGGTGTGGGTGGTGGTGTTCGCTCTCGGGTTCGGCTGGACGATCAAGCTGATCCCGATGGAGGCGCTGGCGGCGCTGCTCGTCTTCATCGGCGTGCAGATGGTCAACCTGGGCCATGTCAGGAAGGTGCACGGCCACGGCGAGGTGCCGGTCTACCTGGTGACGATGGGGGCCGTGCTGGTCCTCGGGCTGGCAGAGGGGGTGCTGGCCGGTCTCGCGCTGGCCGCGCTGCTCGCGCTGCGGCGGCTGACCTGGGTCACCGTCAAGACGCGGCCGGAGCAGGACGGGCGCGTCCACGCGACGATCTCCGGCTCGCTCACTTTCCTGGGCGTGCCCAGGCTCACCCGCGAGCTGCGCGCCATCCCGCCCGGCACGGCCGTGGACCTCGACCTGAACATCGACTTCATGGACAACGCCGCCTTTGAGGCAATCCACTCCTGGCGGCTGAACCACGAGCGGCTGGGCGGCAGCGTCGACATCGACGAGCTGCACGACGAGTGGTACGCGATGGCGGCCAGCGGGACCCGCCTGTCCCGGACCAAGACACCGCTGCGGACGCCGGAGCGGTGGTGGCTGCCGTGGTCGCACCGCCACCACCGCCCCACCCGGCACGGCGGGTCGGCTCCGGGAAGTCCCCGTCCGGCCAGCGTGGAGTGCCAGCTGACGGCGGGCGCGCGGGAGTATCACCGGCGTACGGCTCCGCTGGTGCGGCCCATCTTCACCGAGCTGGCCCGCAAGCAGCAGCCCACGCACCTGTTCATCACCTGCGCCGACTCACGGGTCATCCCCAGTCTGATCACCGCGAGCGGCCCCGGCGACCTGTTCACCGTGCGCAACATCGGCAACCTGGTGCCGCGCAGGGGCGCCGAGCCGCACGACGACTCGGTGGTGGCGGCCATCGAGTACGCGACGCAGGTCCTGGGCGTGCACACGATCACGGTCTGCGGGCATTCGGGCTGCGGGGCGATGTGCGGGCTGCTGAGCGGCGGAGTGAAGGCGGGCAGCCTGCCGGGGATGCGACGCTGGCTGCGGCACGGCTACCACAGCCTGGCCACGTTCATCGAGACCGCGGATGAGCCGCTCGACGGCGGGGCGCTGGACCGGCTGTGCAAGGTCAACGTGCAGCAGCAGCTGGAGAACCTGCGGACCTACCGCAAGGTCGACGAGCAGGTGCGGGCCGGACAGCTGGAGCTGGTGGGCCTGTACTTCGACATCAGCTCCGCCAGGGTGCACATGTTGCCGCCCCTCCCGTCTACGCTCTCCGTGAAGATATGACCGGTTTGTTGGTCGTACGCGAAGAATGTCGGCATGAGAGTACTGGTCATCGGCGGGACGAGATTTCTGGGACGAACCATCGTCGAGGAGGCGCTGGCACGGGGGCATCAGGTCACGACGTTCAACAGGGGGCAGAGCGGGGCGGATCTGCCCGGTGTGGCGGCCATCCGGGGTGACCGCGAAGTGACCGCGGACCTCGAACGGCTGGCCGACGGGCACACCTGGGACTTCGTGGTCGACACGTCCGGCTATGTGCCACGGGTCGTCGGCGAGTCGGCGCGGGCGCTGTCGGGACATGTGGGAACATACGCGTTCATCTCCTCGGTCTCCGCCATCGACGGCTTCCCCGGCAAGCCCGCCACCGAGGGCTCGGGGGTGTGGGACTGCGCGCCGGACGCCGGTCCTGACGACGGTGACTACGGGGTGCTTAAGGGCGGCTGCGAGCGGGCCGTGGAGCAGGGGTTCGACGGCAACGCGCTGATCGTGCAGCCGGGCCTGATCCTCGGCCCGTACGAGAACGTCGGCAGGCTGCCGTGGTGGCTGAACCGGATCTCCCAGGGCGGCCAGGTGCTCGCGCCGGGTGATCCGGGCACGCCGATGCAGCTCGTGGACGCGCGGGACATCGCCGTCTTCACCCTGGACCAGGCGGAGCTCGGTACGGCCGACCGGTTCGCGGTGACCGGGCCCGCGGGCAACACCACGTACGGCGAGTGGCTGGAACTGGGCAAGGAGGCGACAGGGTCGGACGCGGAGTTCGTCTGGGTGGACGACCGGTTCCTCGTCGATCAGGGGGTGGGGACGTTCGTGGAGCTGCCGCTGTGGGGCGGGCCGCCGTCGGACGAGGTCGCCAACTTCTGGAGCGTGCCCACGGCCAAGGCCGAGGCGGCCGGGCTGCGCGTACGGCCGGTGGCGGAGACGGTGCGGGACACGTGGGCGTGGCTGCGTGACGTACCCGAGGCGGAGCGGTCGTACGGGGCCAAGGCGCTGCACGGCATCGCGCCCGAGAAGGAGGCGGCGGTGCTGGCCGCTTGGGCCGCCCGCTCTGCGTAATCGTCCATAGGCCGCGGAGCGCCCGTTCTGCGTAATCGTCCACAGACCGCTGGGCGGCGGCGGGTTAGCGTCTACGGTGTCGCGCTTGGCAGTCCTTGGTCCCCCACCCTGGCCCGGCGCGGCGGCCGGTCCTCAATTCCAGGGGCCGGAGGGGCGGAGGTATCCGCTGTCAGTGGTAGCGGGACAGCCGGGTGGTCACCTCCGCCCCTCACCACGCACGGCGGCTCATACTCAAGTCCTGGTTCGGCCAGGAGCCGAGGGGACGTGGGCCAACAGGGCATCGAGAGCGGCGGGCTCGGCCGCGCCGCCCGCCGCCAGGACGACGCCCTGCCGGTCGGTCAGCACGGCGTACGGCGGCCAGGGGATGCCGTGACGGTCGAACACCCCGGGATCGATGACCAACGGCAACCCGACCCCCTGCGCCGCCAGGTAGTCGCGGACCTGCCCCTCCTCCTCGGCGCTCACCAGGACGACGTCCACCTGCTCCGCCGCGACGAAGGCGGGCAGCATGGCGCTGCAGAGGCCACACGTCGGCGCGATCAGCGCGTAAAGAACGCCGGGCCGTTCAGAGGTGAGGGCCACCGCAGGCGGGGTCACGTCCCAGTGGGTGCCGGTGCGGGGACCGACGCGGCCGCGCTCCACGGCTCCGATCAATCGGGCCGGCGCGAAGGTCAACACGAGGTACGCCGCTCCCACCAGCAGGTGGACGGGGGCGAACGGGGAAGGTCCCGCGACGGTGGCCATGACCGCCAGCACCGCGAGTAGGCCGGTACGCGTCATGGTGGCGGCGCCGACGAGGCCGTGGTCGCCGAAGCAGCCGCAACCGACGCTCAGCCCGCGCCACAGCACGGATGCCATCGCGGCGAGGAAGGCGGCGAACAGTGCCGCCGCGAGCAGCGCGCCCCAGCGCTGGGTGGATGGCGCGGTGAGCAGCCCCGCCGCCGCCAGCTCCGCCATCACCACCGCGACGGCGGCGACGACCGTGAGCCGCTGCGGGATCAGCCGGTAACCCGCGATGTCGGCGGCGAATCCTGACAGGTCACGGGCCTTGCTCACGGCCGCGTACAGCAGGACCGCGGTCAGCGCCGTGTAGGCCGACGACAGAACGATCATGTGGCCGCGTCCCGGTATGCCTGGGCCTGGAGGGTGTACATGTCAGCGTAAAGGCCGCCCTCCTCCATCAGCTCGGCATGCGTGCCCTGCTGGGCCACCCGCCCATGGTCGAGGACGTAGATGCGGTCGGCGTACCGGACGCTGGCCAGCCGGTGCGTGATGAGGACGATGGAGCGGCCGTCGGCGTACTTGCGGATGCGCTCGAACAGGGCGTGTTCTGCGCGGGCGTCCAGCGCGGAGGTGGGCTCGTCGAAGATCACCAGGGCGGCGTCGCGGTAGAAGCCGCGGGCCACGGCGATCCGCTGCCACTGCCCGCCCGACAGGTCGTGGCCGCCTCGGAAGCGCTGGTCGAGCAGCGAGTCGTACCCCTGCGACAGTCCGGCCACGACTTCGTCGGCCCCGGCGGCGGCCGCGGCGGCGGCCAAGCGGCCTTCGTCCAGCGGGCGGCCCATGAGGATGTTCTCGCGGAGGGTCAGCGGCCAGCGGGTGTGGTCCTGGGCGATCACCGAGATGAGCCCGCGCGTGTCGAGGTCGGCCAGGTCGGCGCCGTCCCAGCGGATCGTCCCCGAGTCCGGCCGGTACAGTCCGGCCAGCAGTTTGGCCAGCGTGGTCTTGCCGGAGCCGTTCTCCCCGACCAGCGCGATGACCTCGCCGAACCCCACCTCAACGCTGATCCCGTTGAGCGTGGGACCGCTCGCCCCCGGGTAGCTGAAGGTCACCTGGTCGGCGGCCAGCCGCCCGGACGGTTCCGGCGCCGCCGTACCGGATGGCTGTCGCACGCGCGAGGCGGCCAGCTCGCGGAATGACAGGTAGTCGCCGAAGTAGAGGCCCGCCTCGTACAACCGGTTCATCATCTGCACCAGCGCGGCAAGCGACATCTGGCCGGCGCGGATGGCCAGCACGGCCGCGCCCGCCACCGAGAGCGGGATGACGCCGACGGCCAGCAGCCCGGCGAGCGCGGCGTAGACGGCGACGGTCGCGGCGCCGGTCAGCACGTCGCCTGCGGCTTTGGTGACGGCACGGCGGCGCGCGACGTCGAGTTGCACGTCCTGTTCGAGGTCGGCGACGTTCGCGTACTCGCCGAGCAGGAAGTCGCGCAGCGCGAACGCGCGCACCTCGGCGGCGGGCAGCCGCTCGGCCATCAGGTCCGACAGCATGAACTTGCGCCGCCGCGCGGCCGACAGCCGGTAGTACCCCTGGTACTGCAGGCGCGCCGCCCGCACCGCGGCCCAGCCCGCGGGTACGACCGTGACCAGCAGCAGCGGCGTCAGGAGCGGGTGCATGAGGCCGAGTGCCACGGCCGAGGCCAGCACGCCGACGGCGCCGCCGATCACGGCGATCGTCGCCTCGACCACGCCCGCGGCGTCGGGCACGCCGCTGTCGCGGGCTCTGCGCATCGCGTTGTGGAACTCGTCGTCGTCGAACGCGGTCAGCTCCACCTGGGTGGTCAGCTCGAAGAGCCGCGTCTCGGCCAGCCGTTCGACCTCTACCTTGAGCCGCGCCTGGGCCCAGGTGGCGGCGGTCAGCAGCGCCCCGCGCACCGCGGCGGCGGCCGCGACCAGCGCCAGCGAGGGCAGCGCTGCCCGGACGCGCTCGGGCGTGGGCCCGCCGGCGAACAACGAGGCGAGCACGTCGGACGTCGCGACCAGGCCGTAGACGGTGAAGATGCCGGCCGCCAGGTTCCCGGCCAGCGCGATGATCGTGTCGCGGCGGTGCGCCTCCCATGCCATGCGCAGCGCGGACATCACCAGGTACGGCAGGCGACGAGCGATCTTCGCCATGCTCGCCGTCAGGAGTTCGTCGCCATGGCTCTCCCAGTAGGCGAGCGCCAGCCCCGACCTGTCCGCCGCGACGTCCGGGGTGCGCTTCTTCCAGAACGCTTTCATGCGGGAAGCCAGGGGATCACCCAGCCAATCTAAGTGACCGTTGTGTCGCCGTAAAGCCCTCTTGTAAACGATTCCGCCTCCGCACTGCTGGGCAAGGAATCCTGTTCCGTGATGCCTGGACATATTTGATGAGTTGTGAACATAATGCGTCCGTTTGGCCGCGACAGGCGATTCCCATCGCGGTCAAGGCACGGGTAACGGCACTTATCCAGCGCCGTCCCGAGGCTCAAGCCCCACATCGGCCGCCTACCGGTGGCCAAGGAAGGAGCCCTTATGTCCGTTCTTACACTGGAGCCCCGCGACGCAGGCGTTCTGGAGTACGAGGACCTCGCCGTCGACTTCGAAGGCGAGCTCACCGCGCTGCTCCACGGCCCTCAGGCCTGCGTGAACACCTGCAAGCGTACCGTTTGCTCGACGTTCCCCTGCTGCCCTTCGATCGTGTAATCGAGCGGTAACGCGTTCGGCGTTCCGCGGCGGCGCGCTCCTTGCGCCGTACCGCTGTGGAAAGGCCATCGGTGCACTTCCGGTGGCCTTTCTTCAGGCATCCGGCCGCTCGGTGCAGAAGGGTTTTCTCGTTGACGGTAAATGTGATTGTTTCCCTTACCCATTTTGCTGAGTCGAACACTAGGGAAATCTATGAGGGCGACACCTGGGTCAGCGTCCACGACCCGCGTGCCACCACCCCCAACCAGGGCTGGAAGCTGCACGTGTCCGCCCGTCCCGGCACCCTGGGCGACACGCTCGAACGGGTCCTGCCCGTCCTGGCCGACGTGTCCTGCGACTTCAAGGTCGCCTGCTCGCCCGAGAAGCTCGCGGAGCTCAACTCCGGAGACCTCGACCCGGGCGCGGTCGGCAAGGCCATCACCGTCTACCCGCGGCCCGAAGAGGTCGTCCCTCTCGGTCACCGGCTGGCCGAGGCGCTGGCGGGGCTGGCCGCGCCGCGCATCGTCAGCGATCGCCAGGTGCGCCGCGACGCGCCGGTCTATTACCGGTACGCCCCCTTCGCCCCCCAGTACCGCGTGGACGAGAACGGCGACTTCGAGCTGATCATCGTCAGCCCCGACGGCGAGCACCTGCCGGGCGCGGCGGGACCCGAGTTCTCCTGCCCGCCGTGGGCGACCGACCCGTTCCGGCCGCAGAGCGGCGTCCCCGGCTCACCTCAGGACTCGCCAGAGGGCTCGTCTCGGGAGGGCGCCGCCGGGGCGGACGCCGGTGAAGCGCCCGCCAGGCTCATCGGCAACCGGTACCGCGTCACGTCCGGCGTCGCGCGCGGCCCGCGCGGCAACGTCTACCGGGCCGAGGACGCCGACGGCCGGCCGGTCGTGGTCAAGGAGGCCCGCGCCTACGTGGGCGAGAACGCCGAGGGCTGGGACCTGCGCATGTACCTGCGCAACGACCTTCGCATCCTCAAGGCCCTGGACGGCGTCGCGGGCATCCCCACGCCGATCGACCACTTCCGGCACGGCGAGGACGAGTTCCTCGTCATGACCGACGCCGGCAGCCTGGACCTCAACCGGTTCGTCGGCGAGCGAGGCCGCTTCACCGAGAACGGCGGCGACCGGGACCTCACCGCGCTGGCGGGCCGGCTCCTGGAGGTGCTGGACGCCGTGCACGCACGCGGCGTCGTCGTCAGGGACTTCTCCCCCAAGAACGTGGTGCTCGGCGAGGACGGCCGCTGCACGCTGATCGACTTCGGCAACAGCAGGTACGAGGGGCTGCAACTGCCCGGGTGGAGCCGTGGCTACAGCGTGCCCGGCCAGCAGGCGGACCGCCCCTCTGAGCCCGCCGACGACTACTTCTCGCTCGGGGCGACGCTGTTCTTCTCGGCGACCGGGATGAACCCCATCATGATCGATCCCGACCCGGCCAGGAACGTCGAACGGACGCTGATGTGCCTGGCGCGGATGTTCCCCGGCGTCACGACGGGCGTTGTCGGGCTGCTGCCGCGCCTGCTCAGCCTCGACGCCGAGGAGCGAGTGGCGGCCGCGGCCGACATGAGGACCGGCGTCGGCGCCGGGCGGGCGGGCCGTACACTGTCGCGGTCTGACGGGGTGCGGTTCAGCGGTGCGCTGCTGTCGCAGGTCCTGGATCACACCACCCGCGTGTGCGTACGGTTCGCGGAGGGCCTGATGGACGGCCCGGCCGACGCCCGGACGTCGAGCCCGCCGGTGACGAACGTCTACGGCGGGTCGGCCGGGGTCGGCATGGAGCTGCTGCACCACCCCGAGGCCAAGACCGTCGCCGCCGACCTGGCCCGCTGGACGGCGCGCGTCATGCCGTCGACCGCGCTCCCCCCGGCGCTGTACTTCGGCCGCACGGGAACGGCGCTGTTCCTGGCCGCCGCGCGGCTGACCGCCGTCCCCGAGCTGCCGGACCCCGGCCCGATCGTTCTGGAGGGCGAGCAGCGCGCGGACCAGGCGCACGGCGTCGCCGGCATCGGCGCGGGGCACCTCTCGCTGGCCGCGCTGGAACAGGATCCGCGCCACCTGGAAGTGGCCGCCGAATGCGCCAGGTTACTCGTCTCCGGCGAGGTGACGGACTCCAAGGACGCGGTCGCACCGGCCCAGGCCGGTTCGGGCGTCAACGTGGAGATGGCCTTCGCCCACGGCGCCGCCGGGTGCGCGGAGTTCCTGCTCTCCTACCACGAGGCCACCGGCGACCACGACGCCGGGCAGGCGGCCAGGGAACGCTTCGAGTCGCTGGCCACCGCCACCGAGGCCATGCTCGGCGAGCTCACCGGGCCGGACGCCAAGGCCATGGGCGCGTCCTGGTGCCAGGGCGTCTCCGGCATCCTCGGCCCGCTGGCGCACGCGGCCGGCACGTACGGCGAGGACCGCTACCTCGACCTGGCGGAGCGGGGCGCCCGCGCGAGCCTGGCCATCGCGCCGCAGGCCTGGGTCGTGTCCCAGTGCTGCGGCCTGGCGGGCATCGGCGAGGCGCTGATCGACCTGGCGATGGCCACCGGCGACGACGACTACTGGCGCGGCGCCGAACAGATCGTCGAGCTGATGTTGATGCGCGCCGGCGGCGAGCTCACGGCCCCGGTCTTCACCGGCAATGACCTCGACAAGCCCGGCTACACCTGGGCGACCGGCGCGTCCGGCGTCCTGTCGTTCCTCCGCCGCCTCGACCGCCGCGCCGGCTCCCGGCTGTGGACGGCGAACTGGCGGCTGCCCTAGGCACTTCCCCGGGGTGCTTCGTCACACGACCGTCTTGGTCCGTGTGCGGGGCCGTTGTGGCTGGGGACCTTTTGGAGGAATACCCCCTTCGGGGGGAGACGAAGAAAGCGGTCCGTCATGGCGGAGGTCCCCATCGAGGACACCCGGTGAACGGGCATGGTCAACGCTCCGGCTCAGCGCAGGCGGCGGGCGGCGGCCAGGGCGGCCTCCGTCTGGATGGTGACGATCCGGCCGAGCGGGTCGGGAAGCTGGACCAGCTGGCCCTCGGCCTCCGCGCAGAGGCGCCCCATGCGTTCCTCCAGCGCGGCGCGGACGGCTGTCAGGTCGGCCGGGCGGTTGCCCGCCGCCGCCTCGGCCGCCAGCAGCCGCAGGAACATGGCGCAGGCCCGCAGCGGCAGGCGGCGCACCGTGTCGTGGATGCCGCTCGCCTCGGCCCGCGTGACGGTCCTGGCGGCGCCCTCCCCGTCCACCGCGCCTTCGAGCGAGGAGACCAGCAGGTCGCAGACGGCGAGCGTGTCGTCCACCGCCGCGTGGAACGGGGTGTGCGCGACGCACTGCGGCCGGACGTCCGTACGCGCGCGGGCCAGCGGCTCGATCTCCTCGCGCAGCCGTACCGCGGCCGCCTTGACCAGGTGGCCGAAGGAGAGCCCGGCGTCCGAGGGGTCGTCGCACCCCGGAGTGGTCCACAGGGGTACCTCGGCGATCAGCGTGAACGTGCCGTAGCGGTCGGCGTAGTGCCAGCTCGACGCCCCGTACGTACGAGGCGTGCGCGCGTCGCCGCCCGTCTCCACGAAGTCGATGTGCTCGGCCGCCGGCAGCAGCGTGACGCCGGGCCCCGCCACCTGGTAGCCGACGGTGTCGATGGGCCCCAGGTCCAGCGGGACGCCCTGGCTCGCGGCGATCGAGGCCAGCTCGGCGGCCAGGCCGGGCACGTCACGGGTGATCTGGAAGTACGCCCCGCCGAAGTCGGCGTTGTGCAGCGACAGCATGAACACGGGCCGCAGCTCGTCGATGACCCGCATCAACGCCAGGGTCTCCGGCAGCGGCCGGTCGAACTGCTTGCGCCCGGCATGGATGGGAAAGGTCCATTCGGGCTGGTCGCTCATGGACGGCCGGTAGAAGTGGCGGTGGTAGTGGCTGATCGTGTACGGGCCCGCGTACCAGCCCTCGTTCAGCCGGGCGCCGTCGGGATCCACGCACGCGATGAAGTGCCAGGTGAACCCGCTCCGCTCCGCCGCGTTCTCGCACAGCACGGAGGCCAGGCGGAGCACGGTCAGGAAGCCGGCGGGCTCGTTGGCGTGGGGGCCGCCGAACACCAGGGCGTTCTGGGACCCGTCCCCGATCGAGACCAGTTCCAGCGGCTCGCCCCGCCGGGAGGCGCCGACGAGGCGTCTGCGGCAGGTCGCGGGGAACCGGTCGCACAGCTCCCGCAGTAACGCGGCCATGTCGTCGATGGTCGGGATCACGCGCATGGGGGAAGCCTCCCAAGCGCGCGCCGCCACGTCACGTGGCCGATACAGGACGTTTCGCAACCTCGCCCGCCCCCCGTACGATCCCCGCAGAACGTGGCCTCGCCCGTCAGGCGAGATCCCCGCAGACCTGGCAGGTGTCGAGCCGGGTGACGGGCTGTTCCGCCGTCGCCATCGTCAGGAGGTCGAAGTGGACCACCCGGCCGACGAGGGCAGGCGGCACCATGCCAGTGAGGTAGCGGACCGCCTCGGCGGCGACGAACCCGGCCACGATCGCGCAGAGCGGGCCGAACGCCGGAATGCTCCGCCCCTGGTTCAGTATGGCGGGCAGCTCCCACCCACCGTTACGGACCCGCAGCTCCTCCTCCAGGCAGGCCAGGCAGGCCGAGCTCCCCGGCACGACCAGCGGCCCCGCGATGCCCAGGTGCTGGCTGAACCCGCCCGGCAGGAGCGGCACCCCGGCGGCCACGCAGCCGGCGTTCATCCATTGGCGGATCTGCGGCTGCGGGCTGTCGGCCGTGGCGATGACCAGGTCCGCGTCCGCGACCAGGTCCGCGACGTCCCCGGCGCCGGTCAGCGTGCGGTGGTGTGTCTCCACCTTGACCTCCGGGTTGTGCTCGGCGAGCCTGCGGGCGGCCGTGTACACCTTCGGGCTCCCGACGTCCTCCGCCGAATAGAGGTATTGGCGGTGGAGATTGGACTCGTCGACGTCGTCCTGGTCGACGAGCCGCAGCCGCCCCACCCCGGCGGTCGCCAGTTGCAGGGCGACGAAGCCGCCGATCCCGCCGACGCCGAGGACGGCCACCGTACGCCCGGCGAGGTCCCCGGCCATCTCGGCGGCCCGAGACGCGGGCTGGAACATGGAGAAGAACAGGGCCTGCCGCGACGTGGGAACGTGGCGCGTCAGCAGCTCGACGTCCTGCTCCTCGACCAGGATCCGGGCCGCGAGCAGAGCGGTGATGGCCTGGTCCACCTCGGCCGCCGTGACGCCGCCGATCCCCGCCGTGAGGCTGACCAGTTCCTCGCGGGGCAGGGCGGTGGAGGCGCACCGCCGTACCAGCTCGCGTAGGGCCGGAGAGGCGGACTTGAGCACCTTTCCGGTGCCCGGCAGGTCGCCCAGCCGGACTAGTTCGCGGCGGTCCTCAATGAACAGGGGAAACGCCGGGTTGACCAGAACGCGCGACAATTATCCGCTCCACGTCAGAAATAAGGCGCGGGATCGGCGACCCAGGTGGCCACCAATCCCGCGATGAGTATCAGCTGTTGCTGTTACCGCACGTGAGCTCCACTGCCTCTATCTCGGCAATCGTGATCTCCATGCAGTCCCCCCTCCTGATGATGCTGGGACATTTGGGGCTATAGCGAAGAAATGTCCTCGAGCGAGGAAGGTAGTTTCCCCAACCGCCAGTGTCCACCGCTTTGGGGATAAATGACCCACTTGAGCCAGTTTGTTCAGTAGCCCGTCTCCGAAACGGGCTTTACGGGGAAGCCTTATCAGGCCGGTCAAGGCGCCGCCGGGAGGCAGGATAAGGTCAAGATCTTCGACGGGCGGTCCGGTGGGGAGACTGAGCAGGCGCGGGCTGCTGACCGCCTCCGGCGCTGCGGCTAGAGCTCGCCTCTGAGCGACAGAGCGGCTAGAGCTCGCCGGGGCGGATCCAGCCGCCGGGCACCAGCAGGGCGAGCTGTTCGCGCAGCAGGTCGCGCAGCGGCCCGTCTGGCTGCTCGCCGTAGACTTGGAGCAGCCTGCCCGGCCGTTCCAGGATCTCCTCGGGGTCGTCCTGGCGGCCGGTGTACTCGGCGATCAGCTCCGGCAGGCGGGCGGCGACGTGCTCGTCCAGGCCGAGCCGAGCAGCCGAGCACAGCTCGTACTCCCACGCCACCAGGTAGCGCCAGAGCTTGTCCTCGCCCTCGAAGTAGGCGCGCTCCAGCCGGGAGAAGGCGCCGAGCACCGCGCCGTGGTCGCCGTCGCGGTAGGCGAGCACGATGAGGTGGAACAGCGCCCACTGGTGCCCGCGCCGCAGCAGCTCCGCCCGTTCGAAGGCGGCCCGTGCCTCGGCGTGGGCGCCCAGCAGGTACAGGGTGTAGCCCCGCACATAGTGGGCGTCGGCCGAGCCGGGGGTCTCCTTCAGCAGCCGCTCGCTCTCCCGCAGCAGCCGCCCGAACGTCTCGGGAACCTCCGGCCCGTCCTCCACCGCCTCGATCAGGCTGGCGATCGGGGTGTCAGCGGGCACCGCTCACCATCCTCCGGAGTTGCCGGTGGCTCTGCCGACGGAGTTGGCCCACTCCGTCGATGACAGCCAGCCGCAGGGGTCACTCCGGCTCAAATAATGATCAATCCGAGCAAACCATAAGGATCACTACAAACCCCCGTCAATGATCTCGGCCCAAGTTGTACGAAGCCCCGGCCCAGCAGGCTGATCCGGCGGGAAAGCGGCTTCGAAGGCGTGCGCGTGCTCGGCCGCCCACGAGCGGAACGTGCGCGCCGCGGTCGCGGTCACCTCCTCCACAGTGGCGGTGACCGGCGCCGGGCCGAGCGTCATCTCGGCCTGGGCCCGCAGGATGCCGTCCACGGCCGCGGCCGGCCAGCCACGGGCCAGCATCTGCCGCCGCGCGTCCTCTGGGGAAGTCTCCTCCCAGCGCACCGGATGGCCGATCACCTCGCCGATGACGCGTACCTGCTCGGCCTGGGTCAGGGACTGCGGCCCGGTCAGCTCGTACACGGAGCCGGCATGCCCGTCCTGGGTCAGCGCCCGCACCGCGACCGCGGCGATGTCCCGCTCGTGCACGAGGGACATCGCGGCCTGACCGTACGGCTCCCGCACCACTCCCCCGCCGCGGATCTGCTCGGCCCAGCGCAGAGTGTTGGCCGCGAAGGCATGCGGGCGCAGGATCGTCCATTGCGGCACAGACCGTCCGATCAGCCGCTCGGCCTGCCGTTCATGATCACGCACAGCCGCCGACGACAGGTACACCACCCTGCGGGTCTCGGCCATCAGCTTGAGCACCATCTCCAGCCCCTCGGCCGAGGCGAACGGCCAGACCAGGAACACCGCCTCGACCCCGTCGAAAGCGGCATGCAGAGAATCAGGGACCGACAGGTCACCGCGCACGCCCTCGACCGCCGGTGGCAGATCGACCGGTTCCCGGGTCAGCGCGCGCACCTTTACCCCGGTTTCCAGCAGCTGCGCTATCACCTGACGACCGACCGTGCCGGTCGCCCCGGTGACCAAAATCCGATGCGGCATAACGATGTCTCCCATCAGCGGTTCTGCTGATGGTCAACCGTAGGAGTTGCGGATGAGATGATCCATGCTTAATAGTCCGCAATTCATACGCAATCGTCTTCTTATCGAAAGGATCAGACGACGAGTCGGCCCAGGCTGCGGTCGACGACCGTGATCAGCAGGAACAGCGTCGCGGCGCCGATCATCACCCAGGCCAGCACGTGCATGCCGCCGGTGTCGGCGTGCCGGCCGAAGGCGAACGCGGACGCGGCGGACGCGACCATCGACCCCATGTACGAGAAGGTACGGAGCAGCCCGGACGAGGCGCCCATGCGCTCCGGATCGGCCTGCCGGTACACCGAGTTCTGCAGCCCGAGGTTGTTGAGCCCCTGCGGCACGCCGAACACCAAGGCGACGACGAGCAGCATCCAGACCGGGCTGCTCGCGTTCAGGAACAGCATCAGCACGCACGCGACGATCTGTCCGACCGCGCCGACGACGAGCTTGCCCCATACCCCTTCGCGGCGGCCGGTGAGCGTAGAGACGACGATGGCCAGCAGGAACATCGGCAGCTGTACGAGCCCGGCCTGGGAGGCGGACAGGCCGCGGCCCTCCTCCACCCACTGGGTGAAGCCGAAGAGGAAGGCGTAGGCGACGACGTACGCGACCAGGGCACGCGCGTAGGTGGCGAGCAGGGGGCGGTTGCCGCCGAGCACCCGCAGGTCGATGAACGGCTCGGGGGCGCGCAACTCGCGCCACACGAACGCGGCGGCCGCCGCGGCGGCGATGGCGAGCAAGTACAGCGACCCGAGGCTCAAGTTCATCAGGAACAGCAGCAACGCCATGAGCATTACCGTGAACAGCCCGGCACCGGGGAGATCCAGGCGCGCGGCGATGCCGCCGCGGCTGCTGGGCGGAGTTTTCGGCAGCCGCAGCGCGCCGAGGATCAGCGCACCCGCGGCGAGCGGGATGTTCAGGGCGAAGGTCGCCCGCCAGCCGCCAACGCCGATCAGCAGACCACCGAGCGCGGGACCGATGACCGCGACGGTCTGGGTGGCGACGGCGAGCGTGGTGAGCACCCCGCGGGGATTATCGTTCCCGGTACGGTCGGCCTCGCGGCGCAGCAGCGACATCGCGGCCGGGTATCCGGCGCAGGTGCCGAAGCCGAGCACCACCCGGGCCGCGATGAGGACGCCCAGGTTGGGGGCGTACATCCCGACGACGCCCGCGACGCCGACGAGGGCGGCGCCGATCAGGAAGAGGCGGCGCGACCCGAAGAGGTCGATGAGGCGCCCGACGACCGGCTGCCCGAGCGCAGTGGCGAAATAGAGCGCCGAGACGAGCCAGGCTGTCTCCGAGGGCGGGGCCCCGAGGGCGACGCCGATGGGGACGAGCGCGACGGCGATGATCGTCGAGTTGATCGGATTGAGCACCGACCCAAGGATCATCGGCGGTATCAGGCAACGATCGAACCGCCCACCCGGCTCGCCCCTTGCGCCATCGCCCCTGGCGCTGCCGCCTCTTTCGCTGCCGCCCGTGTGCGGCGTCGCGTCGGCGGCTGCCCGGGGCTTGTCATCGCTCATGATTCGATCAGCTTCTCCAGGACGGCCATCGCTTTCACAACCGTCTGCCGCTCACTCTCGGTGCACCGCTCCTCCAGAACGCGGGCCAGCCAGGCCTGGCGGGCCGCGCGGTCGCCCTCGGCGCGTTCGCGGCCGGGATCGGTGAGGGTGACGAGCTGCTTGCGGCCGTCATTGGGATCGGGGTGGCGCTCCACGAGCCCGAGGCGGGAGAGCGCCGCGACCGTGGTGGCCATGGATTGCGGGCGTACGCCTTCCACGGCCGCGAGATCACTCGCCGAGGCGGGCCCGTTCTTGGACAGCCGGGCAAGGACGGACGCCTGGGAGAGGGTGATGTCCGCGGCATCGTTCACATTCAGGATGCGGCGCCGCAGGCGGCCGATGGTCACCTGGATGGCGCGCGCAGTGCGAACGGCAGAGGCGTCCTCGGTCTTGTCGCCCATTCCTCAACCTTAAGTCGTTCAGTCCAAACTGTACAGTTTAGACTGTCTTTCTCACGGGAGTCCATCCAGCGGTTGAGCAGCCAAAACAGACGGCTCGGCCAACCGGAACCAGACCGATCCGCCGATCTCGTCGCGGTGGAACCCCCATTCCTCGGCCAGCAGGGCCACCAGCCACAGGCCCCGGCCTCCGTCGTCCTCTAGATTCGGGGCGCGTACAGCGGGCGCGGTGGTGGCGGAGCCGGCGTCGGTCACCTCCACCCGCACGGTCGTGCCGGTACGGGTGATCTGGACCGTCACCTGGCCGAGGGCGTGGGCGGAGTCGGAGTGGGTGATGGCGTTGGTGACGACCTCGCTCAGCAACAGGAGCACATCGTCGAGCAACGGGGACGGGACGCCGACGGACAGCAGGGAACCCACCCATTCACGGGCCTCGGGAACGGATATCGCCGTCGCCGGGAATTCCCTGCGCCAAGTGGCGTGCGGCACGTTCGTGAATGGCGCCTTCGGCGAGTCGTCGCAATGGCGGAGCGGCCTTCTCATGCGTTCACCTCCGCCGCGATGATGTCGGCGACGTTGGCCGCGTGAGCCACCACCCATTTGTCACGCCACCACAACCGCGCCCACCATGGCCGCCAGGTGAACACCCAGCCGCAGCGACGGCGGATGGCGCTGATGTGGACCTTGGCGCCGCTCTCCGAAACCATCTCCAGAACCGGCCGGCCGGTCAGGGGAACGCCCAGGGAGACGCGGATGCCCAGACCGTGCAGATCCCAGGCCAGCCGGGCCAGATGGTCGAATCTCTCGTACTGTTCGCGCGCCGTCATTTCTCCCCCGGCCATAGAAAGTCATGGGTAACCTTCTTTATCTGCTGCCAGAAAAGAGAGGCTGTGCTTCAGCGTGCCTTCTTGGCGTCGAGTAGGCGATCGAGTCACCAAGCCAGGACAGCACGCATAATGACAGCCGCTGGTAAGGCGTGGTTTAAATGGTGTAGCCACTCACAGAAAGTTTCCGTTTTTCTCTGATTAGAGGGGAAATGTGATGCACGTTATGCCGTCTCTCGACCCGGGGTCCCCTCGCGTGCGATTCGGCGCCGAGATGCGGCGGCTACGGGAGGCCGCCGAGCTGTCGCAGGCCGCCGTGGCGTCCCGGCTCGGGTGCACGCAGACGCAGGTGAGCAGGCTGGAGAAGGCGACCCGTACACCATCGCGGTCCGACGCCGAACGGCTGGACCAGCTCTTCGGCATGGCCGAGGGCGTCTCCTTCACCCACCTCTACCAGAGGATCACTGCCCAGCCCGGCAGCCCCATCTGGTTCCGGAACTGGGCCGAAGAGATCGAGCCGACGCTTGTGGTGTTGCGCTCGTGGGATCCCTTGCTCATTCCGGGCCTTCTCCAGACCGAGGCATATGCCCGCCACATCTTCAGCATGGAACCCCGAGCCACCCCCGACGGGGTGAAGGAGAGAGTCGAGGCCCGGATGCGACGGCAGCGCATCCTCGACCGAGGCAGACCACCCCTCGTCTCCGTGCTGTTCGACGCGGGCGTGTTGCACCGCCGGGTCGGTGGACCGGAAGTGATGCGCGAACAGCTTGACCGCCTGCTGGAGGTCGCGGCGCATCCATCGGTGTTCATCCAGGTTGTCGACCCGGATTGTCTCCCCGGTCTGGCAGGGCCTTTCATGATCGCGGAACTCCCGAACGGGCAACCCGATGTCATCAGCTCGGACGCACCGGCTCAGGCGCAGATCACCGCCGACCTTGACATTGTGACCTCAATTCGGGAGCGCTATGAGGCCATACGAATATGGGCCTATCCTGAGCGCATATCCCTCAAGATGATCGAGGAAGCGAGACACGCATGGACTTGAGCACCGCCGTGTGGCGGAAGTCGTCGCGCTCTTCAGACAACGGCGGCCAGTGCGTTGAAGTCGCCACGAATCTTCCCGGCGTAGTCGCGGTTCGCGACAGCAAGGTCCCGGAAGGCCCCAAGCTGATCTTCACCCCCGCCGAGTGGAGGACGTTCATCTCCGGCCTCAAGTCCGGCGACTTCCCCCTTCTGCCGTAAAACCATCACCCACGTCACACTCTCCCGTCGCTGGATGAGCGACAGGAACTGATGGCCAGGGGCCTTTAAGATCGCGAGGAAGTGAAACGCAAATGGACCTGAGTGCTGCCGTGTGGCGGAAGTCGTCGCGCTCTTCGGGTAACGGCGGCCAGTGTGTGGAGGTCGCCACAAATCTTCCCGGCGTAGTCGCCGTACGCGACAGCAAGGACCCGGAAGGCCCCAAGCTGATCTTCACCCCCGCCGAGTGGAGGACATTCATCGCCCGCCTCAAGTCCGGCGACTTCCCCCTTTTGCCCTAAAATCATCCACATCACGCTCCCCGTCGCTGGATGACGACAGGCGCTGATGGCCGCCCGCCGTCGAAGAACAAGGACCGGGGAGATGAGACTCACCGCCCGACAGCTCAACCGGGCCACGCTCGCCCGGCAACTGCTGTTACGGCGCGAACCGCTGACCGTGGCCGACGCCGTCCGCCGGCTCGTCGCCCTGCAGGCGCAGGAGGCCCCGTCACCGTATGTCGCCCTGTGGAACCGGCTCACCGACTTCGACGCGAAAGAGCTGGACGTCGCGTTCGCCGACCGCGAGGTGGTCAAGGCCACACTGCTGCGTATCACGTTGCACGCGGTGCACGCCGAGGACTACCCGTACTTCCACACCGCGATGCGGCGCACGGTACGGGCAGCGCGCCTGGGCCACTCCCGCTTCACATCGAGCGGACTGACCATCGCCGACGCCGATGCCCTCCTTCCCCATCTCGCGGAGTTCGTGGCCAGTCCGCGTACCAGCGCCGAGATCGAGGGCTTCCTCAAGGACAGGTACGGGGAGCCCAAGCGGGGTGCGTGGTGGGCGCTGCGGACGTTCGCGCCTCTGCACCATGCGCCGACCGGTGGGCCGTGGTCGTTCGGTGCGCGGTCTTCGTTCCTCGACGCAGGCACCACCTCAGGTCCGGAATCTGAGGACAAGTCCGTACAGCGACTGGTCCTGCGTTACCTACAAGCGTTCGGCCCTGCCACGGTGCCGGACATGGCGCAGTTCACCCTGCTCAAGCGGTCGGTGCTGCGGCCGGCTGTGCGGGCTCTGGCCGGCCAGGTCGAGGAGCTGGAAGGGCCGGATGGAGCGGCACTGTTCGACGTGCCCGGCGCGCCGCTCCCCGCTGAGGACACTGCTGCCCCACCCCGCCTGCTGCCCATGTGGGACAGCGTCCTGCTCGCCTACTCCGACCGCAGCCGCGTCATTCCCCCCGAATACCGCCCGATCGTCATCCGGCGCAACGGCGACGTCCTGCCGACCCTGCTCGTCGACGGCTTCGTCGCCGGCGTGTGGCGCCCGGTCCAGGGCGGCATCGAAGCGACGGCATTCCACCGGCTGGACGAGGAGGTGTGGAAGGGGCTCGCAGCGGAGGCCGAGGCATTGGCGGCCTTCCTGGCGGATCGCGGGACCACCGTCTATCGCCGCTACGGTCACTGGTGGGCCAAGCAGCTGCCCAGCGCCGAAGTCCGTTTACTCACGAGCTAGGCAGTGACGGCACCACACAAAGATCGTTAGCGCCTGTCCCGGTCCACGATGTGCAACGGTACGTCCCGCTCGACCCGCTCCAGCACAGCGGCCGCGTTGCCGCCCTTGGCCGCGGCGTACTCCGCCTCGGTCAGCGCAACGACCTGCAGGAACGTGACACGGCCGTGCGGGGTGTCCAGCACAGCCAACTGCGGGTCGACGGCGAACGCGAGCGCCGCGAGTTCGGTTGGATTGTCCGCCTCCTGGTCCGGCCGGTCGTTGAACGTTCCCCGGGCCACGTGGATCGTGTGGCCGGGCGCGAACGGCCGCTCCGCGAAGACGTACCTGGCCAGTTGCTGCAACAGAACGGCCGGCCACTTCGGCGGCGTTTCGTCCTGTGGGCCGCGGGCCACCCGGATACTGAACTCGATCCCCCAGCCCGACTCCTCCGGGTCGTCGGTCACCTTCTCGTAGAGCTCGGACATCCCGAAGCTCACCAGGTGCCAGTGCGGTCGCGGCTCGTCCCGAGCGTAGATCCGGATCGCGTCCAACGGATCGGGACCGCCGGCCGAGTACGGCACGTCGGGCGCGAAGGTGCCCACCGGTTCGGTGTCGCCGTAGAGATCGTGCAACGCCGTCTCGATCGCCGCCCAGCCGACCGCCTCCAGGTCCGTGGAGAGGGAGATCTGGGTCCCTTCCGGTAGGTCCTTAACCTGCCCGTGGATCTGGCCGGCGACGTTGACGCTGACCACGAAGTCGATGGCGTCGATGTTGTCGACCGCGACCCGACCACCGGCGACCGGCGGGTGCTTGAAGTCGTAAACCTGTTTGGCATCGGGGACGATCCCGGCACGTTCGGCTTCCTGGGCCAGCCCGGCCATCAGATACCGCTCCTGGCCCTCCGGCGTGTCCAGCTCCGCTCGCAGCGCCTCGACGCCGTCCCAGCACCGGGTCAGCGTGCCGTGCACGATGCTGAGGAACCAGCAGCCGTCGTCGGAGCGGAGGAAGACGTCCCCGAACGGGGACGCGAAGAGCGGGACCTTGTCTCCGATATCGGCCCACTGCCACGCTTCCAGGACACGCTCGTACTGCTCCGGCGAAAACGCTCGAATCATATTCACGCGGGGATCCAACCACAGTCTTGTTCGGCGAACACATCGGCGCTTCGGCCTTTTCGGCCCTCTCGCCGGGTATGGGCGGAAACGCCGCGGACGGCGAGCGCGGGCTTATCGGGACGGCGCCATGACGCGCCCGCGGGGTGCGACAGTGCGGCGGCGATAGTAGTGCACCGTCAGCAGGGCGAGCAGAGGACTCCAGACGGCCAGCGGCCAGTACATGGCATGGAAGACCACTGTCTGCCAGCCGTGCGTGACCAATCCGGTCGGGTCACCGTTGAACTTCACCCCGAGACTGATGCTGATCATCGCATAGGGGAAGACCAGCAGCGCGAGCGCGCCAAGGCCGGCGGGGATGACCGCGGCCATGACCGGCACCCGGCGGCCACGCAGGACCGGCACCCAACGCGGCCACACCTCACCCCACTCGCTGACCAGCCCGACGGCGAGAAGGGCCGCCCCTTCGCTCACCACGCTGAGCAGAAGGATGTACCACCACCCGTTCAGCTGTTCCTGCCCAGCAGGCGTCGGGCCGGGCTCCAGCAGCGGCACATCCAAGATGAAGGCGGCGATGCGCCACAGGCTGGAGGGCAGCACGGCCAGCGGGATGGCGTAGGCGGCCAGCACGGCCCAGCGGGGGACGCCCGCCGAGGTCCGGCCATGCAGTCTGCTCCACAGGGTGTCAGCGGTCATGAAGATTCTCCTCAAAGGGTGGTGCCTTTGAGGATCACACCTGTCCCGAGCCTGCTCATCCCCCACACGAGGGAGGCCGGGCGGCGGGCCGTCGGCTAACGTCGGTCCCCGTGAAAGGTCGCTTCCCCCGAGCTGTGCGGGCCGGGATTTACCAGCTGCTGGGGGCCGCGCTGCTGACCCCGATGGCCGTGGCGCTCGGCCTGGTCATCCTGGCGGAGCAGACTCCGGTGCGGGTGTTCGCGTTGTGGGCCGCGTGCCTGCCTGCCTCCATGCTGCTGGCCGCGGTGCCGTTGATGCGGCGCCTTGAGAGGGCTGCGCTGTCGGAACTGCTCGGCGTCGATGTGCCCCAAGGGACCGATCGGCTCTATCTGGCCGCCCTGACAAGCCTGCACCTGTACGGCGGCGCCACCCTTGGTGCGGGGGTGTTGCTGCTGTCTCCTGGGTTGGTCCGGCTGGGCGACGTATCGCGGTGGCGCGCGGCTCCAGGTGAGTTGACCCAGGTGTGCATCCTCGCGGCGGTCACACTGGCCGCGATGGCCGCTCAAGCGGCGCTGCAGAAGGCGCGCGTGCCGGAGGTCGGCGACTCGCTCAGCCATCTGACGAACACCGCCCGAAACGCCCAGCAGGACCTCGACGTGCTGCTGCGCGTACTCGACGACGGCGACCCGGCCGAGACGCCCACACTCGGCTCGCTCCGCGAGCTGATCCGCGGCCTCGACGTGCGCGCGAACGTCGGCCGCCTCGACCGGGTTCCGGCCGCCACCTCGCGCGTGGCCTTCGCCATCGCCAGGGAGGCGCTCACCAACGCCCTGCGTCACGGGCAGGGCCCGATAGTGATCGACGTCGCCACCGGCGACAATTTGATCCTCACCGTGGACAACAAAACGACCGACACCTCCCCGCGGCCCGGCCGGGAAGGGCGCGGTCTCACCGGCATGCGCATGCGGGCTCGTTTGGCCGGCGGCACGTTCGTACACAAGAAGATGGAGGGCACGTGGCGCATCCAGGCGACGCTGCCGCTGTGATCCGCGTCGTCCTGGCCGACGACGAGACGCTGATCCGTTCGGGTTGGTCGACGATGCTCTCCTTCCACGACGACATCGAGGTCGCCGGCGAGGCAGCCGACGGTCGTGCGGCCGTCGAGGCCGGCAGTGGCGCGGACGTCGTGCTGATGGACATCCGCATGCCCCGCCTCGACGGCCTGACCGCCACCCAGGAACTCGCCCGCCAGTCCCCGGCGACGCGGGTCATCGTGGTCACGACGTTCGAGAACGACCAGCTGGTCTGGGGTGCGCTGCGCGCCGGCGCGGCCGGTTATGTACTCAAGCGCGCGCCCGCGGAGGAGTTGGTGGATGCCATCCGGCTCGTGCACTCCCGCGACGCGGTGCTCTTCCCCGACGCGCTGCGCCGCATCGCCTCACCACATGCCGGTAGGTCGAAGCCGCGCGTGCCGGTCGAGCTGACCCCACGCGAGCTGGACGTACTGCGACACATCGCGTACGGACAGAACAACGCGGAGATCGCGGCGACCCTGTACGTCTCCGTAGAGACGGTCAAGACGCACGTCCGCCACGTCCTGGAGAAGCTCGGGGCTCGCGACCGCACCCAGGCGGCGGTTCTGGCCTACGAATTCGGCCTCATCTTCGCCGGCGCCGAGGGGCGCCTCATGTGAGCGGACCCTTGTCTTTGAGAACGTAACCGCCCCGTATCACCGGCGCGTTAGATGCGAAACGTCCCCACGCACGGGTGGGGAAGACGGGGCTCTCCGCGGTGAATTCACCATGGGCATCGACCGTGACCTGGACGTCTTTGCCGGGGGCCGGGAAGTACATCCGCGCCCGGCGCCTGGCCAGCCGCCGCTGCCCTCGGGCGGCCAGTGCGCGGGCAACCCCGCGTTCGCCCCAGCGAGCGCGCCACCGCACCACGGCGCATCACGGCCGCTCTCAAGTCGGTGTTCTGCCCGGCGGCATAAAACCGATGGCGTACGGCGGGTCGAGCATTGCGGCCTTGCCGGCGGTCAGGGTGGCACCCACCTTTGCCTGCTCCATGGTGGGCACGCTCCTTGTCATCTCCTCTCGGTTCTTTGCTCCAGGTCTGCCCGTCGCGTCCGCAGGAAGGTTCGTTCGGTGTCGTTGGTGGCCAGGGCGATGGCCTCGTCGTAGGCGGCGATGGCATCGGCGGTACGGCCGAGGCGGGTGAGCAGGTCCGCGCGGGTGGCGGGCAGCAGGTGGTAGCCCGGCAGGTCCAGCTCGTCGACGGTGGCCAGCGCCGCCGCCGGTCCGTGCACCTCGGCGACGGCGACCGCGCGGTTGAGTGCCACGATCGGGGTCGGGGCGTGCCGCAGCAGCTGGTCGTACAGCGCCAGCACCTGCGCCCAGTCGGTCGCCGGCCCGTCGGTGTGCACGGCGTTGATCGCGGCCTGCAGCTGGTACGGCCCCGGCTGGTTACGGCGCAGGCACCGGCGTACCAGCTCATGTCCTTCGGCGATCAGTTCCCGGTTCCACAGCGACCGGTCCTGCTCGGCGAGCACCACCAGCTCACCCGAGGGCCCCACCCGCGCCGGCCGCCGGGCTTCGATGAGCAGGAGCAGCGCCAGCAGCCCGATCGCCTCCGGCTCATCAGGCATCAGCTCGGCGAGCGCCCTGGCCAGGCGGACCGCTTCCAGGCACAGGTCGGTGCGCAGCAGCGGCCCGGAGGTGGAGGTGTATCCCTCGTTGAAGACCAGGTAGAGCACGGTGAGTACCGAGGTCAGCCGGTCGGGGAGTTCGGCGGCGCCGGGCACCCGGTAGGGGATGCCGGCATCGCGGATCTTCTTCTTCGCGCGGACGATCCGCTGGGAGATGGTCGCCTCCGGCACCAGGTAGGCCCGCGCGATCTCCGTCACCTCCAGCCCGCCGAGCAGGCGCAGGGTGAGCGCGCTCTGCGCGAGCGGCGACAGCGCCGGGTGACAGCAGGTGAAGATCATGCGGAGCTGATCGTCACGCACCGGTCCCGCCTCCTCCGGCTCGTCGGGGTGATGCAGCAGCAGCGCCTGGGCGTGGCGGGCCTCGCGGGTGGATTCCCGGCGCAGGCGGTCGATCGCCCGGTTGCGGGCGGTGGTCACGATCCAGGCGCCGGGATTGGGCGGCGGCTCCTCCCATTTCTGGACGGCCACCGCGAAGGCGTCCTGTACGGCCTCCTCGGCGAGCCCGATGTCACCGAGCAGGCGCGTCAGCGTGGCCACGCACCGGCCGTACTCCGCCCGATAGATGCCGTCCAGATCCATCCCGTGCTCATTCCCCCGACCCGTCGTAGAACGGGCGCACCTCGATCGGGCTCCCGCAGGCCAGCGCGCACTTCTCAGCCCAGGACAGCGCCTGGTCCAGATCGTCGCACTGGATCACCCAGAACCCGCCCAGCTGCTCCTTCGTCTCGGCGAACGGGCCGTCGGTCATCGTGATCGTGCCGTTGCCGGGGCGCACGACCGTGGTGGCGTGCGAGGCCAGCAGGCCGCCGACGAACACCCACGAACCAGCGGCCCGCATCTCGTCGGTGACCTTGCCCGTCCGGGCCATCTGCGCCTGCATCTCCTCCTTGGAAGGCGACGGCGCGCTTTCGTCGAACTGGACGGCCAGCAGGTACTGCTTCATGGTGAACTCCTACGAAAGGTCAGGCCGGCAGGCGGCGAGCGATGGCCGGGACCACGATCGCGGCGGCGACCACGTGCGTCAACATCAGCAGTCCCCTCGTGGCCGCGGACGCGTCCGCGAGCACATCCGGCACCAGTGACAACGCGGTGAGCACGATCGTGGTGCGGACGAACACCGCGTGCGGACGGCGAGCCCAGCGGGCCAGGACCAGGGCCAGCACCAGGCCCACCACGGAGAAGATGGCGGTCAGCACGGCGAACCCGGATACCGGGATCGGCGTGCCACCGACAACGAGGCTGATCCCGGCGAACTCACCCGCCGCGGCGACGGCCGAGGTCGCCACGGCGGCGACCGCCGCTGCGGTCAGACCGCCGGTGATCAGCGGCTTCGTGGGAGCGGTGGTGGTGATGACGGACATTTGACCCTCCGGTGAGTGGCGACCGGCCGTTGCCGGTCTCTCACCTTGGCTACGAACGGGCTCGACGCCATTCGACACCAGTACCGAAAAAATCAGCAGACGTACTCGGCCCAACCGTGTCCGAGGCGAGTAATGCCTACTCCTCACGAGCGATCCGGCGACATCAGCCAATTCACGAGGTCCTTGTGAGCTCATCCTGTACGACCGGCGTCCGCGGCCGGCCCGGCAGGAGCGGGATCAGGACCATGACGATCACGATCATGCCCACGGCGAACCAGTAGACCCCGTGGACACCGCCGATCGGGTCGCCCGAGGTCTGGAAGATGAGCGTGACCAGCGCGACGCCGAGTGCCGCGCCGAGCTGGTTGAGCATGTAGAGCACGGAGCTGCCCTGCGCCACCATGTCCGGCGGCAGCGCCCGGTAGAGCGAGCCCATCGCCGGCGCGCTGAAGCAGCCCATGCCCAGCCCGATCCCGAGTGAGGCCAGCACCGGCAAGATCTCGGGGGTGTCCGCGCCGATCCGGGTGAGCGCCAGCCCGCTCAGGGCCGCCAAGAGGGCGCCGCCGGTGGCCAGCCCGCGGGGGCCGAGCCGGTCCGACAGCCGCCCGGCCACCGGCATGGCGATCGAGCCGCCGAGCCCGACGGGGGCCATCAGCAGCCCGGCGGCCAGCACGCCGTGCCCGTGCGCCTGCTGGTAGTACAGGGGCAGCGCGAACAGGGAGGCGAAGACCGCCATCCCGCCGAGGCCCATGATCGTGACACTCGCCGTGAAGCCCCGGTTGGCGAACAACCTCAGGTCGATCAACGGCGCTGTGGTGCGAAGCGCGTGCACGGCGTACCCGATCAGGACGGCCGCGCCCGCGCCCAGCGGGAGTAGCACCTGCCAGGCGGTGAACGCGCCCTGCTCGGCCACCTGCGACAGAGCCAGCACCACCACCGCGAGGCCGGGTCCGAGCAGCGCCAGCCCCAAGACGTCCAGCCGGGCACCGCCGCTCTCCCCGGGCCTGTCAGCGGGGATGACCCGCAGCGCGAGCACGAGGGCGACCACGCCGACGAGCACGCCGATAAGGAACATCCACCGCCACTCGAAGGCGTCGAGTATCGCGCCGCCCGCGATCGGCCCGAGTACGGGCCCGAGGGACAGCACCACCCCCATCAGCCCCATCACCCGCCCGGCGCGGCCCGGCCCGGCGGCGCGGGCCAGCAGGATCAGTACGAGCGGATCGAGCAGGCCCGCCCCGAACCCCTGCAGCACCCGGAACGCGATCAGGCTGCCGACGTTCCAGGACAGCCCGGCGGCGAGCGAGCCGATCAAGAAGATCAGCAGACCGGCCACCCACAGCCGCTTGCCGCCGAACCGGTCCACGGCCCAGGTGGTGAACGGGATGGTGGCCGTCACGGCCAGCAGGAAGCCGGTGGACGCCCAGCCGATCGTGCTGAGCGAGGTGTCGAAGGCCGCGGCCAGGGTGTCCGTGGCGACGGCCGCCATGGTGCTGTTGAGGATCCCCAGCAGCCCGCCGAGCAGGATCACGGCGATCGTGCCCAGCAGTTGTGGGTCCAGCCGGTCATCGGCCGAAGCATTTGAACTCATTGGTTCAAAGTAGTGACCCCATGCGTACGCATGCAACCCATAGGTCCACGAAGTTGAACTGGCGAGTACAATCGACGGCATGAGCACCACGCGCGGGCGGATCGACAAGCGGCAGGCGATCCTGGAGGGCGCGTTCACGGTGTTCGCCCGGCTGGGCTACGCGCAGGCCGGTGTACAGGACATCGCCGCCGAGGCGGGCGTGGCCAAGCCGACGGTGTACAACCACATGACCGACAAGGCCACCCTGTTCAGGCACGCCCTGGAGGCCGCCGCGCAGACCGTGCTGAGCGAGCGACTGGCCGCCCTCGACCCGCTCGCCGTGCCCGGCGACGACCTGCCCGCCACGCTGGAGGGCGTCGCGTACGAGCTGCTCCGGCTGCACACCGACCAGCGATCATGCTCGCTGAAACGGCTGCTCTACTCGGAGATCACCACGTTCCCCGATGCTCTCGACCTCGTCCTGGACAGTGGCCCGCACCGGCTCAACCAGGCCCTGGCCGACCGGCTGGCCAGGCTCGCGCTCTCCGGACGCCTGCGCACCACCGACCCCGATCTGGCGGCCGAGCAGTTCATGGCCCTGCTGACCGGGCCCCTGGAGGCCCGCACCCGGATGGGGACGCAGCAGATCACCGACTCGGAACTACGGACCATGGCCCGCACCGCCATGGAGACGTTCGTCCGGGCCTGGGGAACACCCTGAGCCGTGACGCCCCTTAACGACGGCCGAGGAGCATGCCGGCCACGCCTGACCTGTTATGCGTGTGGTGGTCGAGCCGCCAGGGCCGCATGCGCAGGGCGCGGGCCTGGATGCCGGCCGGGGCACACCGCCACTGCCCGCCGGTGGGGATGGGTTACCAGGTGACCGGCAGTTCGTAGACGCCGTACACCGCCCCATCGTGCTTGAACGGGATCTGCTCCAGGTCGGCCGCCAAGCGCAGCGTGGGGATGCGCTTGTAGAGGGTGCTGTAGGCGACCTGCAGCTCCATCCGGGCCAGCGGCTGGCCCAGGCACTGGTGGACGCCGAAGCCGAAGGCCACGTGGCGGCGGGCGTCGCGGCGGATGTCCAGTTCGTCGGGGTTGGGGAAGATCTCGGGGTCGCGGTTGCCGATGTCGTTCGGCATGATCAGCCCCTCGCCCGCCCGGATGGTCTGGCCGGAGATCTCGATGTCCTCCAGGGCGACCCGGCGGCGTCCGCTGTGGGTGATGTTGAGGTAGCGCAGCAGCTCTTCCACGGCCCCGGCGACCAGCTCCGGGTCGTCGCCGGCGCGCAGCAGCGCGAGCTGGTCGGGGTTCTGCAGCAGGGCGCACGTGCCGAGCGCGATCATGTTCGCGGTGGTCTCGTGCCCGGCGATGAGCAGGAGAACTCCCATCTGCGCGGCTTCCAGCTGCGACAGCTCACCGGTCTTGACTCGCTCGGCCAGCCGGGACAGCAGGTCGCCGGCGGGGTTGGCGAGTTTCTCGCCCACCAGGGCGTTCAGGTATTCGGCCAGCCGGGCGCTGGCGGCGGCGCGGACCTCGGGGGCGGTGCCCCGGTTGATCATGACCTTGCTGTTGTCCTGGAAGAAGTCATGGTCGGCGTACGGGACGCCGAGCAGCTCGCAGATCACCAGCGACGGGACCGGCAGCGCGAACGCCTCCACCAGATCCACCGGCTTCGGCCCGGCCAGCAGATCGTCGATCAGATCGTCCACGATCTTCTGTACGGCCGGCCGCATCCCCTCCACCCGCCTGACGGTGAACGGAGCCTGCACCATGCGGCGCAGCCGGTGGTGCTCGGGGTCGTCCATCATGATGAAACTGGCGAACGAGCCGGTGAAGGGACCCTGCCTCGGGTAGCCGGGGCGGGAGAACTCGGCGCTGACCCTGGGATCGGCCAGCAGTGCCCGCTGCTCGGCATACGTGGTCACCATCCACGGCGTGCTGCCGTCCCACAGCCGTACCTTGGCCAGCGGGCCCTCCTTCTGCAGAGCGTGCAGGTTCGGCGGCGGGTCGAACGGGCAGCGCGCCGCCCTCGTACCGGGGAATTCCGGGACTTCGGGCTGACTCAAGATCTCGGTCATGACTTACGTCCTTCCGCACAGGGCTGGAGCGAGGCCACGCTGGGCTTCGGTTCCGGTATCGGGTCCACGTTGTTCGACTCACGTGTCACGGGCGCCGTCCATATTGCGACGATCGCGTCGATCAGGCCGGTCGCCGCGCCGTGCCAGCCGACCCGGGGCGTGGTGCGGCCCTCGGCCAGTGCCCGTTCGCGGTCGGCACGTGTGCATCATCAGGGTGCTGGTCATGTGCTTGCGCTCGGCTCGTACTGGGAGCGGCAGGTCCGGAAGGCAACGGTTCAGGCCGTCCAGGATCCGTACGAGCGAGGGAGAGATGCGCGCCTCGTCGATCATGATCTCGTGCAGGGCCGGGCCGGTCATCACTTGGGCGCCGAAGCGGGCGAACCAGGTGGGGTTACCCATGGCGGCCAGGTGCTCGGTGACCGGACGCACCAGGCAGGCCACCCAGTCACGCACGTCGCCATCGCGCCTCACCAGGACTCCTCCCGAACCGGCTCCCCTGCATTGTCAGTAAACTCTCGCCGTCGGATTAAGTCAATTGCTTGATTTAACCTGATGGCGTCAACGATGCCTGCTGACCGGTGGTCAGCGGTGGCCAGCGGTGGCCAGCCTCAGCGCCGAATCGACTGCCCACTGCTCGTGCCGCGGGCTGCGGGTTGGCCTACTGACCGCTGACCAACCGCGGTTGGCCTACAGCCCGCTGCGTACACCGAACATCGCGCGAGCGAACGTCGAACATCACACGTGCGATCGGGTTCAGGAATCGGTCGATGGATGAGCGGCGCTCACCAGCCCTGACTCGTAAGCGCTGATCACCAACTGCGCGCGGTCCCGCGCCCCCAGCTTGCTCAGCAGCCGGCCGATGTACGTCTTGACGGTGCCGGTGCTGCGGTGCAGGTATTCGGAGATGTCGGCGTTGGAGAGCCCACGTGCCACGAGCACCAGAATCTCACGCTCGCGCTCCGTGAGGTCGTCCAGCGAGGTGCCCGGTGCCTGGTGTCCATGGGGAAGGCGAGCGAACTCAGCGATCAGGCGTCGGGTCACCGATGGTGCGAGAAGGGCCTCACCGGCGGCGACCGTGCGGATGCCTGCCAGCAGGACATCGGGAGAGGTGTCTTTGAGGAGGAACCCGGCCGCCCCGGCCCGCAGCGCACCGTAGACGTACTCGTCGAGGTCGAAGGTGGTGAGGATGAGAACGCGTGTCCCGGCTGTCTCGGGAGATCCGGCAATGTACCGGGTCGCCTCGATGCCATCCATTCCGGGCATCCTGATATCCATCAGCACCACATCCGGGCAGAGTCGTCGTGCGCTCTCGACGGCTTCGGCACCGTTGCTCGCCTCGCCCACTGCGGTCAGCCCAGGGGCGGTGTCGATAAGAACCCGGAAGCTGCCTCGAAGCAGCGACTGGTCATCAGCGACGAGTACCCGGATCGGTTCGGGCACGGCCCCCTCCACCCGGATCGGTTCGGTCACGCGGCTCCCTCTTTCCGGCTCGTGGCCGTGTTGTGATCGGGTTCGGGCGGGAGACGAGCTGACACGGCGAAGCCGCCGTCGGGTCGCGGGCCGACCGCCAATGTCCCCCCGTACATCATCACGCGTTCGCGCATCCCCACGAGTCCGTGCCCGCCCTTGAGCTCCGCCCCATCGGACACCACCGCGTTGCCGGCTCCGTCGTCGACCACCTCGATATGCGCGTCTCCTCGTGAGTCGACGGTGATCGTCACCAGGCAGTGGGTTCCGGCGCCGGCGTGCTTGACCGCGTTCGTCAATGCCTCCTGCACGATCCGGTAGATGGCCAGCGCCGGGCCCGCGGGGAGGTGGACGGCCAGCTGAGTGCGGAGTTCGGTACGGACTCCCGCCTGTTCGGCGCGTTGGACGAGGGCCGGCAGGTCATCCAGTCCGGGAAGGGGACCCATCTTCGCCGAGCCGGGCTCGCCCGCGCGTTGACCGGCGGTTTCGCCGCGCAGCACCCCCAGGGCGCGCCGCATCTCAGCGAGTGCCTCCCGGCCGGTCTGCTCGATCGCCTGAACGGCGTCGCGCGTCTCTTGGGGGCGTTCCTCGGCCACATGGTTGGCGACCGCTGCCTTGACCACGATCACGCTGAGACTGTGCGAGACGATGTCGTGCAGCTCCCTGGCGATGCGTAAGCGCTCCTCGCTCAGCGCCTCCTCGGCCAGGCGCCGCTCCTGTCGGGCGGCTCGGACTCTCCGTTGGCGCACGACACGGCCGGCGGCCCACGCTGCGCCGATGACCAGCCAGACGAGCGCCGCGGTGCCGACGGCTTCCAGCCACGGACCGGATGGTGTCATGACCGCCTCACCTGTGATGACCGCGGCTGCCGAGACCACCAGGGTCAGGGCCAGCGCCGCCGAAGCCCGGCGTACCGGCTCGACGAGCGCCACCACGTAGGCGGCCAGGGCCGTGGAAACGTAGGGATCGCGGGTGATGTCGAGGAATGTCGCCGCTGCCGAAGCGCCCAGAACCACGGCCAGGGCAGGCAGAGGCCACAGGCGCCGCACAGCCACCGGCGCTCCCACGCAGACGGCCACCAGCCAGCCAAGCCACCACGGACCGGAGAACTGCGGCAAGCCGTCCGAGTCGTGTTGGCCGGCCAGTGACACGTGCACAGCCACCACGGCGGCGGCCACGCAGACGTCGAGCGCCAGCAGGTGCGCACGTGTCCCCAGGTGAACGCGTGTCCCCAGGTGCCAAGGTGTCCCAAGGTGCCAGCGTGTCCGCAGGTGCTCGCGTGCCCGCAGGCGCCACTGGGCTATGTGCATCGCACGACGATATCGATGCCCGCTCATCCGCCCTCCCCGAAGATCCCCGCTCATACGACCTGCCCCAGATGCTCATTCATCGGGCTTGCCCGAAGCCGCCCCATCATCCGGCCCACCCCAAGACGCCCTTTCATCGGGCCTGCCCGAAGCCGCCCAACCATCCGACCCGCCCCAAGACGCCCCATCATCCGGCCTGTCCGAAGAGGAACATGGCGATGCCCACAACGCCTACCAGGAGGAGCCTTCCGGCCACCGTGGCCGTTCGCGGGACCGGCCCGGTGCGCAATGTGGCCACGCCCAGAGGGACGAGCGCGACGCACAGTCCCGCAGCGGCGGCGATCGACCAAGGAGTCGTTCCCTTCAGCACCCCCAGCGGCATCGCCGATGCCAAGCCGAGAGCCAAAGCACGTAGCGGTCCGAACACCCCCGAGCGGTACGCGCCGATGGCCAGCAGAATCCAACCGCCCATGATGGCGGCGTTCAGTGCGCTGAAGATGTGGAACGCGCCGTAGGTCTCGCTCACCGTTCGCGTCGCTGATGCCGCCCCCTGAATGGTCACCAGCTGGAAGTCCAGATGATCGACACCGGCATGAAACGCTCGGGCGAACAGGCCGAGGACCGTTAAGGTGCCGCCCCATACAGCCAGCTCCCGGAAACCTTCGCCGATCCTGACAGCGAGAAGCACGACTCCCGGCCAGAGCAGCACCCACCCGGCGGCGACAAGGCTGTAGGAGGCCGTCATGAGGTCCGGCTCTTGCTCGTACGCGCTCAGTTGCGCAGGGAAGAAGAAGTCGTAGCGCAGGCGAAGCAGGACCCCAGCGAGCAGTAGCAGGGGGCCGACGATGAGGGAGGCGCCGCCCACCCAGCGTCCCGGCAGGACAGGACTCGAAACGGCGATTGAGGGAGTCGGGAAAGTCATGGGCCAACAATGCTGCAGCCGCATGCGCCGCGTCGTCGGAGCACGGGCCATACTTTCAGGTCAGACTGTGGTCGTACGGGCCTGCCTCGTGTCGGCTTCCAGTCCGGCCTTGAGACCGGGCGCCATGCCGCTCGGTGCTCCCGCGCGTACCTCGGGGCGGCGCCCTTGCCCCGAGGCGCACCGTCCGTCCCGGCCCCGCTCCACGGACGGCTAGCCTGGGGCGGGCGCGCGATCGGTGGGTACGACGTGCCCGCGGCGAGTGAGGGAGACGATGTCGGCGACGCGACTGCTGGTCCTCGGCGTGGTACGGCTGCACGGTCAGGCACACGGCTACCTGGTCGGATCCGAGCTGGATTCGTGGGAGGTCGCACAGTGGGCAGGGCTCAGGTCGGGCTCGATCTACCACGCTCTCCGTCAGCTGGCCAAGGACGGCCTGCTGGACGCCACCGAGGTGCACGAGTGGCCGGGCCGCATCGACTACGCCATCAACGACAAGGGCGAGGCGGAGTTCTTCGGGCTGCTGAGAAGTGCCCTGAGCGTGCCGGACCGACGCCCGGAGCTGCTCGGCGCAGCCCTCGCGCTGCTGCCCGCGCTGCCTGAGAAGGAGGCGCTGGGGCTGCTCAAGGAGCGGTTGCGAGCGCTGGAGGTCGAGCAGGCGCGGATCGTGGCCGCGATGCACGAGCAAGAGCGGCCAACGCACCTGAGGGAGCTGTTCGGCCTGCGCGCGGCGCAGGCGGCGAATGACGCGGCGTGGACCCGTGGCCTGATCGGCAGGTTGGAACGGGGCGACGAACCGGTCTGAGCGACCGGGATTCGAGTTGACGGTGGGGAGGCCGATGAGCCATAGTTCGATACCCAAATTTGGTTAACCAAATTTGGGTATCAGAAGGAGTTCCATGCGCATCGCGGCAGCAGCGTTACTGGCGCTGATCTTGATTCCCGTGACCACGACCACGACCACGGCGGCGGCGAACACCGCCACCACTTGCAGGACCGTCACCGCCAAGGTGGCGATGACCGCCGGTGGCGCCGCCGACCAGCGCGTGGCCGGCACCCTGTGCCTGCCGCGCGGCCGCGCCACCAGCGTTCAGCTGCTCATCCCCGGTGGCTTCTATGGCCGGGCCTACTGGCAGATGCGCGGGGACCGGCAGCGGCCCTCGTTCGTCGAGACGATGACCGCCGCCGGGTACGCCACGCTGGCCATCGACCGCCTCGGGACGGGCGCGAGCTCGTACCCGCCCAGCGCCCGCTTCCGGCAGGACACCCACCAGATCGTCATCCGCCAGCTCATCCGGCAACTGCGCGAGGGTCGCCTCGGCGGGCCGCGCTTCGCCAAGGTCGTTCTGGTCGGCCACTCGCTCGGCTCGACCCTTGCCCGTACCCTGGCCGCCGCGCATCCGGCGGAGGTGGACGGCGTCATCCTGACCGGCGAGTCGAGCGTGCCCAACGAGGCCGCGTTCGAGCAGATGGGGGCGGGGATCTACCGGGCCGCCGATGATCCGCGCTTCGCCGAACGCGGGCTCGACGACGGCTACCTCACCACCCGACCGGGCCTTCGGGCCACCTGGTTCTACCACCGGCCCAACGCCGACCCCCAAGTCATCGCGGCCGACGAGGCCGCCAAGACCACCGACGTCTTCCCGCCCGGCGACTCCTACACCCCGCCCTCGATCAACAAGAGCATCCAGGCGCCCGTACTGATCGTCAACGGTGAGCACGACAAGCTGCTGGCCGGAGCCCGCTCCTCCTCCGCCGCGCTCAGAAGTCAGGAGGCCCCCTTCTACGGCCCGCGCGCGAGGCTGGAGACCATCGTGGTCCCCGGCACCGGGCACGTACTGAACGCGCACCGCACCGCGCCCCACTGGTTCGCGCAGGCCCGCGAGTGGGTCGACCGCCGCGTGGGCGGGGCGGCCCAAGGAGCAACGAACGGAGCGGCTCGATGAGCCACGAACAGGGTGACCCGATGAGCCAGGAGCCGACCGACAGTCCGACCAGGTGGGTGGCCAGGCACGTCAACAGCTACGTCGAGTCCGGCGGCGCCCGAGGCCACCTCTTCCACGGCGCGCCCACCCTGCTGATCACCACCACCGGCCGCCGTTCAGGACTACCGCGCCGCACCGCGCTCATCTACGGCCGCGACGGCGACCGTTACCTCGTGGTCGCCTCCAACGGAGGCGCGGCCGACCATCCGCTCTGGTTCCACAACCTGCTCGCCCAGCCGCGGGTCAGGGTGCAGGTGGGCGCCGACGTGTTCGACGCGGTGGCCCGCCCGGCGACCGCGGACGAGCGGCCCCACCTGTGGGAGACGATGACCGCTATATGGCCGCACTACACGGGCTACCAGCGAAAGGCGCCCAGGGAGATCCCGGTGGTCGTCATCGAGCAGGCGGGCGCGGTCTTTAGCTGAAAAGGCCCTTACAGGTCGCGCGCGGAGAGCTTCAGCGTGCAGGTGTGCTCGAAACGGGCACCCATCCGGGCCCACAACTCGGCCGCGCGGGACAGCGCGTCGAGGTCGGCGTACTGCCGACCGGTCGCCCGCAACACGGTGGCCGCGACCCAGTCGTTTTCCCTGGTGTCCGCGGCGGCCGCGGCCAGGTCGGCTTCCGCACGCGGAAGCTCGGCGGCCACCGCGAGCTCGACAGCCGCAGCGCGGGCGAACGGCAGGTATCGGGCCCGCATCCGGTACTGCCAGGCGTGCTCGGCCAGTTCCGCCGCCCGGTCCAGATCACCTAGATGCAGCGCGATCCTGGCGTCGACGAAGGTGGTCAGCGGGGCCAGCCGAGACTGGAAGGAGCCGTTCTGGTGGGGAGCGGCGCTCCGCGCGGCGCGGTTCCGCCACCGTTCCACGTTGTCCCGGTCTTCGCGCAGGCCGTGGGCGAGGATGACGAACGGCATGGTGACCTGCATCCAGAACATCCGCGGCCGTCCGGCGCGCTGCCAGCCCGCCCACATGGCGTCGGCGAGCCGGATGGCCTCGTCGAGGTCGCCGCTGAGGACGACCATCGGAATGGTCTTGCTGGCGGTCAGATACGCGCTGTCGCCGGACAGGCCGTCGGTACCGATCAGCCGGGCGATGGTACGCGCGGCCGGCAGGTCGCCGGCGGCCACGGCGTCCAGGCAGGCGAGCGCCTGGGCGTCGTCGATCTCGGCGACGTACGCGGGACTGTGCGGATCCAGGCCGGCCAGCAACTCCAGGCGCTCGCTGGTGATCTGATGCGCCTCGCGGCCGCGGCCGTCGTTGGTCGCGACGGTACGCGCCGCGTCCAGGGCGGTGCTGATCAGGATCGGATCGCCGGTGACCCGTGCCGCCTTGACGGCGGCCGCGGCCAGGTCGAAATCGGGCTGAAGCACTTCGGGGCCGTCGGTCCAGGCGGCCGCGCAGGCCAGCCGGGCGGCGACGACCGGATCATCGTGATCGCCGGCCGCGGTCGCCTCCTCCAGGAGTTCGCGGCGCCGCTCGTACGGGATCTGACTGCGGAAGGTGACCGGGAACCGGCCGGCCATCTCGACGGCGCGGGCGAGCGTGACGGCGCGCGCGTTGCCGTCGCCTGCCGCGCGGGCCCGTTCGGCGGCGGCCAGCCACAGGTCGTACGCTCGGCTCGAGTCGTTGATCACCTGCGCGCAGTCGGCCGCGTGGCCGAGATCGTCGATCGCCTCCGGCGGCGTCGGCGCGCAGCCGGCCGCGCGCTCGTACCAGTCGGTGGCCGCGCGCAGGTACCCACGCGCGAAGGTGAGCCGGGCCAGCAGCCGGATGAGCCCATGGGAGTCCGGTGCCGTCGCCAGTGCGGCGCGCAGGTCACCCGCCACCCTGTCGAAGGTGGGATGCCAGTTCTCGCCGAGCCGCGCCGCGAGGCCGGTCGCGGTGTCGATGGCCCAGCTCAGGTACCGCCGCCGCACCAGGTCACGCTCTGGGTCGTCGTCGAGTTGCTCGGCGGCGAACGCGCGGATGGTCTCCAGCAGGTGCCAGTTGCCCTGCCGGTGCCGGATCAGGCTCTTGTCGACGAGCCGGCCGAGCATGTCGGCGGCGTCAGGGGCGGACAAGCCGGCGACAGCGGCGGCGGCCGGCAGGTCGAAGTCGCCGACGAACACGCTCAGCCGCCGGAACACGGCGCGCTCGTCCTCGGCGAGCAGGTCGTAACTCCAGCCGATCACCGCTCGAAGCGACCGATGCCGTACTACCGCCCCGCGACCTCCCGTCAGCAACCGCAGGTAGTCGCCCAGTCCGCTCAGCATCCCGGTGGCACCCAGCGAGGCGCTGCGCGCCGCGGCCAGTTCGATCGCCAGCGGCAGACCGTCCAGCCGGGCGCACAGATCCGTCACCGTCGCCGGGTCTAGTTGGTGGCCGGGGTGTGCCAGCTCGGCGCGGTCCCGGAACAGCTCTTCGGCGTCCGAACCGAGCGCGAGCGGCGCGAGGGGGTGTACCCGCTCGCCGGGGAGCCCTAGCCGCTCCCGGCTGGTCGCCAGGATCGTGGTGGGACAGGCGGCCAGGATCCGCTCGGCGAACTCGGCCACCGCGTCGGGCACATGCTCGCAGTTGTCCAGCACCAGCAGCGACGGGCCGCGCCGCAACCGGGCCACCACGGCCTGCTCCACCGGCTGCTCGGCATGCTCGGACACGCCCAGCACGGCGGCGATCGCCTGCCCGACCAGGCCGTCTCGTACGGGCACCAGATCGACGAACGCCGCACCGTAGCGATATCGCGACGCCGCCTCCTCCGCGACCACCCCGGCGAGCCGAGTCTTGCCCACCCCGCCCGGCCCGGCCAGCGTCACCAGCCGGCCGTCCGCCACGGCCGCCAGCACGGCGCCGACCTCGTCCCGCCGCCCGACGAAACTGGTCCGCGGGCGTGGCAGGCCGGCGATGGTCCCGGGCGGCGTGATCGTCTCATCGGTGGTCGCGGCGCGCGCGGCGAGCGCCTGCCGGTCGGTCACCCCGTACTTGCGCAGCAGCGAGGAGACGTGGCCCTCGACCGTACGGACGGAGATGTGCATGCGGCGGGCGATCTGGGCGTTGGACAGTCCGGCGCCGAGCGCCGTCAGCACCTCGGCCTCCCGCGCCGAGATCTCGGGCCCGCTCACGTGGCCGAGCACGTGGCCTCCAGGTGGTGAGCACGTGGCCGGTACGGATGTCCGCCGACCGCCGCGGGCGCATGCTGGAGTCGAGCCGGGAGGTGAGAGTGACCGACGGCGGTTACGAAGCTATGACCCGAATCCACGACTGACCCGCTCACATAGGGCCGCACTGACCCGATCGGCCGCTCACCAGGCAGCATCCAGCCTCCCCTCGCAGACCACCGAACCAGATCCCCTCGCTGACCGAAGGAACAGGCCGGCGATGGCAGCGTAACCGGACCAGGCGGCTGGTGACGTGTCCTGGCGGCTGACGACTGAGCAGGCACGACCAGACAGGAGAAGTACATGAGCAGAGTGATCGTCGGCGCGACGGTATCCGCGGACGGCTTCATCGCCGATCGGAACGACAGCGTTGGGCCGCTGTTCGATTGGTACTTCAACGGCCCGCAGGAATTGACCGTCGCACCCCACCAGTACCGGCCGAAGGGTGGATACCGGCCAGCTCCCGCCAGCGCCGATCTGCTCCGCGACACCTGGCCGGCCATCGGCGCGGCCATCATCGGACGCCGTCTGTTCGACCTCACCGACGGCTGGGGTGGCCGCCCCGCCGTGGGTGATCACGTCTTCGTCCTCACCCACCGTTCCCCCGGTGACTGGCCGAGCCGCTACCCCGAGGCCCCGTTCCATTTCGTCACCGGCGGCCTGGAAGAGGCCGTGGCTCGCGCCAGGCAGGCGGCCGGCGACCGCACGATCTCCCTCGCCGCAGGCGATCTCGCCGGACAGGCGATCTGCGCCGGGCTGGTGGATCAGGTCGACATGTACGTCGCTCCGGTCCTGCTCGGCGACGGGATCCGGTTCTTCGGAGAACACAAGGTCCCCACCACCATGATGGAGAACCCGCGCATCGTGGCCGGCGACAGAGTCACCCATATCAGTTACGACCTACGCGCATAACGATCACCTTCGGTTCCCCCGCCTCCTCCGCGACCCTGTAGGTCGTTGAGTCAGTGAAGCCGGCCGGTTTCGTGCAGGTGGTCGAAGATGATCTGGTCCACAGGAGCTACCCGATCGCGGGCGGCGTACGTCAGCCAGATGACTTCTTCGATCTCGCTGCTGGGAGTGGGTGTTCCGTGGTGATCGGCGGTGTAGCAGGTCATCTGTACGGCAACGCCGTCGGCGTGGCCGTGTGCCTGCGCCTGGTAGGTGCCCACGTGGGTGGCGGTGGCGGGGATGATGGCGACGGACAGTTCCTCGTCGATCTCGCGAACGAGGGTGTCGAGATCGGTTTCGCCGGGTTCGCGTTTGCCGCCAGGGAGGTAGTAGACGTCCTTGCCGCGTGAGCGAGTGCTGAGGATTCTGCCGTCCCGCAGGTGGATCCAGGCGATCTTGTCGATGGTGGTGGCCATCGTGCGTCCCCCTCGCTGGTTGAGAACGGCCGATCGAGCGGCGGGTTCGTCCGGTCGTTCGATGAGTCTGCCACGACTGGAGACGGCAACGGCCAGACGCGATACCCGATAAGCCGCGACAGTTCACTCGGGCACATTCAACCTGTGCGCAAAAACGGGACTGCTTTCACTCTTTTAAGCGGACATATACCTTTATCTGGGAATCCAAGAGCAGCTGAACTGTTCGCCAGTGAGGCCAGGAGAAGGAAACGTCATGTCCGGTCCGCGCCCGCTGGCCGAGGGCGATCCCCGCCGGATCGGGGATTATCGGCTGACCGGCGTACTGGGCGTCGGTGGCCAGGGGGTAGTTTATCTCGGTCAAGCGTCCTCCGGGCAGTCAGTGGCGGTCAAGACGCTGCATGCCCGTATGACCTCTGACGCAGCTCAGAAACGCTTTCTGCGCGAAACCGAGATGACCCGGCACGTAGCGGCGTTCTGTACGGCGCGTGTCATCGACGCGGGAATCGTCAATGGCCGCCCCTATTTGGTCAGTGAGTACGTTCGTGGGCCGTCCCTAGAGGAACTCGTCGCCCAGGACGGACCGCGCACCGGCGGCGGCCTGGACCGGTTGGCGATCACTACCTTGATCGCGCTGGATGCGATCCACCGGGCCGGCATCGTCCACCGGGACTTCAAGCCGAGCAACGTGATCATGGGGCGGGAAGGGCCGGTGGTCATCGATTTCGGGATCGCCCGCATGCTCGAAGGCTCCTCCACGCAATCCGGTCTGACAGGGACCCCGGCTTATCTGTCGCCCGAACAGCTCAATGGAGACCCGGCCGGCGTGGCGTCGGACGTGTTCGCCTGGGCCGCCACCATCGTGTACGCCGCCACCGGGCATCGAGCCTTCCCCGGCGCGGTCTCGGCCGTGGTGCTCAGCGCGATCATGACCCGCGAACCCGACCTGACGGGCGTCCCCGACCACCTCCTCCCCTTGCTGGCCGCCTCCCTGGCCAAAGATCCCGCCTTACGGCCTGGCGTCAGTGACCTGTTCACCGCTCTCACCCATGAGACTCCCCTTGAGGACCCGCACGCGCCCTTGCCCGATGATCCCGGCCGCCCCGTGGCAGCGCCCACAGCGGGGAAGCCGCCTGTTTCCCGGCAGCCGCCACTACCCGCCCGCTCTTCCGTACGGCGCCACGCCCGACGCCGCCTGGTGACGGTGCTCGCGACGGTCGCTGCCGTCATCATGATCCCCGCCGCCTGCTGGCTGCGGCCCGTCGTGACGGATGCCCTCTCTGGCACCGCCCGCCCAACAGCCTCGAAGGTACGGCCGAACCCTTCCCCCTTCGGCACCTTGATCCGCGAGCCACTCGGAGGCCGCCAGAAGTGGATCCTGTCGGTAGCGGTGGCACAGTTGGACGGCCGCCCGGTCATCGTCTCCGGCGGCTACGACGGCACAGTGCAGATATCGGACCTAGCCACCGGCACCCCCATCGGCGAACCCTTCAAGGGCCATCGAGGATCGGTCTGGTCGGTAGCGACAGGAGAGTTGACCGGTCGCCCGGTAGCGGTCTCCGGCAGTCGCGACGGCACGGTGCGAGTCTGGGATCTGAAATCCGGCGTACCGGTCGGCAATCCCTTCAAAGGCCACCAGAGCTGGGCCCTGGGGCTGGCAGCGGGGCCATTGACCGACGGCCGACCGGTGGTGGTCTCCGGCGGCTACAACGATCAGACCGTACGGGTCTGGGACCTGGCCACCGGCGAACCGATCGGCAAACCCTTCAAAGACCATCGTGGCTTGATCGAGTCGGTGGCGCTCGCTCAATCGGCCGGCTACCCGGTAGCGGTCTCCGCCGGCAACGACGGCAAGGTACGGGTGTGGAGCGTCTCTGATCAGCTGAGCGATCCCACGTCGGACATGGTGTCTGGCGGGGGTTGTGCCCACCGTGGAGGGGTGGCGTGGGCGTGGAGGTGGAATCCCGCGCCCAGGGCTGCTCCGCGTGGCCGGTGGCCGGTGGTGGGTGTGCTGATCGTTGTCACGTCCTGGTTCCGGTGGGCTGCGCGGGGCAGCCGGGCCCGGTCCGTGGGTGCGTGTCCCTCCGGACGCTTGCCCGCCGGACCCTGGGGGCTGGTGGGGGAGGGTGCCCTGCGTCGCCTGGGCGCGGGGCGTGTTGGCCTGTGCCGGGTCGGTCCGGTCTTGGACCGGTCGCTGCGGCTGTTGGTGGTGGCCGGGGCGAGCACGGCGTTGGTTTCGAGTTTGTCCACGATGGTGCGGATGGCCATGGTTGCGCTGGCAGGGTCGATGGCGGTGGTGGCCTGATGGCTCAGGCCGCGGGCGGCGATGCGGCGCCAGGCGCCCATGTCGCGGTCGCCCTGCCAGCCGCAGGATGGGTTGGGGCAGATGGCCCATTTCCAGCCCGCGACCGTGGGGCGGTCGGGTGCCTTGCGGTGGCGCAGCGGTGTGAGGCAGTGGGGGCAGTGCTTGGAGGTGTCGCGGGCTGGGACGCTCACCACGGCGATGCCGGTCTCGGCGGCGAGGTGCCGCATGCGGTCGGTGATCTGCCCGCGCACCTGCTGGGACATGCGCGTGTTGTGCGTGCGGCCCATGCCCTTGGCCTCCATCGACCGCAGGTCTTCCAGGTAGATGACGCTGGCGCCGGCGGCGATGGCCTGGTCCACGGCCCAGCGGGCGGCGGCCCAGGACAGGGCGTCGTTGAGGTTGGAGCGGCGGGCGCTGACGCGCTGGATCTCTTGCGACAGGAGCGTGTGGTTGGCTGCCAGAGCCGGATCGGGGGCGCGGCCGTTCATGAGCCGCTGGTAGTGGTCGTTCTTGGCGTGCAGACGCTCTGACAGACGCCGGAGCCGGTGCTGCTTGGCCGCTACCCCAGCTGCCCGGAACTGTCCCCCGGCCCCGAGAGCGGTGATCTTCCCGTCGCTGTGCAGCCGTACCGCACCCGCGCTCAGCAGCGTGTTAAGCCCCCAGTCCACACCGAGCGCAACGGTGTGTCCGGTGCGCTGGGTCTTGGGGACGGCCACGGTGTAAGCGAGATCGGCTCGTGCCCGGCCGCGGTGGATGCGCACGGCGGGCAGGTGCAGCACCGCATTCGGCGGGATCGTCGGGGGCAGGGTGATGGGGCAGGCGACCCACGTCCAGTCCATGTATGCCTGCGGGTCGGGCCGGGTGGGGAGCTGGAGTCGTAGCAGCGCCCGCGTGGAGTCGTCGGCGCGTTCGATGGTGGCCTGCTGGGCGTCGCATGCCGACAGCAGCAGTATCCGCGCCGCCCGGGGCGGGGGCTCCAGTTCGAACACATCGGCCGGAAGGCGCCCGTGCTCGGTGGTGAAGGCAGCCGCTTGGCGGGTGCGGGATTTGATCACGCTGGATGGCAGGAACTGCCCACCGGGTGCCGCCGCACGGACCTGCTCCCACTCCTTCGCGGTGCGCTTGTTCGGATCGGCGGGCCAGGTGGCCAGTACCGCGGCGGTCAGGTCGGCGCGCCATTTCGCCGACCGCAGCGTCCGCCCGGCCGCCTCTTGAGCTATGCGCACGATACGGTCGTTGACCTTGATGCCCTCGGGCGGGGCAGCCGTCCAGCCGAGGCGTCGCAGGGCCATCCAGGCATTCGACGGCAGTCTGCGGCCCCCGGCGTCCACACCACAGGCCAACCGGTCCACATCGGCGCTGTTCCAGTGTTCGGTGGTCAGCGCGCCGACCATGCCGGATACGAGGTCGACAGCCCATCCGACGCGCTCGGCCAGCACATGGGAGGTCAGGAGTTCGCCGCTCTTCTCATCCACTGCGGTGCGCAGCATGCCTGGTGCACATGCGGTGCGGGAGGTTTCGCCCTCGGCAAGCCGAAGTTTCCGACTCACGCGGCACCATCATCGCCGACGCACTGGCCGGTCTCGGCCAGCAGCCGCTTGCGGGCCTCCGTCGAGCGCATGCCGTAGAGGCGAGCGGCGAAGGTGGTGACCAAGGACACGAAGTCTTCGAGGAGTTCATCGCGGCCACCGAACTTGTTCGGGTGCAGGACTTCGAGCGTGACGCCGTACACGGACAACAGGCGCTTGAGCCATCCCACCCCGAACCGGGCCAGCCGGTCCTCATGCGTCACCCGCACCACCGACACCGAGCCATCGCAAACCATCGCCAACACCCGATTCAGACCCGGCCGGTTCTCCCGCAGACCCGATCCACGGTCCTTGACGACCTTCACGACCTCACCGGTAGACGTGGCCCGCAACTCCTCTTCCTGCGCCGCCAGCGAGAACTCCTGCCCGGACGAGCCGGACACGCGCACATACAGAACCTCTCGCCTTGGACGGGAGGCTGTCGAGCCGCTGCCGCGCTTCAAATTTTCCACATCGAGCGAGGAGAACCGGCGCTCACGACCAACCCAGGAAAACGGGATCTTGCCGTCGATAGCCCACTGGCGAAGCGTCATCGGGTGGATACCCAGACGCTTCGCGGCCTTGGACATGCGCAGCAACTCCATACACACAATATACATACACAACACTAGGGATGACTAAAGAAATTGACGAGCCCGTGCCCGCCGTACCCGTCGCCTGGCCCGTGACCGAAGGTTCCGCTGTGCTACCTCGCTTATTTAGGGTGATGATCTTCAACGAGATCGGAGAGTACATGGACACCCAGGCAGGCAAGCACACGATCGAAGTGCGGTCCGATGTCGTGATCAAGCAATACCGGCGGTTGGACCATGGCCAGCCTGAGCGGGAATGGCGAGCATTGGAACTGCTCAACAAGTACTCCCCTGGGCTTGCGCCAGCGCCCGTGAACGCCGACCTGGAGGCCGACCCGCCAACCGTGGTGATGTCCCGACTTGGCGGCGCCGCCGTAGCGGGACCGATCGAGGGGCACCTGGCGGACGCGCTGGCCGAGGCCGTCACGGAAGTCCAGCAGGCGATCCCCCAGCGTGTGTTGGAGCGGGTTCCCGCTCGGGCCGGGCATCCAGTCGAACTGCTCGATCAAGTTCGATCATGGTGGGTGGCGGCGTCTGATGCGGACCCTGTGGTCAGGGACGCGTTTCGCGAGGCTGGGAACTGGGTGAAGCAGCCCATGTTGGAGGCGCTGTTGGCGCAGCCGGGCACTCCGGTGTTCGGCACCGGCGACGGGAACCTGGCCAACTATCTGTGGGATGGAACCAAGGTCGGTGTCGTGGACTTCGAGTTTTCCGGCCGCAGCGATCGTGCCTTCGAACTCGCCGAGGTCGTCGAGCACATATCGGTGTGGCGCAACGACGACGCCGGTATGACTGCGGTGCTGGAGAGGTTCGGGTTGACGGCTGACGAAGCCGCCAGGCTCATGGAGTGCCGCCGCCTTCTCGCGCTGTATTGGCTGTTGCGGACCCGGGGAGAGACCAAGGCGGCTCAGGCGGAACGGATGCTGGCGTTGCTGTAGAGAGGCGCATCCAGGTCGACCCGCAACAAATGGTCGATGAGGTCTTTGTACGGGTCCAGCCGGATCGACCGCCCGGTGACATTACGGTCGGTTATGGTCCGGCTGGTGGCTGCCTGGCGGGCAGAGTGGACTGCACAACACGTCGACCCAGACGCCGGTGACCGGCGCGACGATCTGCTCGACGGCATCGGCTGTGATCGTGTCGTCCGTGACGTCCGCCCAGATCATGCGCATGGCGGAGGCCAGCGTGACGATACAGGTGCCGCACCGCGCGCAGACACGCACGTCACCGGACATCTCCAGGGGCAGCGGGCCACTCACGAAACTTCCCGCTCCCCGCAGACGAACCAGACGGTCTTGCCCTGCGGAGCGGAATCGACACCCCACCGGTCCGCGTAGGCCGCGACGATCGCCAGCCCGCGACCATGCTCCTCATCGAGACCGACCGGCAGCGGAGTCGGCCACCCAGCGCTGCGATCGGCCACCTCGCCCCGAACGCTCCTCCCGTACCGGCGCAGCGAGAGCGTCATCGGCGATCTCGCGTGCACGACCACGTTGGTCGCCACTTCCGAAACGACCATGGCCACGTCTTCGGCCAGAGCGGACAGGCCCCACCCGGCGAGCGCTTCACGTACGAGTTGGCGCGCCACGCCTACCGCCTCGGGGTCGGCGGGCAGGTCCCAGCGCACCTCGCATGAGTTCTTGTCGTCCCACACGGAGGCCGGGGGCACGAGGCTAGGGTTCTTCACAGGTCAGGGGGCTCCGTATTCCTGATCCAGTCCTCGGGCGGGTGGTTGCGTCACCACGCCCGAGGACGCCGGGGTTGTCTCCGCTCACCGAATACGCGTCGAGCAGGTATGTGCGCATCTATCGGCGGAAATGTGCAGTACGCGAAGACCTGATGCTCGCCGTAGCCGCCCACGCACCGGGCAAGCCGGTCTAGAAACGCCCTGGCGCGACCATCATGTCAACTTTCCGTCTCATATCGGCCACTCTCTGCAACCGGAGCAGCTAGCCTCATGATGCCTTTGAATGCGCTCAACTAGCAATACCTAAATTCGGCAACGCCTATAGATGCGCTATGTACTAATTGCCGCGCTATGTAAAGGAGACCCTGCACGTGGCATATAGCCCCACGGTCAGGCGAAGGCGCCTGTCCAATGCTCTACGCCAGTTCCGCGAGGCCGCGGGCCTCGATTCCAAAGAGGCCGCCCGACGACTCGGGTGGCAGCCCAGCAAAGTAACGAGGATCGAACGGGATGAGTGGCGGCGACCGACTGTCAACGACGTGATGGACCTGCTCGACGTCTATGGCGTGACGGATGAGGCCAGACGGCAGGCCATCATCGCCCTGGCACGAGAGAGCCGTCGACGCGGATGGTGGGAGGAGGAGTTCAAGGACATCCTGGGTGGAGCACTCGTTGGGTTGGAATGGGAGGCGTCAGAAATCCAGACCTTCGAGGCGATACTGATCCCCGGCCTGCTCCAAACCGCCGACTACGCCAAGGCGGTTTTCAAAGGCGGACGTGTGATGGAGAGGGGCGACATCGAACGCCTCACCGAGGCGCGCCTGGCCCGTCAACGGATGCTGGATCGCGAAGACCCACCGGTTCTCTGGGCCGTAATCGACGAGGCCGCACTACGCAAGCAGGTCGGTGGCATCGAGGTGATGCGCGACCAACTCCACCACCTGTGTCGGATGGCCGAACACCGGAACATCGGCATCCAGGTGCTCCAAGACGTGGCTGGCGCGCACACCTCGATGACCGGCGGGTTCACCATCCTCGACTACCAAGCATCTGAGGATCCGAGCATCGTCTATGTCGAGGTCGGCGCGGCCGGTGACCTCTTTCTGGAGAAGCCGGAGGACGTAGCCCACTATCGGAAAAGCTACGGCTACCTTCGCGCGTCCGCACTGAGCGCGGACGCGTCGGCGACGTACATTGAAGATCTGGCCAAACACCTTAAGTAAGGGCGGAAGTAATGAATCCCACCCACTCCGGTCTTATCTGGCGCAAAGCCTCCCGCAGCTCGGCAGAGGGGCAGAACTGCGTCGAGGTCGCGACGCTTTCCGACGGAGGCCGGGCCGTACGCGACTCCAAGAACCCCGGCGGACCCATCCTGACCTTCACCCCGGACGAGTGGGACGCCTTCATCGGAGGCGCCAAGGACGGCGAGTTCGGCTGACGGCCGAACCAGGCGGGGGCTCATGAGAAAGGCGAAGTCGAGGGCGAGGTGAGCCGGCAGCCCGCGATCCTAGGGCCCGCGGGGCCCGCGCCCTTACTCCGATTCAGGCACCGGCCTCGAGCACGGCGAGGTCGCGTACCGCATAACGGTGATGCTCGGCCTCTTCCTTGAGCACCACCTTGAGGCAGCGGCGCACGACGTACTCCCGATCTGGATATGGGTCCGCCGGCTTGCGACCACACACCCGATCGAGCCCGGCCTCGGTGAGCCCGTCGACGACACGCCGCATCGTGGCCATGCGGGCGAGCCGCGGCGCGAGTACCTCGTCGAGCGTCGGCGTGGTTTCGAGGGTGAGCCCGAGCTTCGCCGCCGCGTCGGGCGGCATCCCGCCATGAGGAAGGCCCAACGGGTGGTACGGCGCATCCTCCTCGAGCACGGCATTACCAAGCCAGGCATCGCCGGCCATCAGCAGGTGCCGTTGGGTCTCGACGAACGACCACTCGCCGTTGACCTGCTCGTGCAGCTTGGCCTCGGGTAGGAGCCTGGCGCGGTCGAGCGTCGCCTCCCATTGCGTCTCGATGGCATCCCAAGCAGCCCGATAGTCGACGCAGGACGCGGCGTCACGCGCCAGCACCCGCGTGGGATGCTGCCGGTCGAGCTCGGCCTCGACGTAGGCGGTCACGTCGACGTCGTTGACAACGAGACGCTCGAAGTCGCCACCGAGGTAGACGTCGCCCCCATAGCAGTCCACGATCTTCAGGCCGCTGACCTCGCAATCGCGAATCTCAAGGCCGGCAAGATCGCACAGGTGGATGCGGGCACCACGGAACTGGTCACTCTGGGCGTACTCAGCAGCCATCGAGGCAGTTTCCCGCATCCGTCCCGCCTGCGCCAGTGGGTAGCACAGCGTGAGGGTTCTCGTACGTCGGGGTACGGCGCCGGGCTGTGAGAGGACGCACGCGGGCCAACCGGACGATCAGCTCACGGACACATTCGCTCACTCGCGAACATCCCACATTCACCATCTGTTAAACATCCAACGTTGGACGTAGGATGTCCCATCCATGACTGTCTCCTGTCAGGAAGGGCAAGGACATGCACGATGGTCACCCCCCAAAGGTCCGTACCGGGCGCTCCTGGCGCCGCCGGGCGGGCGCCGTAGTGGTGCTTGCCGGTTTACTCGTCAGCGGGTTGGGCGCGCCGGCGACCGCGGCGCCGGCGGAGACCTTCCAGGCCGGCACAACGAGTGACACCGCACCGTTCGTGGACGAGCAGGTGCTCTACAAGCAGGGCGACTTCGGATATGGCTGCTTCCGGATCCCCGCCGTGGTGCGGGCCACGAACGGCATGGTCTTGGCGTTCGCCGAGGGGCGGGTGAAGGACTGCGGCGACGACGAGGACATCGACCTCGTGTTGCGCCGTTCCGCCGACGGCGGTCGAACCTGGGGACCGCTGCAGGTGATCTCGGAGGGCAACGGCACGACCCACGGCAACCCGGTGCCGATCGTTGACGAGCGTACCGGGCGGGTCGTGCTGGTGAGCACCCACAACGGTGGGGAGCCGTGCCCGAACGGCTGTGACCGCGACCCCTGGGTGCAGTTCAGTGACGACCACGGGGCGACCTGGTCGGCTGCCAGGGAGATGACCGAGGGCAAGCGTCCGGAGTGGAACTTCTGGTACGCCACCGGCCCGATGCACGGCATCCAGCTCAAGCTCGGCCCGCACGCCGGGCGGCTGGTCGTCGGGGCGAGTTTCGAAAGCTGGGACCGGGTCGGCAAGCACGTCTACGGCACGCACCTGCTCTACAGCGATGACAGCGGGGTGACCTGGAACATCGGCGCCGAGACGTCCCGCGACGACGGCACGGTCATCGCCCAGGAAGTCACCGTCATCGAGCTGACCGACGGGCGGATCTACGCCTCGGCCCGCGAGCGCGGCACCGACGAGGGCAGCCGGGCGTACGCGACCAGCAGCGACGGTGGCGAGACGTGGGACGCGCCGTTCCGCACCATGCCGGCGCTGGCGACGACCGACATCCAGGCGTCGCTGCTGCGGTTCAGCGACAAGCGCATCCTCTTCTCCGCGCCGATGCACCCGGGCGCCCGGGAGGCGATGGGGATCCGGTCGTCCTACGACGAGGGGCGCCGCTTCGAGACGTGGGACGAGGGCAAGGTCTTCTACTGGGGGCCGTCGGCGTACTCGGACATGGTGCGCCTGGACGGCGACGAGGCGGCCCTGATGTACGAGGCCGGCAACATCACGCCGTACGAGCAGATCCGGTTCACGCGGTTCAACGAGGCGTACCTGGAGACGCCGAACGGCACCCCGCCCGGCATCCCCGGACCCCCGGCACCCGGCCCGACGACGCCGGACAGTTCGCCGTACCGCAACCAGGCGTATGTCCGCGGTGGTGCGCAGACCACCGATGGGCGGTTCGGCGGCGGGCTGGCCCTGGACCGGGTGGACGACCGGGTGGAGGTGCCGTTCGACGACAGCATCGACCTCGGTGCGAAGGACTTCACGCTGAGCTCCTGGATCCGCTATTCAGAGCAGACCGGCGCGCACACGATCCTCTGGTTCCACCGGGTGAACAGGGGCACCAACCCGCCGGCGCTGTGGCTGCGGGCCGAACCGGCCAGCAACCGCATCCGGGCGGTCCTCTCCGTCGACCGGTTCAACGTGACCGTACAGTCGCCGAGCGCGTACAACGACGGGCAGTGGCACTTCGTGGTGCTCCAGCGGGTACGTGGCGAGCTCCGGCTCCTGGTGGACGGCGTGCAGGTCTCGTCGGCGGCGGCGCCGACCGGTTCGGTGACCCTCGGCAAGGAGTTCGGGCTCGAGGGGATCCACGTCGGACAGCGGCTGGACGGTGTGGACCGCTTCCGCGGGACGCTGGACGAGGTACGCGTCTACCGGCGCGCCCTCGCGAGCACCGAACTGGACCTGATCCGACGATTTAACGTCCCGATCGGCGGTCAGCTTGGGCTGCGGCTGCCGTTCGATCACGTCAGCTGAGAGGACACGAACCGCTCGACGATGGCGCTCGCGGGGTCACGTGGGCGTCATCGCCGTGCCTTGGCGCCGGCCGGGCCGAAGGCGGCGAGGAGCGAGAACGAGCAGCGTCTGTCCGGTTGCCCGTCTGTGTCGTCGGCGTAAAATCTCCTGCCCCACCTGGCCTTCCGAGATCGAGAGGTGGGATGTTTGGACATACGGTCTTCGACGAGCCTGGGGGCAGCATACGTATGCGTGACGGCACGTCGCTTCAGGAGCGCATCGTCGCCATGATCCACGAGCGCGGACTGGCCCCCGGGTCACCGATGCCGACCGAAGTGCAATTGATGGATCTGCTGGGGGCGAGCCGCAACAGCGTCCGCGAGGCCGTGCGGGCCCTGCGGGCGTTGGGCATCGTCGAGATCCGGCACGGTCATGGGACGTTCGTCGGGCACGCGTCGCTCGACGTACTGACACCATCGCTTGCCTTCCGGGTGCGTTCGGGGCCGGGCGGCGGGATCCGCGCGCTGCAGGATCTGGTCGAGGTCCGCGAACTGCTCGAGACCGGGTTGGTCGGCCAGGTGGCCCAGAACACCAGCGCCCCCCGGCTCGCCGCCTTGGACGCCTTGGTCAATGGCATGGATCGGGACCCGGAAGCCGATCGGGCGTTCCACGCGCTGCTGTACGAGTTGTGCGGCAACGAATTGGTGCTGCAGCTGATCGGTCTGTTCTGGGACGTCTACCACGAGGTCGAGCCGACACTCGGCCCACCGGAGGAGCGAAGCGCGGAGATCGTCGTCAACCACCGCCGGATCGTGGCGGCGCTTCGCGCTCGGGACACCGAGGCCGCCCAGGAGGCGATGCGGCTGCACTTCCGCGACGTCAAGGCGCGCATCGCGCGAGCGGAGGCCCGGCCGGCACCCGCGGCCGACCTGACCCGCCCGCCCGCCCATACCCGGTCGCGCCAGGCCGACGGCTGATGTCCATGCCTAGGACGGGCGAACTGGCCGATTACCTGGGCCGGGTTCTGCCGTGATGGGCGGGACCAGGACCGTCCAGTAAGTCTGGTTGCTCAGGCCGAGCACGTCACACTCGCCAGATGCATTGCCGCTCGGCGGCTACTCCGCGTAGGGCTGGTCCTTTCCCTGAGCGCTGTAGCCGAGACTCCAGATGTAGCCGTCCGGGTCCGCGAAGGAGCCGCCGTACCCACCCCAAGGCAGAGCGCCGGCGGGCTTGAGGATCGTGGCGCCGGCCTTCTCGGCCTCCGCCATGATCTCATCGACTCGCGCCTCACTACGGACGACGTAGGTGAGAACCAGCCCGCTGAAGCCGCTGCCTTCCGAGCTCGTGCCCACCTGGTCGGCCAAGCCGTCGCGGCCGTAGAAGCCGACGGGCGAGGCTCCGTCCGATTCGAAGAACACCGAGATGCCGTAGTCGCTCTTGATCTTCCAGCCGAGCCCTTCGGTGTAGAACTGCTTGGCCCGGTCCAGGTCCCGGACGCCGAGGAGGATCGAGCTGACATGCGCTTTCATACCTTGTCTCCTTATGTGCTTCAGGTGTACGTGCCGCCCGAACATCCGAGCCGGGCCCGGATGTCACATCGGCGCGGGTTCGCCGGTCAATTGGTATGACAGGCCCGGACGGAGGAACGTGACGGATGATTGAGCAGGACTGGGTGAGCCAGCGGTTCGCCGAGCACCAGGACCGCTTGCAAGCGATGGCGTACCGGATGCTCGGCTCGCCCAGCGAGGCCGAGGACGCGGTGCAGGAGGCGTGGCTGCGGGTCAGCCGCGCCGACACCGGTCAGGTGGAGAATCCGGCCGGGTGGCTGACCACGGTCGTCGCCCGGGTCTGCCTGAACATGCTCGAGGCACGCCGCTCCCGGCGTGAAGACTCGGCCGGGGCGCTGCCGCCCGAGCCGGACGCGGGTATCCACCCTCCAGACCACGCCGGCCCTGAGGACGAGGCGCTGCTGGCCGATTCGGTCGGGGTCGCGCTGATGGTGGTGCTGGACACGCTGACTCCCGCCGAGCGGCTCGCGTTCGTCTTGCACGACGTCTTCGCCGTGTCATTCGGCGAGATCGGCCCCATCATCGACCGCTCACCGGTGGCGGCCCGGCAACTCGCCAGCCGGGCCCGGCGCCGGGTACAAGGAGCGGCCGGGGCATCCGAGGCCGCGCGATCGGCGAAGCGGGAAATCGTCGAGGCCTTCCTTGCCGCATCCCGGAGCGGGGATTTCGCCGCCCTGCTCGAACTGCTCGATCCGGACGCCGTGATCGGCGAGATCCGCGGCGACCAGGCGGTGGCGGCCTTCTTCGCCGGACGAGCTCAGGCCGCCCGGCTCGCTCTGGTCGACGGGGTACCGGCGGCCGTCTGGTCGCACCTCGGCCGGCCGAAGGCTGTCATCACGTTCACCATCGACGACGAGAAGATCACCCGCATCGATATCGACACTGATCTGGACCGGCTCAGCGACCTCGACATCGTCATTCTTGCCGCCGGCGACAAGGAGCGGCGTTGAGCCGTACGGATCTCAAGCTCTCCTCTTGCACCCTCGCCGTCCACGACCTCAACAAGGCGCTCGGCTTCTACCGCGACGTGCTCGGCTTCGAGGTGCGCGACGACGGATCCGAGGTGATGCGCTGGGTGAGCGTCGGCCCGCCGTCGCAGCCGGACGCGCGGATCATCCTCGAATCCCCTGGTACCGACCCAGGCGTCTCGCCGGCCGACCGGCAGGCGATCGCCGACCTGATGGCCAAGGGCCTGCTGGGCCGTCTCGTCTTCGTCACCGACAACTGCGACGCCACCTTCGAGCGCATCGAGGCCGCGGGCGCCGAAGTGATGCAAGAACCGATCAACCAGCCCGACGGCGTCCGCGACTGTGTCTTCCTCGATCCGTCTGGCAACTTGCTGCGATTCACCCAGCCGCGGCAGATAGTCCATGCGCTCACCTCGCGGCAGGCACACGCCGCGAGGGGCCGCCAGGCGCCCTGAACGCGGACGCGGAAAGGGCGGTCCTGCTCACCTTCACTCTGGTCCACCCGTGTCCGGAAGGTTCGGGGCACCTCACAGCGTCAGAGGTGAGTGCGATGGAAGCGACCGGATCGGCGTTACGACGAATGCGGCTGTCCTTTGGAGCTGGACCACGACCAGCCGCGTTCACGCCCCTCCTAAATGGTGAGTGGTCTACTCAATATGTGCGTGTTTTAGCACTTCAGCGCCCTGTTATTCCCAAGTGGTCTACCGGTCGGATACTGGTAGCAGCCGAACGGGTGAGCAGGGGGCAGGCCATGACATCGATACAAGCCGCCTGGCAGCGCGTGGCGTTGTGTGGGCTGCTGGTCCTGCCGCTGGCCGTGATCATTGTCCTCATGACCCCGGCCTTCTTGGTGCTGCCGTTCTTCGCATGCGGCCGTGAGTTCGCCCTCAAGCTGGTGGACAGACTCACCGCATGGGCGCGTGTCATCGTCCCGAAGGCTGATGCCAAGTAACGCCAGGAATGTGAGACGAGTCGGCCTGTAGGCCGGGTTCTGTCCTTCGTCGGAACGAAGGGGCGACCATCCATCTAGGGCCGCCGTTGCCGGCGGCCTCAAGCGGTCTACCCGCGCGGCTCGGGCGGGCAGCCCTCGAACGTCGCGCGCGGGACGCTCCGGAGAGCGTCCCTTCTTGACCTTGCTCCGGGTGGGGTTTACCTAGCCGCCCACGTCACCGTGGGCGCTGGTGGTCTCTTACACCACCGTTTCACCCTTACCTCCAGAAAAATCCGGAGGCGGTTTGCTTTCTGTGGCACTGTCCCGCGGATCGCCCCGGGTCGGCGTTACCGACCACCCTGCCCTGTGGAGCCCGGACCTTCCTCGGCGAGCCCGCGAAGGGCCCGACGCGGCCGCCCGGCCGACTCGTCTAGCTGGAAGTTTATCAAACCTCAGTAGATCTTCAGTCGGTCGGCAGGCCCGCTCCGGTGGGATGACAGCGCTGGAGGTCAGTGTAGGTGGGAGGTGTCGTTGAAGGACTTCACCACGGACTGGCCGTCTGCGTAGTGCTCGATCAGCGACAGGCAAGCCAGGTCCAGGTGCATGCGATACAGCGCTGCCGGAGGTGCCATCAGTGCGAACCGCAGCAGCGTCTTGATGGGCGTCACGTGCGACACGATGAGGACCGTCCGGCCCTCGTACCGCTCGATCAGGCGCTCCTCCGCTCGCTTGACGCGCTCCGCCACGGCCTCGAAGCTCTCGCCGTCCGGGGGTGCGATGGCCGGGTCGGCGAGCCAGGCGGCCAGTTCGGCGGGCCAGCCGCGCTGGATCTCCGTGAACGTGTGGCCCTCCCAGGCGCCGAAATCGACCTCCCTGAGGTCGTCGTCCGCTTCCACGGTGAGCCCTGTGCGCTGAGCGACCGCCTCCGCGGTCTGCCGGGCGCGCTTGAGGGGAGAACTGACGATCACGTCGAGGTGGTACGGCTCGCGGGACAGTCGCTCGGCTGCGGCCGATGCCTGGGCCAGGCCCTTGGTGGTGAGTTCGGCGTCGCCCAGGCCGGAGAAGCGGCGCTCCACGGACAGTGGGGTCTCGCCGTGGCGCAGCAGGAGTAGGGAGGTCGCCACTCGGGTCGGTGGGGCCCAGCCAGTGCCACGATTGCGCCCCTGAGTGGTGGCCAGGGAGGCAGTAGGGGCTGACAAGTCGGAAATGTCCGCCGCCGACACATCCAGGAGGTCCGTCTGTTGGGCGGATGTGGATGAGGATGTGGATGTGGATGAGGACCGGGATCGGGCCGAAGTTCTGGAGGCGTCCCGGGTTCCGGAGGCGTCCCGGGTTCCTGAACCGCCCAGGTTGCCGGAGTCGGCTCGGGTTCCGGAGTCGGCCGGAGTAGAGGTGGGCGGCGGCGAATCCGTAAGAGCCGCGCCGCCCGCCTTCCAGGTCAGGCCCTTCGCCGCGGCGTCCATCGCCTCGTTGGCCAGGCGGTCCGCGTGCCGGTTCTGGTCGCGCGGGATCCAGGTCCACGCCGTCACCCGCAGCCGTCTGGCCAGTTTGCCGGCTTCCATGGCGAGTGGGCGCAGGCCCTCGTTCTTGATCTTCCAGCGGCCGGCCATCTGCTCGATGACCAGTTTGGAGTCCATGCGTACCGCGACCTGGGCGCCCTCGCCCCCCACCGCGAGCACCGACGTCAGCCCGGCGATCAGCCCCCGGTATTCGGCCACGTTGTTGGTCGTGACGCCGATCGCCTCCGCCGCCTCCGCCAGCACCTGGCGGTCGGTGGCGTCCATGACCACGGCGCCGTAGCCGGCGGGCCCGGGGTTACCGCGCGAGCCGCCGTCCGCTTCGATGATGTAGGAGCTCATAGCCCTGACTCTGGTGTCCGTACGGTGTAGGAGGTCATAGCCCTGACTCTGGAGTACGTACGAGGATGCGGCGGCACTCCTCGCAACGCAGCACCTCGTCGTGCGGCGCGGCCTTGATGCGGTTCATCTCGGCGATCGACAGGGCCACCTTGCAGCCCTGGCACCGGCCGCCCCTGAGCATGGCGGCGCCCACGCCGTACTGATCCTTGAGCTTGGTGTAGAGCGTGAGCAGGTCGGCGGGGATCTCGGCGGCGACGGCGGCGCGGCTGGTCTGGGCCTCGCCCGCCTCCTTGTCGAGGTCGACGAGCAGGGCGTCGCGGCGGTCCTCGGCGGCGGCGCGCGTGGCGGCGATCTCGTCGCGCTGCGCGATCAGGTCGAGGACCTTGCTGTCGGCGGCCTCGCGGCGTTCCATGATCTCCAGCACGACCTCTTCGAGGTCGCCCTGGCGCTTGTGCAGGGAGGCGATCTCGGACTGGAGGCTCGCCAGGTCCTTGGGCGAGCTGACGGCGCCGGAGTCGAGCCGCTTCTGGTCGCGGTCGGCGCGGCTGCGGACGGCGTCGACGTCGTTCTCGGCCTTGGTCTGCTCGCGGGCCAGGTCGCCGGCCTCGGTCTCGGCGCCGATCACGTCGGTGGCGAGCTTGGCGTAGCGCTTCGACTGCTCGTCGATCTCCGCCAGCTCCGGCATCGTACGGCGGCGGTGCGCCAGCCGGTCGACCACGGAGTCAACGTCAGCCAGGTCGAGCAGTCGTTTCTGGGCCTCGGGGGCTGCTTTCATGATCAATATCCTCTTGTCCAAGCATCGGTGACCGTGGCGGAGACACGCGTCTCAACGGTAACGCCACTCGAACCCAGGATGGACGCGGCGCTGTCGAGCCATGGCCACTCGGTGGCCCAGTGCCCGGCGTCGATCAGCGCGGGGCCGCCCTCTTCGACAAATTCGCTGGTGGGGTGGTGTCTCAGGTCCGCGGTGAGGAACACGTCCACTCCCGCGGCGCGGACCGTACTGAGGAGCGAATCGCCCGCTCCCCCGCTGACGGCCACGCGCGTGACACGGCGGGACAGCTCGCCCGCGACGCGGATGCCCTGCGCGGTCTCCGGCAGCCCAGCGACCGCCCGCTCGGCGAACTCCCCCAGCGTCATCGCCGACTCCAGGTCGCCGATGCGGCCGAGCCCGCGCCAGGGATCGTCGGGGAAGGGCCGCAGCGGGACCAGATCGCCGGTCAGGCCGACGGCGCGGGCCAGGGCGTCGGAGACGCCGGGGTTCGCCACGTCGGCGTTGGTGTGGGCGGTGTAGAGGGCGATGTCGTTCTTTATCAGCTTGTGGAGCAGGCGGCCCTTGGGCGTGGTCGCGGCGACGCTCGTGGTGCCGCGCAGGTAGAGGGGATGGTGGGTGACGATCAGGTCGGCGCCCCACTCGACGGCCTCGGCGGCGACGGCCGCGACCGGGTCGACCGCGAACAGCACCCGCCGCACCTCCTGCGCCGGGTCTCCGCAGACCAGGCCCACCGCGTCCCAGGACTCGGCTCGGGCGGGCGGGTAGGCCGCCTCGAGCTCCTTGATCACATCCGCCAGCGTCACTCCAGCCACCAGCGCAGACTACCGGCCGCCCGGCCCCGGTACGTGATCGGCGAGGGGTGTCGCCCGCGCGACGCTCGGCGTAACGTAAGTGGATCCTGACATGTGGAGGCTGGCATGGCGCCGAGGGTCGCGATCATCGGAGCGGGGTTCGGCGGATTGTGCATGGCGATCCAGCTCGAACGGGCCGGGATCGGCTCCTACACGGTCTTCGAGAAGGCGGACGGCCTGGGCGGCACCTGGCGCGACAACAGCTATCCGGGCGCGGGCTGCGACGTCCCGTCGCACCTTTACTCCTACTCTTTCGAGAAATATGCGAGCTGGACCCGCCGCTACCCAGAACAGCCCGAAATTCTCGCCTATCTAGAGCATTGCGCCGATAAATACGGCGTCAGGCGAAAAATCCGCTTCGGCAGCGAGGTCGAAGCCGCCGTCTTCGACGGCTCCCACTGGCAGGTCAGCACAGCCGGCACCACCGAGACCTTCGATGTCGTCGTCATGAGCGTCGGCCAGCTCAACCGCCCCCAGCTCCCCGACATAACCGGAATGTCGGACTTCGAGGGCATGTCCTTCCACTCCGCCCGCTGGAACCACGCTCACGATCTCACCGGCAGGCGGGTCGCGGTGGTCGGCAACGGCTCGTCGGCCGCCCAGCTCATCCCGCGCGTCGCCGCCGAGGCCGAGCACCTGACGGTGTTCCAGCGCACCCCGAACTGGGTGATCCCCAAGCCCGACGCCACCTTCGGCCCCTTGACCAGGCTGGCGTTCCACTTCGTCCCCGGCCTCCAGCGCGCCTACCGCGAGTGGCTCTACCGGTACGCCGAGAACACCCTCTACCCCGCCCTGGCGCAGGGCTGGAGCGTCGGCCTGCTCAAGAAGCGGGCCCTGGACCACCTCCGCGACCAGGTCTCCGACCCGGCGCTGCGCGCCAAGCTCACCCCCGGCTACCCGCCGGGCTGCAAGCGGGTCGTCATCGACAGCTCCTTCTATCCCGCCCTGACCAGGCCGAACGTGGACGTGGCGACGGAGCGGATCGTACGGATCACGCCGAAGGGCATCGAGACCACCGATCGGCCGTACGAGGTGGACACGATCGTATACGCCACCGGATTCAGGAGCACGGAGTTCCTCGCGCCGATGGAGGTCTCGGGGCGGGGCGGCCAGTCGCTGCGGGAGCGGTGGAAGCGCGGGGCGGAGGCGTACCTGGGCATCTCGGTGCCGGACTTCCCGAACCTGTTCCTGTTGTACGGGCCGAACACGAACCTGGGCCACAACTCGATCATCTTCATGCTCGAATGCCAGGTGAACCACATCATGTCCTGCCTCCCGTACCTCTCGGAGCAGGGGCCGATCGAGGTGCGGCCCGAGGCGATGGCGGCCTGGAGCAGGCAACTCGACGCGGCAATGGCGCGGATGGTGTGGGGCAACGGCTGCCAGAGCTGGTACAAGACGGCCGAAGGCCGCGTCACCAACAACTGGCCCGGCCCCACGACGCTCTACCGCCGCTTGACGGCCCGGCCGCCGCACACCGCCTACCGGCCGGCCACCCCCGGAATGGCTGGTCTGACCGGCGGCGGGTAAGTAACCGCAATGACGAGTGCGGAAGCGGCCGCCGCCCGTGAGGCGGCCGAGAAGACCGGTGTGACCATCCGCGAGCTGCGCGAGATCCACGACTTCCAGGAGGTCTACCGGCTGTACGACGACATCTGGCACCCCGACCCGCGCAACGCGCCCGTGCCGGTGGAGCTGATGATCGGCTTCGCCCACACGGGCGGCTACGTGGCCGGGGCGTACGAGGGCGACCGGCTGGTCGGGGCCTCGGTGGGCTTCCTCGCGGCGGACCGGACGCTGCACTCGCACGTGACCGGGGCGGTGATCGGGCGCGGCATCGGCTACGCGCTCAAGCTGCATCAGCGGTCCTGGTGCCTGGAGCGCGGGCTGGAGAAGGTCACCTGGACCTTCGACCCGCTCGTACGCAGGAACGCCCGGTTCAACCTGACCAAGCTGGGCGCCCGGCCGGAGCGGTACTTGGAGGACTTCTACGGCGTCATGGCCGACGCGATCAACGAGGGCGACGCCTCCGACCGGCTGCTCGCGGTCTGGCGGCTGACGGAGTCCCCGCCGCAGCCGTCCGCCGGGCCGTACACGCGGGGGGTGGAAGTGGCCGGGAATCGGCCGGTGATCGGCCTGGCCGACGGGCCGGTGGTGCGGGTGGCGACGCCGTACGACATCGAGACGCTGCGCCGCGAGGACCCGGAGGCGGCCCGCGCCTGGCGGCTGGCGCTGCGGGAAGTGCTCGGCGGGCTGATGGGGTCGGGCGAGCGCGTCACCGGGTTCACCGACGACGGGGAATATGTGGTGGAAATGGGCTGACTGCCTATTCCACTCGGCTTTCGGATCTCTGTAATGTGGCGCTTACGCACGTCGAACAAGGAGATCCGCATGGCGGAATTCACCCCGACTGTTCCTGCGCGAGTCCTACCCCCCGTCGCCGTCCGAGACCTTCCGGACCCTCCCCGATCGAGTTGGCGCATCATCGGCCCCGGCCTGGTCGGCGCGGGGGTCGGGCTGGCGTCCGGCGAGTTCATCCTCTGGCCGTACATCGCCTCCCAGGTCGGTCTGGTCTTCATCTGGGGCGCCGCGATCGGCATCATCACCCAGTGGTTCCTCAACATGGAGATCGAGCGCTACACGCTGGCCACCGGCGAGACCGCGCTGACCGGTTTCAGCAGGATGTGGAAGCACTGGAGCCTCGTCTTCGTCGTGATGACGCTCTGCTCGAACCTGTGGCCCGGCTGGGTGACCACGTCGGCCACGATGATGACCTACCTGACCGGCACGGGCGCCGGCAGCGTGCGCTGGATCGCGATCGGCATGCTGCTGGTGATCGCGCTCGGACTGACGATGGCGCCCGTCATCTACACCATGCTGGAACGGGTGATCTTCGTGAAGATCGCCCTGGTGGCGACGCTCGCCATTGTCGCGATCCTGTTCGCCATCAACGCCGACAGCTGGATCGAGCTGGGCAAGGGCCTGAGCGTCGGGGCGGAGTTCCCGGTGCCGCCGCTGGAGTTCGCGGTGCTGATGGGCGCGATCGCCTACGCGGGCGCGGGCGGCGGCCAGAACCTGTGTCAGAGCAACTGGATCCGCGACAAGGGCTTCGGCATGGGCCTGTACGTGCCGCGCCTGGTCAGCCCGGTCACCGGCCAGGAGGAGGCGGCCGCCTCGACGGGCTTCCAGTTCGCCCCGACCAAGGAGAACCTGGCCCGATGGCAGCAGTGGTGGCGCTTCGCGAACATCGAGCAGGCGGCCACGTTCGCGCTGGTGTCGTTCCTGACGATCGCGCTGATGTCGATGCTCGCCTACTCCACGGTGTTCGGTAAGCCGGGGCTTGCCAACGGCATCGGGTTCCTGCAGGTCGAGGGCGAGGCGCTGAAGGCGTCGGTGGGGCCGTGGTTCGGCGTGCTGTTCTGGGTGATCGGGGCGCTGTCGTTGTTCGCCTCGGCCATGGGCATCGTCGACTACACCTCCCGGCTGGCCTCCGACGCGCTGAAGACCATTTACCTGCGGGACAAGGCCATTTCCGAGAACCGCGTGTACTTCTTCATCGTGTGGGCGATGGCGCTGCTCGGCGTCGTGATCCTGCTGCTCGGGTTCGACCAGCCGCTGATCCTGCTGGTGTTCTCGGCCAGTTTCGCGGCGGTGATGATGTTCGTCTACTCGATCCTGCTGATCGTGCTGAACCGCCGGTCGCTGCCGGAAGCCCTCAAGGTCAGGTCGTACCGGCTGGGCGCGCTCGTCTGGTCGATCGCCTTCTTCGGCACGCTCACCGTGCTGACGGTGACCCAGCAAGCGCAAAAGCTGTTCGGCTGACCCGCATCGCGGAACCAGGCTTTCCGCGATGGCGGGCAGACTGGCAGGCATGCTCGACACCTCGGCCCGCCTGCTCAAGCTGCTGTCCCTGCTCCAGGCGCACAAGGACTGGTCGGGCCCCGAGCTGTCCACGCGGCTCGGGGTCTCCACCAGGACGATCCGCAACGACGTCGAGCGGCTGCGCAGCCTCGGCTACCCCGTGCACGCCACGCCGGGTGTCGCTGGCGGCTACCGGCTCGGCGCCGGGGCCGCGCTGCCGCCGCTGCTGCTCGACGACGAGGAGGCCGTCGCGGTGGCCGTCGGTCTCGGCCGCGCGGCGGGCGGCGGCGTCCAGGGCATCGAGGAGACCTCGGTACGCGCCCTGGCCAAGCTGGAGCAGGTGCTGCCGTCGCGGCTGCGGCGCCGGGTCAACGCCCTGAACACCTACACGGTGCAGGTCCCCGGCGACGCCCCGTCGGTGGCGCCCGAGGTGCTGACCACGATCGCCAACGCCGCCCGCGACCACGAACGGCTCCGCTTCGACTACACCGGCCACGACGGCTCCTCGGCCATGCGCGACGCCGAGCCGCACCGGCTCGTCCACCGGCGCGGCCGGTGGTACCTGGTCGGCTACGACATCGAGCGGCGGGACTGGCGGACGTTCCGGGTGGACCGCCTCCTGCTGCGGACACCGGCCACGGGACCCCGGTTCACGCCTCGCGAGCTGCCCGGCGACGGTGACGTGGCCGCGTGGGTGGAGAAGGGCGTGACCACCGCGATGTGGCGCTATCACGCGACGGTACTGCTGCACAGCCCGGCCGAGGTGATGCGCCGGTCGCCGCTGAAGCTGGACATCGAGCCGGTCGACGAGGCGACCTGCCTGGTCAGGCTGAGCGGCGACGACCTGCCGGGGATGGCCGTGTGGATCGGGTTCATCGGGGTGGACTTCGAGGTGCTCGACCCGCCGGAGCTGGCCGAGCACGTACTGCTCCTGGCGGATCGCTACCAACGCGCCGTACGTCGCTGATGGAGACGGTCAGTCGACGGTAGGAGAACGGTCAGCGCCCGGCGGCAGCCTGGCGGTCATGAAGAACATGACGCAGATCGCGGGCGGCAGGAACGACTTCCAGCTCGTCCGCCACCTGACCCTCCACGGCAGCCAGGTCGAGATCGGCCGGGCGCTCACCGAGGAGGCCCTCAGGCTCGGCTGGGCGCCGACGCCCGCCGACCCCGCCGTCAACCGGGCCCGCCGGACCTGGTTCGAGCGGCACTGGCCCCAGCACCACGCCCGCATGGACGGCGCCGCCGCGGCGCTCGGGCTCGACCCCGACCAGGACGAGCTGGCCCTCGACGGCCTGGGCTACGTGCCCGCGGGCTCGGGCTGCTCAGCGCTGTGGTGCCCGCCGTCCGCCGGCACCGACGGCCACGGCAGAGTGGGCCGCAACTACGACTTCTTCACCACGACCACCAGCGAGATCATGGGCCAGGCCGCCCGGCCCGGCGAGCTGCCGATGTCGTCCAGGCCGTACGTGATCACCACGGTGCCCGACACCGGCCTGGCCTCCACCGTCATCACGATGTCCGAGCTCGACGGCTGCATGGACGGCGTCAACGAGGCCGGTCTGGTCGTCATGCTGCTCATCGCCGACTTCTCCAGCGCCGAGCCGCCGCAGGACGTCTCGCCGCAGGTCGGGGTGGGCAGCGCGCAGTTGCCCCGGTTCCTCGTCGACACCTGCGAGAATGTGGAGCAGGCCAAGCAGGCGCTCCTCGGCGCCAAGCAGTACGACCACGGCGTGCCGCTGCACTACCTCGTCGCCGACGCGCACGGCCGGGCGTTCGTGTGGGAGCGCGGCGCGGACGGCGCGGAGCACATCATCGAGTTCGGCGACGCGCCGCTCTGCGTCACCAACCACCTCCTGCACCGCCACCCCGACCCGATGGACCTGCCCGAGGACACCGAGTCCAGCTTCCAGACGTTCGAGCGGCTGCGCTCGCTGTACGAGCGGAGCAAGGGCGCGCCGATGTCGCCAGAGGATCTGCGCGCGAGCCTGCTGGCCGTGCGGCCGGACCCGGCGCTGCCGTTCCGCACGGTGTGGAGCACGGTCTTCGACCCGGCCGACCGCACCCTGTCGACCCGGTTCTACCTGGGCGACGAGAAGGGGTACACCGACGAGCTGGTCTTCACCGCGAGTCGAGGTACTCCCGCCTGACCTTGGAGCGCGACAGCTTCCCCGTCGGCGTGCGGGGCAGCGCGTCCCGGTATTGGATCACCTTCGGGTGCTTGAACCGGGCGATGCGCGGCTCGCAGTGCCGCAGCAGCTCGGCGGTGAGCTCGGAGTCGCCCGTGGCGCCCGCCACCGGCTGGACGAGGGCGACCACGCTGTGCCCCCACTCCTCGTCGGGCACCCCGATGACGGCCACGTCCGCCACGAGGGGGTGCTCCAGCAGCGCGGCCTCGATCTCGGCTGGGTAGATGTTGACCCCGCCGGAGACGATCAGGTCGGTGCGCCGGTCGCACAGGAACAGGAAGCCGTCCTTGTCGAGGTAGCCGATGTCGCCGGGGGTGTACCACTCACCGCGCATGCTGGCGGCCGTCTTCGCCGGGTCCTTGCGGTATTCGAAGGTGCCCAGGCTGGACTTGACGTAGATCATGCCGGGCTCGCCGGTCGGCAGTTCCTGGCCGGCCTCGTCGAGGATCCTGACCTCGAAGGTGGGCGCCGGCTTGCCCACGGTGCCGGGCCGGGCCAGCCAGTCGTGCGGCTTGACCGAGAAGGCGATCGTCGACTCGGTCGAGCCGTAGTACTCGTAGAGCACCGGCCCCCACCAGTCCATGATCCCCTGCTTGACCGCGACCGGGCAGGCCGCGCCGGTGTGGATGACCTGCCGCAGGCTCGACACGTCGTAGCGCGCTTTGACCTCTTCCGGCAGCCGCAGCATCCGGTGGAACATGGTCGGGACCATCATCGCGTTCGTCACCTGGTGGCGCTCGACCAGCTCCAGGATGTTCTCCGGCTCGAAGCGTGGCGTGATCACCACGGTGTGGCCGAGATGCAGCGCGAACTGCGTGTGGGCGCACGGCGCCGAGTGGTACATCGGCGAGGTGACCAGGTGCACTGCCTCACCGGGCACCAGGTCCACGATCTCGCCGAGGAACCAGACATAGAGCGGGACGACCGCCTCGGGCTCGGCTCCGGACAGCGGCCGCTGCACGCCCTTGGGGAAGCCGGTGGTGCCGGAGGTGTACCACATGACGGCCCCGCCGGCCCGCCCGCCGGGCGCGTCTCCGGGCTGACCCTCGGCCAGCCCGGCCGTGCCGATCTCGCTCCCGGGTACGTGGCCGTCCGCGGTGACCACGATCTTCGCGTCGCAGTCCGCCAGGATGTAGGCCACCTCCGCCTCGGTGAGATGCCAGTTGATCGGCACGTAGTAGAGGCCGATCTGCCCGGTCGCCATGATCATGATCACCGCGTCGAGGCCATTCGGCAGCACGCCGGCCACCACGTCCCGGTCGGTCAGCCCACGGGCGCGCAGGCCGTGCGACACCTGGTTGACCCGGGTGAGCAGCTCGCCGTACGTGGTCCGGGACCCGTCCACGTCGATGACCGCGAGCCGGTCCGGGTCGGCGGCGGCGATCGCGTAGAAGCCGGGCAGTCCACTGATGTCCGTCACAGCTCCAGCAGCTCGGCGAGGCGGGCTCGGTGGATTCGGGGCGGGCCGAGCAGCACTTCGTCGGCCTTGGCCCGCTTGTAGAACAGGTGCGCGTCGTGCTCCCAGGTGTAGCCGATGCCGCCGTACAGCAGCAGGTGGTCACGGGCCACCTCGAAGCAGGCCCGCCCCACGTACGCCTGGGCGAGCGCGGCGGCGGCGGGCAGCTCCTCCGGCGACTCGTCGGCGGCCCAGGCGGCGAAGCGGACGATGGACTCGGCCTGCTCCAGCTTGCAGTGCATGTCGGCGAGCTTGTGCTTGACCCCCTGGTAGGAGCCGATGTAGCGGCCGAAGGCGACCCTGATCTTGGCGTAGGCGACGATGGCGGCCAGCGCGGCGCGCAGCACGCCGAGTTGCTCGGCCGCCAGCGCCACGGCCAGCAGGTCGTCGACGCCGTCCGGCAGCGGGCCGAGCTCACGCCGGGGCACGCCGTCCAGCTCCACGCGGGCCTGGCCGCGGGTCAGGTCGAGCGTCTCCAGGGCGGTCCTGGTGACGCCGGGCGCGGTGAGGTCGACGGCCGTGAGGACCCCGCCGTCGCGCAGCAGGAGGACGTCGGCCTCCATCCCGTTGATCACCCGGTCGAGCGGGCCGGTGGTGAGTGGGCCGATGGCGAGCGTGGCGGTGATCCGGCCTTCGGCGATGGCGGTCAGCAGCTCCTTGTCCGGCACCCGGGTCAGCGCGATCGTGGCGAACGCCGTGGCCAGGAAGGGTCCGGGCAGCAACGCGGCACCCGTCTCCTCCAGCGCCACGGCCAGCTCCGCGAAGCCCGCGCCCGCCCCGCCGTACTCCTCCGGAATGATCAGCCCGGACAGGCCGAGCTCGCCGTTCAGCCGCGCGTACACCTCCCGGTCGTAGCCCTCACGGACCTTGGCCAGCGGCGAGGCCGCGGCCAGGAACGAGCGGACGGCGGCGCGGAGCTCCTGCTGCTCCTGGCTGAGTACGAGCTTCACCCCTGCGTCCCCACCTTCAGGTCCTTGAACGGCACGGTCTTGTCCACCCGCGGCTCGGGCGGCAGGTTCAGCACGCGGTCGCCGATGATGTTGCGCATGATCTCGTTGGTGCCGCCGCCCAGCGACATGCCGGGCGCCATGGAGATCGCCTGCGCCAGCGGGTGGCCACCGACGACCGCCTCGGGCCCGACGAGCCGGGTCGCGAGGTCGGCCTGGTACAGGTACAGCTCGGCCAGCAGCAGCTTGGCGGCGCTGCCGCGGGCACCGGGGAAGATGCCCGCCTTGGTCTCCTGGGAGAGGCGCTGGTTGAACAGGGCGAGCGCCCGCGAGCGGATGTGCAGCTCGACCAGCTCGTCCCTGACCAGCGGGTCGGTGGTGTCGACCACCTGGCGCAGCGCCGCCAGGGAAGTGGGGTCGTCCTTGCCCTGGCCCATGCCGACGCCCGCCGAGATCGACAGCCGCTCGTGCAGGAGCGTCGTGACGGCCACGCTCCAGCCGTCGTTGATCTCGCCGACGCGGTGCGCGTCGGGGATGGGGACGTCGTCGAAGAAGATCTCGTTGAAGTTGGCCCGGCCGGTCATGTCCTTGAGCGGCCGGATCGTGACGCCCGGATGGCGCATGTCGACCACGAACATGGTCAGGCCCTTGTGCTTGGGCACCTCGACGTCGGTGCGGGCCAGCAGCAGCCCCCAGTCGGCGTGGTGGGCGACCGAGGTCCAGACCTTCTGGCCGTTGACGATCCAATCGTCGCCGTCACGTACGGCCCTGGTCTGCAGGCTGGCCACGTCGCTGCCCGCGCCGGGCTCCGAGAAGAGCTGGCACCAGATCTCCTCGCCGCGCAGCAGCGGCCGGACGAAGCGTTCGCGCTGCTCGTCGGTGCCCCGGTCGACCAGCGTCGGGCCCGTCATGCCGAGGCCGATCGAGAAGACGTAGGTGGGCAACGTGAAGTCGCGGGCCGCGGCGGCGAACGCGCGCTCCTCCGCCTGCGTCAGCCCCTGGCCGCCCCAGCGGGCCGGCCAGGTGATGCCGGAGTATCCGGCGTCGTAGAGCCGGGCCATGAAGTCCTTGGCCCTGGCGACCGGGTCGGCCTCCGGGGAGTCACCGGCCGAAGCGTTTTCGAGGAGCCAGGCCCTGGCGGCATGCCGATACTCATCAAGGTTCACATCGTCTCCCTGACATCAGTGCTCACTTACTCTAACCAGCCGAATGCGGCACGCATAGAGCGCCGTTCGGTTGGCGTTTTATCCGGATTTGTCGCCGAATCTCCGTTAATTAGGATGGGGGCTACTAGGTGTGATCGGCTGATCGCCGGGGGGAAAGGCGTGGTCACACGGTTCGGGCGGTCCGTGCGTGCGCGGTTGACGCTGTTCGCGAGCGTCGCCATGGCGCTGCTGTGCGTCGTGGTCAGCGCGCTCGCGCTGCACGCGGTGCACACCACGGTGGTCGGGCGCCGCACCAACGAGGTGCTCACCGCCGCCCTGCGCGTGGTGCACCTGGTCAAGCGGCACGAGCTGCCTCCGGTCATCAGCGGCGAGGTGGACGGGATCCAGGTCGTCGACTCGGCCGGACGCGTGGTGTCCACGACGGCGAACCTGACCGGCCGCCCGCGCATGAGCGAGTGGACACCCGACGCCGACAACGCCAACCGCACCCGGGTCGTGTGCGACCTGCCCGACTTCCCCGGCCGGTGCGAGATCCTGACCGTCCTGCGCGTCTACGAGCGGGGCGGCGACTGGCTGATCTACGCGGCCGGGGCCATGGTGCCGCGGTACGTCCATCCGGCCATGCTGGGGTTCCTGGGCGGCGACTCGCTCGCGCTGGTGGCGCTGACCTGGTTCGGCGTGTCCCGGGTGGTGGCCAGGACCCTCCGGCCGGTCGACCGGCTGGAGTGCGCGGCCGAGCGGCAGCGCAGGTTCGTCGCCGACGTCTCGCACGACCTGCGCAGCCCGATCACCGCCATGCGCGCGGAGGTCGAAGAGGCCATGCTGCATCCCGGCGACGCCGACTGGCAGCGGACCGGGGTGGCGCTGCTGGGCAGCCTGGACCGCCTCCAGGCCATCGTCGGCGACCTGCTGACGCTGGCCCAGCTCGACGCGGGCGCCCCCGCCGTCCGCGAGCCCGTCGACCTGGCCGAGCTGGTCGGCGCCGAGACAGCCGGGCGGCGGTCCAAGCCGATGATCACCACGCTGGAGCCGGGCGTGATCGTCATGGGCGACCCGGTCCGGCTGGCCCGCCTGCTCACCAACCTGCTGGACAACGCGGAGCGCCATGCCGAGTCCCAGGTCGCGGTGACCGTACGGCACGACGATGGGGCGGCCGTGATCGAGGTCGTGGACGACGGCGCGGGCATCGCGCCGGACCAGCGGGAGGTGGTGTTCCAGCGCTTCACCCGGCTGAGTGCCGCGCGCGAGCGCGACGCCTGCGGCACCGGGCTGGGGCTGGCCATCGCCCGCGAGATCGCGCTGGCTCACGGCGGCACCCTGACCCTGGAGGACTCCGACCGCGGCGCCCGTTTCGTGGTGCGGCTCCCTCGGCTCCCCATCGTGGAAGGCTGAGCGGTGTTCGCCAAGTGGTCGGTGCGGCGCCGGATGACGGTGGCCGCCCTGCTGTCGACGCTGGTCGGCTACTTCGTCACCGCGGTGCTCATCACACCGCTCGCGCACAGCGCGCTCACCGGATACCAGATCGAGCACGCGGCCGGCGCCGCTCGCCGGGTCGCGGTCAGCGTCCAGCGGTCCGCGCCGGAGCGGATGAGGCCCGTGGCGAGCACCGAGGACGTCGATCTCCTCCAGGTGATCGACGACCACGGCACGGTACGGCAGGCCAGCCCAAGACTACTGGGTTATCCGCCGCTCATCAGGGACACCTCCACGGGCGACGACAACCGCCTGGACGCCACGGTCTGCACCAACCGGGTGCCGGGCGTGAAATGCCTGATCGTCGTGGGGTACCGGGTGCCGGTCGGGTCGGCGTTCTGGACGGTCTGCGCCTACATCCCGGCCGTCCCCTGGTACATCAGCCCGCTCTATGTGGTGGGCGTGCTGCTCGCCGTGCTGCTGCTCTCCGCGATCTCGGCGTACGTGGCCAGGATGACGGTGGTCAAGGCGCTGCGGCCCGTCACGGACATCAAGACCGAGCTGGCCGAGATCACCGCCACGGACCTGGGCCGCCGGGTGCCGCCCTTGCCGCACCGCGACGAGCTCGACGACCTCGCCCGGACCGTGAACCAGACCCTGGACCGGCTGGAGCACGCGGTCCAGCAGGAGCGCAGGTTCGCCGCCGACGCCTCGCACGACCTGCGTACGCCGCTCACCGCGATGCGCGCCCAGATCGAGGAGGCCATGCTCCATCCGGACGAGGCCGACTGGCCGCGCACCGCCGTGGCCCTGCTGTCGAGCCTCGACCGGCTGCAGGCCATCGTCACCGACCTGCTGACGCTGGCCAAGCTCGACGCGGGCGCGCCCGGTCTGGGCGCCGACGTGAACCTGGCCGAGCTGGTCAAGGAGGAGCTGGCCCGCCGGCCGCCCGGCAAGCGCGTGGAGCTGAAGCTGCGTCCGGTGGTGGTGACCGGTGACCCGCTGCGCCTGACCCGCCTGCTGGCGAACCTGCTCGACAACGCCGAGCGGCACGCCGAGTCCACGATCACCGTGACCGTCGACGAGCGGGACGACTGGGGCGTACTGGAGGTCCTGGACGACGGCGCGGGGATCGCGCCGGACCAGCGCGAGAACGTCTTCCGCCGGTTCACCCGGCTGGACGCCTCACGCAACCGCGACGCGGGGGGCACGGGGCTCGGGCTGCCCATCGCCCGCGAGATCGCCACGGCGCACGGTGGTACTCTCACGGTCGAAGATTCCGACATCGGCGCCCGGTTTGTCCTACAAATCCCCCGGGTTAGTAGTTAAAGTGGCCCGCTGTGACACGGGGTTTCAGCCGATTACGGCGCGAAGATTTACTGAAGACGGCCTGCGAAGTGATCGCCGAGCAGGGGTTCGGGCATACCAGGACGATCGACATAGCCAGAGCCGCCGGCGTGAGCCAGGCCCTGCTGTTCTACCACTTCGAGACCAAGGACGAGCTGTTCGCGCAGGCGTTCGCCTTTGCCGCCCAGATGCATCTCGACACCCTGGACGCCATCGAGCAGTCGCCGGGCACACCGCGCGAGCGGCTGCGCGCGCTGTTGCGCCGCTCCTCCCCCGCGGGCTCCTCCGATGGCTGGCGGCTGTGGATCGACGCCTGGTCGGAGTCCATGCGCAACAAGGAGCTGGAGCAGACCGCGCGACGGCTCGACTTGCGGGGCAGGACCCTGCTGCGCGAGATCATCGAGGCCGGCGTGGCGTCGGGCGACTTCGTCTGCCCCGACCCCGAGGAGTCCACCTGGCGGATCTTCGCGTTGCTCGACGGGCTGGCCATCCAGATCCACGTGCACCCCAAGGTCGTGTCGCGCCGCTGGGCCACCCGGCTCCTCCGCGCGACGGCCGCCGCAGAGGTCGGCCTGAACCCGGACGACCTGTGATCGGCGTCACTCTTCCCCTCTTATTGGATGCTTCGTACAATTACCGGGCGAGGAGAGGAGCAGGCGATGACACGCGCACCGAGCTCTACCACCGCCAGGGAGACCGACGAGCGGGTCGCCGACCGCAGCGCCTACGAGGCGGTCATCCAGCGCCTGTCGAAGGCGTCGGTCGACAAGCACTGGGAGCCGTACAAGGACATCCCCTGGGAGGATCCGGAGTTCCTCGTCGACCAGACCGACCCTCGCTGGGAGCTGCCGCAGGTGGACAAGCTCGGCGCCCACCCGTGGTATCGAAGCCGCTCCCCCGAGACGCGGGCCAGGATCGGGCTGTGGCGGCTGGCCACGGCGATGAAGATCGGGCTGCAGTTCGAGAACCTGCTCAAGCGCGGCCTGCTCAACTACGCCTACCGGCTGCCGAACGGGTCACCCGAATTCCGCTACGTCTACCACGAGACCATCGAAGAGGGACATCACGGGATGATGTTCCAGGAGTTCGTCAACCGGACGAAGCTCCCCGTGCGCGGCATGCCGGGGCCGCTCAGCCTGCTCGCCCAGGTCGCCCCCTGGATCCCGCTGATCTCGACCGAGTTGTTCTTCGTGTTCGTGCTCGGCGGCGAGGACCCGATCGACCACGTCCAGCGCAAGGTGCTCAAGGACGACCGGGTCCACCACCCGCTCGAAGAGACGATCATGCGCATCCACATCGCGGAGGAGGCCAGGCACATCTCCTTCGCCCGGCACTACCTGCGCAACCGGGTGCCGAGGATGCCGCGCTACCGGCGCCTCATGCTGGGTGTCGCCTCGCCGATCATCCTGGGGATCATGGCCAGGATCATGCTGGCGCCACCGGGGCCGATGATCAGACGGTTCGCCATCCCGTGTGACGTGGTGACCGAGGTGTACCTGCGCAACCCGGCGGCCAAGCGGGAGATCCGCGACTCAGTGGGCAAGACCCGCGAGCTGTGCACCGAGATCGGCCTGGTGAACGCTCTCACCCGGCCGATCTGGCAGGTCATGGGGATCTGGGACTGAAGGTTTTTCAGGAACGGCGGGCGACCAGCACCTCGGTGATCGCCCGCTCTTCCCACACGCCCGACGGGTTGGCGGCCAGCAGCACCCGCCGGACCGCGTCGGTGAACTCCGCCACCCTGTCGCCGAGCCTGTCGGGAGTGGTGTACGAGTACGACAACTGCAGCCCGATCACGGCGTCGAGGTCCCAGGTCAGCCGCTTTTCGAACAGGCTCGACTCCAGCCGGTCGAACGGCGAGTCCGCGAGCACGTCGTCATGGTGCTCCCCGCTGGCCTGGAAGGAGTTGGCCGCCGTGAACTCGTTCATCGCGAACTCGGCGCGCACCTCGCGCACGGCCCCCGCCAGCGGGATCGCCACCGTACCGGGGCCGCAGCCGAGGTCGAGCACCCGGCTGCCGGGACCGAACGCCCGTGCCAGGCAGCCGATCGCCTCTTCCCCGTATCCGGGCCGGTACTTCACGTAGAAGGGGGCGGCGCCGCCGAACAGGTTCGTCATGGTGAGACGATATTCGGGTTTCTGTTGGCGTCCACTCTTATTACGAGGGTGATGAGGAGGTCGCGTTGAGCGGCACGGTTCACCGGCTCACCCGGCGACAAGACTTTGCGAGTAGAGACTTGACGAGTTCGGTGCGGCGGCTGGTCGTGATCCTGCTGCTCGCCTTCGCCGGGGTGGGCGTCGCTCTCCCGGCGCGAGCGCACAACGTGCTGGTCGGCAGCGACCCCAAGGACGGCGCGACGCTGAGCGCCGCGCCCGGGCGGATCACGCTCGTGTTCGACCAGGCGGTACGCCAGGGATACGCGCAGGTGGGCGTGACCGGGGCCGACGGCACGGCGTGGGCCGACGGGACGGCCGAGGTCGCCGCCGAGAAGGTGTCGATCAAGGTCAAGCCGCTGCGGACGGCCGGGGCCTACGTGGTGGGCTACCGGATCCTGTCGGCCGACGGACATCCGGTCACCGGCAAGATCAGCTTCACCCTCGCGGCGGGCGCCACGGCCGTACAGGAGGGCGCCGGGACGCAGGACGCCGTCAAGGGCGGCACCGGGGACGCCGGAGCCGAGGCCGCCGAGGCGGCGGCGAACGGCGGAGCGGGGATGGCCGTGGTCTGGATCGTGGGGGCGCTGCTGGTGCTGGCCGCCGGCACGGCCGTGTCCCTGCGCCGCGCCCGCACCCCGGCCCCCGCCGACAGCGAGGCGCGCGATGGTGAGGCGCGCGACACAGAGGGGGCCGGGGCGTGACGATCACCGCTCTCCCTAGGCAGCGGATCGGCGGGCGGTGGGTGGTCGGGGCGTTCGCGGTGTGCGCGATCGTCGCCGCCGTGGCGGCCAGCACGTTCACCGCCCAGGAGGCGGTGCCGGGCATCCCGATGCCGGGGCCGGTCGTGGCGTACGGGCTGCCGATCGTACGGGTGCTGCTCGATCTGGCGGCCGTGGCCGTGGTGGGGCTGAGCCTGGTGCCCAAGCTGCTCGGCTTCGACGCGCCGGACCTGACCGAGCCGGTCCTGCGCAGGACGCGACCGCTCACCGTCACCGCCGCGTGGGCGTGGGCGGTCTGCGCGCTGCTGACGATCGTGTTCCAGACGGCCGAGTTGAACCCGGGCGGCCTGCCCACGGTCGGCATGATCGCCGCCTACGTCGACGGCGTCGGCACCGGGCAGGGGCTGCTGTTCAGCGCCGCGTGCGCGCTGGTGGCCGCGGGCATCGGGCTGATGGCCGTGCGGTTCGGCGAGAAGGTGCCCGCCGAGCTGCGGATCATCGTGGCGTTGTTCGGCCTGCTGCCGATTCCGGTGACCGGTCACGCGGTCAACTCCGTCTGGCACGACCCCATCATGATCGCGATGGAGACGCATGTGATGGGCGCGGCGGCGTGGGCGGGCGGGCTGGTGGCGGTGGCGGTGTTCGTCGCGCCGCGTCCGTCGCTGCTGGCCGCCGCGCTGCCGCGCTTCTCCAGGATGGCGACCGTCTGCCTGCTGCTGGTCGGCCTGTCCGGGCTGATCACCGGGCTCGGCACGATGGCGCTGACGCCCGGCGTTGAGCTGCCGGGCGCCATCGTGACCAGTCACTACGGGGTGCTCGTGGTGGTGAAGCTGACGCTCACCGCGCTGCTGGTACCGCTGGCCGGGCACATCAGGTTCCGGCTGCTGCCGCTGATCCGCCGCGCCGAGCCCACGGCCGTGGTCGGCTGGGTGGCCGCCGAGGTCGCCCTGATGGGGATGGCCTACGGCGTGGCGGTCGCGATCACCCGGGCTTCGATCGGCTGACGCCGCGTCGCGAGCCACTCGCAGACCAGCCAGGCGATCATCAGCCCCGCCCCGGCCCAGACGGCCGACGACGGGACCAGGGGCGGCGCGCCGAGCAGGCCGGTCTGCCCCTTCAGCGAGCCGTACACCGCTCCCATGATCGAGCTCTGCGCGGTGAGCGCACCGTAGACGGCGGCGGTCGCCACGGCCGCCCCGAGCACCGCGCGCACCGGCGCCAGACCCCGCATGGGCAGCCGTACGGCGAACGCGAGATCCACGCAGATACCGGCGATCACCAGGAAGTACGGCAGCGCGGACGGCGGGAAATTGGTGAACGTCAGCAACGGCCAGGCCACCGTCCTGAACGCCAGGTAGGAGCCGGCCACCAGCGTCGCCGCCCCGAACCTGCCGATCATCATCCGGGCCACGACCAGCACGGTCACACCGACGACCACCGCGTACACCGGATAGAGGAAGTCGGGCACAGGAAGGGTGAAGTTGGTCATCATCACCCGGTCGACCGGACGGCCCATCTGGTCGGCGGCGAATCGCAGCAGGATGGGCTCGGCGTAGATGGCGTGGTTGTCCCAGGCGCCGATCGACAGGATGCCGTACTCCTGGTGCTGCTCGGGGAAGTGCACGTTCTCCAGGAAGAACGCGAAGAACGCGCCCAGCATGACCGTGCGCTCCCTGCCGGGCGGCGCGCCCATGAACCAGCCGCGGATCACCCCGGCGATCATGAAGAACGAGCCGCCGTACAGCATGAGGTGGGACGGGCTCCACGAGGTGATGTCCAGGCCGTTGACCCGGTGGTTGATCAGGTCCAGCGGCACCGCGACGAGAAATATGCCGGTGCCCCACTGGATCAGCCGGAGCGCCGCCTTGTCCACGCCGAAGCCGGTGTAGCCGTGGATCACGGTCAGCGCGAGGGCCAGGGCCGTGCCGACGGAGTTGAGCAGGTGGGGCGGCGCCAGGTCGTCGCGCAGCCACTTGAAGTGCCAGGAGACGTCCCAGGTCGCGCCGAGCACCTTGAACGTGAACGCCACCAGCCAGCCGTAGTAGAGAACCCTGAACAGGTCGGGCGGCGTCTCGCGCCCCGCCTGCCCGCGGGTCCAATGCGGCAGGGCCCACTCGGCGGCGGTCTTGATGATTGCGGGAGCCTTCACGGCGGAAATCTTACGATGCCTTCTTCCGGAGCAATACGTGCATGTCCCTCGTGCTGTTGTTCTGCCGTCGAAGGCATCGAGACCGGCGCGCATGGTCAGGCGGAGGTCAACGGCTTTCCTCGGTGGCTCAGCCGTACGGGCAGGTGTTTGAGCCCGTTCTGGAAGTTGGACGTGAGGCGAACGGGCGCCCCCGCGAGCTCGACGTCCCAGGCGAGCAGCTCGGCGAAGACCGCCCGGAACTGCACGCGCGCCAGGTGGGCGCCGAGGCAGAAGTGCGGGCCGAAGCCGAAGCTGACGTGGTCGTTCGGGGTGCGGGCGATGTCGAACCGGTCGGGGTCGGTGAAGACGGACGGGTCACGGTTGGCGGAGGCGTGGTAGACGACGACCTTCTCGCCCGCGCGGATGCTCCGGCCGCCGAGTGTGAGGTCGCGGGTGGCCGTACGGCGGAAGTCCATGACCGGCGGCCAGAACCGCAGCATCTCCTCCACCGCCGAGCCGAGCAGGGCGGGGTCGGCGCGCAGCCGGGCCAGCTGGGCGGGGTGTTCGAGGAGGGTGAGCAGGCCGCCGGGGATGCCGTTACGCAGCGTCTCGTTGCCGGCGACGGCGAACAGGAAGAACATGTTCTCGAACTCCGCCTCGGTCAGGCCGCCGTCCCTCATGGCCGACATGACCGACTCGCCGTGGCTGGTCTTGGCCAGGGCGTGCGCGTACGCGAACATGTCCGCCAATGCCGCCCGGGAGCGAGGGTTCACCCCCGGCCCGAGCCGCGGACGGGAGGCAGTGGCGAGGCGGCCGATCGGGCTGAGCGACTCGGCGTCGGCCGTGGACAGCCCCGCATAGTCGGCGTCCTGGTAGCCGATCACCCGGGACGCCCAGTCGTACAGCAGCCGCCTGTCCTCGTCCGGCACACCCATGACGTGCGCGAGCGTCCAGACGGGCAGGTCGGCGGCGACCTCCACGAAGTCGCACGAGCCCGCGGCGAACAGCGACGCGGCCCGCTCCGCGATCGTCCGCTCCAGCGCCCGCACCGCGCGCGGCGTGAACGCGGCCGCCACGATCCTGCGCAGCCGGGAGTGGTCCGGCGGGTCCGTGTTCAGCATCATCGCCTGCACGAAGGCCAGGTCGGCGGGGGTGTCGGGGTCACGGATCTGCGTGGCGCCCAGGTGCGAGGAGAAGTCGTCGGCCGCGCGCAGCACGTGCTTGACGTCGGCGTGCCGGAACACGCCCCAGTATCCGGGCCCCTCGCGCCACGGGCCGACCGCCGGTTCCGGAATCCGGCAGACGGGGGCTTCCCGCCGCAGCCGATCGTAGAGGTCGTACGGGACGGCGTGCGCGTACGTGGCGGGCAGAAAGACCTCACTCACGGGCGGCTTTTCCACAGGCGGCGTCCGTGGCAGGAAGTTATCCACAGGCTCTCGCCGCGTCTCCTCGCTCATGCCTGCCAGCCTGCATGATGGGCTGGTGACTCCAGAAGACGGTGAGGCCATTCTGCGCGACTACTTCGCGCCCTGGATCCAGCAGCTCGGGCTGCGCGTGCGGGAGCTGGGTGAGCGCCACGCGGTGGTGTGCCTGCCCTGGTCCGACGCGCTGGCCAGAGAGGGCGGCGGCCTATGTGGCCAGGCCATGATGGCCGCCGCCGACACGGCCACGGTCATCGCGATCTCCTCGGCCAGGGGCGGGTTCGTGCCGATGACGACGGTGCAGCAGTCGACGACGTTCCAGCGGCCGGTGACGGGCAAGGACGTGCTCATCGACGTACGCATCTCCAAACTCGGCCGGACGCTGGCCTTCTCCGACGTGACGCTGACGGCCGACGGGGCGGCCGAGCCGGCCGCACGGGCGTCCACGGTCTACGCGATCTTGGGCTGATCCACTGTCTCAGGGGTTTCTCAGGTGCGGAAAGTAGGCTCAACCACATGAAACGTGTGGCCGCGCTGGTCGCGGTGCTCGCCCTCGCGGGGGTGGTGACGTGGCTGGTGTGGCCGTCCGCCTCCGAGGCGAAGGGCCTCGACCAGCGCATCTCCGTCGTCGACGGGCCGGCGGACGACCAGCGGGTCGAGCTCGACGCGACGTTTTTCCCGGCCGCCGGCGGGGGGAAGGCTCCGGTCGTGCTGCTCGCGCACGGGTTCGGCGGCAGCAAGCAGAGCGTGCGTCAGCAGGCTCAGCGGCTGGCGCAGGACGGCTACGCGGTGCTGAGCTGGTCGGCCCGCGGCTTCGGCCGTTCGACCGGCGAGATCGCGCTCAACTCCGCCGACTACGAAGTCAAGGACGTCAAGCAGCTCATCGACTGGCTGGCCAAGCGGCCCGAGGTCCGGCTCGACGCACCCGGCGACCCGCGTGTGGGCATCGCGGGCGGCTCATACGGCGGGGCCATCGCGCTGATGACGGCCGCCTACGACAGCCGCGTGGACGCGATCGTGCCGCAGATCACCTGGGCCGACCTGGCCGACTCGCTGTTCCCCGACGGTGGTGGCCAGGGCCCGGCCAACGGCGTGTTCAAGCGCATGTGGGCGGGCTACTTCTTCGGCCGCGGCGCCCCGGTCCAGGGCGGCGGCGCGGCTCAGGGGCTCGGCGCCGCTCAGGGACTGGGCGCGCTCAGTCAGCAGAGCGTGCCGCTGACGGCCGAGCAGGCCAGGTGCGGCAGGTTCCTGCCCGCGGTCTGCGAGATGTACCAGCAGGTCGCCAAGACCGGGCGGGCCACGCCGGAGGCCATCGAGCTGCTGCGCAAGTCCAGCCCGGTGACGGTGGCCGGCCGCATCAAGGCGCCGACGCTGCTCATCCAGGGGCAGCGCGACTCGCTGTTCCCGCTCGCCCAGGCCGACGCCAACGCCAAGGCGATCGCCGCCGCGGGCACGCCGGTGAGCCTGGCCTGGTTCGACGGCGGCCACGACGGCGGCAACGGCGAGGCCGACTGGCTCTACGACCAGACGGCCGGCTGGTTCGGCCACTACCTCAAGGGTGACGGCTCACCGGTCCCGGAGCGGTTCACCGTGACCCGTGACGGCGGCCGCGACCCCGGCACCCGCCAGCGCATCAGGCTCCACCCCGAGTCCGCCGCCTACCCCGGCCTCGGCGGCACCGCCACCACCGCGGTCACGCTCAAGGGCCCCGAGCAGAACATCGCCAACCCGCCCGGCGGCTCACCCGCCTCCATCTCCACCGTGCCCGGCACCGGCGGCCTGCTCGGCGGGAGCGGCGGCGCGACCAACCTCAGCGTCGGGCTCGACATGCCCGGCCAGGTGGCCGTCTTCGAGTCGGCGCCGCTCACCGCTCCGCTCCAGCTCACCGGCAGCCCGTCGGTCAAGTTGAAGGTCTACGGCAAGGGCCAGGTGACGCTGTTCGCCAAGGTCTATGACGTGGCCGACACCGTACAGCCGCCCAACCTGCCCGCGGGGCTGGTCTCGCCGCTGCGCGTGACGGTTCCGGAAGGCGCCGACAGCGTGGAGACCACGGTCACGCTGCCCGCCGTCGACTACCGCTTCGCGGTGGGGCACCGGCTGCGACTGGCGGTGACGACGACCGACATGGGTTACGCGACACCCGTCGAACCGGCCTCCTACCGGGTCGGCCTGGCGGCGCCCGCCCTCGCCGTACCAACGGTGTCCGCGCTGGCCGCACCCACGACCGGGGTGGCGTGGTGGGTGTGGGCGATGCCGCTCGCCGCCATCGCGCTGGCCGCCCTCATCATGGCCACCGGCCGAACCCCATCCCGCCGCCGGATCTCCACCGTACGAGACTGGCGCCGAACCGCCACCGTCCAGCAGGACGGCAGTTCGTCCGACGTGCTCGGGGAGGACGGCGATCCGTCCGGTGCGGGACCCGTGCCTGGCGAAGAGGTGCCGTTGGAGATCAGGGGGCTCACCAAGGCGTACCGCAATGGTGAGCTGGCTGTGGACGACCTGTCGTTCCGGGTCGAGCGCGGTCAGGTGCTGGGCCTGCTCGGGCCCAACGGCGCGGGCAAGACGACCACGATGCGCATGATGATGGGCCTCATCCAGCCCGACGCCGGTGAGGTCCGCATCTTCGGCGACCGGGTGACACCCGGCGCTCCCGTGCTGTCCAGGCTCGGGTCGTTCGTCGAGGGGCCCGGGTTCCTGCCGCACCTGTCCGGCCGCGACAACATCGAGCTCTACTGGGCCGCCACCGGCCGCCCCACCGCCGACGCCCGGTTCGACGAAGCTCTGGAGATCGCGGATCTGGGCAAGGCGCTGGAGCGGGCCGTACGCACCTACTCGCAGGGCATGCGGCAACGGCTGGCGATCGCCCAGGCCATGCTCGGTCTGCCCGACCTGCTCGTCCTCGACGAACCCACCAACGGCCTCGACCCGCCCCAGATCAGGGAGATGCGCGAGGTGCTCAAGCGCTATGCCCGCGACGGCCGTACGGTGATCGTCTCCAGCCACCTCCTGGCGGAGGTCGAGCAGACGTGCAGCCATGTGGTGGTCATGCACAGAGGCCGTCTGGTGTCGGCGGGTCCGGTGTCGGTGCTGCTCAGTGCCGCCACCTCCACCAACGGACATGGGCCGCGCCTCGAAGACGTGTTCCTCGACCTCATCGGAGAGAAGTCGTGACCCACGGCTCCACAAACGGCTCCACCAACGGGACCGCGACCTTGACCGGGTCAGCGACCGCGACAGGTTCCGCCGGGTCCACGGCCCGCTCGGCGACCGGCTACGCGCCCCGCCGGACGTTGCCGTTGCGGGTCGAGATCGTCAGGCAGTTCAAGCGGCGGCGCACGCTCGTCATGTTCGGGCTGCTGCTCGCGCTGCCGTGGATCCTGGTGATCGCCTTCCAGTTCGGCCCGCAGTCCAGCGGGCAGCAGCAGTCGGCGTTGCGCATCTCCGACCTGGCGACGGCCAGCGGTCTCAACTTCGCGGCGTTCGCCCTGTCGGTGTCGGCCAACTTCCTGCTGGTCGTGGCCGTCGCCCTGTTCTGTGGCGACACCGTGGCGAGCGAGGCCAGCTGGTCGTCGCTGCGTTACCTGCTGGCCGCGCCGGTGCCGCGTGATCGGCTGCTGCGGCAGAAGATCATCGTGGCGCTCGGCTACTCGGCGGCGGCGGTGATCTGCCTGCCCCTGATGGCACTGCTCGCCGGCACACTGGCGTTCGGCTGGCACGACATCCAGGTGCCCGGCACGGGCGAGACGATCCCGGCGCTCGACGTGCTGCCGCGCTTCGGCATCGTGATCGGCTACGCCCTGGTGAGCCAGCTGGTGGTGGCGGCGCTGGCGTTCCTCATCTCCACGATGACCGACTCACCGCTCGGCGCGGTCGGCGGGGCGGTGGGCCTGTGGATCATCAGCACCATCCTGCAGGCCGTGGAGGCGCTGGGGTCGCTGCGGGAGTTTCTGCCGACCTTCTGGAACACGGCCTGGCTGGACGCCATCGCACCGGAGCTCGACTGGAGCGGCATGGCCAAGGGCGCGTCGGTGTCGGTGACGTACGCGGCCATCCTGATCGCGGTGGCCTTCCGCCGCTTCCGCCGCAAAGACGTGGTCAGCTAAGACGCCTGCCGCTGCAGGAAGGTCCCGCCACCGCCACCGCCACCGGAGTCGCCCGTCTTCGGTGACGCAGGCCCCTCAGCGGCACAGGCCCCTTCGGTGGCGAACGCCCCCGATCCCGCAAGCCCCTTCCGCATCGGATGCCATCGGCGGCGCAAGCCCTTTCAGCGGCGGACGCTTTCAGCGGTGCAAGCCCTTCGGTGGCGGACGTCTGCGCCGGCCGGTTTCTGGTGGGTGACGGACTTCTGGCGGAGTAGCAAGGCGGCCTGCCGCAGGACGGTCTCCGTAGCTGGCCTTCCTGCCTTACCAGCGCCCAAGGCGCGCCTAACCCCAGTGAGGTGGCTTGTCGTCGAGGTAGAAGGAGTCCGGGTCGGTGTCCTGGGAGTCGCGCCAGTCGCCCCAGCCGAGGTCCGTATCGTCGTCCGTCTGCTCCGGGAGGAATTCACTCACGGTATACATGCTACTCAGAGGGACAAACCCATTCCCGGCCCGCGCGGCTTATCCCGTGCGGCGAAGGGCCCCAAGGGTACGATGCCAAAGCAGGTGTCGCCTATCCCCCGTGAGGTCGCCCATGGCCACCCCGACCGGCTGGCGGCGAGAAGGCAATCTGCCGTCGGAGCTGACCAGCTTCGTGGGGCGGACCCGCTTGCTCGCCAACCTCAAGCGACATCTCGCCGAGTCGCGGCTGGTGACGGTCACGGGCATCGGCGGTGTCGGCAAGTCCCGCACGGTGCTTCGGCTGGCGCACCAGATCCGCTCCCAGTACGAGGACGGCGTCTGGTTCGCCGACCTGGCCCGGTTGCAGGACGCCGGGATGGTCAAGCACACCATCGCGTCGGCGCTGGGCATCGCCGACCAGTCGTCGCGGACCGAGTCCGAGTCCCTGTCGGAGTGGGTCGGCGAGCGCGACATGCTGCTCATCATCGACACCTGCGAGCATCTGGTGCAGGGCTGCGCCGAGCTGGTCGAGGAGTTGCTGGAGCGCGCTCCCAACCTGAAGGTGCTGGCCACCAGCCGCCAGTCGCTGCACTTGCCCTACGAGCACGTGGTGCCCGTTCCGCCGCTGCAGGTGCCGGGCGACGACCCGACCGAGAGCCTGTTCACCAATGAGTCGGTGCAGCTGTTCGGGGCTCGGGCCGGCGCGGTGATGCCCGATTTCGTGCTCGACGAGCAGAGCATCGGGGCGGTGGCCGAGCTGTGCCGCCGGCTCGACGGCATTCCGCTGGCGATCGAGCTGGCGGCCGTACGCCTGCGGGCGCTGTCGGTCGATCAGATCCTGGGGTTGCTGGCCGACCGGTTCAGCCTGCTGGCGGGAGCCAGTCGTACGGCACTACCGCGCCATCAGACGCTGCGCGCGGCGATCGGATGGAGCCACGAGTTGTGCGAACCGGCGGAGAGACTGCTGTGGGCGCGGCTGTCGGTGTTCGCGGGCGATTTCGAGCTCGACGCGGCCAGGTTCGTGTGCGCCGACGACCGGCTGCCGTCCGAGGACATCACCGACCTGGTCACCGGGCTGGTGGAGAAGTCGATCCTGCTGATCAGGAGCAATCACGCCGGAGTCCGCTACAAGCTCATCGACACGCTGGCGGAGTACGGCGAGGAGTGGCTGGACAAGCTCGGCCAGACCGAGCAGATGCGGCGCCGGCATCTGGAGTACTACCTGAGCCTGGCGCAGCGCAGCGAGGACGCCTGGTCGGGGCCGAGGCAGATCTACTGGTTCGTCCGCATGCGCCAGGAGCACGACAACGTGCGAGTGGCCCTTGAGCACGCGCTGCGGTCGCCCGGTGAATCCATTCTGGCGCTGACCCTGCTGTCGTCGCTGTGGTTCATGTGGGTCTGCTGCGGATTCGTACGCGAAGGCCGGCTCTACCTGGAACGCGCCCTGCAGGCCAACCCGGGAGTGAGCAAGCAGCGCTGCAAGGCTCTCTGGGTGCTGTCCTACGTACGCAGCGGCCAGGGCGACAGCGCCGGTGCGCTGGCGGCGGCCGAGCAGTGCAGCACCGAGGCGGTCAGGGTCGGCGACTCCAAGGCGGTCATCCTCGCCTCCAAGATGCAGGGGACGGCGGCCCTGCTGCAGGGCGACCTGCAGAAGGCCAGCGCGCTGCTGGGTGTGGCGATCGAGTTCAACACTGACAACAAGGAGCTCAACCCGGGCCTGCTGCCGGCCATCGTCGAGCTGTCGCTGGTGCTGTCCGCGCAAGGTGAGCTGTATGAGGCCGAGTCCCTGCTGCAGGACTGCCTGCAGGTGTGCCGCGAACGCGGCGAGCTGTGGCTGAGCTCGTACGCGCAGTGGTCGCTGTCCATCACCCGGCTGGCGACGGGCCGGGCCGAGGACGCGCTGCAGAGTGCGCGTGAGGGACTGCGGATCAAGCGCCACTTCCACGACACGCTCGGCACGCTGCTGGTGCTGGAGACCACGGCCCGGATCTTCGCCGTCATGGACCAGGCGCCGCTCGCCGCGCGACTGCTCGGCGCGCTCCATCAGAACTGGAAGACGGCCGGCCTGCCCATGCTCGGCGCGCCGTTCCTCACCAGCGACCACGAGCAGTGCGTCAAGGAGTGCCAGAAGGTGATGGGCGAGGACTCCTACAAGAACGCCTTCGAGGAGGGCACGCGGCTCGACCTCGATGAGGCGTCCGCGCTCGCGCTCGGCGAGCTGGACGCCCCAGGAGATCTCGACTAGACGGCCTGCGGCCAGCACGTACCGATCGGCCAGGCGTGGACATAGCGGGCGCTGCCGAGCGAGAACGCGATGTGCCCGCGCACCCAGTGTTCGAGGCCGCGTACATACTTGTGCACCGGTAACGAGGCCCAGTGGTCGAGCGCCGCGCGCCGGTCGAGGAAGGCGGCGATGGCTTCGTTGTGCATGTTCGCCACTTCTTGCAGCGCCTCTTGCAGCGTGAGGGTCTTGTGCGTGGCCAGCACCGTGACGAGGTTGTGCCGGGCCTTGTCGTTGCCGCGCTCCTTGGCGTACGACAGCAGGTCATTGTCCCAGCCGATGAGGTCGCAGGCGAGGTCGGAGAGCGCGCGCACGTCCGGATGGTGCCATTCCTCCGCTTCCAGCCGGTAGCCGCCGCATGCGTCGATGAGCGCGAGGCAGGTGTACGTGGCCCCGGTGATGCGGCGCATGAGCACGTAGTCCTCGGGCGTGGGGATCAGGTCGACCTCGCGGTTGGCGGCCTCCCAGATCTGGGCGAAGAGGTACTCCTTTACCGTGATGCGCCACCTGTCCACTTGCGCGGGGGTGGCGGTGTCCGAGATTCGGTGGAGCAGCTCGCACAGGGCGAGCCCGAAGGGGTCGGTGACGTCCGGGTCCTTGCGGCCGTCGAGGATCTCGAGGAGCGGCGGAAGGGCGCGGGCCAGCGCAGAGGCCCGGTGTCCCATCAGCTCGCCCTCGCAGAACGCGTCGTCGAACGCGAAGAGCCAGTTGTACCAGTCGTTGATCAGCCTGAGACTGTCCCGCGGCACGAGGGGGTTGGTACGTGCGGCGAGCAGGCCGATCTTTGAGCGCCGGAAGTGCTCGATCGTGTCGGCTCCGGCGAGCATGTGCGAGGCGGCCAGCCATGCGTGGCTTTCCGAGTCGATCTCTGTGGCGTGCACGTTGATCTCGTTCGGGAACGGGCATGGCAATGGAGGGATGCGAAGCGGTCGCCTACTGAAGGAGTGCGCAGAAGTAACCACCTTCCCAGCATGACGATGGACTGTTCGAAAGGCCACACTCGATAACTTCCCGGACATTTCGCCATATTTCACGCTATTTGCCGATTTGCCGGAACCATTCAAGGAACTGGTCGTTCGCGAACATCCGCGCCGTGTCCACCGCCGAGGGGGCTCCGGCCGCCGGATCCGCGCCCGCGTCGAGCAACGCTCTGACCACGGCAGACTCCTTCTTGAACACGGCACCCGCCAGAGGTGTCTGGCCACGGTCGTTCGCTCTTCCCGGGTCGGCGCCCAGCTCGGCGAGCATCCGGACGGTCGCGGCGTGACCGTGATAAGCCGCAAGCATCAGCAAAGTGTCACCTTTGCTATTGGTGAGATTTGCCGGAACCCCGGCGTCCACGTAGGCGCGCAACGTCTCCGTGTCGCCCGCCCTGGCCAGGTCGAACATCCGTGTCGCGAACTCTTCGAGCTCCGGATCCTCGTCCATGTCCACCATTCTCCCTCGATAGGGTGCCTTGCACGGAATCGTTGCGGCTCGTCGTAGGTTCTGGAGAGAGTACCTAGGGAAAGGCTGTCCAACCGTGTTCGACCCGACGGATCTCTACAAGCTCGCAGAAGATGCGCCCGAGCTGGCCGATCCCGTGCTCTTGTACCACTTCGACGGCTTCGTCGACGCGGGTGGTGCCGGGCGCCTCGCGCTGGGCCACCTGCTGGCTGAGCTGGAGCACCGGACCGTGGCGACGTTCGACGTGGACCGCCTCCTCGACTATCGCTCGCGGCGGCCCATCATGACCTTCGACACCGACAGATGGGTCGAGTGCGAGAGCCCCGAGCTGGCCGTCTACGCCGCGAAGGACGCCACCGGCACCCCCTTCCTGGTGATGAGCGGACCCGAGCCGGACCGTGAGTGGGAGCTGTTCACCCGGGCGGTCGGCGCCCTCATCGACCAGCTGAAGATCAGCAAAATTGTCACGTTGCACGGCATCCCGATGGCGGTCCCGCACACCCGGCCGCTCGGCATCACCATGCACGCCAGCCGTCCCGAGCTGATCAATGCCCAGACCAGCTCCTTCGGCCGGGTACAGGTGCCGGCCAGCGTGGCCGCCCTGATCGAATTCCGGCTCGGCTCCCAGGGGCACGACGCGCTGGGGTACGCGGTCCACGTGCCGCACTACCTGTCGCAGGCCGAATACCCGCACGCCGCGGTCGCCGCCCTGGAGGCGGTCACGCGGGGCACCGGCCTGCTCTTCCCGCTGGACGCGCTGCGCGAGGCGGCCCAGCGCACCACGACCGAGATCGAGGAGCAGATCCAGGCCTCGACCGAGCTGTCCACGGCGATCAGCGGTCTTGAGCAGCAGTACGACGCGTTCGCGGGCGGCACCGACCGCGAGAACCTGATCGCCGAGGCCACCCCGATGCCCACGGGCGACGAACTCGCCGCCCAGTTCGAACGCTTCCTGGCCGAACGCGACGACGAGTAGGAGCGGCCCACGAGGCGCGCCTCCGCCGCACGCCAGGCCAAAGACGCGAGCGGCCCCACCCGCACGCCGGACCGATCACGGCGAGAGACCCCCACCGCGCCGGGTGATGGCGGTGGGGGCTCGCGTTACGCTGGGCCGATGAGCGAGATCGAGGTCGGCCTGGTCGGGTACGGCACGGCGGGCGCGTTCTTCCACGCGCCCCTGATCCACGCCACGCCCGGCCTGCGGCTGTCCGCCGTCGTCACCGGAAACCCGGCGCGAGCCGACGAGGTGGCCGCCCGCTACGGCGCGATCCCCGTGCCCGAATTGGCCGGGCTGTGGGACCGCTGCGACCTCGTGGTCGTCGCCTCACCGAACAAGACCCACGTGTCGGTGGCCACCGAAGCCCTCACCCGCGGCAAGCCGGTCGTGGTCGACAAACCTCTCGCCCGTACCGCCGAGGAGGCCCGCGAGCTCGTACGACTGGCGGCCGAGCGCGCCCTGATGCTGACCGTCTTCCAGAACCGGCGCTGGGACGGCGACTTCCGCACCCTGAGCCGGCTCACCGCAGAGGGCCGCTTCGGTGAGGTGCTGCGCCTGGAGTCCCGGTTCGAGCGCTGGCGGCCGGTGCCCAAGGGCGGCTGGCGCGAGGCCGGCGGCCCCGAGGAGGTCGGCGGCCTGCTCTACGACCTGGGCAGCCACCTGGTGGACCAGGCGCTGCAGCTGCTCGGCCCGGTGCGCGACGTCTACGCGGAGAGTGACATCCGGCGCGAGGGGGTGGCGGCCGACGACGATACGTTCATCGCGCTGTCCCACGTCAGTGGCGCCCGGTCACACCTGTGGGCGGGTGCGCTGGCCGCTCAGGGCGGGCCGCGGTTCCGGGTGCTCGGGTCGCGGGGGGCGTACGTCAAGTACGGGATGGACGTGCAGGAGGAACAGCTGCGCGCCGGGATCTCGCCCGGCTCGCCGGGGTTCGGCGAGGAGAGCCAGGAGATGTGGGGGCTTGTCGGGACGGAAGACGACAAAACTGCGGTCCCTACCGAGGCTGGGGCGTACCTCGACTTCTACCGCGGCGTCGAGTCCTGCCTGCGCGCGGGCACGCCGCCGCCGGTGAGCCCCGACAGCGTGATCGACGCGCTGACCGTCATCGAGGCGGCCCGCCGGTCGGCGGCCGAGCGCGTTGTCGTGCGGCTGCGGCAGGGTGCGGCTGAAAGAGCCTGATGCGTCGTCACACGACCGTCTCGGTCCCCGGTGACGGTCCGTGGCGGCTGAGGTCCTTAGGAGAGATCCCCCCTCCGGGGGAGCAGGAGCAGACGGCTCATCGCGGCAGGCGTACCAAGGAAGAACGGCCGGAGGGCCTACTCGCGTAGGCGGGCCCGCATCGTCTCCGTGTCGGTCTCCGTCCATCCGTGTGACTCCAGCCACGCCGCCGGCCCGCCGAACCGTTCGTCCAGCACCGACAGGAACTGTTCCATGTACCGCGCCCGCGGCATGTGGTCGTCCGCGGGCCGTGAGTCGAGGTCGTCGCGGTACGTGGCGCTGCCCCGCAGCCGCCGCAGCACCTGCTCCAGCCGCTCCCCGGTGGCCACGTAGTCGGCGATGATCCCCTCCCGGGTGACGCCCGTCACCTCCAGGGCCAACGCCGACAGCACCCCGGTGCGGTCCTTGCCGGCCGCGCAGTGCACCACGGCCGCGCCGTCGTTCAGCGCCATCGCCCGCAGCGCGGCCACCACCGCGTCGGGCCGATCCCGCAGGTAGCCGTAGTAGAAACCGGTCATCCGCAGGTCCTCGTCCAGCTCACGCTCCTGCCAGGGCAGCACCCGGTCGCCGTCGATGGTGTCGGCCTCGACGTCGGTGTGCCTGCCTCCCTCGGCGAACAGGGTCAGATGGTGATGCGTCACCTCGGGCATCAGGGTCAGCGGCCCGGGGCCCTCCAGCGCGACCTCGGCGTTGGAGCGGAGGTCCACGACGTGGCGCAGTTTGAGCTCGCCGACCAGCCGGGACACGTCCTTGTCGGTGAGCCCTTGGAGATTGTCCGCCCGAAAAATCCGTCCGTAGCGGGTGACGCCGCCGTCATGGGTGGTGAGTCCACCCAGGTCGCGCACGTTGACGGCGCCTTCCAAATCGATCCATCGCGTCATCTCGTTCATTGATTAGACCCTATATGTCGCTTAAAAATGAGCGGATTCGAGGTTCATAACGCAGCATGAACGGTATGGATCCGCGTGCTCTGCCCCCGAGGCTGGTGATCGACCCATCCCTGTCTCCGGACATCTCCATCCAGCTGCGATCCAGCCCGCACATCCTCCGCATGGCCAGAACCGGCCGGCAGATGAGCTCCTCCTTCAATCCCGTCCTGCTGCTCGTCCTTCCGGCGCTCCTGATGATGATCTGGGCCGTGACCGACACGAGCGGCGCGATCGTGGCCGCGCTCGGGATGAGCCTGATCGCGCTGCTGCGGTGGATGGCCGTGGACTCGACGAACCGGGCGGCCAAGAAACGTCTCCGGCTCGCCTCCGAGTACGCCGCCCACTACGTCCTACCCGAAGATCTCGACCATCCCTGCCAGATGCTGCTTCGCCGCGCCCAGGACGCCGTGGACGCGATCCTGAACTCCCAGGTGAACAGGGCAGGGCTGATCGACACCATCGACAATCGGGTGACGTTGCCGGAGGAGGTGTGGCAGATCGCCCAGCGGCTGGCCAAGCTGTCGTCCATGCACGCCGAGCACGGCCGGCTCATCCCCCGCGACCTGCCCACCGGCATGGAGGACGCCTTCAAGCCGTACACCACCGCGCTGGACGCGGCCTGGACGTCGCTGTCGCGGCGGGTGCGCCACCTGGAGAAGTACGCCAAGCAGGTGGTCAAGGCGGACAAGGTCTTCCACGCGCACCGGCGGCTGGAGGCGCTGGCCGCGCGGACGCCGGACTACCAGCAGCTGATCGCCGAGACCGTCCACGACGAGCGGGCCCGTACGCACATCAAGGAGCTGTCCGACCAGGCCGCGCACGTGCGCAAGCTGTTCGAGGAGAGCATCTTCCAGGCCCGGCAGGCCGCCGGTGAGCTCATCAGAGCTCCCCTCCCCTGATCAGGACTCCACTTTCCTCAGCAGCTCCAGCGTCCTGCGCATGCCGGCCTCGTTGCCGAGGCTGCGGTAGATGTCCCTGGCCTGTGTCAGGGGCTCGACGGCCGCGCGCGGCCCACCCGAGTCGAGGTGCGCCTCGCCGAGATAGCGCAGGCTGAGCGCCATCCACCACCGGTCGTCGAGCTCCTCGAAGGCGTGTACGGCCCGGCGCAGCTCACGCTCCGACTCCTCGATCCGGCCCAGCCTGGCCAGCGCCCGCCCGGTCGACAGCGCCGTGCGCGCCACTCCCCAGGAGTCGCCGAGGGCCACCAGGATCTCCTCCGCCCGCCGGACGAAGTCGAGCTCGCGCAGCCCGTTGGACGGGTCGCCGACCTCGCCGGCGGCGCGCAGGCAACGGGCCTCCTCCCACAGCTCGCCCCGCTGCCGGAACATCTCGGCGGCGCGGTCGAGGCTGAAGCCGGCCTTGGTGAAGCCCTCCAGAGCCGCCCGGTGCTCGCCTTCGCGGTGCCGGCCGCGGGCCTGCGCGGCGAGCACCTCGCCATAGGCACGCAACGTCTGGGCCTCGGAGTAGCGGTTGCCCGCGTGCTTGAACACCTCAAGGGCGTCTTCGAGCAGCTCCCTGGCCTCCTCGGGCCGCCGCTCGGCCAGCCGCATCTCGGCCAGGTTGCGCTGGGTGCGGGCCATCCACCAGAAGTCCTCTTCGCCCTTGAAGGAGGTGATGGCACCGATCAGGTAGGACTGCGCGCGGTCGAGGTGGCCGTCGTTGAACAGGCCCATGCCGATCGCCCGCATCGCCCGGGCCGCCCACCACGACTCGCCCAGGTCGGTGAAGATCTCCAGCGCCTGCTCGGCGCCCGCCCTGCCCTGCTCGTGCCCGCCGAGACCACCCTGCACGGCCGCGCGGTCGAGCAGCGCGATGCCCAGGGCGCGCCGGTCGCCGGTGCGCCGCGCGGCCTCGCAGCCCGCCTCGGCCACGGCGTGCCAGTCGGTCCAGTAGGCGCGCAGCGAGTGGCACAGCGAGCAGAACGCCCTGGCCAGGCCCGAGGTCAGCTCCCACAGCTCCAACTGCCTGGCCAGGTTGATCATGGCGAGCAGCGAGAGCCGCTCGGCGTTGAGCCAGTCGCCCGCGTGCGTCTGCCCCTCGATGCCGGAGCTGCGCCCGCCGCGGCTCCAGTCCTGCGGCCAGCGTTCCTGGGCCGCCTCCTCCGCGCGGCGGCGGTAGCCGTACAGCACCCGCTCGATCGCGGCCCGGCGGCGGCCCTGGTCGTCCTCCTCGGCCAGCTCGGTGGCGAACAGCCGGACCAGGTCGTGCAGGCGGTAGCGCATGGCGCCGGTCTGGTCGACGCCCGAGCTCTCGGCGAGCTGCGCGTCGATCAGCGCCTCCAGCTGGTCGGCGCCGTCGAGCCCGGAGATGTCGAGCAGCTCGCCCGCCACCCAGCCGGGCACGTCGGGCGAGGTGAGCGCGGACAGCAGGCGCAGCAGGCGGCGCTGCATGCCGGTGCAGTCGTCGTAGCTGAGCTGCACAGAGGCGCGCACGCTCTTGTCGACGGTCTGCGCGAGTTCGAGCTGGTCGAGGCGGCGGCGCTCGTCGGCCAGCCGGTCGGCCATCTGGCGCAGCGTCCAGTGCTCGCGGGTGGCCAGCCGGCCGCCGCAGATGTTGATCGCCAGCGGCAGGTAGTCGCAGATCCGGACGATCTCCTTGGCCGAGGTGAGGTCGTCGACCACCCGGTCGCCGCCGGCCAGCCTGGCCAGCAGTTCCACGCCGTGGGCCTCGCTGAACACGCCCAGCTGGGTGTCATAGGTGCCGTTGAGGAACAGCGGCTGGCGCGAGGTGACCAGCACGGCGCACCCCGGTTCGGCCGGGATCAGGGGCTTGACCTGGTCGGCGCCGTGCGCGTTGTCGAGGCCGATGAGGATCCTGCGGTCCTTGGTCCAGGTCAGCCAGAGCTTGCGCAGCTCGTCGAGGCCGCCGGGATCGGTGGTCAGCCGGACGCCCAGCGCGCGCAGGAACCCGATCAGCACCTCCTCCGGGCGCACCGGGGCGTCGACGCCGCCCCGCAGGTCGGCGTAGAGGCGCCCGTCGGGGAACGCGCCGGCGACTTCCTGCCCGAACCTGGCCGTCAGCGCCGACTTGCCGACGCCGCCCCGGCCGTACACGGAGACGACCAGCGGCGGTGAGACACCGCCGGCCTTGGACTTGCGCCGCTCGCCGAAGACCGTCCGCAGCTCGGCGAGCGACTCGACGCGCCCGGTGAAGTGCTCGGGCACGGGCGGCCACTGGTCCGGCGGACGCGAGGACGGCTCGGCCGTGATCTCGCGCTTGGGCCGCGCCTCGGTCGTGGCCCAGGTGGTGAGCCCGACGAGGAGCGCCGCGATCATCGTCACGCCCACCTTCGCGACGGGCGGGATGTCCCAGTCGACGGAAGCGGCCAGGACGCTGGCCGCCGCGGCCGCGATGCCGGCCGAGACCGGCGCGGCCCATGGAACCTTCCTACGCCGCGAACGCGGCTTCTCCGGCAGCTGCCCTGTCAAGGACCACCTCCGGGGGTGATTCAAGCGGATGGGGTACGGCCCGCGCCAGCCGTACCCCGTCCTTAAGCTAAAGGCCGATCACCGGACAGGTGGCCGTCACCGTCTTGGCCGGGTCGCTCTCCGACGTCGCGGTGAGCTTGACCTTGCCGAGCCGGTCACCACCCGAGGCGCGCACGGCGTTGACCGTGACCACCTCCTGCTTGCCGAAGTCGACGGCGGCCAGGGCGTTGGGCAGCTGGGCGGTCCAGCCCTTGCCCTGCACCTCGGCCTTGAGCCGGTAGACGTCGGAGTTGAGGTAGGCGCTGACATCCTCGGGGTGCTGCCCCTGCGCCGGGGCCGCCTTACCGGTGTTGAACAGCGGGAACTTACAGCTCGTCACGCCCTTGCCGGCCGGGATCCCGGCCGCGGGCAGCAGCTTGACGCCGCGCTTCTGCGGGCCCGCGCCATCGAGCGAGCGGATCGCGACCGTGTACGACAGCGTGCCCTTGCGGTCGCGCTTCAGGTCGGTCACGTAGAAGTGCAGGCGGTTGGCCTGGTCGACGTACTCGTACTGGCTGCCGGAGCCGGTGCCCGCGTGGAAGAGGGCGTCGGACAGCTGGCGGTAGTCGCCGATCGTGATCGGCACCTTGGTCCCGTCGGGCATGACGTAGTCGGTCATCCCGATGTCCTGCGGGTTGGCGTCGATCACCCACTCGAACGGCGAGCGGTCCTGGTTCTTGGTCTTGGCCACGAGGACGCCGGAGTCGGGGGTGAAGGAGTCGGTGCCGACCCGGTCGACGACCTCGACCGTGTAGTTCTCGTAGCCGCCGCCGTCGCAGAGCGGGTTGGTCTGCGTACTGCAGGCCGGGCTCTTGTCGCCGGTGTCGAAGGAGATGTTGACGCCCGACAGCTCGTTCTGGCCCGGCTGTACCTCGCGGGCGATGACCCTGGCCTTGACCAGGCCCGACTCGTCGAGGGCCTCACGTGACAGGCGCAGCACGTTCTGCTCGTCGACCATCGCCAGCTTGATCTTGTTACGCAGCATGTGCTGGGCGCCCATGGACGCGCCGGAGGTCGGCGGGATCAGCCAGCGGGAGTGCGGGCCGCCGGGCCCGTTGAAGCTGCCGCGGCTGAGCATCTCCCAGATGCCGGTGTAGGCGCGGCGGGCGGGGACGCCGTACGGGTTGTTGTAGTTGTCCAGTACACCGAGGATGTGGCTGAACTCGTGGGCGTACACGGCCATGCCGGAGCTCTCGGCCTGGACGGAGTCGACGCCGATGTTGGCATTGGGCCAGAAGTTGGAGCCGGCCTGCCAGGAGGTCCAGTCGACGTAGCGGGTCTGGGCCCAGTTCGGCAGGGCGGGGTCGGGCGGACCCCACTCGTCGGTCACGTCCTCTTTGGTGGGAAATTTCATCATCCCGAACTCCTGCCAGGTGGACGACTCGTCCTGGCCGGCGCTCACGTAGAAGATGAAGTCGAACTGCTTGGCCGCCTCTTCGCCGATCGCGCCGATGAACGCGGCGTGACCGTCGGTACGCAGGTTCTTGTCGCACGAGTCGCCCGCCGGGCATGCGGTGCCGCCCTGGAACTCCATGGCGTACTCGTGGTCCTTGCCCGGCATGGTGTACGGCCCGAAGCCGGTCAGCTCGACCCCGTAACGCCCACCGGAGTCCTCCATCCAGTACTCGTGGATGGTGTGACCCTTGTTGAGGTCGTTCGGGGTGTTGAGGAAGTCCTGGTAGAACTTCGCCACCTGGTCACGCGGGATGTCGTGGGCCTCGGCGCTCGGGTTGCGGTAGATCGTCGAATTCTTGGGCTGGGTGACCACGAACTGCTGGTTCGGGTAGTCCAGGAGCACCAGCGCGCCCTTGAAGGTGCGCTTGGAGCCCTTGACGGCCGGGTCGTTCCAGCGGGTGCCCGGCACCTTCTTGTAGTCCGCCCACGTCATGTGGTCGGGGTTCTCCCAGTTCTGCGGGTCGATGGGCGCGATGCCGCCCACCGAGCGGCTACGCAGCGACTGGGCGTCCGAAGGCGCGTCCTGTTGCCAGGGCTGGGTCTGCGGCCAGTGGTTCTGCCGCCAGGGGTACTCGGGATCGTCTGTGGGGGGTGCTGCGGAAGCCGGGGTCGCCACAAGGCTCATCGGAATCAGCACGAGGGCCGCCAGCAGACCTTTCAGCAGCTTCTTGGGGGCAATCACGGATCGACGTTATAGACGAAGTTGACGGAGATCACCGATCAGTTGTAGGGAAGACTTGTGGCGTGTCCTCCGACAAATGACGAAATATCCAGGTGACGTGGTGGCGGATCTCCAGCGGACCGTGGACGAGCTGGCCGCTCGCCTTGACAGACCGCTGTTGCTGGAGGACCGCGTGCAACGCGTCGTCGTCTACAGCGAGCAGAACGGCGCCATGGACGACGTCCGCCGCGACTCGATCCTGCGCCGGCACTCCACGCCCGAGGTACGCCAGTGGGTACGCACCGCCGGGATCCACGAAGCCACCGGGCCGTTACGCATCCCGGGCGCGCCGCATCTGGGCCTGCTCCCCCGGGTCTGCGTTCCGGTACGGCACGAGGCCGGGCTGCTGGGCTTCCTCTGGTTCATCGACTCCGGCCCGGCCATGTCCGGCGCGCGGATCGCCCAGGCCGCCGCGGTGGCGCCGGCCCTGGCCCTGACGCTCTACCACGAGAGCCTGGCCACCGGGCTGGCCTCGCACCGGGAGCTGGAAGCGGTCACCGGCCTGCTGCTCGGCGAGCGGGACTCGGCCCGGCAGCTGATCGAGGCCGGCGCCTTCCCGCAGGCTCAGCCGGTGACCGTACTGGTGGCCAGACCGCTGTCGGACGAACCGGACGAGGCGCTGCGGCTCGCGCTGGAGCAGGGCCTGCTCGCGCTGCGGCGACGGCTGAGCGGGCACCACCCGCTGCACCTGGTCCGCTACGACCACGCCGTGCTGCTGACCGCGGGCGGCGCGATGGCGGCCGACGAGCTGCACGCGGCGATGTCGATCCCGGTGGTGGTCGGGATCGGGCGGGCCAGGCCGGCGCTCGCCGAGGCCGCCGAGTCGTACACGGAGGCGCGGCACGCGGCCGAGGTGGCCGCCCGGGTGCCCGATCTCGGCCGGTCGGTGGAGTGGGCCCGGCTCGGCGTCTACCGGATGCTCACCCATCTTCCACACCACGAGCTGCATCCGGGGCTGGCGGACCTGCTCGCCGACGAGCAGTATCTGCCGCTGCTGGAGACGCTGGAGACGTACCTGGATCTGGCGGGCAGCGCGGTGGCCACGTCGCGGGCGCTGCGCCTGCACCGCACCTCCCTGTACTACCGGCTGCAGCGGCTGGAGGAGCTGGCCCGCACCGACCTGAAGGACGGCGGCGAGCGGCTGGCCCTGCATCTCAGCCTCAAGCTCGCCCGGCTCTCCGGCAGCTACCGGCCCAGGGAAGCGCGGCCCAGCACATGATTGCATGCCTGGCCCAGCTCACGTTTAATGCCCAGAAGGAACGCCCAGCAGGTAAAGACCAGAAAATCTAAGCCCAGCGGGCAAATCCAGCAGGTCATCCGACGGGAGGTCCTCTTGCCGTCCGCGAAGCGTGCCGCATCTGGCCGAGCGCCGAAACTCGGCAGGCGCACGCCCGCGCCCATCGTCCTCCACTCCGCCCCGCTGGTGCTGCCGATCGGCGCCGACCCGCTGCGCGGCGCCGCGATCGCGGTCCGGGGCGAACGCGTCCTCCAGGTGGGGCTCCGGGAGGAGCTGCTCGCCTACTTCCCCGTCACCCGGGAGCAACGCTGGCCGGGGATGATCGTGGCGGGGCTGGTGGACGCCTGCGCCACGGCGGCCGTGCCACCACCCGGGGTGACCGCGAGAGCCGGCGTCGCCGCCGACCCGGCCGAGCCGGCCCGGCTGCCCGGCGTCTCCTACGTCGAGGTGTCGTACGAGTCCGAGCAGGTCTGGGAGGAGACCGGGCGCGACGCGGTCATCACCGCGATCCGCGAGGTCGATCGGCCGCGTACGGTGGGCATCGCCGCGTACACGCCCGACCCACAGGTGCTGGAGGACGTGGCGGTGCTGGCCAGGACCTTCGGCCTGCGGCTGCTGGCCGACCTGGACCGCCATTCGCCCGCGGCGCTCGACGAGGCGGGCATCCTGGGGCCGCACTGCCATGTGGCCTGCGACCGGCCGCTCGATCCTGGCGAGCGCAAGCTGCTGCGGCTGCGCAAGAGCGTGGTCGCCCTCTGCCCGTCGCCGCCCGACGACCTGCCGGCGCTCCTGGACGAGGGCAACCGCGTCGCCTTCGGCACCCGCGCCCCCGCCTCGGCCGGCCCGGTGGCCGATCTGCTCACGCTGGCCAGGTCCATCAGGCAGTACGCCAAGGAGCGCGGGCAGCGATCACCGGGACTCGACCGCAGGCTGGTCGAGGCCGCCACGCTGGGCGGGGCGCGGGCGCTCGGCATGTCGAGCGGGGCGGGCCGGATCGGCGCGCTGGGGCCGGGCAGCCGGGCCGACTTCGCGGTGTTCGACGCCCGCGGCCGTTACCCGTACGCCGCCCTGCTGAGCGGGGCTCCCTGCCTCGCCACGGTCGTCGGCGGCACGGTCGTCGGCGGCACGGTCGTCGGTGGCACAGTCGTCGGTGGCACGGTCGAAGGCGGCGCGGTCGTCGAGAGCTGAGCGGTGCCTAGCGTGGCTGGCCGTCGATCACCCCGAGCAGCTCCTTGAGCTGGTCGCGCTGGTCCTCGGACAGGACCGCGAACAGGTCCTGACCCGCCTGCCTGCGCGCCTCCCGCGACCGCTCGTGCATCGCGCGGCCCGTCGGCGTGATCACGACCAGCGTGGAGCGCCTGTTGGCCGGATCGACCTCCCTGCGCACCAGGCCCGCCTGCTCCAGGGTGTCGATGACGGGCGTGACCGAGCGCGGCACGATCCTGAGCTCATCGGCGAGCTGCACCATCCTGAGCGGCCGGTCGGCGTCGGCGAGCGCGCGCAGCGCCCGCGCCTGCCCGGGGTTCACGCCGAGGGGCGCGAGACGATGAGCGTAACCGTGCCGCAGGCGGCGGCTGACCCGGTGCAGGAGCTCCGACAGCTCCACGTCCTCCATGCCGGATAGCTTAGCCGGAATAAGTATGAGTTAGCCTCTGTTTGAGGGAGCATCTGATTAGGAGGCCTGCTTGGCCGAGGAACCACGCGCGCCCTTGCGGCGCATCATCAAACTCTTCCGCGCCTACCGGGGGCGGCTGGCCGTGGTCGGCGCCCTCATCCTGCTGTCGTCACTGGTCTCGCTGGCCTCGCCGTTCCTGCTGCGCGAGGTGCTGGACGTGGCGATCCCCTCCCGCGACGCCATGCTGCTCGCGCTGCTGGCCCTGGGCATGATCCTGGTCGCGATCATCACCAGTGTGTTCGACGTGCTGCAGACGCTGGTGTCCACCACGGTCGGCCAGCGGGTCATGCACGACCTGCGCACCGCCGTCTACGGCCACCTGCAGCGCATGTCGCTGGCCTTCTTCACCCGCACCAAGACCGGCGAGGTCCAGTCGCGCATCGCCAACGACATCGGCGGCATGCAGTCGGTGGTCACCTCCACCGCCACCTCGCTCATCTCGAACCTGACCACCGTGATCGCCACGGTCGTGGCCATGCTGGCGCTCGACTGGCGGCTGACCGTGATCTCGCTCCTGCTGCTGCCGGTGTTCGTGGGGATCAGCCGCAAGGTCGGCGAAGAGCGCCGCCGCATCACCACCGAGCGGCAGCGGAAGCTGGCCGTGATCTCGTCGATGGTGCAGGAGTCACTGTCGATCAGCGGCATCCTGCTCGGCCGTACGATGGGCCGCTCGCCCGCGCTCACCGAGCGCTTCGCCGACGCCTCCGACGAGCTGGCCGAGCTGGGCGTGCGGTCCAGCATGGCGGGGCGCTGGCGGCAGTCGTCGATCCAGATCGTCATGGCCGCGATGCCCGCGCTGGTCTACTGGGCGGTCGGCTACACCGGCGTGATCTCCGTCGGCACGCTGGTGGCGTTCACGACGTTGCAGGTCAGCCTGTTCAGGCCGGCGGTGTCGCTGCTGCGGCTCGGGGTCGAGGTGCAGAGCTCGCTCGCGCTGTTCGGCCGCATCTTCGAGTATCTGGACCTGTCGATCGACATCCACCCGGGCACGCGTACGCTGAGCGACGTCCGCGGCGAGGTCCACTACGAGCGGGTCGACTTCTCCTACGACGAGGAGCCCACGCTCAGAGACGTGGACATCACCGTGCCGCCGGGCACCAGCCTGGCCGTCGTCGGCGAGACCGGCTCCGGCAAGACGACGCTCAGCTACCTGCTGCCCCGGCTCTACGACGTGACCGGCGGCCGGGTGACCATCGACGGGGTGGACGTCCGCGACCTCACCTTCGAGACGCTGGCCGAGACGGTCGGCGTGGTCTCCCAGGAGACGTACCTGTTCCACGCCACGATCGCCGAGAACCTGCGCTTCGCCCGGCCGTCGGCCACGGACGAGGAGCTGGCGGAGGCGGCCAGGGCGGCGCGCATCCACGACCACATCGCCTCGCTGCCCGACGGCTACGAGACGCTGGTGGGCGAGCGCGGCTACCGGTTCTCCGGGGGCGAGAAGCAGCGGCTGGCCATCGCCCGCACCCTGCTGCGCAACCCGCCGGTGCTCGTGCTCGACGAGGCGACCAGCGCCCTCGACACACAGACGGAGCGGGCCGTACAGGAGGCGCTGGACACCCTCGCCGAAGGCCGTACCACGATCATGATCGCGCATCGCCTCTCCACGGTCCGCGACGCGGACCAGATCGTGGTCCTGGACGGCGGCCGGGTCGTCGAGCGCGGCACGCACGACACGCTGATGTCGCTGGAGGGCCACTACGCGGCCCTGGTGGACCGGGACCGCCCACTCGAACCGGTCTGACCGGCCCGTGAGCCGCCGGCGTCCGTCCCTGGAGAACGCCGGACCGCACACCGTAATGTCGGACAGGTGCACACCACCAGATACGCCCCCAACGGCATGGTGTCCAGCGTCGACCACCTCGCCTCCTCCGCCGGAGTGGCGGCGCTGGAGCGCGGCGGGTCGGCCGCCGACGCGGCCATCGCCGCCAACGCCGTCCTGGCCGTCACGGCGCCGCACATGTGCGGGCTCGGCGGGGACCTGTTCGCCCTGATCCACGATGGCTCGGGATCGGCCAACCCCGGACATGAGGGCGCGGTCGGCCCTGGGCAGGCAGGCGCGGTGAGCGCGCTCAACGCGTCCGGGAGGGCCGGCTCGGGCGCCGACCCGGACCGGCTGCGCGCCGAGGGACACCGGCGCATGCCGCACCAGCACGACATCCGCTCCGTGCCGGTGCCCGGCTGCGTGGACGGCTGGCTCGCGCTGCACGCCAGGCACGGCCGTCTCCCGCTCGCCGACCTGCTCGAACCGGCGATCCGCCTGGCCCGCGACGGCTTCCCCGCCTCCCCGCTCATGCTCGCGGGCGCGCGCGTGGCGTCCCAGAGCCCCGGCAGTGGCGACTTCGCGACCGTACGCAGGGCGGGCGACCGCGTGTCGCGACCCGGCGTCGCCCGTACGCTCAAGGCCATCGCCGCGTCGGGACGCGAGGGCTTCTACGGCGGCGAGTTCGGCGCGGGCCTGCTCGAAGTCGGCGGCGGCGAGTACGCGGAGTCCGATCTGGCCGGCCCGCTCGCCGACTGGGTCGAGCCGCTGAAGGTGCGCGCCTTCGGCCACGACGTCTGGTCGATGCCGCCGAACTCCCAGGGTTACCTCCTCCTGATGTCTCTCGGCATCGTCGAAGGGCTGAGCCTGCCGGTCTCACCGGGCCATGCCGCCTGGGCCCATCTGCTGGCCGAGGCCGCGCGCATCGCCGGGCACGACCGTCTCGACGTACTCCATGAGAGCGCGAAGGACCTGCTCACCCCCGGCGAGATCGCCCGCCGGCGCTCACTGATCGACCCGGCGGCGCCGCTGAGCGTGCGGGCCCCGAGCGCTGACGGCGACACGACCTATCTGTGCGCGGTGGACGGCGACGGCATGGGCGTGTCCTTGATCCAGTCGAACGCGGCCGGGTTCGGCAGCCTGCTGTTCGAGCCGCGTACCGGGATCAACCTCCACAACCGGGGCATCGGCTTCTCGCTCACGCCCGGCCATCCCGCCGAGTACGCTCCCGGCCGCCGCCCGCCCCACACCCTCGCGCCCGCGCTGATCACCCGCCCGGACGGCTCGCTCCGCTCGGTCGTCGGGACGATGGGCGGCGACGCGCAGCCGCAGATCCTGCTCCAGGTCATCACCCGGCTGCTCAGGTACGGGGAGACGCCCGGTCAGGCCGTCTCCGCGCCCAGATGGCGGCTGAGCCCCGGCGACACCGGCTTCGACACCTGGGCCGCCCCGACCGACCCGGTCATCGACCTGGAGGAGGGCGCCACCTGGGCGGACGGCCTGTCGGCGCTCGGACATGAGGTGTCCGCCCGGCCGTACGGGAGCGCGTTCGGGCACGCGCACGTCATCGACGTACGCCCGGACGGGATGCTGGCCGGGGCGGCCGATCCACGCTCACTCATCGGCGCCGCGCTCGGCCGGTAACGGTATTACCAGGGGCAGGGTTCGGGGCGTGGCGCTGGGTAGGAGAGCGCGTATGACCGAACAACCTCCGGACAGGTACGGCTTGAGCGACGAGCAGCGGATCGAGGTCGACGAATGGACTGACGACCTCGGTCTCAGCCACGACATAGAAGAGGACGACCCCGCGCACGAGGACACGCTCGACGAGCGACTGCGGCGCGAGGCGCCCGACCGGGAACGCGCCCCCCGCCCCTCGCACCGGCTCACCCAGCCCGACGAGGGGCTGGCACCCGACACGGAGAGCGAGGAGTGGGGCGAGGATTGGGGGCAGGACGACGGCGACCTCTCCGCCGAGGAACGCGCGGTCCGCGTCGACCCCGATGACGAACTGAGGTGAGCCGCTCCAGCGCGGACGGCAGACCGTCGTGACGGACTCAGGCGAGCCGCCCCAGTGCGAGATGAGGAACTCAGGCGAGCCGCTTCAGCGCGGGCAGCAGGGCGGGCAGATCGTCGACGATCATGTCGGCGGCCCGCGCCTGCGGCCGCTCGGCGTGCAGATACCCCCAAGGGCCCCGGCGCAGCAGCGCCGTGCGCATGCCCGCCCGAGAAGCGGGGAGCACGTCGTTGTCCAGCCGGTCCCCCACATAGAGGATCTCGGCGGGCTCCCGCCCGGCGATGGCCGCCACCTTGGCGAAGAACTCGGGAGCGGGCTTGGACACCCCCCAGCCCTCAGAGGTGTGCACCGAGTCCACGGGTAGGTCCATGGCGACCAGCGCGTCATAGGCCCTGGACGGCTGGTTGCCCGCGACGATCACCTGGTATCCCGCCTCACGCAGGGCCTTGAAGGCCTCGCGTACGTCGGGGTAGAGGTCGTCGGCGTCGAAGTGGTTGCGCAGGCTGTGGGGTTCGTCCCGCTCCCAGGCCGCCATCTCGGCCTCGATATCGAGGCCGGGCCGTACGAGCTGGAACGCCTCGCTGTGGGAGCGGTCGAGCGCGGCCATTCCGCCGAGCGCGCCCATCAGCACAAAACTGCTCACACCGAGCCGGTCGGCCCAGCGGGACCAGATGCGGGTCTCGTCGATGAGCGTCTCACCGACGTCGAACACCACTGCCTTGATCATCAAACCTCCTGGATAGTCCCCCCAACTGTACGGATTCCTCATCAATCTCCAGCAAGGGGACATGTCATCCGCTAACGGGCGACGCCAAGGACCGGCGTGCCCTAGGAGCACCGCGTGCCGAATGACAGCCTGCCAATGAGGGACATCTCGGGACGGGCGGCTTGAGCTTCCTGGGTTTTGGAGTGTGTTCGACTCGGGCACGTGGAATACTTAGCGTGCCCGTTCGAATACGAAGGGACAGATTCACATGGTCGCCTTGACGATTCGCCCCGAGAGCGCCGCGCTGGAGCAGGCGAGCGCGTGCGACGCCGCCACCCCCAGCGCGAGCCGTCTGCCCAGGACCGCTCGGGAGTTGTTCGATGCACTCCCCCCTCTGCCCGGTCTCCGGCAAGAGGTCATCGAAGGGAACTTGATCGTGAGCCCTATGGGCAGCCCTGAGCAGGGCTGGATTGCCATGGACCTGTGTGAGGCCCTTCTGCCCCTCAGGAAGGAGCGCGGCTGGCGGGCCGCCGTAAGCACCGTGAGCATCTGCATCGAGGGCTCACATGACTCAGCGACACCTGACTATGTACTGTCGCCACCGGATTGCCGCCGCTGGGGCGAATACGAGCTGCTGTCCTCCCATCTCTTCCTGGTGGCCGAAGTGGTCTCACGGAGCAGCGTCCATCGCGATCACCACGAGAAGCGGGAGATCTACGCGCAGGGCGGGGTGCCGGTCTACCTGTTGATCGATTCGATCGCCGAGCAGCCGACCGCCACAGTGTTCAGCGCCATCAAGGACGGCGCCTACAGCACGACGACCAAAGTCGCCATGGGCACCCCCCTCTACCTGCCCAAGCCGATCGACTTCGAGCTCGACACCTCCATCTTCAAAGCGTGAGCCGCTCCACACGAAGGGACCAACTCAATGGTGACCACCTCTCGCAAGCCACACGCGAAGTGTCAGTGGACCAGTGATCAGCGCATGCCCGCAACCGCACGGGAGATGTTCGATGCTCTGCCGCCCCTCTCCGGCTTCCGGGCCGAGGTCATCGAAGGGAATCTGATCTTGACCCCCGTTGGGAATCCCGAGCACGGCTCCTGCGCAATGGCGCTCTTCCGCGCGCTCATACCTGTCCTGGACGAGCATCGTTGGAAAGCATGGACCGGCAACGTCGATGTATGCATCGAGGGTTCACGAGACCCGGTCGAGCCTGATTTCGTCCTGGCCCCAGCCGATTGCCCCCGCTGGGGCGAACGCGAGCTGCTGTCCTCAGGCCTGATCATGGTCGCCGAGGTCGTCTCCACCAGCAGTGCCCGAAGAGACCGCGAAGACAAGCCCCCTCTCTACGCGACCGGCGGCGTGCCGATCTACCTGCTGATCGACACCATCGCCAAACCACCGTCCGTCACCGTCTACAGCGGCATCGACGACGGTGTCTACCGGACCACGGCCACCGTGCCCGTCGGGACCCCGCTCCGGCTGCCCGCCCCGATCGACTTCGAGCTCGACACCTCCATCTTCAAGGCGTGAGCCTCAAGGCGCGAGCTTCTCCATCGCCTTGGCGATGCGCTTCTCCGACACCGGCGTGGGCGTGCCCAGCGTCTGGGCGAAGAAACTGACCCTGAGCTCCTCGATCATCCAGCGGATCTCCAGCACGTCCGGATCCGCGCGCCGTGCCGGGTGGAGCCTGGCCAGCAGGTCCTCGTAGGCGTCCTCCACCTTGTGCACCCGGTCCATCCACTCCTCGTCACGCCACGGCTCCTCGGGGAGCTTGGTCAGGCGGCGTTCGATGGCTCGGATATAGCGGAGTATGTCGGGTAGGCGGCGATAGCCCGTCGCGGTGATGAAGCCCGCGAAGACGAGTTTGCCCAGTTGGTCGCGGACGTCCGAGGTGGAGGCGCTCTGCCGCAGGGCGTCGAGGCGGGTGCCGATCGCGTGCCACACGGTCAAGATCTGCTCCGTGCGCCCCAGCACCTCGGCCGAAGTCTCGTACACGTGCGCGCGTACGTGCTGATAAAGCCGGTCGAACGAGACCGGGTCCCAGGCGGGGCCGCCCAGGTCGAGCATGAGCTTGTCGATCGCCGCGTTGACCACGTCGTCGAAGAGCGCCACCGCGCCCCCGTGCGGGCTGCGTGAGAGGGCCAGTTTGGCCTGGTTGGACAGGCCGCCCAGTAGCGACTTGGCCGGATTTGTGACGTTGAGCAGGAGCAGGCGGCGGGTGCCGGGCCAATGGGAGCGGCGCTGTTCGGCCGCCGTCTCGAAGATCTTGATCGACACGGAGTCGCCGTCGTCCACCAGCGCCGGGTAGCCCTTCATGCGGCCCTGCTCGAAGACCTTGGGCAGGGTGCCGAAGCTCCAGGTGTGCAGGCCCGACTGCTCCAGGTCGTCGGCGGCGGCCGAGAGCGTCTTGCGCAGGCGCGGCGCCAAGCGCCGCTTGAGGGCGTCGAGGTCTTTGTCCTCGGCGATCGTGCGCTTGCGCTCGTCGATCACCCGGTAGGTGATGCGCAGGTGGTCGGGGACCTGGTCGAGCTGCCAGGCGTCGTGCGGCACGCGTACGCCGGTCAGCCGCAGCAGCTCCCGCTCCACGGCCTCCAGCAGGGGTTCGCCGCCCTGGCGTACGCCTTCGAGCACCTGCTTGGCGTAGTTGGGAGCGGGTACGAAGTTGCGGCGCAGGTGCTTGGGCAGCGACCGGATCAGGGCGGTGATCAGCTCGTCGCGCAGGCCGGGGATCTGCCAGTCGAACCCGTCGGAGCTGACCTGGTTGAGCACCTGCAGCGGCACGTGCACGGTGACGCCGTCGGCGTCGGCGCCTGGCTCGAACTGGTAGGTCAGCTTCATCCGCTGGCCGAGCTGCCGCCAGGCGTCGGGGTAGTCGTGGGCGCTGACGTCGGCGCCCTCGTTGACCAGCATCTCGGGCGAGTAGGTCAGCAGGTCGGGCTCGGTGGTCCTGACCTTCTTCCACCAGGAGTCGAAGTGGCGCGCGGACACGACGTCGGCGGGGACGCGCTGGTCGTAGAAGTCGAACAGGGCCTCGTCGTCGACCATGATGTCGCGCCGGCGGGCCCGGTTCTCCAGCTCCTCGACCTCTTCGAGCAGCTTCCGGTTGTCCTGGAGGAAGCGGTGGTGGCTGTCCCAGTCGCCTTCGACGAGCGCGTGCCTGATGAACAGCTCGCGTGACAGGTCAGGGTCGATGCGGCCGTAGTTGACCTTCCGCCCGGCCACCAGCGGCACCCCGTAGAGGGTGACCTTCTCCAGCGCGATCACCGCGCCCTGGTTCTTCTCCCAGTGCGGCTCGGAGTAGGTACGTTTGACCAGGTGCTGGGCGAGCGGCTCGACCCAGTCGGGCTCGATCTTGGCGTTGACCCTGGCCCACAGCCGGGAGGTCTCGACGAGCTCGGCCGACATCACCCACTGCGGCTGCTTCTTGGCCAGCGCGGAGCCGGGGAAGATGGCGAAGCGGGCGTTGCGGGCGCCGATGTACTCCTGGATCGGGCGGCGCCCGTCGGCGGCCCGCTTCTCCATGACGTCCTTGACGCCGATGTGCGACAGGAGGCCCACGAGCAGCGCGGCGTGCACCTGCTGCGGGTCGGCCTGCCGGCTCCCCGGCTGGGCGCCGAGGGACTGGCGGATCTGGCTGTAGATGTCCTGCCACTCGCGTACGCGCAGATAGTTGAGGAACTCCGACTTGCACAGGCGGCGGAAGGCGCTGGAGGACAGCTCGCGCTGTTTGTCCCGCAGGTGGTTCCACAGGTTGAGGTAGGACAGGAAGTCGGACTCCGGGTCGGCGAAGCGGCGGTGCTTCTCGTCGGCCTGCTGCTGCTTGTCGACGGGCCGCTCACGCGGGTCCTGGATCGACAGTGCGGCGGCGATGACCATGACCTCGCGCAGGCAGCCGTTCTTCTCGGCCTCCAGGACCATCCGGCCCAGGCGCGGGTCGACGGGCAGCCCGGCCAGCTTGCGCCCGATGCCCGTGATGCCGCCCTGACCGTCGAAGGCGCCCAGCTCGTGCAGCAGGCTAACGCCGTCGCGTACCTGGCGGCGGTCCGGCGGCTCGACGAACGGGAACGCCTCGATGTCGCCCAGCCCGATCGAGGTCATCTGCAGGATGACCGAGGCGAGGTTGGTGCGCAGGATCTCCGGGTCGGTGAACTCCGGCCGCTTGAGGAAGTCCTCCTCCTCGTAGAGCCGGATGCAGACGCCGTCGGAGGTACGGCCCGAGCGGCCCTTGCGCTGGTTGGCGCTCGCCTGCGAGATGGCCTCGATCGGCAGGCGCTGCACCTTGGTGCGGTGGCTGTAGCGGGAGATGCGCGCGTAACCCGGATCGACGACGTATTTGATGCCCGGGACGGTCAGCGACGTCTCGGCCACGTTGGTGGCCAGCACGATGCGGCGGCCCGTGTGGCGCTGGAACACGCGGTGCTGCTCGGCGGCGCTGAGCCGGGCGTACAGCGGCAGCACCTCGGTGTTGCGGAAGTCGGCCTTGTCCAGCGCGTCGGCCGCGTCGCGGATCTCCCGCTCGCCCGACAGGAACACCAGGATGTCGCCGGGGCCCTCGGTGACCAGCTCTCGGCAGGCGTCGACGATGCCCTGCGTCTGGTCGTCGTCCTCGTCGAGCGGCCGGTAGCGCACCTCGACGGGGTAGGTGCGGCCCGAGACCTCGACGATCGGGGCGTCGTCGAAGTGGCGGGAGAAGCGCTCCGGGTCGATCGTGGCGCTGGTGATGATCAGCTTGAGGTCGGGGCGCTTGGGCAGGAGCTGCTTGAGGTAGCCGAGGATGAAGTCGATGTTGAGGCTTCGCTCGTGCGCCTCGTCGATGATCAGCGTGTCGTACTGCTCCAGCAGCCGGTCGTTCTGCAGCTCGGCCAGCAGGATGCCGTCGGTCATCAGCTTGACCAGGGTGCGGTCGCTCGCCTGGTCGGTGAAGCGCACCTTGTAGCCGACCGCCTGGCCCAGCTCGGTGCCCAGCTCTTCGGCGATGCGCTCGGCCACCGTACGGGCGGCGATGCGGCGCGGCTGGGTGTGGCCGACCAGGCCCCTGACACCGCGGCCCAGCTCCAGGCAGATCTTCGGGATCTGGGTGGTCTTGCCGGATCCGGTCTCCCCGGCGATGATCACGACCTGGTGGTCGCGGATGGCCGCGAGGATGTCGTCCTTGCGCTGGGATACGGGGAGATTTTCCGGATAGCTGACTTCTGGTACGGCTTCGCGGCGCCGGGCGAGGCGTCGCTCGGCACGTTCCACGTCGGCGAGGATCTCCGCGGTGATCTTGTCCCGGGCCTCGCGAGAGCGTACCCGGCGCACGCCGTCGAGCCTGCGCCGCAATCGCCGCTGGTCGCGCGGCATCAACTCGGGCAGGCGGGACTGGAGCTCGGTGAGTGGAGAGGACAACGCAGAGGTTCCCATACTGCTATCAGGATATTTGAGCTCCGCGTCCCCGGAGCCAACCCACCATGCTGCCCGACGGCGGCGGTGTCCGCATCCGAATATCCGCTCGACCGTGATCCCCAGGTCGGGCCCACGCTCCCCCGAACATCCGGTCGACCGTGATCGCCCAAGACGGGCCCACTCTCCCCAGAGTTGTCGCCTTGGACGACCACGGTCACTAATGAGACTCCCGAGAAGCCCATCAGGTTGCGCTCCGGACCAACCTTTCTTGATCACCCAGGTCGGAGCGTTGCGAAGAAGACGGTCTCACCGTCTCGTACCGGCGCCCGGCCCGCTCCACCGGAGGAGCGTCCCCCTGGACAGACGCCGGCCACGGGCGGCGGGTGGGGCTCACCGTGCCGTGCCGTAAAAAATAGCTATTTGACGGCGAGAGCCGCTCCTATGATGCCCGCTTCGTTGCGCAGGCGCGCGGGAACGACGGCGGTGTCCACGTGCACGTACGGAAGGAACTTGTCCGCCTTCTTGCTCACCCCGCCGCCGATGACGAACAGCGACGGCGAGAAGAGCATCTCCACGTGCCGCAGGTACTCCTCCACCCGCCCGGCCCACTTCTCCCACCCGAGGTCGTGCTCCTCACGGGCGCGATCGGAGGCGCGGCGCTCGGCGTCCTTGCCGTGGAGCTCCAGGTGCCCCAGCTCGGTGTTGGGTACCAGGACGCCGTCGACGAACACCGCGCTGCCGATGCCCGTCCCGAACGTCAGCATGATGACGGTCCCCATCCGGTCGCGGCCCTCGCCGAACCTCATCTCCGCGACGCCGGCCGCGTCGGCGTCGTTGAGGACGGTCGCGCCGTCGAAGAGCTTCCTCGCGTCGACGCCGATCCAGGAGTGGTCGACGTTCGCGGCCGTCATGATCACGCCGTCCACGACCACGCCGGGGAACGTGACGCCGACCGGGCCCGTCCAGTCGAAGTGCTTGACGATCTCCACCACGACCTCGGCCACCTCGCGCGGCTTGGCCGGCTGCGGCGTGGGGATGCGCAGGCGCTCCTCCGTCAGCCGCCCCGACGCGGTGTCCACGGGGGCGCCCTTGATCCCGGATCCACCGATGTCAATGCCCAAAACTTCCATGTACCTCAACTCCCCAGGAAAACGCCCGATTGACGTCCAAGGCCAATATTTCTGACCGTTACTGAACCGCACTTGCGTCCCCCACGTATCTCCGGCCACAAGCGCTAACAAGGAGGCACGGATGCGGCTCCGCATCATCACACTCTGCGCTGGTGCGGTCGTCTTGAGCACGACCCTCACCGCCCCCGCACAGGCAGCGACGAATACCAAGTTTGACGTCGTGAATCTCATTTCCGACATCCAGGGGAAGGCAGCAGTCCACGATCCTAAACTGGTCAACCCGTGGGGACTGGCCATGGGCAAGACCCTGTGGGTCTCCGACACGGGCACCGGCACCGCGACCGTCTACTCCGGAGCGGGCAGGAAGGAGGCGACCGAGGTGGCCATTCCCGGTGGCGCTCCGACCGGCCAGGTGTTCAACTCGGGCGAGGGCTTCACCGTCAAGGGCAAGCCCGCCACGTTCATCTTCGCCAGCCCGAGTGGCGCGATCACCGGCTGGAACGCCGAGGTGGACCCGAAGAACGCGATCATCGCGGCCTTCACCCGGGGCGCCGACTACAAGGGCCTCGCGATGGTGAACACCGACGACGGCGACTTCCTGCTGGCCGCCGACTTCGCCAACGGGCGCCTCGCCGCGTGGAACTCGGAGTTCGAGAAGATCAACCTGTCCCGCAGGGCGTTCAGGGACCCGTCGGTCCCCTCCAATTACCACCCGTACAACGTGACGTTCAGCGGCGGCAGCGTATGGGTCGCCTATGCCCTGCGTGACTCGCAGACCGGGAAGTCCATCGCGGGCTCCGGCAAGGGCTTCGTCAGCCGCTATAACGTGAACGGGCGCCTGGTCGGGCGCATCGCGCGTACCGGGCTCAACGCCCCCTGGGCCGTGACCGCCGCGCCGAAGCAGTTCGGCGCGTTCGCCGGATCGGTCCTGGTCGGCAACTTCGGCGACGGGACGATCCACGCCTACCGCGGCAACCGCCACCTGGGCGCGCTGCGCGATGGCAACGGCAGGACGGTCTCGCTGCCGGGCCTGTGGGACCTCGAGCCGGGCACCGCCGCCACCGGCGGCGAGAACGCCCTGTGGTTCTCCGCGGGCATCGACAAGGCCCAGCACGGCCTGGTGGGCGTGCTCCGGCCCGCCGGCACGGGATCGCAGGTGAGCACGCCTTCGTCGAGCCCCACGCCGACTAACCACTCGTCGCACAAGCCGTCGACGACGTCCAGTCAGTCTCCGTACGGGAGTTACTGACCGGACCCGCTGAACGTTTCCGGCACGGCAGGCGCGAGCCGTGCCGGAAACAAGCTCTTGTTTTTGTACGAGTTATGTACGTCTTTCATGAGGCTTGGATGGGATAACACGCATCCCGTGCAAGTCCATATGCATTTGTGATCGTTCTTCCCAACGGACCGTCTCCTTCCACTCGCCCGAAGGGAGTTTCTCTCCAAGGGGCCTCAGCCAGGATCGCGCGACGAACCCCCCGGAGAACCTCCGTCGTCACCGCTCTGGTCGAAGAGCCCGGTGAGCGCGGGAGTCAGGTCGACGATGCTCCGGTAGTGCACGCCGGTCATCCCCAGGGCCGTGGCGCCCGCCACGTTCTCCAGCCGGTCGTCGACGAACAGGCAGCGCTCCGGCGCGACGCCCGCCAGCTCTGCCGCGAGCTCGTAGATCCGCCGGTCGGGCTTGGCCACCCCCACCCGGGCACTGCTGACCACCGCGTCGGCGAAGTAGGCCAGCCCGAGCCGCTCCAGGTGCTCCTCCAGCGTGTCCATGGCGTTGGTGACCAGCACCACGGGCACCCGCCCCTGTGCCCGCGCCAGCAGCCCCCTGACCTCCTCGTCCACCCAGAACGGCACCGCCGCAAACTCGGCGGCGGCCTGGCGGGCGCGCTCGTCTCCGCCCAGCGCCACGGCGATGGACTCGACCCACTGGGCCTCGGTGATGTGTCCGAGCGTGGCGGGGCCGATCAGGTCCGGGTCGAAGGCGGTCTTCCTCAGGGGCAGGCCGTAACGGGCCTCGATGTCGGCCTGAACCGCGTGGTCGAAATGGCGGAGCACTCCATCGAGATCACAGAGAACCGCGTCAAAGGGGGTCACAGCCACCCATTGTGCCGTGCCAGCTGGGCGGCCTCGATCCTGTTGCGGGTGTTCGTCTTGCCGATGGCGGACGACAGGTGGTTGCGTACCGTGCTCTCCGAGAGGTGCAGCCGCGCCGCCACGTCCGCGATCGTGGAGCCGTCGAGCGCCGCGGTCAGTACATCGCGCTCGCGGTCCGTGAGCGGGCTGGGCCCGGCGTTCAGCGCGGCGGCGGCCAGGGCGGGATCGAGGATCCGCTCCCCCGCCACCGCCCGCCGGATCGCCGCGGCCAGCTCCTCCACCGGCCCGTCCTTGACCAGGAACCCTGCCGCCCCCGCCTCCATCGCCCGCCGCAGGTAGCCCGGCCTGGCGAACGTCGTCAGAATCAGCACCACGCACTCCGGCAGCGCGGCACGCAGTACGGGCAGCACGTCGAGCCCGCTGCGGCCGGGCAGCTCGATGTCGAGCAGCGCCACGTCGGGCCGGTGCTCCGTGGCGGCCGGCACGATCGCGTCGCCGGAGGAGACCTGGGCGACGATCTCCAGGTCGTCCTCCAGCCCGAGCAGCAGCGCCAGGGCGTCGCGCATCATCCCCTGATCTTCGGCGATCATGACCCTGATCACGACGCCCCCCTCGCGCTGCGCGTCTGGTTCCAGAACGGTCTTTTCCCAGAAGGCTCTACTTCCAGAAGGCCAGCTGGTGCTCGGCAGCGTAGTCGACCGGCCGGACGGCCCCCGGCGCCAGGGACAGGGTGCCGGACGAGACTCGCGGCCAGGCGGGCAGCCCGCGGCCGTTCGGGTCGCCGGTGCGGGCGAAGTTCGTCCAGTAGCTCATCATCTGCCCGGACAGCTTCTCCTGGGCGGGCGACAGCTTGGCCTTGGTCTCCGGGAAGATGTACGGCAGGTCACCGGCGTGGTAGGCGCCCCAGTCGAAGTCCGCCTCCAGCGGCAGGAACATCGGCGCCTTCCGGTCGGCGAACTCGTAGCCGTAGACCGGCGCCTTCTTGGCCAGCAGGGCGTTCTGCTCATGGGTGGACCGGGCCCACATACGATCGGTCAACACGGTAGCCCAAGCAATACTCGGCGACTTATAGCGATTTACCGGATATTTCCGGGCAATTCTCTCAGCCTTCGCCCCGAACGCATCTTTTAGCAATTTCCGGTAATCCGGAGAGGCGCCCTGGACGTCGTAATTCATCCCGACAAAGATCCGGTGCTCGTCCTTCGTCGTCCCGGCCAGAACCGGCATCGGGCTGGTGTGCCCCTTCCGCATCGCGTCGGCCGGCGACTCGGGCAGGACGTCGTTGCCGTACGCGTACGACTGGAAGGCGTTCATGATCTGCGGGACCTCGAGGATCTTCTTGACCGGCAGCGCGCGCAGGCACGCCAGGTCCGAGCAGCCAAGCTGCTTGGCGTACACCTCTCCTATGGCGCTCACCTGTGCGGCGGGCCGCCACGCGAAGGACGGCAGGGCGGGCACGCCCGGCACCATGCTGTTGGCGGGCATGTCCATCAGGGTCTCGCCGCTCTGCATGATCGCCCGCTGGAACAGGCCCTTGGCGCCCGGCGAGGCGAGCTGGCCGCCGATCGACAGCGCGCCGTAGGAGACGCCGAAGGCGGTCACGTTGCCCGGGTCGCCGCCGAAGGCCGCCGCGTTCCGCTTGACCCAGCGCAGCGCCTCCTGCTGGTCCTGCAGGCCGTACGTGCCCGAGTCGCGCAGCCCCGGATAGCCGAACCCGCTGAACACGCCGAGCCGGTAGTTGATCGTCACGACCACCACGCCCTTGGCGGCCAGCTTCCGCGCATCGGAGAAGTGGCCCGCGCCGACCGCGCCGTCGCCGTGGATCCACACCATGACCGGCCGCCCCTTCCCGGGGACGGCGGGCGTCGTGACGTTCAGAAATAGGCAGTCCTCGTTGTCGCTGCTGGTCGGCGCGTAGACGGTGCCGACCTGCGGGCACATGGCGCCGGGCTTGGTGGCCTCCCGCACCCCCTGCCACGCGGGCGCGGGCTTCGGCGCCTCCCAGCGCGCCGCCGTGGCGTACTTGATGCCGTGGAACAGGCGGTTCGTCGTGGTCACCGTGCCGCGCACGGCTCCCGACGCGGTCTCGACGACCGCCGGATCCGCGACGGGCCCGGGTTCGCCGACGGACGTTTCGGCGCACCCCGTGAGGAGTACGGCCAGCGCTAGCAGAATCTTCATGCCTCCACGGTCTCGAGGCCGGGGCGCCGGCAGAAGATTCGCCTGTACGGGATCGCCCAGGACAAAAGTCCTGACGCAACGGTCGGCATTACCATCTCCGAGACAGGATTCGGTACTGAAACGGTGGGCATGAACGATCACCAGCTGCCACGTGAGGTGTGCCAGCTGTTCGCCGACGGCGGCAGAGGGCGGCTCCTGCCGGTCGGCCTGCCCGAGGGCGACGTCGTGTGGCCCGACCCCGGCTACACGCACCAGGGCGAGGCGTCCAGGCCCGCGTTCTGGATGAGCGACGAGGCCGTGGCGGGCGACGACTGGGCTCGGTTCCGGGCCGCCCACGCGCGCAGCGGTCTGTGGCCCGTTCTGCTGGACGAGTCCGCGCAGCCCTGGTCGATCGGGCAGATCGTGCCGGACGAGGCGCTGATGATAGATCACTTCACGGCCGAGGGGTTCATGGCCGAGGTGTGGCAGGAGTGGGTCTCCCAGATGCCGCCGGACGCCCTGGCGGAGCTGGAGCCGTTCGGCGCGCTCTGTCCGGGTCCTGCCCCGCCGGGGGTGCTGATAGCCGATCCGGGGGCCGTCGCCGACTGGTATGCCCGTGAGCTGTCATCCAGGGGCCTGCCGCTCGGCCTGGTCGCCGCGCATCGGGGTGCCGACGCGCTGGCCGTGATGGGCTGGCAGGGGGCTTTACACCACAACGAGTGGATGGTGCCGATGGCGGCGGTGGTGCGCAGCTGGGAGGACCGGTTCGGGATCCGGGTGGTGGGGGTCGGCTTCAACACGCTGGAGCTGAGCGTCGCCGCGCCACCGGTCGAGCCTGAGCACGCGCTGCACGTGGCGGCCGAGCACTGGACCTTCTGCCCGGACAACGTCGTCCAGGGGCCGGGGGATCTCCAGAGTTACGCGGAGCAGATCATTGGGCGGCATTACTGGTCGTTCTGGTGGGACTAGGGCGGGGGGTTCGTCACGCGACCGTCTCGATCTCTGTGACGGTCCGTGGTGGCTGGGGTTCTTGGGAGGGATACCCCCTCCGGGGGGTGCGGAAGGAAACGGCCCGTCGTGGCTGGCGTCCCTAGCGAGGGGCGAGGAAGAAGACGGTCCGAGGGTCCGGCCGGTTTGGCGGGCCGGACCCTTGGGTGCGGGCGTCCGTGTGACGGCCGCGCAGGCGCCGTGGCCGGCGGGTCAGGGAAGGCGGGCCACGGCGCCGTAATTGCCCGACGAGCTCGGCTGGTCCGCGCACACGGAGTCGCCGTCGGCCCGCCAGAGCGGGACCCATACCAGGCCCGGTTCCAGCAGCTCGAGCCCGTCCAGGAAGGTCGCCACCTCGGCACGCGAGCGGATCACGTGTCCAGGCAGCGTCATCGCGAGCAGGTCGTTGATGGCGGGCAGCAGTTCGGCGGGGATTCCGTCGAAGGTGGTCTGCAGGATCGCCAGGTAGCTGCCGTCCACGACGGCGTGGCACAGGCGTTTGATCACGAAGGAGGCAAGCTCGTCGTCGGTGAGGCTGTGGGTCGACAGAAGCAGCACCCCCACGGGCCGCTCCCAGTCGATGAACCGGGCCACGACCTCGTCGGCGAGCATCTCGTCGATCTGCCGTATGTCGCCCTCCACCACCCGTACGAGGTCGTTGAGAGGCTCGATGGTGACGCGGGCACTGGCCAGTATCAAAGGGTCGTTCTCGACATAGACGACGCGCACATCGGACGCCGCGGACGCGCCACGGGCGACGTCGTGTAACTGACGTCCGGGCGGCAGCGCGCTGGGCACGCCACTGCCGATGATCAGGAACTGGTCGATGCCGGAGCCGGCCAGGTGGGCGACCACCCGCGCCAGGTAAAGCAGAACTGCTCGCGCGGCGGAACCGGTGACCGGAACCGCCTCGTCGTAACGGCGCACCGCATCACTGTCAACCTCGAAGTGGTTCTTCCCTCCCGCGGCGGCGTCGAGTATTCGGGTGACACTCGCGCGGGTGGTGTCAAGGTTGGTCAGATTTCGGATGGCACGCTGACGCATTTGAGTGTTGCCCCTTTCCCCTCGCCGTATCTCACGGGAAAGTCGGTCCCACTGACCCCACTCAATTTGGCCCAACAATACCAATGATCCATCAACCTCAGGATCTGACAATACAAAGACCAATATTTGTTGGGAAATATCCATTTCCCGTTTTTCGTGCTAGGGAGTGTCAGATCACCTATGGCTCAGACGGTCACGGTGCGCATACAGCAGCTCGTGCGTCTCGTCGCCCATGGTGGTGGAGACCGACAACTTGGTAAACGCCTGGTGGTAGGCCTCTACCGCGGTCGCGTCGGTGATCACTTCATCGGAATCGATGGCGTGGGCGCAGGCCACGTCGGGCTCGAAGGCCTCCGGGAAGCGCCACATCGTGAACGGACCGCAACGGGGCAGGAAGATCGGATCGTCGATCGGCACCACGTGCAAGGAGATGTTGGGCCGCTTCGCGTACTCGATCAGCCGGTCGAGCTGAGCGGCCTGCGTCTCGGGGTCGGCGATCGAGCGCAGCAGGACGCTCTCGTCGATCACCGCCCACAGCACGGGTCCGTCGCCGTGGTTCAGCAGGGCCTGGCGGGAGCGCATCAGGCGCACCGCCGCGTCGGCCGACGTCTGGCCGAGCCCGGCGCTGCCCGACACCTCGATGGCGGCCCGCGCGTAGGCCTCGGTCTGCAGCAGCGGGGGGACGATCTGGGTCTGGTACGTGCGGATCAACGACGCCCGCTGCTCCAGGGCGTAGGTGGCGGCCATCCAGACGGGCACGGAGCCGGCGTCGTACCAGGAGGGCGGGCGTTCGCCGCGGGCCAGCGACAGGACGTATTCGCGGGTGGGCAGGGCGGTCACGCCGTAGAGGGTGAGCAGGCGCTCGACCGTGACGGGCGCGGGCGCGACGCGGCCCTCCTCTATCGCGCCGATGGCGGCGGCCCCTCTGCCCAGGGAGGTCTCGACCTCCTCCGGCGACATGCGCGCGATCAGCCGCAGGTTGCGCAGGCGGTCGCCGAGCGCCTCACGTTGCGGCGCGGTCAGCGGCGCCGCCGCCTCGGGGATCTCCGCGGTGGCGGGAGGCTGGTCGGGCAGCCCTTCGGCCGCGCGCGCGAGCTCGATCACGCCGCGCAGTACGGTCAGCGACCCGTCGGACAGCCCGGAGACCGACGCTCCGATGGCGGCGGCCCGCAACTGGAGCTCCTCGACCGCGCCCGAGTCAGTGGCGTCCTCGCCCAGCAGCCAGCCCACGCTCACCTGTAGGCAGGCGGCCAGGGCGCGCAGCACCTGGAGGGTCGGGTTGGTCTGCTTGCCCGTGCGCAACTGGCTGACGTAGGCGCGGGTGATCGGGATGCCGGCTTCGGTGAGGGCCGCGGCGAGTTGCGCCCCCGTGAACCCGCGCTTGCTCATAGCGAGACCGAGTCGCTCGGCGAAGTTCGCCACTCGTACCTCCCAGCCGCCAGGAGCCTCCAGCGTAAAGGAAGCCTGGCTCGCCGTCCCCTGCCCTGCGGGGCGCGAAACTCCGCAGGGGGAGGTCAACATATACGAAAACTGTCAGTTGACACAACGAGCTGGGTACACCCACTATCGTACTGATCGTGGTAAGTGAGACTTGACAGCCGGAGGGTTCTGGAGAGTCTCCGGCGAGGAGGTGGCCGGACGTGACCGTCGATTCCGTCGATTCCAAGGTCCGTTCCTGGTTCTCGAAGAATCCGGCTCCCCCCGCGCAGGCCAGCGTGATCAGACGCGTCTGCGCTCGGGCGGCCCCTGAAAGGAACGTGATCCATGTAGCAGAGCTGCCACTCGGCGGCGTACAGGTCTGGGTGGAGGACACCCCTGACCGCTGGAGCGTGCAACACCGGATGGCCCGCGAGCTGAGGCTCGCCGGATGGCACACGGAGGCGAGCGCCGATCGCCTGCTGGTGCTCGGCTGGAGCGCCGACTGCCTGCACCACCGCGCCCGCATGCTCGCCTCGGCGCTGCGGGGCCGGCTGGCCGACTTCGACCAGACCGCGGTCATGGCGGTCATGATCGCCAACCCGCTGAAGGACCGGGACCTGTCCATTGACGAGATCGTCCTCGAGGTGGAGGAGCAGCTCAGCAGGTCGCTGCGCTGGCCCGACCGGCTCGCCGATCTCGACGGCCTCGAACGCACCGCGACCGTGGAGTCGCTGCGGCTCCGGCTGGCGCAGATCGCCGGTCTGGAGGCCAAGGTGGCCCGCCGCTGTGCCGAGCACCTGAGCCTGGCCACGCAGGTCGCCCTCACGCTGGCCGGCGGCGAGGTACCGACCAGGATCCGCGAGAACGGCCGCGACGTCGGCCTGTCCGAGCGGGTCGTCGCCGCGAGCGTGCCGAACAACAGCCCGGCGCCGGTTCCCGCCGAACCCGCCCCGGCCCCCGTCGAGCCCGAACTCAGCTACGCGGAGTCGACGCGATGACCCTGACGCCCATCCGCGAGGGCGTCGCCGGTCCCACGATGGTGCCCGCGATGCCGACGGCTCGCCGGTTCCGGGGGCGATTCGCCGTACTGCGGCTGGTCGCCTCCGGGGTGGTGGTCGCGATCATGGCGGACAGCACCGCGACGACGCTGGCGATCCCCGTGCTCAGCCGCGACCCGCTGGCGGCCGCCATGCCGCTGTCCGAGGTCACCTGGGTGAGCACGGTCAACTTCGCCGCCGTCGCCGCACTGCTCGCCACCGCCGGACGCTTCGCCGACCTGCTGGGCAGGCGCAGCGTGCTCGCGCTCGGGCTGGCCCTGTACGGGCTGGGCGCGACGACGGTCATCGCCGCCCCCTCCTGGACCCTGCTCCTGGCTGGACGGGTGGCGCAGGGAGTGGGCGCGGCGCTGATGTTCCCCGCCTCGCTGGCGCTGCTGCTCGGCGAGCTGCCCGCCAACCGCCGTGCCGGCGCCATCGCGCTGTGGAGCGCGTCGTCCGGCATCGGGGCCTTAGCCCTGCAGGCGGGCGGTGGCTGGCTGCTGACCGAGTACGGCTGGCGCGGCCTGTACCTGCCCGGCGCGGGACTCGCGGCGGCGCTGCTGATGCTCACCCCGGCGCTGCCCCGCAACCGCGGCACCAGGCAGGGCGTACCCGACCTGTTCGGTGCGGTCCTGCTGATCGGCGCGGTCGCGGGAGCGGTGCTGGCCATCTCCCAGGGCAGCCTGTGGGGCTGGACCTCCGTGCGCACGCTGGCGTGCGCGGGAGGCGGCGGGCTTCTCCTGGCCCTGGCCATCGCGATCTCGTGGCGGCATCGCGCCGGAGCGATCGACATGAGCCTGTGGCGGCGTCCCGGCTTCCTGTGGGCCGGTGCCACCTCCTGCATGTACGGAGCCGCGTCCTTCGTCGTGCTGGCCATGGGGCCGCTCTACCTGCGCAACGCCGAGTTCGACGCCAGCACCATCGGTCTCTGGCTCACCCCGATCTCCATCGCCATGATCGTGTCGAGCCCGATGGCCGCGCCGATCAGCCGACGCATCGGCGTCAACGCCGTCATCTACAGCGGTGCCCTCATCCTCGGAACGGGCTGCGCGCTGATGCTGGCCCAGCCGTCCCCGAACCTGTGGTGCCTGCTGGGCGCCGTCATGCTCGGCGCCGGGTTCGGCTTCCTGTCCACCGGAACGTTCATGGTCGGCTCGATGGCCGCCGACCCCAGCCAGTACGCCTCGGCGGTCGGCGCGATCAACACCGCGCGCATGCTCGGCGGAGCCATCGGCGTGGCCGGCGCCTCGGTGCTGGTCGACCATCCCATGCTGGCCGGACCGATGCCGGGCTTCTCCACGGTGCTGGTGGCCTGCCTGGCGGTGGCGGTGCTGCTCGGCGTCGCGGCGCTGATCCGCGTAGCCCTCGCGGCCACCAGCATCCGGCCACGCCGTCCCTCGCTGCGCGAAGCGGAGGCGGAGCTGGTCGTGTTGCGCGGCCTGCTCGCCGAGCTCCGCGACAGCTTCGTCCAGGTCCGCAGCGAGGCCGAGCACGAGCTGGCCCGCTTCGGAGTCCGCGATCCGTCCGAGTTCCGGGCCCTTGACCAGCGCTGACAGGAGTGATCATGCTCGCGAACGAGACCCGCAGGCCGTACCCGCACCCCTATGAAGTGCGTTCGCCCAGGCAGGTACTGCCGTCCAGTGCGGCGCCCGATACAGACGACACACAGCCCGCGAGGATCCCACGCCAGAGCATCCCAGCACAGACGATCCCTCGACAGGCCATACCTACGCAGAGCATTCCCACCCAGGCGGCCTCTGTGCCGCCGCAGACCCCGCCCGAGTTGACGGCCCGCACCGTCCACCGCCTTCGCCACATACGGCAGGTGTCGGACCAGGCGATCAGCGTGATCGACCAGGTCCTTCACCACGTGCCCTGAACCCCCCAGGCTCCTTCGCAGGAGGAACTCATGCTCACCATCCAGGTCGAATCCCCAGCAGGACTAGCAGTCGACAGGCAACGGGAGTTCGCCGATACCGTGATCGGGGCAGCGGTGGATCTCCTAGGCGTGGAGCGCGGCGAGATACAGCTCGTCCTCACCGACTGGGACGAGGCACGGGCACGTCGAGAGGCGGCTTTCTGGGCCGCGGCTTGGTCGGGCTGCTGATGCCGGCCACCCTTACCCGCCGGACGACCGCCGGCGAGGGCGGAAACGTTCTGGGCGTGTCGTTCCGCTGCCCTTACGGTTCCAGAAGGGTCCCCACGGTGCCGGTGCCGGTGCCGCCTACCGTCCCCGTCGTACAAGCACTGAAGCACAAGGCGAACGCCGTAGCGGACGCCGAACTCGGCCGGCTGGCCTCCCGTGCCCCCAGCCTGGACGCCGCCGCCCGCGCCGAGATCAGGGACGCCGTCCAGAGAGTGGTCGACGCCTTCCTGTACGAGCCGATCAACCGGGTGACCAGCTACGCCGACTCCCCTCTGGGAGAGAGCTACGCGGACGCCTTACGTGAGCTGTTCTCCCTGGAACTGCCCACCTTCGGTCCGGCCGGGAGCGCGGGATGAGCCGGGGCCGGGTCGGCGTGTTCGTACCGCCGGCGAACCCATCGGTGGAGCCCGAACTGGCGCGCCTGTTCGGGTCCCGGGCCGACATGTACGTCAGCCGCTTCCCGGTACGCCCCGGCCTCACCCTGGCGGAGCGGCTGGAGAGCTACAACGAGGTCCTGCCCGCGATGATCTGCTCGTTCGGCAACCTGCCGCTCGACGCACTGGTCATGGCCTGCAGCGGCTCGCGATATCTGTTCGCACCCGAGGAAGATCGCGCGAGGTGCGACAAGCTGAGCGGTGAGGCGGGCATCCCGTTCGCCTCGGCGACCCTGGCGACGCGGGAGGCGCTGGAGCACATCGGGGCGCAGGAGTTCGTGCTCGTCTCGCCGTATCAGCCCTGGCTCACCGAACTCGCCGAACGCTTCTGGGCCGCGGCCGGTCTGCACGTCTCCCGCGTGATACCGGTCAGGGCGCAGGGCGGCTTCTCACCGTACGACGTCACGCCGAACGAGCTGGTCGAGCAGGTGGAGCAGGCAGGGCTGCCGTCCGACGCGGTGGTGCTGTTCAGCGGCACCGGGATGTCCACGCTGCCCGCGCTGGGCCCCCTGGGCGCCGGAAACGACCGGATCCTGCTCACCTCGAACCTGTGCAGCGCCTGGTGGGCGCTGGCGCACGCGACCGGTCAGCCGGTCACGCTCAGCCGGGTGCCGCACCGCCCGGTGGCACAGGGCCGGCCGTCATGAACGGCGTCACCGTGGTCGGCGCGGGCCCGGTCGGGCTGACCGCGGCGCTCACCCTGGCCCGCGCCGGAGTGCCGGTGATGGTGCTGGAGCGGGAGCCGGGCCTCGGCCGCCAGTCACGCGCCTCGACCTTCCACCCGGCCACGCTCGACCTGCTGGAAGAGCTCGGGATCGCTACTCCGCTGATCGCCCGCGGCCGGGTGGTGGAGCGGGTGCAATGGCGTGACCGGTCGGGCCGGGTGCTGGCCGAGATGCTGATGGGCAGCCTCGACGGCCTGACCGAGCACCCGTTCCGGCTGCACGCCGAGCAGTCCACGCTCACCGCGCTGCTGCTGGAGGCGCTGTCGGCCTACCCGGAGGCGGACGTGCGCTTCGGCACCCCGGTCGACGGGGTGGCCGAGGGCGGCACGGGCGTCCGGCTGCGCATCGGCCGTACGTGGGCGCGGGCCCGCTACGTGGTCGCGGCGGACGGTGCGCACAGCACCATCCGCAGCTCGCTCGGCCTGCCGTTCCCCCGCTCTGAGTATCCGACGCAGGCGCTGCGGATCTTCACCGACTCACCGCTCGACGCGCTGCTGCCCGGCCTGGCGCCGCTGACCTACATCCGCGACTCCCGGCAGTCGTGCAGCCTGCTGGCGCTGCCCGATCACTGGCGGATCATCATCAGGATCCCGCACGACACCCGCGACCCTCTCAATCCTCAGAACGTGGCCAAGCTGCTGTTCCGTGCCCTGCCCACCGAGCAGGCGCCGATCCGGGTGATCGGGGCCGACCGCTACAGCCTGGCCCGCGGCGTGCTGGGCGACTACCGGTGCGGGCGCGTGCTGTTCGCCGGGGACGCCGCCCACCTGACCTCCACGGCCGGCGGCCTGAACATGAACGCCGGCATCCACGACGCCGTCGAGATCGGCCAGGTGCTCGCGGCCGTGCTCGGCGGGTTCACCGCACCCGCCGCGCTGGACGCGTGGGCGTGGCGGCGGCGCACCGTACTGGTCAACCGGGTGATCCCGCGCAGTGAGGCGCGGGTGGCCGGCGTACAGGACCGGGACAACACCAAGCTGGCGGCGGCCATGGCGGGACTGCGCGCCATCGCCGGCGATCCGGAGTCCACCCGCGCCTACCTGGCGCAAGCCTCGATGCTCGACACCGTTCCATCTGGCCCGACCCCCCATCATGTGAGGCACGGCTGACATGCGCATCTGGTTCCAGAAACACACCGTCGAGGGTCGTTCCGCGCTGCTGGACAAGCTCTACGCCGAGCACTTATCCAAGATCACCGAACCCGGCACCGAGGTGGAGATCCACACGTTGCCGGCCGACACATACGGCACCGACCTGCCCGAGCACCTGGTCGGATACGGGCAGCTGGGGCTGCTGTTCGGCAACTACTTCGCGCAGACGGCCGTGGCGGCCGAACGCGACGGGTGTGTGGCCTGGATCAGCGGCGCGGGGCAGGACCCCGGGCTGGCCGCCGCCCGCTCGCGCGTGTCGATCCCCGTGGTCGGCTACGGCGACGCGGTCTGGCAGGCGGCGCGCATGGAACGCCACCGGCTGGGCCTGATCGGCTTCATCCCGCATCTGGCCGAGCCCATCACCGACAACATCCGGGCGGCGGGCGCCGACCTGGCCTCATATCAGGTGGTAGAGGACGGCACCACCCTCGTCCAGCGGGCCCTGGCCGAGGACTTCGGGCCGCTGCTGGCGGCCTACACGAAGGCCGCCAAACGGGCGGCGGACGCGGGGGCGCAGTGGCTGGTCCCCGCCGAAGGCATCCCGAACGAGATCCTCGTCCACCTCGGCGTGCACGAACTGCACGGCCTGCCGGTGATCGACCCGGACGGGCTGGCGGTCAAGACGGCCGAACACCTGTGCCACCTGCGCCGGCTCAACATCACCGCGCGCAGCACCTCCGGCTACTGGTTCCGGCTCCCGCCCGCGGACGCCGTCAGGCACGCGGAACGTGTTTTTCTCGGCAAGGTAATCGGAGGCTAGAACCCATGAGCTTCCCCGCAGACCGTCCCCGCCGCCTGCGGCGCACGTCCGCGCTGCGTGGCCTGGTCGCCGAAACGCGGCTGCACCCGGCCGACCTGATCCAGCCCTTGTTCGTCCGCGAAGGACTGGAGGAACCCCGAGAGATCCCCAGCATGCCGGGCCAGGTCCAGCACAGCCGTGACAGCCTGCGCAAGGCCGCCTCGGCCGCGGCCACCGCCGGCGTCGGCGGCCTGCTGATCTTCGGCATCCCGGCCGCCAAGGACCCCGAGGGGTACGGCGCCTGGGACCCGTACGGCATCGCGCAACTGGCCATCGCCGACGTCGCCGCCGAGGTCGGCGACGCCACCGTGGTGATCAGCGACATCAACCTGGACGAATACACCGAACACGGCCAGGTCGGCATCCTCGACGCGACCGGCGACGTCGACAACGACGCCACCCTGCGCGCCTACGCCCAGGTCGCCATCGCCCAGGCCAACGCCGGCGCCCAGGTGGTGGCCCCGAGCGGCATGATGGACGGCCAGGTCGCCGCCGTCCGCCAGGCGCTCGACCAGGCCGGTCACCATCGGGTGGCGATCCTGGCCTACGCCGCCAAGTACGACTCCGCCTTCTACGGCCCGTTCCGCGACGCCGTCGAATCGCGGCTGACCGGCACCCGCTCGACCGCCCAGCAGGACCCCGCCAACAGCCGCGAGGCGCTGCGCGAGGTGCTCCTGGACATCGAGGAGGGGGCCGACATGGTGATGGTCAAGCCGGCGGGCCACTACCTGGACATCGTACGCATGGTGGCCGACACGGTCCGCGTGCCGGTCGCCGCCTACCAGACCTCCGGCGAGTACGCGGCGATCGAGGCCGCCGCCGCCCAGGGATGGCTCATGCGCGACCGGGCCATCCGGGAGAGCCTCATGGCGATCCGCCGGGCCGGCGCCGGGAGCGTGATCACCTACTGGGCTACGGAGATCGCGGAGCAGTTACCCGGCTGAGGCTTCTGGAGGCTTTCTGGACGCTTTTCGGTGACGGTACGAGGTTCAAGGAGGTGGCACGGGTGATGTGGCGGACGCTGACCGACGACGTACGCGAGGAAATCCGCGAGCTGTGCGACGAGTACGGGTCCCACCTCTATGACTATTGCCGCACGGAACTCGCCCAGAGCGAGGCCGAGCTGGCGGTCGCCGGAGCGCTGCTGTCGGCGTACGGCCACACGCACCGGGTCGTCGACTCCTCCCTGGTGCGGCCGTGGCTCTATGGGCTGGCCCGGGCGCATCGCGCGGCCGTGGCCGGCCCGGCGAGCATCGGCTCGTGGTCGCGTTCCGGCCGGATGCCGGACCTGCTGCCCGAGGCCCTGCGCGCGCTGGACGGCCCGCAGCGGGAGCTGCTGGACCTGTCCGTACGGCACGGCCTCGCGCATCAGGAGATCGCCGTGATCTTCGATGTGACGCCTCCGGACGTGGATGTCATCGTGACCGAGGCGGCCCGCGGGGTCGAGCGCTGGTTCTCCGCCGTCATCGCCGCCCGGTCCGCCAACGGCTGTGGCCAGCTCGCGGCCAAGGTGACGGCCTGGGCGACGACGCCCACGCGGCGCAACCGGGCCCGCATCAGCCGCCACATCCCCACCTGCCCCACGTGCCGGGCGGCGCCCCGGGCCGTGGTGGCGGCCACACTGCTGCGCGAGCTGCCCATCGCCACCGCTCCACCCACGCTGCGCGACCGCCTGACGTGGGCTCAGCCGCTTCCGGACGCGGGCGAGCTGTGGCGGGTGGACGGGTTCCCCGTGCAGGTTCGGGGGCTGGTCGAGGCCGCCCCGATGTTGATCTCCCCGATCGCCGACCCCACGGCGGCGATCAGGGGTAGCGCCTGGCCGGCGGCGGGCGCGGCTGCCGCCGGCCAGGAACGCAAACCCCACAGGAGCCACCGCGCCCCCACCCCGCCCCGCTCCAGCACCCCGGCTTCCGCCCCGCCCCGCTCCGGCGCCCCCGCCGCTGCCCCACCGGGCTTCGGCGCCCCCGCCGCTGCCCCACCGCGCTCCGACTCCCCCACCTCTGTCCCATCCCGCAGTGACGCTCCGACATCTGCCCCACACCGCAGCGACGCCCCGACCGCCATCCCGCACCAGCGGTCCGATCCGGATGCGCTTTCAGCGGCTCTCGAGCACGAGACCACCATTCCACTCGCCCGGAAACCCGCTGCCGGGGTCCTCCCGCGGCGCACTCCAGCCACCGGCCCATCCGCTCCCGGCCTCCTGGCCGCCCCCGTCTATGAGGCGCCTGCCGCTCCCCCCCGTGACACCCCGGCCAGCCCTGCGCCGGAGCCGGTCTTGCGGCTGCCCGGGCTGGTCATCGGCGGACCGCCCGTGCTGAGCGCCCCAGTCGGCGACCCGCCCGTGCGCGACGCGTCGAACGGCCAGGCGCCGCCCGACACGTCGAACGGCCAAGCACCGCCCGACACATCGAACGGCCAGGCGCCGCCCGACACGTCCGATCGTGGACCGGGCGGTGCCGGACCGCGTGGTCGTCACCCCTTCGGGGACCGCCAGCGGGACGTCCTGGTGGCCACCGCCCGCGACCGGCAGGGCGTCTTCGTCGCGGCCAGCGGCACCCGCCGGGACACCCCCGCCGCCAGGAGCCGCCCGGCCCCGTCAGCCCCGGGCAGCCGCCGGGACGCCACCACCACGAGCCCGCACCGGGACGCGACCGCCCCCGGCAACCGCCGGGGTGCCCCCGACACCCACCGGGACGCCCAGACCACCATCGGTGAAACCCACCGAAACGGACAACCCACCACCGCAGACACCGGCCGAAACGGACAGTTCGCCACGACGGGCACCCGGCCCGGCGCCCAGAGCGCGACCCCAACCACGGACGCCCTGATCGCGGGCGCCCAACGGGACGCCCTGATCACCGCCCCCGGCACCCGCTGGGACGCGCCGTTCCCCACGACGGACACCCACGCGGGCACCCAGGCCGACGCCCGCGCGGAGGCCCTGTTCACGACCGCGGCCACGCTCCGAGACGCCCTGATCATGGCCACCGGCGAGCACCGAGACCTGCTGGTCGCGACCCAGAGCACCGACGGTGACGCAGACGACGACGGGCCGGACGGTCCGGGGTCGGAGTTCTGGCGTAACCGTCCGGACGACCAGCAGACCGAGTTCTGGCGCAACCGCCCGGGCGAGTACGAGTCCGACGGCCGGTTCTCCATCCGGTCCATAGCCACGGTGGGGCTGCTCGTCGGCGCCGGGATGCTGGTGGCGAGCCTCGCCTGGTCCGGCATCCAGAGCCGCCACCAGCCCGAGGTGCCCGAGCCGCAGACCAAGCTGTCCGGCCCCGGCAGTGCCCCGGCCGTACCGCCGGGGAGCGGGAGCACCCCCAACCTCATGCTCAACCCCACAGTGGTCCCACCGCCCACGGACGTGCCGGCGGCCCCGACGGCCAACCCGGACTCCAAGATGAGCGACACCGCCACCGGCGAGGTCCGGCCGCAGAAGGTGAGTCTGCCCGGCTCCAGGCCGCCGGTCGCGAGGCTGTCGCCGTCGTCGATCAACCTGGGCACCCGCCGTACCGGATCATTCGGGCTGGTCTGTCCGGGAAGCTGCAAGATCACCACGGTGTCCGGGACGAAGGGGATCGCGGTCTCCGCGCACGCGTTCCGCGTCCAGGCGCCCGCGTCGCGGCCCGGCTGCCCGGGGCCGCCCGCCACCGAGTTCGGCAAGGTCACCGTAAGGTGGACCGGCACGTCCAGCGGCAACGGCCAGAGCACCACGGGCCTCGTCCGCGGCAGCGGGACACTCACCCTGCGCCTGTCCTGGACCGTAGCCAACGCCAAGGGATCGTACGTGTCCGACGGCAAGGGCAGCGGCTACTGGACGAACTGCGGCTGGCCCGCCACCGGCGGCGAGGGAGCCCAGCACCAGCCGCTGCCCGGCTCTGGATGAACCTCCATGTGGTGGCGGGCGGACCCGCCACCACAGAGCCAACTTAGAAGAAGGAGTTCTCCGGCTCCGGCAGGTCGATCCGCGCCGGTCCGCGGAACTGTGTCGTGTCCTTGGGCACGTCCACGAGGGGCGCCCCCTGCGTGAACGGCACGATCACACTGCTCCTGGCCAGGTCGAGCGTGACGTTCGCGCCCGTGCCCGCCTCAGAGGTGTACGTCGTGTCGGTGCCCGCGACCACCAGGGCGATCCGGTGTCCCTTCCGGAAGGTGTAGTCGTGCGGCAGCGTCTGCCACTTGACCCTGCCCCACGTCCCGACCGGCAGCGGCGACGACGCGCTGAGCGAGTCGCGGTTCTGCACGTCGATCCAGCCGCGGGCGACGATCTCGGCGGGCCGCGTCACGGTGTTCGTGGTCACCTTGCGGTAGCAGGCGTCGTCGGCGGCGGTGCTGTCGCCGTGGCAGTCCTCCTCGGCGAGCGTGGTGATGCCCTGGCCGCGCCCCCAGTCGACGCGGTTCGCCGCGCCGAAGTCGACGAGCAGGGCGGTCAGGTTGGCGGCCGGCTTGTCGAGCTTGACCCGCAGGTCGGCCGTGGGCGTGCCGGACAGGCGCAGGTCGAGCGGGAGCGCGCCGCTGGTGAACGCCACCCGGCCCGGCTTGGCCGTACCGACGTCGGCGATCATCTCCTCCTCGTCCAGCGGCACGTCCGTGAAGGACGCGCTGGCGTCGCGCCGGGCGGCGGCGAGGCCGAGCGAGCCGTCGGCGGCCGGCCGGAGCGGGACGTTCGTCGCGAACGGCGCCGGCCAGTCGCGCTGGGTGATCCACTGCGTCGGGCCGGTCTGCACGTCGGCGCGCGGGGCGTTCATGATCCCATTGCGTACGCCCTGCAGCCAGTAGTCGAACCAGCCGTGCAGCGTGTCCACCCACACGTCCCTGCGGCCCTCGAAGTCGAACGGGTCCACGTGCTGGTACTGGCCCACCCAGATCTTGCGCGGTACGTTCCGCTTGGCCAGGGCCTGCCACCAGGTGGAGAAGTTGTCCGGCTTGACGTTCAGGTCGTTGGCGGTGTGCACCACGAAGACGCTGGCCCTGACCTTGGAGGCGTCGCCGAGCAGGCCGTTGACGTAGTCGCGCTCGGCCCAGAAGGCGTTGTAGTCGCCCGTGGCATCGCCGTCCTCGGCATCCATGCGATCCCGTACGGCCTGGCACTTGGCCTCGGGGTCGGTGTCGACGTAGTTGGCCAGCCAGGAGGCGTAGTCGTAGTTGTAGACCACGCCGTTCGAGCGCTGGTACCTGTACCAGGAGCTGATCGCCGAGATCGGCACGATCGTCTCCAGGCCGCGTACGCCGGTGGCGGCGACGGCGTTGGCCAGGGTGCCGTCGTAGGACTTGCCGATCATCCCGGCCTTGCCGGTGGTCCAGTCGGCCACGGCCTGGGTGCCGTCCGCGCGGTAGGCCTTGGCCCGGCCGTTCAGCCAGTCCACGACGGCCTTGCCGCCCAGGACGTCCGCCTTGCCGCCGATGTCCGGGCAGCCTTCGGACTTGGTGGTGCCGAGCATGTCGACGTTCAGGACGGCGTAGCCGCGGGGCACGAAGTAGTTGTCATAGAAGAGCGGAAATTTCGTGACATTCCCGGCGGCGTCGTAGACCTTCCGCTCGGCCTCGTTGCCGCGTCCAGAGTTGTCGTAGTACGGACTCTCGTCGATGATCACCGGCACTTTGAGCCGGGGACCGGACTCCTTGGGCCTGATGATGTCGACGCGTACCCTGTCCAGCCGGCCGTCGGAATCGCTGTCGACGCTCGACTCGACGTAGACGTATTCGCGGACGGCGTCCGCGTAGGAGAAGACCGGCTGCGTACGGCCGTTCTCAACGGTGATCCTGGGTCCGGCGGCCGCTTGCGCGGGACTCGCGATCGCCATGGTCAGGGCGACGGCGATGAGGGCCGGGCGTAATTGAGGCACGCGTGTCCTCCGAGACGATGGGCGCCAAAGTACCCGCAATCTCTCACCCGGCAGGGGGCCTGACAAGATCCGGTGCACCTACGTGCAGAGGCGTGTCGGGCGGATATGGCCGCATCCGGTCAGTGACGTGAGTGCACCTCCGTGAACGATGAGGCGTCCTCTCCAGTCTCTAACCGATCCATCCCGACCCCCTGGAGGGCCCATGCGCATCATCAGCCTCACCGCCGTCGTCCTGCTCGCCGTTCCCGCTCCCGCGTACGCCGCCGGACCTCCCGCCGCAGTGCCGAAGGGCGCGATGAGCGTACGCGTGGCCAAGATCGTGAACGGCGACACGATCGACGTCACGACCGGCGACGGCAAGAAGACCCGCGTCATGTTCCTGGAGTCGGACGCCCCCGAGCGCGGCCAGTGCTGGGGCAAGGCCGCGACCCAGCGCACCGCGGCGCTGCTGCCGGTCGGCCGGCTCGCGTACGTCGTCGCCGACAAGAAGCCCGTGGACGGCTTCGGCCGCCGGCTGTTCTACGTGTGGAACGCCAAGGGCGTGCACGTCAACCGCAACCTCGTCCGGTACGGCTACGCGAAGGCGGTCCTGGTCAAACCGAATGACCGCTACATCAAAGTGATGCGGAGCGAGGAGGCCGTGGCCAAGCGGCAGAAGCTGCGCATCTGGTCCGGCAAGTGCGACACCGGCACCACGACCCCCACCCCGACTCCCACTCCGACTTCTGGCGCCGACGACCCGCGCTACCGGACCTGTGGTGACGCCAACGCCGCCGGGTACGGCCCGTACCGGAAGGGCGTGGACCCCGAGTACGCCTGGTACCAGGACCGCGACGGCGACGGCCTCGTCTGCGAGCGCTGACCCCGGCCGATGACCGATCACCTGACAGCCGCTTAGGATACGGTTTCCTTTAGGCAATCACTGAGAATCGGCGAACGGGCTCATGCGAAACGTGGCGCGGACCTCCCTCGTGGACGCCGCGATCGAGGAGCTCCGGGGGGAGATCACCAGCGGCGCGTGGCCGGTGGGGACGAAGATCCCGTCCGAGCTCCGGCTCGCGGAGACCCTCGGCATGAGCCGGCTCTCGGTGCGGGAGGCCGTACGCGTGCTGGCCCACTCCGGGCTGCTGACCACCCGCCAGGGCGACGGCACCTACGTCACGGCGGTCGACGAGTCGCAGGTCGCGCTGGGCAGGCGGCTGGCCAAGGCGGCCGCGATGGACATCATCGACGTGCGGCGCGGCCTCGACATGGTGGCCGCCCGGCTGGCCGCCGGGAAGCGGACCGAGCAGGACCTCACCGGCCTGCGGGAGGCGCTCGTCCGGCGGGACGCGGCCGGGCGGGCGGGCGACGTGGACGCGTTCGCCGACGCGGACGTCGACTTCCACCTGCGGGTGGCGGACGCGGCGCACAACCCGCTGCTCGGCGACCTCTACCGGAGCATGAGCGACGCGTTGCGCGACAGCGTCCGCCATATGGAGCAGGCGGCGCTGGTGCTCGACGGGTCGCACGAGGAGCTGCTGCGGGCGATCGAGGACGGCGATCCCGGCGCCGCCGTGGCGATCTCCGTCGCCATCCTCGACCAGCAGGAACGCGACCTCTGACGACCTGGCGACCTCTGACGGCGCCCTAGCGGCCTCTGCCGACCTGCGGTCGGCTCGGTGGCTAAGGTCTGCGGGCCAGGCCGAGAATGTGGGTCAGGGCAGGCGACCCCGGCGTAGCCCGATGGACGAACCGGTCGGCGTCCTCGATCACGAACCCCGCCTCTCGGATCGCCGCCCCGGTGTCCCGGTTGGGGCGGCAGTCTCCGGCCATCAGCCGCCACAGCGGAGTGATGAGATCCTGCAGCACGCCCCGGACCGGGCTCGCCGAGCGTACGTGCTCGAAGAAGCGCAACTCGCCACCCGGCCTGAGCACCCTGCGCAGCTCGGCCAGCAGCACGGCCGAGTCGGGGACGGAGCACAGCACCAGCGACACCACGGCCGCGTCGAACGACCCGGCCTCGTACGGCAACGAACCGCCATGCCCCCGCACCACCGTGACGGGCACCGGCGCCAGGGCCGCGGCCCGCTCCCCCAGGGCGCGCAGCCGGTCCTCCGGCTCGATGGCGACGACCTCGGAGACCTGCGGGGGATAGTGCGGGAAGTTCAGCCCATTTCCGGCGCCCACCTCCACCACCCGGCCGCTGAGCCCGGACAGCAACCGGCGCCGCAGCCCGGTCATGCCGTGCCGCTCGGCCTCGGCGCTGAGCCGCTCGTACATGCGGGCGAAGCGCGGATGCTGAAACGCCGAAAGATCCTGCATGCCCCCACGCTAAGTCGCCCCAAGGCCCACCGCGCATGGCCATGGCCGCCACTGTGGCGGCCATGGTCTCGCTGGGGGCTGGTTCGGTCAGGGGCTTACGAGCGCCGACCCGGCCCGCTCACTCCGACACGGTGTTGTTGATGTAGCGCTCGATCTTCCACTCACCGCCGGACTTCTTGAGAAGGAAGAACTCCCGGTACTTCTCGCTGCCCTCGGTGCTGGTGGTCCGGACGAAGGCCACATCGCCCATCATGCGTGTCTCGTCGATGGTGTGCGTGGCGATCATCTTCGCCTTGAACAGCTCCTTGAACAGTGTGGTCAGCGCGTCGGTGCCCTGTGCGGTCGGCTTGCCCTCCACGGCCGCCATTCCGTCGGTGGCGAACGCCTCGACGGCCTTGTCCGGCTCTCCGGCCTTGGCGGCGTCGAAGAACGCCATTACGGCCGCGCGCGGCGTGGTCATCGGCGCCATGGACGCGCTCTCGGAGGCCGATGGTTCGGGGCTCATGTTGCCCGACTCGGATGGCATCGGGCTCATGTTGCCCGACTCCGATTCGTACGGTGTCGGGCCTGATTCGGAGGGCATCGGCGATGCCGCCGCGCCCATGAGTCGCATATCGTTACCGCCCGCGGCACAGCCCGTGACGAGCAACGCCGGGACGACTGCCGCCAGCAGGAGTGCTCTGGCCTGGGATTTTGTGCTCATAGCGGGGTGATTCCCCGCAAAAGCTGTCACGAATGCGCCATTTGTCCACTTCGGACGACCCCTTTACCAGCTGCCGCCTCAGCCCCTGGGATTGCTCACAGTAACCTTCACAGGAGTTGATGAGATCGTTCAGAGGTTGGATCGTTGCCGGGCCGCGACCAAACGGCCGCCGCCTCGCCGATAGCGTCCAACGAGTGCCGCACCTGGAGACGATCCTGAGCACTACCCCCGAACCCGAGCCCCTGCCGCAACGCGACGACGCGGAGCGCTGCGCCAGCGTCGACTCCGACCGGCGCTGTGTCCTGCCGGTGGGACATCAGGCCGCCCACGTGTACCCACCGGCGGACGTATTGGCCGAACCATAGAAGCGACCCGGGCGTCCGCTAGGCGCCCGTACCCACCTGCACCAGCCCGGCCTCCACCCGTATCGGATAGACCGGGACGGAGAACTCCGGCTCATCCAGACACACCCCGCTCACCAGCGAGAACACCTGCTTGTGCAGGGGCGACGCCACAGTCGGCTCCCCCTGCCGGGTGCCGACGATCCCCCGCGACAGCACCTGCGCCCCGCTGAACGGGTCCAGGTTGCCGATCGCGTGGACGGTGCCGTCGAACGTACGGAAGACGGCCACCTGCCGGCCGTCCACCAGAGCGCACACCCCGCGCTCCGGCAGCAGTCCCTGATAACCACAGACTGGGATCCAACCACTCATCGGGCAGCCACCTCCACGGGCTTGATCTGGTCGCGTTCGGTCTCGAAGACGATGGACGGGTCAGGGACCCCGGGCGCGTTGACGAAGCTCACGAACCTGCCGAGCTTGTCCGGGTCATCGATGGTCGTCTGCCACTCGTCCACGTACGTGGCGACGTGGTGCTCCATCTGGGCGTCCAGCTCGGCACAGATCCCCAGGGAGTCGTCGATGATCACCTGCCGCAGGTAGTCGAGCCCGCCGTCGAGCGACTCCAGCCAGGCGGCGGTGCGCTGCAGCCGGTCGGCCGTCCGTATGTAGAACATGACGAACCGGTCGATCGTCCTGATCAGCTCCTCGGTGGTCAGATCCGCCGCCAGCAGGTCGGCGTGGCGCGGCTTGAAGCCGCCGTTGCCGCCGACGTACAGGTTCCAGCCCTGCTCGGTGGCGATGACCCCGAAGTCCTTCGAGCGGGCCTCCGCGCACTCACGGGCGCAGCCGGACACGGCCGACTTGAGCTTGTGCGGCGCGCGCAGGCCGCGATAACGCAGCTCCAGGTCGATGGCCAGGCCGACAGAGTCCTGGACGCCGTAGCGGCACCAGGCCGAGCCGACGCACGACTTCACCGTCCGCAGCGCCTTGCCGTACGCGTGGCCCGACTCGAACCCGGCGTCCACGAGCCGCCGCCAGATCTGCGGCAACTGCTCGACGCGGGCCCCGAACAGGTCGATCCGCTGCCCTCCGGTGATCTTGGTGTAGAGGCCGAAGTCGCGGGCCACCTCGCCGATCACGATGAGCTTGTCGGGCGTGATCTCGCCGCCCGGGATGCGCGGGACGACCGAGTAGGTGCCGTTCTTCTGGATGTTGGCCAGGAAGGCGTCGTTGGTGTCCTGCAGGGCCGCCCGCTCCCCGTCGAGGACGTGCCCGTTGTGCAGCGAGGCGAGGATCGAGGCCACGGCCGGCTTGCAGATGTCGCAGCCCCTGCCCTGCCCGTGCGCGGAGACCAGCTCCGAGAAGGTGCTGATGCCGCGCACCCTGACGATGTCGTACAGCTCAGCCCTGGAGTAGGCGAAGTGCTCGCACAGCGCCTTGCTCAGCTCGACCCCGGACTTCTCCAGGAGCTGCTTGAGCATCGGCACGCAGCTCCCGCAGGTGGTGCCCGCCCGCGTGCACGCCTTGACCCCGGGCACGTCGGTGAGCGCCTTGTCGGCGATGGCGGTGCGGACCGTCCCCGCGCTGACGTTGTTGCACGAGCACACCTGCGCGTCGTCGGGCAGGTCCAGCTCGGCTCCCGACCCGGTGAACAGCAGGTCGGACGGCGCCGCGGGCAGCGGCTTGCCGACGAAGGGCCGCAGCGACCCGTACGGCGAGGCGTCGCCGACGCAGATGCCGCCGAGCAGCGTCTGCGCGTCGTCGCTGATGAACAGCCTCTTGTAGACGCCGGCCACCGGGTCCATGTAGGTGACGTCGAGCGCCCCGTCCATCGCGCCGAACTGCGCCACCTCGACACCGAGCAGCTTCAGCTTGGTGGACATGTCGGCCCCGTCGAAGGTGGCGGCCCCGCCCAGGATGCGGTCCGCGGCCACCTCCGCCATGGTGAAGCACGGCCCGACCAGCCCGTACACCATGCCGCCCGCCAGCGCGCACTCGCCGATCGCGTAGATCGCCGGGTCCGAGGTGCGCATCCCGGCGTCCACCGCGATGCCGCCGCGCTCGCCGACGTCCAGCCCACTGGCGCGGGCGAGTTCGTCGCGCGGCCTGATCCCGGCGGAGAAGACGACGATCTGGGCGTCGAGCAGTGTTCCGTCGGGCTTGCGCAGGCCGGTGACGCCGCGCTCGCCCGCGACGATCTCCTTGACGCCCGCGCCCGCGTGCACGCTGAGCCCGAGCCCCTCGATGTGGCTCTTGAGCACCGAGCCGCCGCCCTCGTCGACCTGCCGGGGCATCAGCCAGGGGCTCATCTCCACGATGTGCGTCTTGAGTCCCAGCCCGCGCAGCGCGTCGGCGGCCTCCAGGCCGAGCAGCCCGCCGCCGACCACCACGCCCTCGGTCGCGTCCTTGGCGGCCATCCTGATCGCGTCGAGGTCGTCGATCGTCCGGTAGACGTAGGCGTGCTCCGCGCCCGGCACCGGCGGCACGAACGGCGCCGACCCGGTCGCCAGCACGAGCACGTCGTACGACTCGGCCGACCCGTCGGCCAGCGTGACCGTACGGGCCGCGCGGTCGATCCCGGTGACGCGCCCGCCGAGCCTGGTCACCGTGCCCGGCGGCACCGGGTAGGTGAGGTCCTCGACGCTGGTCCCCGACAGGTAGGAGGTCAGCGCGACCCGGTCGTACGCGGGGCGGGGCTCCTCGCCGATGACCGTGACCTGGCCGCCGAAGCCCCGCTCGTGCAGCGTTTCGACGAGCCGGTGGGCGGTGGGTCCGTAACCGACGACAACGATCTTGCTCATGCCGAGATCCCTTCCTGCTCACACAGCCAGCCAACGATGCCCTCCACGGCATCCCGGCACGTCCCACACCCGGTCGTGGCCCTGGTCGCGGCCGCCACTCCGGCCACGTCCCGCGCGCCGGCCTCCCAGCACGCCCTGATCTGGCCCTTGGTCACGTTGTTGCACTGGCAGACCTTCGCCGCGTCGGGCATCAGCACCGGGCTGTCGGCCACGGTGACCGCCCCCAGGCCGGGGAACAGCAGCCCGGCCCGATCACCCGGCAGCGGCCCGCCGCGGTCGAACAGCTGGGTGAGCGTGCCGACGGCGTCGGTGTCGCCCAGCAGGATCGCGCCGACCAGCCGGCCGTCGCGGATGACGAGTTTGCGGTACGTACCGCGGGCCCGGTGGGTGAAGCGCACCACCTCGGCGTGCTCCTCGGTGAGGTGGGTCTCGCCCATCGCGGCCAGCTCGACGCTCCTGGCCTTGAGCCTGGTCACCAGCCGCGAGCCCCGGTAGAGCGCCTTGCCGCCGGTGATGACCTCCGCGGCGACGGCCGCCTGCTCCCAGGCGGGGGCGACCAGGCCGTAGACGGTGCCGTCATGCTCGGCGCACTCGCCGATGGCGAACACCGCCGGGTCCTCGGTACGCATCTCGTCGTCCACGACGACGCCCCGCCGTACGTTCAGGCCCGACTCCTTGGCCAGGGCCGTCATGGGCCGCACGCCGCAGGCCAGCACGACGAGGTCGCCCTCGACCAGTTCGCCGTCGGCCAGCCGCACGCCCTCCTCCAGGATCGCCTCGGCCGTCACGCCGGTGCGGATGTCCACGCCCAGCCCGGTGAGCGTCTCGCCGAGCACCAGCCCGGCCTCGGCGTCCAGCTGCCGCTCCATCAGATGGCCGGCCAGGTGCAGCAGCGTCACGGGCAGGCCGCGCCCGGCGAGCCCGCGCGCGGCCTCGATGCCGAGCAGGCCACCGCCGACCACCACCGCCCTGCGTCCGTGCTCGGCCGCCGCCAGGATGCGGTGGCAGTCGTCGAGCGTGCGGAACGGGATCGCCAGCTCGGCTCCCGGCACCGGCGGGACGACCGCCTCGCTGCCGGTGGCCAGGACCAGCACGTCGTACGGTGTGCTCCGACCGTCGGCGGTGATCACCGTCTGGGCGCTCCGGTCGACGCGCACCACCCCGGTGCCGAAGACGGCCTCGACGCCGTGCGTGGCGTACCAGCTCGGGTCGAGCAGCCGCACCTGGTCGGGACCCGAGCTCCCGGCCAGGACGTTGGACAGCAGCACCCGGTTGTAGGGCTGCCAGGTCTCGGCGCCGAACACGGTGACCGGCATGTGCGGATCACGTGCCCGCACCTCACCGACCAGCCGCGACCCGGCCATTCCGTTCCCCACTACGACGAGCCTCATGCGACCTTCTCCACCCTGACGGCGCAGACCTTGAACTCCGGCATCCGCGATGACGGATCGAGCGCGGGATTGGTCAGACGGTTGGCTCCCTCCCAGTGGAACGGCATGAAGACGGTGTCGCGCCTGATCGAGTCGCTGACCCTGGCGACCCCCGTGCTCTCGCCCCGCCGGCTGAGCACCCGTACGACGTCTCCGGCGGTGATGGCCAGTTGCTCGGCGAGGTCGGGATGGAGCTCGACGAACGGCTCCGGCGCGGCCTTGGACAGGGCGGCGATCCTGCGGGTCTGCGCGCCGCTCTGGTACTGGGCGAGCACGCGGCCCGTGGTCAGGTAGACCGGGTAGTCGTCGTCGGGCTCCTCGGCGGCGGGCCGGTGCTCGACGGGCACGAACCTGGCGCGGCCGTCGGGGGTGGCGAAGGAGTCGAGGAACGGGCGCGGCAGTCCGGGGTCGTCCGGCGACGGACAGGGCCAGAACACGCCGGTCTCCTCGGTGATCCGCTCGTAGGTGATGCCCGCGTAGTCGGCCACCCCGCCCGCGCTGGCGCGGCCCAGCTCCTCGAACACCTCGCGCGGCTCGGCCGAGAACCGGTGGCCGAGCCGGCCGGCCAGCTCCCGGATGATCTCCAGGTCGCTTCTGACCCCTTCGGGAGCGGGTACGGCCTGGCGGCGCAGCAGGACCCGGCCCTCGAGGTTCGTCATCGTGCCGGTCTCCTCGGCCCACTGCGTCACGGGGAAGACCACGTCGGCCCGCGCGGCCGTCTCCGACAGCACGATGTCGCAGACCACCAGCAGGTCCAGCGCGTCGAGCCGCTCGGTCACGTGCGCGGAGCGCGGCGCGGAGACCACCGGGTTGGAGCCGAAGACCAGCAGGGCGCGCGGCCCCTGGGGCGTCCCGAGCGCGTCGAGCAGCTCGTAGGCCGAGCGTCCAGGGCCGGGCAGCTCCTCGGGTCGTACGCCCCAGATCGCGGCGACGTGCTCGCGGGCGGCCGGGTCGTCGATCTTGCGGTAGCCGGGCAGCTGGTCGGCCTTCTGACCGTGCTCCCTGCCGCCCTGGCCGTTGCCCTGGCCGGTCAGGCAGCCGTACCCGGAGCCGGGGCGGCCGGGCAGCCCCAGCGCCAGGGCCAGGTTGATGAACGCGGTGACGGTATCGGTGCCCTTGGCGTGCTGCTCGGCTCCCCGCCCGGTGAGCACGGCGGCCCGTCCGGCCGAGGCGAGCGCGCGTACGGCCTCACGCATCCTGGCCACCGGCACGCCGGTGACGCGCTCGACCCGCTCGGGCCACCAGGACGCGAGCGACGTACGGACCTGCTCGAAGCCCGAGGTCCTCGCGGCGACGTAGTCCTCGTCGACGAGCCCTTCGGCGATGACCAGGTGCAGCAGCCCAAGGGCGAGCGCCAGGTCGGTGCCCGGCGTGGGCTGCAGGTGCAACCAGGCCAGCTTGGCCGTCGCGGTGCGGCGGGGGTCGATGACGATGAGCCGCGGCCCGGTCAGGTGGCGGACGAAGGGTGGCATGGTCTCGGCGACGTTCCCGCCGGCCAGCAGGACGACGTCGGTCTCGGCCAGGTCGGTGATGGGGAACGGCAGGCCGCGGTCCAGCCCGAACGCCCTGAGCGAGGCGGCCGCTGCCGACGACATGCAGAAGCGGCCGTTGTAGTCGATCTGGCTGGTGCCGAGCGCGACCCTGGCGAACTTGCCGAGCTGGTACGCCTTCTCATTGGTCAGCCCGCCGCCGCCGAACACGGCCACTCCGTCGGGGCCGTGCACGGCGCGTATGGCGGTCAGCCGGTCGGCCACGTAGTCGAGGGCAGTGTCCCAGGCCACGGGCCGGCCGTGGAGCAGCGGCGTGGTCAGGCGCTCGCCGTTGGTCAGCAGGTCGGCCGCCGTCCAGCCCTTCTGGCACAGGGCCCCGCCGGAGTTGGCCGGTACGTCGGTGCGCGGGGTGATCGTGATGTCGGTCCCCGTGGCGGTGATCGTCATGCCGCACTGGAGGGCGCAGTACGGGCAATGGGTCTCTGTCGTGCGGTCCTCAGACACGAGCGTGGGCCAGACTGCCGACCAGCGAGACGCCGACCTTGCGCGTGTAGCACCACCAGGTGAGCGCGAAGCAGGCCACGTAGAAGGCGCCGAACCCGACGAACGCGGTGGCCGGGCTGCCCGTCTCGGCGAACGACATCCCGAACGCGCGGTTAATGAGGAAGCCGCCGAGCGCCCCGACCGCGGAGATGATCCCGATGGCGGCCGACGCCTGCCGCTTGCCGTACATCAGGGCCTCCTCGCCGGTGCCGCGCTCGGCCACCGCCTTGGCCTGGAAGATCGCGGGGATCATCCGGTAGGTGGAGCCGTTGCCGATGCCCGCCGTGAGGAACAGCATCTGGAAGGCCAGGAAGAACAGCCAGAAGTCGCCCGAGGTGCTGCCGAGCCAGACCAGGACCACGCCGACGCCCATGGCGGCGAAGTTCCACAGGGTCACCGGCGCGCCGCCCTTCTTGTCGGCCAGCCAGCCGCCCACCGGCCTGATCAGCGAGCCGAGCAGCGGGCCGACGAACGCCACCGCCGCCCACGGCGAGCCGGGGAACAGGCTCTTGGCCAGCAGCGGGAAGGCCGTCGAGTAGCCGATGAACGAGCCGAATGTACCGATGTACAGGAACGACATGATCCACGTCTGCGCCCGCCCGGCCACCGCCAGCTGCTCGCGCGGCTTGGCCCTGGCGCTCGACAGGTTGTCCATGAAGAACCACGCGCAGGCGGCGGCCACGACGGCCAGCGGCACCCAGAACCACCCGGCGGCCGCCAGCCCGAACCCGCCGATCACCAGCGGCATGACCAGCTGCACGGAGCTGACCCCGATGTTGCCTCCGGCCGCGTTCAGCCCGAGCGCCACGCCTTGCCGCGAGCGCGGATAGAAGTAGGTGATGTTCGCCATACTGGAAGCAAAATTGCCGCCACCGACCCCGGCCAGCGCCGCGATCACCAGGAACATCCAGTACGGCGTGCCCGGATCGCTGACCGCCAGCCCGAGCAGCACCGCCGGTATGACCAGCAGCAACGCGCTGACCGTGGTGAACGTGGCCCCGCCGAACCTGGCCGGCCCGAAGGTGTAGGGGACGCGCAGCACGGAGCCGATGAGGTTGGGCAGCGCCACCAGCCAGAAGAGCTGGTCGGTGGAGAAGTCGTAGGCGCCCATCTTGGCGGCCACGATGCTCCACAGCGTCCACACCGTGAACCCGAGGTGCTCGGCCAGGATCGAGAAGGCGAGGTTGCGCCGGGCGATCCGCTTGCCGGTGCTCTCCCAGAAAGCCTTGTCGTCGGGGTGCCACTCGGCGATCCAGCGCGCCATCGTTCCTCCTACACTCGGCCCACTCGGCCGCTCGGCTCACTTGGCGGCCAGAACCCGAATGTAGGAATCGCGCGTTACGCACTTTGACGATCCGTGGCTGTGCGTTCGTTACATGTAACTCACTGGCGTAACGGGCAATACACATGTGTCACTGAGGAAACCTGCTGTTAATCCAGGCTTTCACTGGTGTAGGCGGCGACCAGCTCGGCGAACTCCTCAGGGGTGACGATCCGCACCCCGAGCTGCTCGGCTTTGGCCCGCTTCGACCCCGCCTTCTCCCCGGCTACCAGGAGTGACGTCCGGGCTGAGACGCTCGACGACGACTTGCCCCCGGCACGCTCGACCAGCTCGTTGACCTCGTTGCGGGTCAGCTCCGCCAGCGTCCCGCTCATGGCTCCGGTCACCACCACCGACATCCCGTCCAGCGGCCGCGCCTCCTTCGTCTCGCCATTCGGCTCCTCACCCGCCGGCAGACGCGCGGCGCCCCCGGGCTCGGCCATGTTGACCCCCGCGGCCACCAGCTTGTCGATCAGGTCGGTGAGCTCGGCCAGCTCGGCGACCAGCAGCGCGGCCTTCTCCGGCCCGACGCCCTCCACCTCCTGCACCCCGTCGGCCCCGGCGGCGCGGATGGCGTCCATCATGCCGAAGTGACGGGCGATGCGGCGGGACATGGACCGCCCGGTGCCGCGCACACCCAGCGCGCAGAACACCCTGCTCAGCGGTTGGGCCTTTGCCCGCTCGATGGCGGCCAGGAGATTGTCGGTGCTGGTCTCGCCCATCCGCTCCAGGCCGAGCAACTGCTCGCGGGTCAAGGAGAACAGGTCGGCGAAGTCGACGATCAGCCCGGCGTCGAGCATCTGCTGGATCCGGTTTTCCGCGAGGCCCTCGATGTCGAGGGTGTCACGGCCGACGGCGTAGGCGATGGAGGCGATCGCCCGGCACTGGCGCCCGCGCACGCATCGCCAGCGCTCCTGCGAGGCGTCGATGGCGTCACCGCACGACGGGCAGACCTGCGGGATCTCGATCGGCTGCTCGTCGCCGGTGCGCAGGTGCACCACCGGGGCCTCCACGCGCGGGATGACGTCGCCCGCCTTGTAGACGGTCACGCTGTCGCCGAGCATCAGGCCGCGGCGGGTGATGTCGGCGACGTTGTGCAGGGTGGCGTAGGTGACGACGCTGCCGTCGAGCTCCACCGGCTCCAGCACGGCCCGGGGGGCGATGATGCCGGTGCGGCCGGTGTTCCACTCCACGCCGATCAGCTTGGTGATCTTCTCGGTGGCGGGCAACTTGTAGGCGATCGCCCAGCGCGGCGCCCGTGAGCTGAACCCGGCCGCCACCTGGTCGACCGCCAGATCACACTTGATCACGATGCCGTCGATGCCGAACGGCAGCTCTGGACGGATGGTGGCGATCTCCCCGACGCGCTCCTGAACCTGCTCCAGCGACTCGGCCACGATGCCCGCGACCGGCGTGGCCGCCGTGGTCTGCACTCCCTGCCCGGCCACCCAAGCCATGATCTCGCTGTGCGGCAGCTCGCGCAGGCGCACGGCCGGCTCGGAGCCGTCGTCGGGGTGGGGCAGCGCGCCGTAGCCAAAGAACGTCAGCTCGCACACGTACGGCCGGTCCTGGGCCCGCAGCGTGCCCGCCGCCGCGCTGCGCGGATTGGCGAACGTGGTGCCGTCATGCGCCTGCCGCTTGGCGCAGGCGTCCTCGAACTGCGAGGCGGTCATCATCACCTCACCGCGCAGCTCCACCGTGACCGCCTCGGCCAGCCGGTCGGGCAGGCCGACGATGGTGCCGATGGCGTGGGAGACATCCTCGCCGGCGACGCCGTCCCCCCGGGTCACGAGCTGCGTCAGGCGGCCGTGCCGGTAGCGCGCCGAGATCGCCAGGCCGTCGAGCTTGGGCTCCACGCTCCAGGCGGCCACTGCCCGCCCCAGCCTCCGCTCCAGCCCGGCGGCCCATTCAGCCAGCTGCTCAGCACCGAACACGTTGTCCAGACTCAGCATGGGCACGGTATGCGGCACATCCCCGACCACCGCCCCGCCGGCCACCTTCCCGGTCGGCGAGTTGGGCAGCACCTGGTCGGGATGCTTGGCCTCATATGCCTCGATGCCACGGACCAGCCGGTCGTAGGTGTCGTCGTCGCGGGTGGAGGTGCCGTCGGTGTAGTAGGCGGCGGCGGAGTCGACAGCAAGCTGCACGGCTTCGGCGTAGGCCGTTTCGTCGGCCAGGACGGTGATGGGGGGCTCGTCGGTCATAGGGCCATCATGCCTGTTGGCACCGACAGTTCTGCGCCGGACATCTGGGGCTTGAGCTGCGCTCGAACCGGCCTGCCGGCACCCGCCTCATCGGCGCCGTGCCGCGCCCGATCAGGCCCGTGACTCTCGCGGACGCCACGACTCCGCTCAGTTCGGGACAGCCGAGCCGACCACCGAACAGGCCTGCCGGTCCGTTCAGTTCGGGACAGCCGGGCCCACCACCGAACAGGCCTGCCGGTCCGTTCAGTTCGGGACAGCAGAGCCCACCAGTCAGTCCGAGGCGGCCAAGCCGACCGCCGAGCCGGTCCGCGTGTGCATCCGGCCCGCGGGCAGGTCGCGCAGGCGCCGCAGCGGGCTCGCCAGCAGGATGAGGCCGCTCAGCGCGAAGACACCCAGCATCACCCACAGGGCCGCGCGCACGGAGAACGCCTCGGCCAGCGTGCCCGCCAGCAGGGCGCCGAGCGGGATGGCGCCGAAGTTGACCACCTGGATGCTGGTGCTCACCCTGCCCATCAGCTCGCCGGGCACGTACGACTGCGTGAACCCGCTGAAGATCACGTTCCCGGCGACGATCCCCCCGATGATCGTGATGCTGGCCGCCACGAACAGCACCAACCCGACGCCGCGATCCGCGCACGCGATCAGCAGGCCCAGCGGCGCCAGGCCGGCCTTGCCGAGCAGGACGGCCCGCGCGCTGCCCAGCCGGGCCGCCAGCGGCCGGGCGGCGAAGGCGCCGGCGACGCCGCCCGCGCTGGTGGCCGCGAGCAGCGCGCCGGTCGTGCCCGCGGACAGGCCGATGTCGCCGACCAGGAAGACGACGAGCAGCGACTGGTAGCCGGTCAGCGCCAGGTTGGCCACGCAGCCGTAGAACATGTTGCCGCGCAGCAGCGGGTCGCCCACCACCGTGCGCAGCCCGTCCCTGATCTCACTGCGCAGCCGCCGCCGGGGCCGCGGCTCCACGATCTCGACGTGCCTGACGCGCATCAGGCAGAGCGCCGAGACGGCGAAGCTCACCGCGTCCACCACCAGACCGCCGAGCGCGGAGGCGAACTGGGCGAGGAGCCCGGCCACACCAGGCCCGGCCAGATTGGCCACCTGCTCGCTCCCCTGCAGCTTCGCGTTGGCCTCCAGCAGGTCACGGTCCTCGACCAGCGACGGCAGGTACGCCCGGTAGGCAGTCGCGAAGAACACCTTCGCCGTCCCCGCGACCAGCGCGACCGCGACGAGCTGGCCGATGGTCAGGACGCCGAGCAAGGCCGCGGCCGGAACGCTGAGGAAGGCCGCCATCGACACCCAGTCGGCGGCGAGCATCACCCCGCGCCGGGAGAGCCGATCGACCCAGGCCCCCGCGGGCAGGCCGACCAGCAGCCACGGCAGCCAGACGGCCGCCGCCAGCACGCTGACGGCGAACGGGGAGGCGTGCAGCACGGTCACCGCGACCAGGGGCAGCGCGACTCCAGTGACCGCGCTGCCCAGGCTGCTGGCGCTCTCGCCGATCCACAGCAGCCGGAAGTCACGCTGCCGGAGCAGGCCGAACCTGAGCTTGGAAAGCGTCTCGGCCGTCATGGCTGCCCCGGGACGCCACGGGCGAAGGTGAAGACGGTGGCGCGTTCCTGGCCATCGTCGGGGATGTCACGCTCAGCCCATTTGTCCATGACGGCGATGATCTCGGCGGCGAACTGCGCCAGCTCGTCGTCGGTCGCCTGGATCCAGGTCTCGGTGGAGAACGGGCCGCGCTGCCAGCGTTCCTGCTCGGATTGGGGCTGGTCGGCCCAGCTCCGTACGTGGCCGACCTGCCGTTCCAGGTTGAGCGACTCAAGGGCGCGGGCGATGGCCTCGCCCGCCGCGTCCTCGGCGAAGTCCGTGGAGGACCAGCACAACTTCTCCGAGGTACGCCGCCACCAGCGCTCGCGCCGGTCGCGGGCCAGCTCGGGCGCCTCCTCGATCAGCCCGGCGCCGGCCAGGGCGCGCAGGTGGTGGCTGACATTGCCCACCGCCTCGCCCGTGCGCTGGGCCAGCGCGCTCGCGGTGCCGGGGCCGTGGATCTTCAACAGGTCGAGCAGGCGGCGGCGCACCGGGTGCGCCATGGCTGCGAGCACCCTGGAGTCGGTGATCTGGGACATGACCCCACCCTAATACACAAGAGTCATTGTGCAATATCTCTTGTGCTTTAGGCGCAAGTAGATGGTAGGTGTAGGGCGCCCGCACAGCATCGGCTGGACCTTCCCCGAAGAGGTCGACGCGCCCTGCTCGACTTCATCTGAGAAATCTGCGCTCACCTGTCGATCCGGGCCATCGCGATTCGTGTGAAGGGTGAGACGTCGGCACGAGAACGGCGCCAAATCCGACAGGAGAAGCTCGCCATGAAGATTGTCGTGACCACCAACGTGACGCTCGACGGGGTGGCGCAGGCGCCGGGCCGGCCGGACGAGGACCGGCGCGGCGGCTTCAGCCACGGCGGCTGGGCCCTGCCCTACAGCGACCACATCATGGGCGCGGTCATGGGGCGGCGGATGGCCGGGGAGGGCAGCCTGCTGCTGGGCCGCCGCACGTACGAGTACTTGTTCGGCTACTGGCCCAAACAGAACGACGGCAACCCGTTCACCGAGGTGCTCAACCGGACACACAAGTACGTGGCATCGCGGACGCCGTCCCAGCCGCTGCCGTGGGTCAACTCGACCCTGCTGGACGGCGACGCGGTCGAGGCCGTGGCCGGGTTGCGGGCGCAGCCAGGCCCGAGCCTGGGCATCATCGGCAGCCTGGACCTGGTCAGACAGCTAGCTCGCCGTGATCTGATCGACGAGTACGTCCTGCTGACCCATCCGCTGGTGCTGGGCACCGGCAGCCGGCTGTTCGCCGACGACAGCGCCTCCCGCCCGCTGCGACTGACGGACAGCGTAACGACCACCACCGGCGTAGTGATCGCCACCTACCAGAGGGAGACCCGATGACCGAGTACCTGCTCAGTGTGTACCAGCCGGACGGGCCACCACCGGCCCCGCCGATCCTCGCCAAGATCATGGACGACCTCGAAGCGCTGAACCAGGAGCTGCGGGCCACCGGTGCGTGGGTCTTCAGCGTGGGTCTATACCCACCGACCACGGCCACGGTGCTCCGCGCCCAGAACGGCGACGTACTGATGACCGACGGCCCCTTCACCGAGGGCAAGGAACACGTCGGCGGCTTCACCGTTGTCGAGGCCCCGGACCTGGACGCGGCCCTCATCTGGGCCGGCAAAATGGCCCAGGCCACCACCCTGCCCATAGAGGTCCGCCCAATCCGATGACCCCGGACCCGATCACGCCCGACGGACCCTGCCCGACCCGACGCCGCCCGAACCGATCACGCGAGACCCGATCATGCCGGACCCGACACCGCCAGACCCGATGACACCCAATCCAATGGCGCCGGATATCGAGGGTGTGTTCCGGGAGGAGTACGGGCGGGCCGTGGCGGTCCTGGTGCGTGTCTTCGGCGACATCGATCTCGCCGAGGAGGCGGTCCAGGAGGCCTTCGCCGAGGCGGTCAAGCGGTGGCCGTCCACCGGCCTGCCGCCCAGCCCCGACGGCTGGATCATCACCACCGCTCGGAACCGGGCCATCGACCGGGTGCGCCGCGAGGCGAGCCGCGACCGGCGGTACGCCGAGGCCGCCCGGCTGCGCGTCCCCGATGAACCGGCCGAGGAGGGTCCCGTGCGTGACGACCGGCTGCGTCTGATCTTCACCTGCTGTCATCCCGCGCTGGCCACCGCCGCCCAGGTCGCCCTCACCCTACGGCTGCTGGGCGGCCTGTCCACCGCGGAGATCGCCCGTGCCTTCCTGGTCCCCGAGCCGACCATGGCCCAGCGCCTGGTCCGAGCCAAAGGCAAGATCCGCGACGCCCGCATCCCCTATCGCGTACCCGCCGACGCCGACCTCCCGGCCCGGCTGCGATCCGTGCTGGCCGTGGTGTATCTGATCTTCAACGAGGGCTACACCGCGAGCTCCGGCGATCGGCTGACCCGCGAGGACCTCGCCGCCGAGGCGATCCGGCTGGGCCGCCTGCTGGCCGCGCTGATGCCCGACGAGCCCGAGGTCCTCGGATTGCTCGCGCTGATGCTGCTGATCGAGTCGCGGCGAGCCACCCGCACGACCCCGGACGGCGACCTGGTGCTCCTGGCCGACCAGGACCGGGCCCGCTGGGAGCACTCCCTGATCGCGGAAGGCCAAGCCATCGTCCGAGCCTGCCTGCGACGCGGCCGACCCGGGCCTTACCAGATCCAGGCCGCGATCAACGCGGTGCACAGTGACGCGCCGTCGGCGGCGGCCACCGATTGGGGGCAGATCCTCCAGTTGTACGACCAGCTCGCCGCCGTGGCCCCGAGCCCGGTAGTCGCGTTGAACCGGGCGGTGGCGGTGGCCGAGGTCAACGGGCCATCGTCGGCACTCGCCCTGGTCGACGGCCTCGATCTGGACGGCTTCTACCTCTATCACGCGATCCGCGCTGATCTGCTCCGCCGCCTGGGCCGTGGCGCGGAGGCGGCACAGGCATATGAGGCAGCCATCGCCTGCAGCGGCAACGCGACCGAACGCGCATTCCTGCGCCGTGCGGCCGTAGCGGTGGATCCAGCCTCGGACCGATCGGACTGATCCGAGCGCGCCCTCCCGCACCGATGCCGCTCCGGTAGCGGACCCAGTCTCGGGCCGAGCTGAGCGGGTTCTCCCACACCGTGCGGCTCTAGCGGTAGATGCGGCCTCCGGCTTGAGCCGAGCACGTCTTCTCCCACCGATGCCGCCCTGGCGGTGGAACCGGCCTCGGGCTGAGCCGAGCGGGCTCTCCTGCGCTGTGCCGCTCCGGCGGCGGATCCGGCCTCGGGCTGACGTGGGCGCTCAGCGTCCGACAGCCGCTGTCCGATCCGTCACAGCGAGTGTTTTCAGGGAGGCCACGGCCCGCGATGCGCCGTAACGGCGGCGGGCCCCGTGCGGGTCAGAGGCCGTCTCCCTGGAGGCGACCGACCCCGTACGGCGGGTGGCGCCAACCCGGCTGTGCCGTAAAAGAAGAGACAAAAGCATCGGGACGGCGGTCACGTGGACACGTGGATGAAGAGGCTGCGGCGGGTGGCTCCGTAAGAGAAGGTCAAAAGCGTCTGGAACGGAGATCACGCGGCCGCGGCGGGTGGCGCCGTAAGAGAAGAGACGAGAGCGTCTGGGAGGAGATCACGTGGCCACGTGGACGAAGTGGCCGCGGCGGGTGGGGAGGACGGCGGGACACGCGTCGGGCTCGTCGAGCCCGGCCAGGAGGATTTCGGCGAGTTGGCGGCGCTGAGAGCTGGTCAAGGTCATGGGCAGCACGATGGGCATCAGCTCGATGGCGTCGCCGGGTAGCTCGCGGACGTGGCAGGGCAGGAGGAGAGAGGAGTGAAGCACGACCCCACTATCGCAGCCGCCACCGACAGATCGCGGCGACTTGGTCTCACCGAGACCTGAGTGAAGCCTGGCCGACGCCGAAGGAGCGCGATTACCCCTCCTGGCCTTGGGTAACAGGACCAGAACAAAGGGGGAATCATGATCAAAATGCTCCACAAAATGGGCATCCGGTCCAGTCATATGTACGCGGCCGGTGTCGCGTCGATCGGTGCGTCCATCGCGTCCTGGCTGATGTCGAGGAACATGGAGAAGGCCGGCCTCGACCGGGCGGACCGCTGGGGGATCTTCGTCGGCCAGTGGGCGCCCACGTTCCTCGCCCTGGGTGTCGCGCTCCGCATCGAGGAGACGCACATGGAGGTCGACGAGGAAGCGAAGGTGGAGATGTTCGACCGGGCGTCCGGCGGTGTGCGCCCCCGGACGCACGCAGGCACGTAGTGGCGCGCGCCCCTGGACGCACGCGGGCACGTAGCCGCACGCGCTAATCACACGGAGCGAAACGACCAGCGAACCGACCGCAGGCCGCCTCTCATGGAGCGGCCTGCGGTCTGATGTCGAGAGAAAACCAATACACGTGAGAAAGCCGCCGCCGCGAGAAGCCCAGTGCCCGAGAGGGAGGTCTAGCGTGCTTCGTCCGTCTGTGCGGCCAGGAGCTTGAGCGGTTCGTCGGTCAGTCTGAACATCGTCCACTCGTCGAGCGGTACGGCGCCCAGCTTGCGGTAGAACCCGATGGCCGGTTCGTTCCAGTCGAGTACCGACCATTCGAGCCGGTGGTAGCCGCGTTCGGCGCAGATCCGGGCCAGCTCGGCCAGCAGCGCCTTGCCATAGCCGGACCCGCGCATCCCGGGACGGACGTACAGATCCTCCAGATAGATCCCGTGCGTCCCCCGCCAGGTCGAGAAGCTGAGGAACCACACCGCGAACCCGGCCACCTCACCATCGTGTTCGACGACATGCGCGAACACGGCGGGCTCAGCGCCGAAGAGCACGTCGCGCAGCTGTGCCTCGGTCGCCCGCACCTCGTGCGCAGCCTTCTCGTACGTGGCCAGCTCATGCACGAGCTGGAGCATCGCGGGGACGTCGTCAACGGTGGCGCGGCGAATCATGGGCCTCAGAGTAGTAGGGGCAGGCAAACGCCAGAACACCGGAACCGGTTGCAGTGATTTCGGCGCTTAGAGACCCGATGTTTTATGTCCGATATCCCCTCGATCTGGATGTTTCCAAATCATATCCCTTGTCACATCCGACCTTTGAGCCTAGCTTGAGCGTCAGGTCTGCAACCGACTGTCAGGCAGGAGCACACACCCCCATGAGCGAATCCGCCTTACCAAGAGCAGCCGCATGGGTTGCCGCCGTCATTCTGGCGATGTTCTCGATCGTCATCCCCGCTCAGCCCGCGGGGGCGCTGGCGGTGTTCAACGTCAAGGACTACGGAGCCACCGGCAACGGCTCCACGAACGACACCTCCGCCATCAACTCGGCCATCACGGCGGCCAACACCGCCGGCGGCGGGACCGTGCAGTTCCCGTCGGGCACCTACAAGTCCGCCAACACCATCCACATGAAGAGCAACGTCACCCTCCAGCTCGACGCCGGCTCCACCATCATGGGCGCCTCCAACGACGACTACGACGCGCCGGAGTCGAACCCGAACGACAACTACCAGGACTACGGGCACAGCCACTTCCACAACGCGATGATCTATGGCGACCGCCTCACCAACATCGGGTTCGTCGGGACGGGCACCATCGACGGCGGCGGCAACCTCATCACCGGCAACCCCGGCTCCGGCGAGGCGGACAAGATCATCTCCCTCACGCGGTGCGACGGACTGACGGTCAGCGGCATCCGCCTGCGGCGCGGCGGCCACTTCGCGATGCTCACCAACGCCTGCAACAACATCACCTCGGACGACCTGCGGATCGACACCGCCAGCGACCGTGACGGCTGGAACGTCATCAGCGCCCAGAACGTCACCATCCGCCGCCCGAACATCGCGGCCAACGACGACGCCCTCGTCTTCAAGAGCGACTGGGCACTCGGACAGACCTACGCGAACGGGAACGTCACCGTCACCGACGCCCAACTCTCGGCCGTGTGCTGCAACGCGCTGATGTTCGGCTCGGAGACCTGCGGCAACTTCACCGGCTACCACTTCGAGCGCATCTCCATCAACGGCTCGAACAAGTCAGGGCTCGGCATGGTGTCGATGGACGGCACGGTCATCTCCGACGTCCACTACAAGGACATCACGATGACCAACGTACGGGCGGCGATCACCGAGAAGATCGGCACCCGCAGACGATGCGGCGGCAGCCCCGGCGTCGGCCGCATCGAGAACATCACCTACGAGAACGTCACCTCCTCCGGCCAGAGCGGCAACAACTTCACCGCCACCCTGTGGGGCGAGTCGAACACCAGCAACCGGATCCGCAACGTCACGTTCACCAACGTCGACCTGACCGTCCCCGGCGGCAACGGCTGCATGGGCACCGGCGTGCCGAGCAACGACGCGACCAACTACAACCCGAACAGCATCGGCACCCGGCCGGCGTACGGGTGGTACATCCACAACGCGCACGACATCAAGTTCGTCGACAGCTCGGTCCAGTTCAACTCCAACGACTGCCGGCCCGCGGTGATCGCGAACACGGGCAGCACGGTGTCGTTCGACCGGTTCACGGCCGAGCGGGGCAGCAACAGCCCGAACGACATGGTCTTCCAGACGATCACCGGCTACTGCGTCCAGAACAGCCAGAACACCGCCGGCGGAGCCCTGCGGGTCAGCGCCACCGGCTCTTCCGACGCCTGTACGCCGGGCAACCCCGGCACCGAGTTCCTGGAGGCGGAGGACGCCACGATCTCCCAGGGCGTCGTGGAGTCCAACCACGCGGGCTTCAGCGGCACCGGCTTCGTCAACGGCGACAACCTGGTCGGCAGCTACGTGGAGTGGAGCGCGCCGGCGACGCAGGCGGGCAACACCACCCTGACGTTCCGCTACGCCAACGGCACCACGACCAACCGGCCGATGGACATCACGGTCAACGGCGTCCTGGTCGCCGACGAGTTCCCGTTCCCGCCGACCGGGGCCTGGACCACCTGGCAGTCCGTGACGGTGACCGCGCCGTTCAACGCGGGCGCGAACGCCGTACGCGCCACCTCCACCACGGCCGGCGGCGGCCCGAACCTCGACTACCTCGACACCGAGGTGGCCGGGCCCGCGCCCACGGAGTACCAGGCGGAGAACGCGACGATCTCCCAGGGCGTGGTCGAGTCGAACCACGCGGGCTTCACCGGCACCGGGTTCGTGAACTATGACAACCTGGTCGGCAGCTACGTCGAGTTCGCGGTGACGGCTGCCCAGGCGGGCAACGCCACGGTGGTCCTGCGCTTCGCGAACGGCACCACGTCCAACCGGCCGATGGACATCACGGTCAACGGCGTCCTGACCTCCGACGAGCTGGCCTTCCCCACCACCGGGGTGTGGACGACCTGGAGCACCGCCACGGTGACCGTCCCGCTCAACGCGGGCGCCAACGTGATCCGGGCGACCTCGACCACGGCCGGCGGCGGCCCGAACCTGGACAAGATCTCGGTCGCCTGAGCAAACCTTCCCCCTTCCGCCTTCCTGCGGGCGGAACGAACCGCCGCCCCGCCTCCACCGGCGGGGCGGCGGCTTCGTGAAGAGGGCCTGGAAGCTCGGCGGCTTCGTAACGGCTTCGTACGGAGGCCCGGCGGCTCGGCGGCAACGGCGCGCGATATAAAGATCACCAAGGAAGGAGCGCCATTTGGGAGCGCTCCCATGTGCCGAAAACGGGAGGACCTCTCCTTTGTTCCACAACCGCATCGCCGCGGTGTTCACCGGTATGGCACTCGTGCTCTGCACCACCGCCACACCCAGCTCGGCGACCCCGCCCACCACGACCAACCCCGCGAAACCGACCAAGCCCAGCACCATCACCCTCATCACCGGCGACGTCGTCGACTTCACGCCGGGCGAGAACGGCGAGCCACCGAAATTAGCCACCCGGGCCGCGCCCCGGCCCGACGGCTCGACGGTGACGTTCGCCACGCTGCCCCACCGCGACGGAGGCACCCTGGTCATGCCGTCCGACGCCGCCGACCTGGTGGCCGCGGGCACCCTCGACGAGGAGCTGTTCGACGTCGAGACACTCGTACGGGAGAACCGCGCCAAGGCGATCCCGCTGATCATCACGTACAGCGGCAACCCCGGCGCGAAGGCCGCCGAACCCCTGCCCGGCACCGAGCGCACCCGGACGCTCGACATCATCCACGGCGCGGCCGTGACGGTGCGGGCCACCGAGTCCGGCAAGCTGTGGTCGGCACTCCAGCCAGGAGCCACGCTCAAGAGCGGCATCTCCAAGATCTGGCTCGACCGCCGCGTCAAGGCGTCCCTCGACCAGAGCGTCCCGCTCATCGGCGCCCCCACCGCGTGGCAGAAGGGCTTCGACGGCGCCGGCACCAAGGTGGCGGTCCTCGACACCGGCATCGACGCCGGGCACCCCGACTTCGCCGGCCGCATCCTCGCCACCGAGAACTTCTCCACCACCCCGGACACCACCGACGTGGTCGGCCACGGCACCCACGTCGCCTCCACCATCGCCGGCTCCGGCGCGGCCTCCGACGGCAAGTACCGGGGAGTCGCGCCCGCCGCGTCGCTGCTCGTCGGCAAGGTGCTCGACGACGACGGCTACGGCGAGCTGTCCTGGCTGATCGCGGGTATGGAGTGGGCCTCGGCCCAGGGCGCCGACGTGGTGAACATGAGCCTCGGCGTGTGCTGCGGAGACGGCACGGACCCGACGAGCCAGGCGGTCAACGAGCTGACGAAGAAGTACGGCACGCTGTTCGTCGCCGCCGCGGGCAACGAGGGCGAGCCCCAGACGGTGAGCGTCCCCGCCGCCGCCGACAAGGCGCTCGCGGTCGGCGCGGTGGACAAGGTCACCGGTACGACCCTGGCCCCCTTCTCCAGCATCGGGCCCCGCCTCGATGACGCCGCGGTCAAGCCGAACATCGTGGCCCCCGGCGTCAACATCGTCGCCGCCCGGTCCGGCACCTCCGGCCAGCCGTCCATCCCCGGCAACGACCGCTACACCTCCTTCAGCGGCACCTCGATGGCCACGCCGCACGTCGCGGGCGCCGCGGCGGTGCTGGCCCAGCAGCATCCCGACTGGGACGCCGACGAGCTGAGCGCCGCCCTCGTCTCCACCTCGACGCGCAACGCGGAGCACAACTGGTTCGAGGAGGGCGGCGGGCGGCTGGACCTCGGGCGCGCGGTCACCCAGAGCGTCTTCGCCGACCCGGTCGTCGACTTCCTCCGCCTCGAACGGGACAAGGGCAGCGTCACCAAGAAGGTCACGTACCGCAACACCGGTGCCGCGCCCGTCACCCTCGCGTTGAAGGCCGACACCCGCGCCTGGAGCGGCGGCCCCACCCCGGCGGGCGCGATCCGCCTGGGCGCGGAGACCGTCACCGTCCCCGCGAACGGCACCGCCACGGTCGACCTCACCGTGAACCCGGCCCTCGGCCCCGAGGGCGCCTACGGCGGCTGGGTCACGGCGACGGCGGGCGACGCCCGGCTGGCCACGCCCTTCAGCTACTACACCGGCCCGGACACGCACCTGCTGAAGATCTCCCTGACCAACTCGTACGGCGCCAAGGAGTTCTCCTCCCGTCCCGGCCAGGGCGGGCGGCTCGGGCCGCTGGTCTACATCGTCCCGCTGCGGCGGAGCAACAGCCCGGATGACCCCTTCCATCCGTACGCGTACTACTACGGCCGCCTCGACCTGACCGGGAACGGCGAGCAGTACCTCCCGGACGGCGACTACGAGGTGATCGCCGTCGCGAACGAGACCTACATGAGGACCCGCACCTCCCTGGTCATCCGCGACGTGACCCTGAAGGACGACCAGACCCTCGACCTGGACGCCCGCGACACCGTCCCGCTCAAGCCGACCTCGCGCACCGCCACGGACGCCGCCATGGACGCCGAGGGTAAGGTCCAGTACGTCCGGACCTTCACCGACCGCCCCTCCCCCGTCACGATCACGGCGAGCACGGAGAACGGCAGGCACGTGGACCTGTACGCCACGCCGGTGTCGTCGGTCAAGGCGGGCACGATGAGCCTGTCGCACATGTGGCAGATGGAGCCCGGCGTGCTGGCCGCCGCCACGGCGGGCCGGCTCACCCTCGACCCGTCCTACGAGGTCGACACGGTCCGCTCGCTCATCACCAAGCCCACCGACTATCCCCTGGTCTACGCCGGTCAGGGCAGGCCGGCGGACTTCGAGGGCCTGGACCTCACCGGCAAGCTGGTCCTGGTGGGGGTGCCACTGGGCACCGGCCCGACGCCGTACAGCGACGCGACCCCGCGGATGGACGAGGCGTCCGCACTGGCCAAGCAGGGCGGCGCCGCCGGTTTCATCGGCTTCTACGACGCCGACGGTGCCGGGACACGGCTGCCGGGCTTCGCCGACACCAGGTTCCTGCGGTTCGGGCTGGACGCGGCGCAGGGTCGCGCGCTGCGGGCCGTCGTCCAGCGTGGGGCGACCTCGCTGCGGCTCACGCCGTACTCCGGGGAGCCCTCCTTCTACCGGCTGCGGTATGACTCGAAGGGGAAGATCCCCCGCAAGCCGGAGAAGCTGGACCGGGACCGCCTGGCCCGCGTCGAGACCCGCTACCACGCCGACCAGCCGAACGCCCAGGGACACCTGCTGGTGACGTCGTCCGCCGGTGCCGCCGAGCTGTCGTTCGGCCAGTGGGTGACGATGCCGTTCGAACGTACCGAGTACTACGGCCCGGTCCGCGATGACGTGCGCTGGTCACGCTCGGTCGGCAACCAGGGCCTGGAGCTCCGGTCGCAGGACACGTTCGCGCGGGCGGCCCGTACGGACGAGGACTGGTTCAAGGCCCCGCTCGTGCCCGGCGCGGCCACCGCGCCGTCGGGGGTGCCGGTGCCGTGCGCGCTGTGCCGGGACGGAGACCGGTTCGTGCCCGCCGAGCAGTGGCTGGACTCGGACCCGCGCCACTACAGCGACCTGAGCACGGTCTCCTCCGCTCCCCGTCTCGTGGCGGGCGGCACCGAGATCCCGGTGCAAGGCTGGGGCCCCCGCTCGTTCACCGTGCCCGCTGGACCGTCGGCGTACCGGCTGGACACGGTGGACACCACCTACCGGACCTTGTCCCCCAAGGTGACCTCCGGCTGGCGGTTCACCTCGACGGGAGCGCCCTCCGGCAAGCCGCGCGACCATACGTGCAGCTTCGGTCCCGCCTGCGCGTTCCAGCCTGCTCTGGTGCTCAGGTACGACCTGCCGGTGGACCTGCTCAACCGGGCCTCTTCCGGGCGGCCTTTCACCTTCGAGCTGACCGCCCGCCCGGCGGCGCGTTCGGCTTCGGAGGCACGCTCGGCCCGGGTGGAGTACTCCGTCGACGACGGCACCACCTGGCGCCAGGCCGAGAACGTGCGCAAGCTCGGCGACGGCCGTTTCCGAGTGCGCATCCTCCACCCAGCACTGGCCGCCACCAGCGGCTTCGTATCACTGCGGGTGAACGCTGAAGACAAGACTGGCGGCAGGGTCACCCAGACCGTCGACCGCGCGTACGGCCTGAAGTAACCTCTTCGGCTTCGGCGGCCACGGGATGCTCGCGTTCCGTGGCCGCCTACCCGCATGTCCAGTGCCAGCCGTTCCGGCACAATGGCAGCGAATTTGAGCCCGAGAACGGCGCGACGGTCGACGTTCGCGAGCATGACGACCTTGTCATGTCCCGCGCTGCACGTCGCGACACGCATGCTGGACTTCAGCAGCCCAAGGACACCCTGACCTCGCCGGCTCCGGGACGTCAGCTCTTTCTTCACCCTGGAGGAGCTCCACTGGCCGGCACCTGGGTCGACCGCCGGGTGCTCTCCCAGTCGGCGGTCGACTGGCAACGGCATGCGGTCGAGCGTCTGTTCGGCGATGATCCAGCGCTCGGTTCAAAGGCTTTCCGTCGAGAGCTCCAGGACTGCCTACGCGCTACCCTGACCATCGCCAGTGACAGTCGCCGGAAGCTGCGCCACCTCATCGACCTGGGCCGGCCCGGATACCCCGAAAATTCCGCCGGGGGAGCCGCCATACATACGCCGAAGTCGTGGTGTCACTGGTAGAGCCACGACTGAAGTACCCGCACTACATGCTCAAGAAGAAGGACCGTCGATCACGGTGAGCTTCGGGAGTACTCGACGGCGCTCAGCAGCCGCGATGACGGCCACGTCGAGCAGACGGAGCGAAAGGCCCTCAAGGGGTGCTTTCTATGGCCTATCACGCCGATGTGAAGCGGGGGTGGCGTCCTTGATCTACAGTGACAGTTCGGCAGAACGCCCAATTGGGTGGAACTACTCCGCCCTCGCAACCAGTTCTTCAGGAAGGCCCCGGCGGATGACCTGGAATGCATGGATGGGCGTACTTCACTGGGCAGCGTTCGTCATGGCCTGCGCGGTCGGGGCGTTCGGTTTGCTGGCGCTGAACACTAAGCTGCTGCATGCACGATGGCAGCGTCACCGGGGTGGAATCAGAGCGGGCCAACTGATTGCCAAGGCCGCCTGCTTGCTAGCGGTGTTTCTGATGGCCATGGCTAGCATTGCCCTCTTCGACTTTCCTCGCTGGCTGGTGCTGGCTCTGATCCCGCTTCAACTGGTATGCCTCGGCGCCTATATATGGTTGTGGTTGGTGGCACAGAGGATTAGATCGGAGAATGCGCCTCAATGAGGCACACCCCATCATGCTGGCGGAAACGGCCTGCACATTGGCCGCCGCCTCCGCCTCGGTCACCCAGACCACCGTCGCCTCGTCCTCATGAGCCACGGACAGACTCTAGAACCCCAAACCCATCCCGATCAGGTGATTTCGGGAAGTTTCCGCCGCACCGAGGCCAGGATCTCGCGAACCCCTGGTGACTAGCTGCTGATCCAGTGAAAGGGTCTCGTTCATGGACGAGCTTAGAGAATTGATCGAATCCTTCTTCAAGGCGGTCTCGTTCGACAAGGGTGGCCGGCCGTCCTACGCCGCGATCCACGATCTCTTCATCATGGACGGCAGGCTGATCAGGAGCGGTCCCGGCGACCCGGAAATCCTCACCGTCGCCCAATTCGCGACTTCTCGCGGCAAGCTGTTCGAGGCGGGCGAGCTCACGGCCTTCCGCGAAACCGAGTCGGCGGCGACAACGGAGACATTCGGCAACGTGGCTCATCGTTTCAGCACCTACCGGAAAGAGGGCGTCTTGAACGGGGCGCGGTTCACCGTAGAAGGCCTCATCTCAACTCAGTTCGTCCGGTTGGCGGGCGAGTGGAAGATGAGTTCCATGGCCTGGGACGATGAACGCCCCGGCCTGGTCATCCCCCAGCGATACAGATGACCAGGCAATACCGGCGACTGATCCGCAGCCGCCGGATCAACCCACCACGCCGGGCACGGCGTACTTACCTTCCGCGTGGAGCGGGAAGAGCTCACGGGCCTTCCCCGTCCGCACATTCACCGCGTAGGCCACCTCTGACGCACCGCTCGTGGACGACTGCTCGACGGCGATCAGCGTGATCTCGTCGGCCGTCAACCAACCGCCCAGCTTGTCCGGCAGCATGTTCTCCGGAAGGCCGGACACCGCCACCCGCTTCTGGGTGGCCCCGGTGAGGGCGTCGAAGATGACGATCGTTCCGTCTCTCCGCACCATGGGCGCCGTACGGCGCAGGACCTGCCCCACTCGAACGAGCGTGCGGCCATCGGGGTTCAAGGCGCTGAAAGCGTAGGTGAAGTCGGGGATGGTGACCGGCTTATGGCCACGCACCCAGACCTGGGTGGTGTTGTCGTACGGCTTGGCCAGCACCACCGGGCCGTCACCATCTGCCACGCTCACCGGCCACCAGCCCTTGTCCAGTTCCTCCACTGTCCCCTGCTCGACGTCCACGAGCATTTTCGGCTGACGCCGGCCACCCCAACCGGAGACGATGAAACGCAACCCGTTGGGTGACATCCGAAGGGCGTACTCGTCGGCGAAGTCCTCCTTCGGCTGCTTCAGCGGTGACTTCCAGATCCGGCCACTGGCCAGGTCGCGCACCACGATGCCGCGGCTCTGCACGCTGTAGTAGGCGATCCGGCGACCGTCAGCCGTGGCCGTCACCGGCCCCGGTCCGGCGGGTAGCTGGTAGATTTCGCCGCTTTGGGTGACGATGCGCCACCCGTCCTGCTTGCACCCTTCTGCGCAGGACGGCCGATAAGCCTGCTGTACCGGCGCGACCCCCTTCTCGGGCAGCGGGAGCGCCTTGGTCTCCGGTGGTGTGAGTACGACCGGCGGCACCCGCCGTACCTCTTGCTGGAGCAGTATGACGGAGCCGCCGGCGATCCCGACGACCACCGCGGCTGCGGCGGCCAGCGACAGGCGGACCACACGGCTGCGGCGGCGCGCTCCCCTGATCGCCAGGTCGGCCAGGTCGACGTCGGGAACGTGGGCGGCCAGCTCGTGCAGATCATCACGGAGCGTGTTCATCTGTCCACCTCCTGCGGGGTGAGCGCGCGCAGCTTCGACAGCGCGTAATGCGTCTGACTCTTGACCGTGCCCAGCGAGACGCCCATGAGCTGGGCGGTCTCGTGTTCGGTGCGATCTTCGTAGTAACGCAGCACGATCACCGTCCGCTGTTTCGGGGTGAGCTGGGCGAACGCCTGAAGCAAGGCGAGCCGCCGCACGGTCGCCTCGTCGTGCGACTGGCCGACCTCCGGCAACTCGCTTCCCGGCAGCTCGACCCGCTTGCGTCTGCGCCAGGAGATGTTCTGGTTGACCAGGGCCTTACGGGCGTAGGCCTCGGGATTACCGCCCTTGGTGAGCTTGGGCCAGTGTGAGGCGACACGGGTGAGGACCGTCTGCAACAGATCCTCGGCGAGATGGGTGTCTCCAGTGAGCAGGTACGCCGTCCGCATCAGCGATTGCTGACGGGCACGCACGAACTCCTGGAACCCCTCAAAACGGTCCATGCTCTTAAGAACTCCGGGGAAGACTCCGAAGTTGGAATGCTCGCTTACATAGGGCCACCAGCACTACTGGGCGTGCCCCTGAAGGAGCCGTTCCCACAGCCGCTTCGCGTCGGCGACCCGAAGCCAAGGACTCTCACTGAGACGGATGCCCTCCGACGACCTCTCCGTACGGCGGATGTGGCCGAGTCCGCCCGCCACGCAGAACTCGTACACCGTGATCAAGCATTCGCACGTGTGGCTTCGGACCCTGACGGAGTTGCTTCTGGCCACCGAGTCGGACCAGTCGATCGCGGTGTACCCCTTTCGTAGGGGCTTCAGGTGCGGGCCATGGAATTCCTCCATGATCATGCTGATCTCCAAGGAGGATCGCGTCATCAAGTTCCGGACACGGGATGGACTTACTCAGGCGCTCCCGTACTGGCCGAGGCCTTCGAGCCATGCAGAGCTCCGGCGTCCTCTACGTCAGGAATCGAGACGATCAGAACACAACTCTCGCCCTCCTCCTCGCCCTGATCGCCACCGCGCATCCCGCCGAACGACACCTCCCCGAGATAACCGCCATACAGCTCCATCGCCTGAACTCCTTTCGCCTGCCTCCGTTGTGGCACAACCTTAGGCTCACCTATACCCACCTGTCTAGGACTAGCCTGGACGCGACCTGTACTGTTTGGTCTATGTATGTAAGTAGGTGACGGTCTAGGGTCCGCCTGTGATGTTGCCTGACACGCCCTGGACTTCCGACGACTGGAACCCCGAGTTCTACCGATACGAGCAGATAGCCGACTGGGTTGGAGAGCGCATCCAAGCCGGCGACTACCCGCCGCGTACTGTGCTGTCCGAGGTACAACTCCAGGGCTACTTCGCCGTCGGCCGTGACACCATCCGCAAAGCGTTCGCCATCCTTCGCGAACGTCAGCTGATCATCACCAAGCCCGGCAGGGGATCCGTCGTCGTACGCCGCGATGACAACGAATCCTGAGACAGCCAGCTTCTTGGAATTCGAATAGACCACCACTTAGTTTTGTGGTCGAAAGCCCTTAGCGGCTAGGCGCCTTATGGCCTGCACGTAGCGGGCCGATTGCCGAAACCATCTCTCACGCTTGATCGTCTAACGGTGCGTTCCGTTTCTTCGCGATCTGAGGACACACCGATGCGGCAACTTCGCCCAGCACTCCCCGCCCTCTTCGTCATCATTTGCCTCACCGCGTGTGGGCCCATCAACTTGCCCGCACCGGGCAAGACGGTCGCCGGGTCAGATCAAGCACCCACCGCCACCGCAACCAAGGCCACCAAAGCGAAAAAGCCCAGCCCGACCACAGAGGCGAAGGCGTCGAAGAAGAAGCTGCCGAATGTCGTCGGCATGAACCTCCAAGCAGGCCAAGACAGGTTGCAAGCAGCGGGCTTCTACATCCTCAACGACAAGGACGCCACCGGCCAGAACCGTTTCCAGGTGTACGACCGCAACTGGGTCGTCACCCGGCAATCCCCTGCCGGCGGCAGCCGGGTCAGCACCTCCACGCTGATAACCCTCTATGCGAAGAAGTACGGCGAATAACGCACCATAGTTGCATCAGCCCAGGCGCCAGAAAAGGCGCCGCCACCCATGAAAGGGCGGCGGCGCTCATGGCTCAAACGTCAGGTGCGGTGCACGTCAGGTGCAGTGTTCGAAGGGGCTGTTGTAGGTGGACGCACCGGCCTTGCCGCCCCACTTGACGCACTTGTCCGCCGCGCTGGCGACTACCGGGCCCGCGTAGTAGGTGAAATTGCCCGTGTCGGTGGCCCGCGTCTTGCCCTTCACCTCCAGGTAGGCGCTGGTGGCGGTGGCCTTGCCGAGGGAGGTCGACTTGATGGTGGCCACGCAGTTCTTGCCGTTGGCCGAGTTGAACAGCAGGTAGACCTTGCCCGCCGTGCCCAGGGCAGCCGAGTCGATCACCTTGTAACCGCTGCCGCACACCGACTCGGCAGTGTTGGGGTTGCCGCCGCCTCCGCAGTTCTTGGAGGTGAGGGTCTGGTTCGGGTAGCCGAACGTGGCCCCGTTGAAGACGGCCTTCTGGATGTTCGACGGGTAGCTGCTGCCCTTGCGCACCTCGAAGTGCAGGTGCGGCGAGATGCCGTTGCCCGGCTTGCTGGTGTTGCCGACCGCACCGATCTTCTGGCCCTGGGTGACCTTGGCGCCCGCGGCCACGGCGCGCGAGTTCAGGTGCGCGTAGAAGGTCGTGTAGCCACCGCCGTGGTCGATCTTGACCAGGTTCCCGTAACCGTTGGTCGAGCCCTGGTGGGCCGAGATGACCACGGTGCCCGCAGCGGCGGCGACGACGGTGTCCCCGCGGTCGGCGTCCGGCGTGCTGCCCCGGTTGAAGTCGATCTCATACGACCGGTGCGCGCTGCTGCCGCTGGAGTTGCCGGTCCACTTCTGACCGCAGGGGAAGGGGAGCTGGAAGCGCGGGGCGGCCAGGGTCGACACCTGCGGCCCCTCCACCTGGTTCGGCGGGTCGTTGTTGTCCGGCCCAGAGGTCGGCGTGGGGGTGGCGGTCGGCGTAGCGGACGGCGTCGGAGTGGCCTCGGCCCCCGTGCTCGCTAACGCGCCCTGGCCCGATGCGAGACAGATGAACAGGGCGAACCCCGCCGTGAGCACAGCTTTGGGTCTCATACCAATCCTTTCAACGCGTGCCGGAGCCGCGCGTGGGTCTATGGGGTCGTTCCAAGCGCTCTTGCTGGAGATCAAGAGTGCGGATGAGCCATACAGAGAACATCCAGAAGCCGCATAGAGAGCCATCCGCGCCGAGCACACGCCGACCGGGAAGCCTAGTGTGACCTGCGGTTTCAGCCCGCGGGCTCCTCTCCTTCGATCAGGACCCGGTTCGGCCGTGCGGGCAGGAGCGAGACCGTGCCCAGCAGCCAGTCCGCCAGCCGATCGCGTTCGACCAGGATCAGCGGCTCCCGGGCACCGAGCGCCTCCAGCCGGGCCTGACGGGTCAGGCTCCCCGAGGTGACCAGGACTCCGATGTGCCCGGCGAAGGTGTTGGCGAGCGCGCCCAGGAAGTTGCGGACGTCGGGCGCGCCGACGGTCTTGCTGTAGCGCTTGCACTGGATGGCGTACTTCCCGTGTCCGGGAGCGACGGCGGTGATGTCCACCCCACCGTCGCCACTACGGCCGCGTTCGCGGACCTGCCGGAAGCCATCGGCGATCATCCGCTGGGCGACCAGGTGCTCGAACTGCGATCCGGACATCCGGTCGATCTTCTCCAACTCGACGTTGGCCGCCAGGAATTGCCGTCTGCGTGCCTCGATGGCCTGGTAGCGCAGGAGCAGCCCGCCGCCGAGCACCGCCAGGACCAGGCAGACGATCGCCGCCGCCCAGACCGGATGGTCGCGGACGAACGAGACCACGACCGCCCCGGCGATGGCCACACCCGCGACTCCCAGGACCCATATGTCCTGTCTGCTCCGCGACTTTCTCCGACCCCGTCTGGATCCCCTCGCCATGGGTTCCCCTCCTCGATGGGTGGTGTCCATGGCGAGTGTGAGCCACCGGTCCGACAAAATGACAGGGTCAGTAGCCCGCCGGTGCCGGCCAGTGGCGCTCAACGCCGATCTTGTCCAGCTCCCCGGTGAACTCCTCCAGCAAGGTCTCCTTCTCCCTGACCTCCTGCGGCTCCACCCTCCGGCGCAGGCAGTACGCGGCCAGCTGGCCCGCCGCCTCGCCCACGTTCCACTCCACCGGATGCAGGCGGAAACACCCGTTGGAGATGTGCGTGGTGCCGATGTTCTTGCCCGCGGGCAGCAGGTTGCGCATCCTGACCGGCAGCAACGCGCCGAGCGGGATCTCGAAGGGCACGCTGGCGATGTCGATGTAGTTGTCCCCGCCGGTCGACGGGTGCAGGTCGATGCGGTACGCGCCGACTCCGACGGAGTCATGGTGCCGCAGCGTGCCCCGGTCGCCGAGGATGGCCCTGGAGACGTGGTGCTCAGTGACGGTGGTGACCGCGCGGATGCGCCTCGACTCTCTGACATAGGCGGACTTCGCCAGCCCATCGGCGGTGCCGACCACGTCGTGGCGGAGCCGGAGCCCCGGGAAGCCGGTGCCGCCGTCAGGACGGGGCGCTTCGGTCTGGAGCCAGTACAGCACCGACAACGACAGCTGCTTGGCCTCCTTGTGCGCCAGCGCCGCAGTGTCGGCGTCGACTTCGATGATCGGGCGCAGCCAGTAGTCGTTCAGCGGCCAGTTGACCAACGTGATATCGGAGGCGGCGAAGCCCGGCTCGAACAGGTCCCGAGCGAGGATCCTGCGGAACATCCACAGGTCCTTGTCCCCTGATTGGGCACTCTGGTCGGCCAGAACCGCGCGGGGGTCACCGGTCGGGTTGGGGTCGAACCAGCGGGCTTCGGCCTCCAGGGTGCGCGGGTCCGGCGCGCTGAAGCCGAGCAGCGGTCCGGGCCAGAAGTCGGGCCGGTAATCGCGCCAGAATCCGTAGTCCGCTGGCCGGTCGATGACGTGGTTCTCGCCGTCGTGGTGGGAGACGGCGAAGCAGTAGGTGATGCCCTGCATGTTCAGCGGCTGGTATTCGTCCGGCGCGTGCGGCTCGTCGTGCTCGCCGCGGGCCTCCGCGCCCGTGACGTACTCCGTCTTCGCCAGCGGCAGCAACTCACCGGTCTCCGTCGCGTCGAGGACGTAGGCGGCGGCGATGGTGCGCGAGTCGCCGGAGCGGAGGTCCAGCAGCGTGACCGCGCTGACGCGGTCACGGTCCACCTCGACCTCGACGGGGCGGTGTTCGAGGAGGACGCGCAGGCGCCCGGCGGCCACGTGGGGAGCCAGCATGGCCTGCAGAACCGCCAGGGAGACGCGTGGTTCGTGGCACAACTTGCTGACATATCCGGCACCGGGGTTCAGCTCGCGCCAGCGCTGCGCGCCGCCGGTCATGGGGTACCAGCGCCGGTAGTATTCGCGGATGGAGCCGCGCACCTCACGGTAGGTGGCGGTGGCGCCGTAGCTCTCGATCCACGGGTGCTCGTCAGGGGGTACGGCCTGCGCGGTGAGCTGGCCGCCGATCCAGTCCGTCTCCTCGGTGAGGACGACGTCGTGGCCCGCGCGGCAGGCGGCCAGGGCCGCGGCGACGCCGCCGAGCCCACCGCCGACGATGAGGATGTCGGTCATGGGTGGTGCCTTTCCAGGGAGGGCTAGCGGGGAGGTGCCGCGGTCTCGCCCGGCTCCAGCTCGCAGGTCATGAGCTGGTGCCTGGGGACCGTACGGTCTCCCGCGATGAGTTTCGTGAGCAGCCGGACGGCCGCGGCCCCCATCTCGCGACGGGGTACGGCGAAGCCGGTCAGACCCGCCGGGCGGTCGGCGGGGTCGCCGAGCGTGGCCAGGGAGAGGTCGTCGGGGAAGCGCAGCCCCGCCCCCTCGGCGGCCGCCAGGAGGGCGCGGTGGGCGGCGTCGGTGTCGGTGGCCTCGGTGACCAGCGCGGTGATGCCCTGGTCGCGCCAGGTGCGCAGCCGCTCGGGGGTCAGGTCGGCGCCGTCGGTGCGTACCACTTCGGCGGCCAGGCCGCATTCGTCCATGCCGCGTCTGAAGCCCGCCTCCCTGTCGACGGAGGTGATCGCCTCGTCGGCTTCGCGTACGTACAGGATGCGCCCATGCCCCAGCCCCGCCAGGTGCCGCACCACGGCGGCGCCGGCGGAGACGTAGTCGGCGCCGACGTAGGGCAGGCGGTCGCCGAACTCGTCGTGCCGCCCTATGTAGACGACGGGCAGATCGGTGGCCAGCAGGCGGTCCATCTCCGGCACGGGCAGGTGCCTGCCCAGGAACAGGCAGCCGTCGGCCAGGCGTACCCGGTTGAGCACCTGGGCGTGCGGGCGCTCGCCCGTGACACTGGAGGCGATGAACATCAGCAGGTCGTAGCCCTGCGCCGCCGACTCCTCCTCGATACCTACCAGGAACGGGTAGTAGGCGTGCGACATCTCCGTGGGGAAGGTCGAGGTGAAGGTGTAGAGGCCGAGCAGGTTGTTCTGACCGGCCGCCAGGCGGGTGGCGATCGGGTCGGGCACGTACCCGAGCTGCTCGGCGGCCGCCATGACCTTGCGCTGGGTCTCCTCGGCGATGCCCATGGCGGCGGCGCCGCCGCCGAGGATCAGCGACACGGTCGGCTGTGAGACGCCGGCCAGGCGAGCGATGTCCGCCTGACGAGGTCGACCGCTGGGTCTCATGGCATATCCCCCAAGAAGTAGTAGATCACGGAGCTTCGAGCCCGCCGTCGGGCCTGCGCACCCGCGCGGCCCACCGCTCGTGCAGGTGTGTCTCCGGCGGGTACCGCTTGGCGGCGCCCTCATCGAGGTCGATGCCCCAGCCGGGCCGGTCGGAGGGCGTGATGTAGCCGTTCACCGTCCGCAACGTGCCCGGGAAGACCTCGTGCACGGTCTCCGGGTAGACGTGCGCCTCCTGGATCCCGAACGCGGGGCTGGTGACGTCGAGCGTGACGTTGGCCGCCGCGCCCACCGGCGACACGTCCGGCGGCCCGTGCCAGGCCGTCCGCACGCCGGTCAGCTCGCACAGCGCGGCGAGCTTGCGCACGGGCGTCAGCCCGCCGACGGCTGAGACGTGCAGGCGCAGGTAGTCGACGCCACCGGAGGTGATGAGCCGCGCCGCGTCGGTCACCGAGGAGACCAGCTCACCGGAGGCGATCGGCATCGGCGCCGCCGCCCGCACCTCGGGCAGCCGGTCGAAGTGCTCGGGCGCGAGCGGGTCCTCCAGGAAGAACAGCTGGTACGGCTCCAGCGACCGCGCGAGCACCACGGCCTCCTTCGGCGTGAGCCGGTTGTGCGCGTCGTGCAGCAGGCCGAGTTCGTCACCGAGGACCTCGCGGGCGCGCTCGAACAACTTCGGCGTGCTGCGCAGGTAGTGGCCGACGTCCCAGCCGTCGGGGTGGGGGCTGTCCGGATATCCGCCGGGCGTGCCGACGCCGCCGTACGTGCCGAGCCCCGGCCCGCCCGCCTGCAGCCGTACGTAGCGGTAGCCCTGCTCGGCGAGCGCGGCGGCCCGCTCGATCGACTCCTCGACCTCGCCACCGCGGGCCCCGGTGTAGACGGCGGCGGCCGCCCTGACCCGCCCGCCCAGTAGCTCGTACACCGGCACCCCGAAACGTTTGCCGGCGATGTCCCACAGCGCCTGGTCGATGCCGGACAGCCCGTTGTTGTGCACCGGGCCGCCTCGCCAGTACGAGGAGTAGTGCAGCATCCGGCCGATGTCCTCGATGTCGGCCGGATGCCGGCCGATGACCATGGGCGCGATGTGCCGCTCGATCGCGGCGACCACGGCGTGGAAGCGCTGGGTGAAGGTGGCGCAGCCCAGGCCGTACAGGCCGGGTTCTGAGGTGTCGATCCGCACGACGACGAGCGGGACCCCGCCCGGCGCGGTGACGATCGTGCGTACACCGGTGATGCGCAGCCCGTCCCTGGCCTGCCACGGCGCCTGCGTCTCCGGCATGATCATTATTGTCGCTCCTCTGGAAACGGATGCAAGGCGGTGAACCCGAGCAGCCGCCGGGCCGGTTCGAGATCGATGGCCACCGCCCTGCCGGGCAACGCCGTACGGCACGGCACGCCGGGGTGGTGTGCCGCGAGCAGGTCCTCGGTCGGCGTCGTCATGAGCGTGTCGGACGCGGCGACGAAGATGACCGGCGCGCCGGACAGCGGGGCCGTCAGCCCGAGCAGGCAGGCCCGCGCGGCGTCGCGCAGATCGAGATAGCTCCACACCTCCGTGGCCCCGGCCGCGGGATCCCCGGCCAGCCGCTCCGCGCGCGCGGCGAGCCTGTCCTGGTCGCCGAGGAAGGGGAAGCGCAGCGCGGCGACGGTCATGCCGTGCCGCCGGTGCATCATCGCCGCCGTGGCCTCGTCCACCTGCTTGGACAACGCGTACGGGTCCTCGATCAGCAACGGCACGTGCTCGTCCAGCGGCAGATACGCCGGGCTCGGGCGCGACCTGGCGAAGGGCAGGCCGGTGATCGACAGGCTGCTGGCGATCACGGCCCGCCGTACCCCCTGCTCCCCCGCCTCGTTCAACACCACGAACGTCGCCTGCGTGTTGGCCGAGAACACCACCTCGGGCGCCGCCACCTCGGGCGAGGCCAGCGCCGCCGTGTGAATGACGGCGTCGGCCCCGTCGAGGGCCGCGCGGACGGCGGCCGGGTCGCGGGCGTCTCCCACGACGACCCGCTCCGCCGCCAGCGGGCCGGGATCCTCCGCGACGAGGGCGGTCACGGCGATGTCGCGCGCGGCGAGTTCTGCCAGTACGGCGGAGCCGAGGCGGCCGGCCGCGCCGGTGACCAGGACCCTCATCCCTTCAACCCCGTGAAGGCGATGCCCCGGATGATCTGCCGCTGGAACAGCAGGAACACCAGGACGGGCGGGATGATCGCGATCAGCATCCCGGCGATGAGCAGGGCCTGGTCCGAGGTGTCGGCCAGCCGGGGCAGGGCCACCGCCAGCGGCTGGCTCTCGGTGTCGGTGATGGCGATCATGGGCCAGAGGAAGTCCTTCCACGCGTTCATGACAGCCAGCAGTGATACCACGGCCAAGATCGGCCGCGACATGGGCAGCACCACCCGGGTGAAGATCCGCCACGGCCCCGCGCCGTCGAGGCGCGCCGCCTCGAACAGCTCCTTGGGTATGCCGTCGAAGAACTGCTTGACCAGCAGGACGTTGAAGGCGTGCGCCCCGGCGGGCAACCACACCGACAGCGGGGTGTTGGCGATGGAAAGGTCCAGGACGGTCAGATAAAGCGAGACCATCGAGACCGTGCCCGGCAGGAACAGCGTCGCCAGGACCGCACCGTAGACGTACTTGCCGTAGGAGGGCCGCAGGACCGACAGCGCGTAGGCGCCGGTCGTCGCGACGAACAACTGGGTGAACCAGGAGCCGGCGACGAGGACGACGGTGTTCGTCAGGTAGTGGCCGACCTCCAGGGTCGTCCACGCCTCCGCCAGGTTCGACCAGCGAACGTCCGCCGGCCACAGGGCCAGCGGGCTGCGCAGCGACTCCTGGGTGGAGGAGATCGCGCCCTTGAAGATCCAGTAGATCGGCCCGGCACCCTCCAGGAGCAGGGCCACGATGAGCAGCGCCTGGGTGGTGCCCAATCCGAGGCGCATCCCGCGCCGTTCGGTCTCGGAGATCACTCCCCTCACTTCGTCCCCCAAGTTCTGGTGAGCCGCAGGTACACGGCCGACAGCACCGCCAGCACCACGGCCAGGCTCACGCTCAACGCCGCCGCCGTGCCGTAGTCGCCGTTGACGAACGCGTACCTGTAGATCAGCAGCAGCACCGTGACCGTCGAGTCCTCCGGCCCGCCGTCGGTCAGCACGAACGGCTCGGTGAAGACCTGGAAGGTGTTGATCACCTGGAGCAGCAGCATGATCAACAGAATGGGCCGCAGCTGCGGCAGTGTCACGTGCCACAACCTCCGCCAGACGGATGCGCCGTCCAGCTCGGCCGCCTCGTACAACTCGGTGGGCACACTGGACAGCGCGGCCAGGTAGATGAGCACGGCGCCGCCGGCACCCGCCCAGGTCGCCTCCAGCACCAGGCTCGGCATCGCCATACCCGTGGACTGCAGCCAGGGGTACGGTCCCAGCCCGACCAGCCCGAGCAGCTGGTTGAACAGGCCGGAGTCCGGGTCGTAGAACCACTTCCACATCAGCACGGCCACCACCGGCGGCACCACTACCGGCAGGTAGACCAGCACCCGCATCAGCCCGGAGCCGCGCCGCAGCTCCGACATCAGCACCGCCAGGAAGATCGGCAGCGGGAAGCCGATCACCAGGGCCAGGCCGGTGAACAGCAACGTGTTGCGCACCGCCAGGCCCAGCAGGGGGTCGGCGAGCAGGGTGCGGAAGTTGTCCAGGCCCGCGAACGTCGCCGCCTCGACCAGATTGGTCTGCTGGAAGCCGAGCAGCACGCTGCGGATGATCGGCCACCACGAGAACAGCCCGAAGACCAGCACCGTCGGGATGAGGAACAGCGCGGCCGCGACGCCTTTGCCCCGGGTCACTGTGCTTTCTCAAGCAGCGGGGCGACTCGGGCCGCCGCCTTGGTCAGCTCGTCGCGCGGGTCGGCGTCCTTGCGGGTCAGCACGGCCTGCACGGCGGTGTCGAGGGCGCCGTACAGGTCCTGGGCGGCGACCGGGGGCTCGACGACGTACTCCAGTTTGTCGGTGTCCTTCACGTAGGGCGCGAAGTTCGCCACCGGGATGTTGGCGTGCTTGGCGATCGCGGTGTTCACCGGGCCCGCCACCGACGTGCCGTAGAACGGCAGCGTGGGCAGGCCGACGGCCAGCTTGTCCGCCGCGTTGGCCACGGCCAGCTGCTCGGCGGCCGCCGGGTCGTAGTTGGGCTTGAGGTAGTAGAAGTCGATCCACTTCACCGCGGCGGCCCGCTGCGCGGCGGTGGCCTTGGCGTTGACGGCCGCCACCAGCCCGCCCAGCAGCGTCGCCTTGCCGGCGCCCTGCTGCGGCAGCGCCGCGATGCCGAAGTCGTCCGGCTTGCCGGAGTAGAGGGTGGTGTAGCGGTTGTAGCTGTTCACGGTGCCGATCAGCATGCCGATCTTGCCGGCCGCGAAGTCGCGCTCCGCGTCCTGCTGGGTACGCAGTTGGTTGGCGCCCATGGAGTCGTCCTGCCAGCGCATCGCGGACAGGTGCCGCAACGCCTGCTCGGCCGGGCCGTCCAGGAGCGCGGGCACGTACTTGTCGCTCTCCTGCTTCTCCATCCGCCCGCCGAAGGAGTAGGTCATCGCGGTCAGGATCCAGCCGCCGGTGTTCTTGACCGTCATCTGGGTGTAGCCGGTCGCGCCCGTCCCGGCGATCTTCTTGGCCGCCACCCTGACCTCGTCCCAGGTGGCCGGTGGCTGGTCCGGGTCGAGCCCGGCCTTGGTGAACAGGGCGCGGTTGTAGACCAGGCCCAGGGCGTACTCGGTGACGGGCAGGCCATAGACCTTGCCGTCCGCGCCGGTCGCGGGGGCCAGCGCGCGGGGGTCGAAGTCTCCGGCGTGCGGCAGGCTCTTGATCTCGGCGCTGAGGTCGGCGACCTGGCGGCGGGCGATGAGCCCCGGCGGCTCGGTGAGCGGCACGGTCAGCACCGTCTCCGCGTTTCCGCCGGCCAGCCTGGTCGCGAACGTCCTGGCGTCCCACTGCGTGTCGGTCGGCTTGATCTTGATGGTGGGGTTGGCCTTCTCGAACGCGGCCACCGCGTCGAGGAACTGCTTGCGGGTCTTGGCGGCGGTGGTGGGAGGCATGCCCGCCACGGTGATGGTGGTCGTGCCCGAGTCCTCACCCGACGAGCCGGACGCGCAGCCCGCCGTCGCGGCGGCGAGCACGAGCGCCCCCGCCATCCACTTCCTGGAGGCTGATACATCCATGGCCACTCCTCTACCTAATGCGGATTAGGTGGCATCTAATCCGCATTAGGAAGAGGTGTCAAGGCGTTACCGCCAGATTACGTGATGCGCACAGATCACCCTTGACACTCTCGTTCGGGCCGTACTACACATCTCCCTAATCCGCATTAGGTCGACAGGGAAGAGATCTTCATGTCTGACATCCCCCGACGCCGCTTCCTCGGCGGAGCCGTAGCCGCCGGGCTCGCGGGAGCGTTGCTCCCCACGGCACCGGCCCAAGCCGACACCCCTTCGATCTCCGCCGACGGCATCATGCTGACCGCCGGCACCGACGGCGGCATCAGCGTCCGCGACGGCGGCGGCGTCGAGCGGATCAGGCTCACCGGGTTCATGACCAAGGACTCCGTCACCGGCATCCAGCGCACCACCGGCGGAACGCCGTCGCTCGTCACGCTCCCGGACGGCACGCAGGCCATCCAGGTCGACTACACGCTCCCCAGCGCGGCCGGGGGAATCACCGTCCGCGGCGTCTTCGGCGTCGCGGCGCACCGCGCGAAGCTCCGCTGGGAGATCGGCGGCTCGACCACGCTGATCCCGGCCGGTTTCATGCTCGGCCGCGCCGTCGTCTCGCCCTCGGCGCCCGAGTCCTTCGCCGCGCTGACGACGTGGAACCGCGACGCCGGGGGCGGAGTGCCGTACGAAACCAATGCCGGGGTCGTCTATCAGGAGACCTGGGCCGACACTCGCGCCTACTTCCGGCTGGCCACCACCACCCCGGCCTGGACCAACGCCACCTGGATCCACGCCCCCGGCACCGGAACCACGAGCGCGGCCGTGACGGAGGCCGACCTCGTGCTCGGCTCGATGCGACCGGCCGCGGGCGGCACCATGGGCGCGGGCCTGCCCCTCGGCGTGGAGGTCTGGACCGACCAGCCCTTCTCCCTCTGGGACGCCGGCGGCCAAGCCATGACCCTGCACGCGGAGGTGGCCAACGGCGGAAGCGCCGCCCGCAGCGTGAAGCTGACGTGGTGGGCGCGCGACTTCGACGGCAAGACGCTGGCCGGCGGCAGCGTAACTGGCACGATCGCGGCGGGAGCCGCGTGGAGACAGACCTTCACCGTCACCTCGCCACCTCGCGGGATCGTGTTCACCGAGGTACGCGCCACCGCGGGCACCGACAGCGCGTTCGCCCGCACCAACCTCGCCGTCCTGCCGCCGCACACCTATCAGGCCGGCGCCGACAGCATGTTCGGCATCGCCAACTACCCCTGGCTGCTCAAGCCCGACACCGCCGCCGTCGTGGGATTGATGAAGCGCATAGGCATCCAGCGCGTCCGCATCTCCTATGACGGCGGGCCGGGCCTGCCGCCCGCCGCCCTCGACGCGGCGGGGATCAGTCACAACATCGAACTCGCCGGGATCCCCCTGGACGGAACGGCCGCCGAGGTCGCCGCCTGGGCCGACACCAACACGCAGAAGGCGATCGGGTCGGGTGCCGACTACTTCGAGGTGGCCAACGAGGTGAACAAGCCGTGGATGAGCGGCGAGACCGCCGCCGCCTACGTACGGGATGGATTACGCCCGGTACGCGACCGGCTGACCGCCGCGGGAGCGCCCACCAAGGTGCTCAACGCCGGCCTGGCCGGCATGGATCACATCTGGACCAAGAACTTCCACGACGCCGGCGGCTGGGACCTCATCGACGGGTTCGCCTTCCACCCGGGCCGGGGCAACTTCACCCCGGACTACGCGCCGCCTCCGGAAGAGTGGACGCAGGGCACCAACGGCTCCTACTGGAACTTCCTCGGCGGCCTGCGCAAGGCCCGCGAGACGATCGCGGAGTACGGGCACAAAGAGTTGTGGATGACCGAGGCCTACGCCTGCACGAAGCCGAACAGCTGGTGGCACGACACCTACCGGCAGGCCGCGGAGAACGTCCTGCTCACCCTGGCGCTGGCCATGGCCGAGGGGGTGAAGTGCGTGAACTGGTACCAGCTGCACGACAGCGTCCTGGGCAAGCCGCAGATGGCCGACCCGGCCAACCCCGAGTACCACTACGGGCTCATGAACCGCGACCTCAGCGCCAAGCCGTCCATGCTCGCCTACGCCACGGCCGCGCAGGTGCTGGACCGGGCGACGTTCATCCGCTGGCTGAAGCCGGCCGACCCCGACCTGAAGGGACTGCTGTTCGACACGCCCGAAGGACCCGTCTCGATCCTGTGGAGCAGGAAGGACGGGTACCTGCTCAACACCGATCACGCGCCCGGCGCCACGTGGTTCGCCGCGCCGGAACCGTGGGTGGACGACTGGCCGACCAAGACGGAGCTGAAGGTGGCCGCCGCCGGGCGTTCGGTGCGGGAGCTCGACTGCCTCGGCAGGGAACGGCTGCTCACCGCCCGCGACGGCAAGGTCCAGGTCCGACTGGACGGCGCCCCACGCATCTATTACGGCCTGACGGCGGCCCCTGACCAGCTGCACTGAGGCCTTCGGCGGCGGTCCCGGCTCCCGTCAAGGGACCGGGACCGCCTCTGACCACCTAGGCGAGATGCGTGAAGATCAGCCTCACGTCGTGCTCGAGCTGGTTCATCAGGGTGGCGTCGTTGATCTGGTCGTTGGCGTAGTGGGTCTTGGCGCTCTTCTGCTTGCCGTCACCGTCGAGCAACGTCTGGGTCGTGGTGAAGCCGCCGCCGTCGTCCACTTCGTAGAAGACGTGGTTCTTGCCCTTCCGTTCCACGGTTACGTGACAGTAGGTCCAGGACGAGCCGCTTGGGTCCATCGTCGGCTTCTTCGTGATCGTGAGGTGCGCGTTGTAGACCTGACCGTCCAGTGTCACCGTGAAGCCGTCCAGGAACAGCCACGCGCCGGCCGCGCCCTTGTCCCAGTAGCTGATGCTGGGCTTGCCGAACTCTATGACGTTCAGCCCGAGCTTCTTGTACGCGATGCTTTCCCAGTTCTTGATCGTCGTGCTTACCTCTGGCATGGGTCCCCCAGTTTTGGATGAGATCGACTTCCCCCGAGTCGCCCTTATCCTCACCGCGCGAAATAACTCGCCAATTGCCAAATAATTGCAAAGGCCGCTTGGCGATAAATTTCGCACCATCGCCTGGACGGTAAATTATTGCGCGCGATCCGAGCAGGGAAATGCACCAGAAATCGGCGTAACGGCCGCCATGGCGGCCGGCCCGCTAGATCCCGAGGACCATACGGATGACGTCGCGATCCTTCTCCTTTTCGGCTTCGGAGAGCAGTTCGTAGGGGCGGCGCTGCTCTTCGGGGGCCCAGTCCCGGTTGCGGACGAGCCACTTGTCGTGCACCACCGAGCTCGCCTCCTCCATGAACCGCTCGCTTCTGACGTCCACGCCGCTCGTCCGCGCCTCATCGACGAGCTGTACCCCGATGCGCGCGGACTCCTGGTTCTCGCGCTTCCAGTCGGCTGGCAGGTCGCGATAGCGCGTGTTGGCTATGTCGACCTGGTCGGTGTCGTGCTTCTTGATCCAGGCCGGGTCGCTGGTGGTCTTCACCCTCGGCTCGTACGTGCCGCCGGGCAGCTTGCGCGGAGCGCGCCACGCGTCGTGGAAGCGGTCGGCGACTCTGTCGACCCTGCGGTTGGTCAGGGTCTTGGACATGCCGCGCATCAGCGCCCCGAGGCGGGCGGTGATCTCGCGCAGCCTGGCAGAGACTCTGACGGCGATGGCTCTCAGCCGGGGCAACAGGTGGGGCGCGTACGCGACGGCCGCCACAGCGAGAGCGGCCAGCCCGGCCAGCAGACCGCCCACCCAGACCAGCGTTTCCCTGGCGACTCGCAACATGCCGGCCACGTTGGAGAGGCGGTCGGCGAGGTCGCCCGCAGTGAGGGCGATGCCGTCGCGGCCGTTCACATGGTCGTCCACCGCGTCGGCGGCTGGCCCGCTGTTTGCCCCGGCCAGCCGGTGGGCGCGTCCGCTCTCCGCGGCGAGTTCCCGGTGATGAGCGGCCGCCGCGTCCAGATCGGCGATGTGCCTGTCGACGCCGTCCAGGTCGGGCAGTGGCGGGACGCCGAGCAGCGCCAGCCCGGCCGCCAATGCCTGTTCCGTCACACGTCCCGCCCACGCGAGTTGGCGAGTTCTGTGCTCGTATTGATGGCGGCCATGGCGACCTGTCCCGTTCCGGCCTGGTCGAGCGAGCCGGACAGCCCTTCGCAAGCGGTGCGGAGGCCGGCCGTGAGCTCGTGGTAGCCGACCGAGAACTCCTCGTACGGCAGCGGCGTCTCGCCTCGGCCCCACCCTCCGGCGAGCCCGGAGTACTCGTCGGCCAGCGCGCCGAACGCCCGGCCCGAGGAGGCCCGGCCGCTGGCGTCGATCGTGATCCCGGTCGAGATCTCGGTCATTCCGTGATCCTCCTGAGAGTGTCGTCAAGCCTGCTGTTCACGTAATCGAAGTCCCTGTCCGCCTGAGCCTCCAACTCGTCCAGCCGCTGGAGGAGTGCGTCGAGGCCGGGGGAGTCCCGGGGCGGCTGCTCGTGCCCACGCTGCGCGGCGCGCACGACCTCCACAACCCGTCTGGCCAGCTCCGTCGAGCCGAGCCGCATGGCCCGCGGGTCGATGTGGAGGGCGGCCAGCAGCCCGTCCTCGCCCACCTCCGCCGTCACCGGCTCGTCCACCTGCACCTCCGCAAATTATGATCTTCGAGAGTCTATCCACCCGCACCACCGCCGAAGCCGACCCCGTCCAGCGTCGCCGTACCCGCTGATCCCCACGCCACCAGGTAGACCACCGGGTCACGAGCTATTCCACACCAGTAGCACCTGATCATCGTTGGGTCGGGCTCGACTCGTTACCTGGCCTTCACCGGATCGACCCGATACCGCGTGAGCTCCGGCGCGGAACCTTCGGCCTCCTCGGTGCAGGCGATCAGGAACGGCGCCGCATCGTCCCCGCCCTCGACGACGAACCCGTCATGGCGTTCGCTGAACTCCCGCCGTCCCGCTTTGCGCAGCACCGTCCGGATAACCTCAGCGCCCCGATCTCGCACGTCCACAGGGGCCGACGGCCCGCGCGCCGTACCTGACCTCCGGTTTGTCGTCGCTCACGGACCGCATCGTCAGCGAACCGAGACCTCGATCACAGAGTCTCTATATCACCACAGGCCAGTACGCGGTTGGTTCGGCCGTGCGGCTTTGTTTGACACGGGCCAGGCCGGTCAGCTCGTAGTTGAGCTGGGCGAAGATTTACTCGTCCAGCCAGGCTGCGTAGTAGGCGTAGACGGTGCTGTACGACGGACAGGTATTTCCAGGCGATTCCCGTTTGATTGATATACAGGATCGCATTGAAGACGCCCCACAATTCACCCGAGGCGGGCTGGCCAGTCGATGCTTGGCGCCAAACGGTTAAGTTCGATTAAAGCCCAGCGGGCGTCGGACAGGTCGCTCGGGTACGGCTTCGCTCGCTCATGGAGTACCCGAGTGGTTCGCCTGGTTGGGAGCCTCATGCGCCAATCGAAGGCGAGCATCACGATGACGATCGTCAGGGGGATTACACAGGCGGAGATGGACGGTGCCAGCAGATGCGCCGCCACGCTCATCACCTGCAGGAGGCCGCGGCCGGCCATGAAGAACACCTCGCCGACCCGGTCGGCGCTGTACCGGCCAAGGGGCAAATGGGCCAGATGATCGCCGAGCCGGCGATACATACCGCGCAACAGCGCTGTCCGCGTGCCCGGACCCACCGAACGCCTTGACCACCGCGATCCCCTGCTCCAACTCCACGACGGAACTGGCATCCGTCCCAAGGCCGCATCGAACTCCTCCTACTCGCGCGACCAGTCCGGGGTCGCCATCAAAGGGGCCAGCGCCACCGCCAGCACCACCGGGATCAGCGTCAGCCGCAAGTTGATAGTGAACAAGCAGATCAGCGACACCAACGGCACCACGAACGCGGAGGCCAGTTCACCAGGGGCACTGACGTCCCCCACCACCGTGGCCAGCTCGCCGGTCCGGCGCCGGGAGAACCAGCCGATCGGCACCCGCCCCAGCCGCGCTGCCACCTGCTGGCGCAACGTCAGTTGCACCTGGCCGTCGAGAAGGTGCCCTAGTCCGGACGAGGCGGCCGTGATCAGCCGCCGGGCGAACAGACCTACCGCACCCGTGATCATGATGGCCCGGACATGAGCGGGGTCGATCAGGCCGGTCGACAGCAACGTACGGCCCAGTTCGACGACAGCCGGCAGCGGCGCCAGGCCCGCGAGGGCGCCGATGAGCTGCAGGATGACAGCAGCGGCGAAGCTCCATGCGTAAGACCCTGGACATCGAACTCACCGAGCCCACCGGGCTGATACGGGCCAGGCTCGCCCTCACCGCATGGCGGCTGCTCGACGGCTGAGGCCGTGGAAACATTCGGGACGTCAGGCGACCTGCGTACCGGCCGCCACCCACGCCTTCCAGACCTCGCCTTCCAGACCTCGCCTTTCAGGCTGACGTCGCGATCACCGCTGCCCGCCATCCAGAAATCAGCCGTCACCGGAGGGTTGACCGTCACTTAGAAATTGCCGGGCGCCGCGCAACTTGGTGTGCAGCCGCCGCTGTGTCATGGCGCAGTCCAAGCGCACGTCTAGAGGACCGAGCAACTTGGTGTCCGCCCTCCGACCCGAAGGCAACTGGTCCGCGTCCAGGCCATCGCGACGAGCGATGAGCACCCCAAGCTCGTATCGGCTCACCGCATCGGCACCAGCGACATGGTGGACACCGCGATACTCAGCTGCGGCAAGTTCCAGGAGCGCCGCAGCAAGGTCACGTACATGCACGGGACACCGCACGTCATCGGTGAACAGCACTCCGCTCGACCTGCCGGTGGCCAGTGCATGCACCAGGACCTCGTGCGGGGAGTCACCGTCGCCAATGATCAACGATGTCCGGGCTATCACCGCACCCGGCACGATCGCGTTCACCGCCGTCTCCGCGGCGGCTTTGGCCGCGCCGTACGGGCTGATCGGGTCAGGGACGCACGTCTCGTCATAACGAATCGCGGCGCCGGAGAAGATCGCGTCGCTGGACACATGGACAAGACGCCCACCCACCATGGAGACAGCGAGAGCCACATTCTCGGCGCCGATCGCGGTGGTCGTCCAATCCGCCTGCCGGTACGCGGCGTTGATGACCACCCCGGGCCGGAAGGCGCCGATCAGCACCTCGACGTCCTCGCGCCGACGCACATCGAGTGGCACCCACTCAACGCCGCCGGTCTCCCCAGATCGGGTCAGATACGTCGCGGCAACCTCGTGCCCCGCCAGCGAACACTGCCGAGCCAGCTCACGGCCGAGAAACCCACTACCACCGACGATGAGGATCCTCACGGCCGGTCACCCTAGCCGATCAGTCGTTCCCAGACGCCCGCCGGACGCACAAGAGCCCGTACCCCCCAAAGGGAAATTGTCTAGCGTTGCTTGAGGCGGAGTGCTTCTTTGCGGGCCTCGGCCTGAACGGACCGCTCGCGCTCCAGCCACGCGGGGTTCTCCGCTTTCAGCGCATCGATCTCAGCGGTGGTGAGCGGTTCGGTGATCCCGCCTCTGGTCAGGCCGGAAATGGAGACCCCGAGCTTCGCGGCGACGACCTGCTTGGGGTGCGGTCCGTTGCGGCGCAGGTCAGCGAGCCAGGCGGGTGGCGTCGACTGCAACTCGTTCAGCTCGTCCCTGGAGACGACACCCGCCTGGAACTCGGCGGGAGTGGCCGAAAGGAGGACACCCAGCTTCTTGGCCGCGGTCTCGGGCTTCATCGTCTGGATGGTCTTCGATTTGGACGAGGTCATGGCGCCAAGCGTAGTCAGTCGGAACGGGTTCCCCTGACATCGGTAGTCTGTGGAAGTGACTGATGGGGAGACCGGCAGGGTGTTCCGGCTGGCGTACGTGCCCGGGGTGACACCCGCGAAGTGGGTCAACGTCTGGACCGAGAGGATGCCCGGCGTGCCGATCACCCTCGTCGCGGTTCCCGCCGCCGAGGTGGTGGCACTCCTGCGGGACGGCGGCGCCGACGCCGCATTCGTCAGGCTGCCGGTCGACCGTGACGGGCTCAGCGTGATCCCTCTCTACGTGGAGACCACAGTGGTCGTGGTACCCAAGGACCACGCGGTGACCGCCGCCGACGAGGTATCCCTCGCCGACCTGACCGACGACGAGGTGTTGCACCCTCTGGACGACACCATCGAGTGGACGACCCGGCCCGGGCAACCCGCGTTCACGCGCCCACCCACAACGGCGAACGCGGTCGAGCTGGTAGCGGCCGGCACCGGGCTGCTCCTGGTCCCCCAGTCGCTGGCACGCCTCCACCACCGCAGGGACGTCACGTACCGGCCGGTGCCGGACGCGCCGCAGTCTCAGGTCGCGCTGGCCTGGCCCAAGGACGCGACCACAGACCTGGTGGAAGATTTCATCGGCATCGTCCGCGGCCGCACAGTGAACAGCTCACGAGGCCGTACGCCCGCCTCCCCCGCGGAGGAACCGGCACAGCGGCAGGCACAGAAATCCGCCAAGAATGGCTCCGGCCGCCGGGCCGTACCGGCCGGCCGCAAAAGGAAAGGCAACCGCCCTCGGTGACCTGCGTCCCCGTGACCTGGTGAGAGGCCCGGCCACCCGGCGATCTCCTCCAGGCTCATGCCGACACGCTGCCCCTCGCCGTCATCGATCTCGTGGACGCGTACTCGCTCTGCCACTCGGACAGCCTGGTTACACCTGCGATACGGCGAGTCTGCGTTCACCAGCGGTGCCTGCGGCCTAGGCTCCAAGCGCGGCCCGGCTCGGGCGGCAGATCACTCCGGCCTTGGCTGCACGGGTCGCCTCGCCGCTCCACACGACACTCACCGCGGGAGAGATGAATGGGGTGGTTGGTCTCGCTGCTCGGGGCCACGCTCATCATGGCCGCCCTACGAGATCTTTTCCACACCCTCTGGCACCCCACCCGCCATGGAGGTCTGAGCCGGCTCGTCATGGCCGCGTTGTGGAAGCTGGCCCGGCATCTCCGAGCGCGCAGGCGTGTGGTGGGTCTCGTCGGGCCGCTCGCCATGGTCACGGTGGTGGGTATGTGGGCCGTCACCATCATCCTGGGCTGGGCCATCGTCTACTGGCCCCACATGCCGGAGGCGTTCGCCTTCGCGCCCGGTTCCGCACTGTCGCAGGAGCCGGAACTGCTCAACTCCGTCTATCTGTCGCTCGTCATGGTGGCCACCCTCGGGCTCGGAGACATCGTGCCCGCCGAAGGCTGGCTCCGCGTGGCCTCGCCCCTGGAAGCCGTCATCGGCTTCGTCCTCCTGACGGCCACCGTCTCCTGGGTGCTGGAGATCTATCCGACGCTGACCCGCCGACGGGTGCTCGCGATCCGATTGGCACTGCTGTACCGATCGGACCACTCCATGCAGCAGCTCGACTGCGCTGCAGGTGCATCATTGCTGGCAAGCCTGGCCACCGAGGTGGTCCGCGTCCGTATCGACTTCACCCAGTACGCCGAGGCGTACTACTTCCATGACGGTGAGGACCACTCGTCTCTGGCGGCCACGATCGGCTATGCCACTCACCTCGCCCAGCGCGGGCAGGCAGCCCGACGGGCAGATGTGCGTCTGATGGCCGCCCTGCTCGCTGGCGCGCTGGAAGACCTTGCCACCATCATTGACCAGCGTTTCCTCCACACGGATGGAACACCCGCGGAGGTATTTGCCGCGTACGCGGCCGACCACGGTCGCGCCCTCACCGGGGCCTGAGCGCTCTGCCCGGTAAGCTCGCGACCGTCGGTGCTTACGCACGACATCGCTCTTTGTCAGAGCCGTCGGCAAGTTCCAGCACTGGGCGCGACAGCGCATCCCGCGAGAAGTCCGCTTCCCGTCGGGCGACCCCTGTCGAGCAGTTTCTGTTTTTCGGCCACGAGTCGGCGGACGACAATGTCGACACAGCGGGCGAGATGTCTCTTGCGATCAACTGACCGAAGATCTCTCCTGCCACGGAGGTCTTGCCGACCCCAACAGGTTCACCGTCCTCGCACAGGCGGAACAGAGCGGCGACCGCATGCGGGCTGGGAGCAAGACGACTTCGCGGTCTACGTCTGGCGATCCATCCGGCGAAAGGGCGGCACCAAGACAGTCAAGTCTCGTAGGTCACTCACGCTCCCCCGGCGTTGCGTGGACCCGCCGCGCCTGCCACTTGCCCAAAATCAGATCAGCGACGCGGCCCGACGATCAGCGGCCGCCACCGAAGTTCTGCGGAACGCAGGACATGCTCGCGTCTACGGGGGAAGCACTTTGCTCAACACGACAGCGCGTCTACAGGTCAGGCGACCTGCCAAACGTCCGCTACGGGTGAGTCTGGTGATGGGGCTCACCAGCGTGGCGATGGCGGGCACCGGGTCACCGGTCTGGGCCGGACCGCCAGTTGCCGCCGGATTCTCGACCCGGCAAGCCGCACAGCCATCCACACCATGCGGCCCATCTCCGGAGGTGGAGTTCTACCAGGATGAGGTCCCGCAGCCGAAGGTGGCGACGCCTGACAACACTCGCTACGGCCATGACCATTACACCCTCACCGCCCACGTGGGTAGGCATTCGTTCTCTCCAGCGAACGACTGGCCTGAAGTAACCACACTGGGTTACAGCGCTTCCGGTGGCAGAGGCGGCAGTAGCAGCAGCGCCAGTAGTAGTAGCAGTAGCAGCAGTAGCGCCAGTAGTAGTGCCAGCAGCAGCGCCAGCAGCAGCGCCGACGGCGGCAGCGGTGGCGGTGACGGTGGCGGTGACGTCGAGATGAACTTCCTCGGCCCGACGATCGTCACGCGAGAGAACCGGCCGGTCGACGTGAAGGTGATCAACGCCTTGCCGGCGGCGGGAACCCAGATATTCCCGTTCGACCAGCCGAACAACGACAACAGGCTCACTCTGCACCGTCACGGCGGCCTGCAGCGGCCAGAAAGCGACGGAGCACCCGCCCCCATCGGAGTGGAAGTCCCACCCGGCGGCTCGCAGACCCAGCACTATCCGAACAACCAGGCCGCAGCACCCCTGTGGTACCACGATCACATTGACGCGCAGACCTCGTACCACGCGTACGAGGGGCTGGCAGGGTTCATCCCCAACACCGACCGGCGGGAGCGCCAATTCGGCCTGCCCACCGACGCCTTCGCCAAGGCTTACGTGCTGCAGGACAAGTCCTTCAACGCCGACAAGACGCTGTGCTACAGCCACGCCGATCCCGAATTCTTCGGCGACCTCCCAGTGGTCAACGGTATCGTCGCGCCGAAGCAGACGGTGGAACCGCGGCGGTACACCTTTACCTTCATCAATGGGTCAGATTCCCGCTTCTACCGCCTGAGCCTGAGGCAAACCAGCGGCTCGACGGCCTCTGCTCCCAAGATGACCGTGGTGGCCGGTGACTCTGGCTACCTGCTTCACCCCGCTGTGGTCACCGAGCTGCTTGTCGCCCCAGGCGAACGGTACAAGGTGGTCATCGACTTCACCGGCCACCGTTCACAGAACTGGGTGCTGGCCAACAACGCTCCGGCGCCCTTCGGCGCGCTGGATGGCGTCGATCCCACCGGGGCTGGGATTCCGCAGCTCATGCGGTTCGACGTCGGCCCTTCGACCCGCTGGCCAGACCGCTCCCGAGTTCCGCGTACGCTGCCGGAGACCAACAACCAGCTCCCACCCGCCGCCCTCCTCGCCAAAGCCAGACTGCGGACCGTGCAGGCCGGTGAGGTCATCCCCGGCGCCCCGCAGCTCGGGGACAAGGTCCAGTTGCTGAACTACGGGCCGGCCGACACGGCCACCGAGACACCGCGGCTGAACTCGACCGAGGCATGGGCCATGCGCAACCACAGCCCAGACGCTCATCCGATCCATCTGCATCTCGTCGAAATGCGGCTGATCGGCCGTTGGCCCGTCACCAAGTGGAGCGACCCCGACCCTGACACCGGCAACCAGGTACCGTTGGAGATCGGACAGTTCGTGCCACCGGCTCCTTACGAAAGCGGCCCGAAGGAAACGTTCGTGTCCCCGCCCGACTTCATCACCGTCTGGGCGAGCAAGTTCACCGTCGGTGGGTCATCCGTCTGGCACTGCCACATCATGTCCCACGAGGACGGAGCGAGCACGGGCGGCGCAATCGAGATGATGCGGCCGCTGGTGATCGGCAACAAGCCGCAAACCCAACTGCCGCTGGTCCACGACCAGGTCCAACTCGACGAGTTGATACGCCGGCCATAGAAAGAACCCGGTGGCCTCCAGCCTGGAGGCCACCGGGTTCTCCCAGTCTCACGACGCGCTACAAAGGCAATCAGGTGTTAAACCGGCGCACGCCTTTCCTGGCCTGCCCGGAGCTGGAGCCCCCCCGCCTGCGGCAGTGCAGTAAGGCGGGCGCCGTGACGAACCGGATGGGGAGCGCCTCGGCATCACGTCGATCAGGGAACTCGTCAGGCCGCGCGATGCTCGGACAGTCGGCTCCGGGGTGCCGGGCTCTCTCGGTGGCAACGCGTCTGTCGGCGCCGAATCGGAACAGGACGAAATGTAACCAGAACCCGAGCAAATGTAACCAGCGCATGGTTACATTTGCCTGAGCCAGAGCGTGAACGAGTTGGTCGCACGTCTCCGCAGCAGCCGGAGGCGACAGGGTATGACGGGGACTTCCCATTGTCGGATTTGGAAGAACAGGCATTCCTTGCCGCCCGGAAGCCGCCGCTCTTCGACCGGCAGCCCGTGACAGGCGCCACCCGCGAGGACCTGGATAGCGACCTTGTCGCAGCGTTCCTACGTTCGGTCCGCGAACGGGATCCCCACGGTCTGGGCCGGTTTCCTGACGATGCCGAGTTGCTGCGGCGTGCTGGAGTTACTCTGCCCGACGGCGCTCCGACCGTCGTAGGAGTGTTGGCTTTGGGGGTTCACCCACAGGAGTGGTTTCCGCGCTTCGTCATCCAGGCTTCGGCAGAGCCATTGCCGACCGATCCCGTAGGATCGCGGGCTCGGAACCAGACAACGATCACTGGGGCTATTCCACGGATGATGGAAGAGGCCCTGAACTGGGCACGGCGAACCTTTGACACCAGCGTCGTGTCGGCGCCGGACGGGACTGTTCGTGATCGGCCCGCCTAGCCATACATCGCATTTCGCGAGATCATCGCGAACGCTCTTCTCCATCGCGACCTCGATCATTGGTCGGCTGGCATGGCCGTGGAGTCCGCCTCCGTCGTGACCGGCTGATCGTCTCCAACCCGGGCGGCCTGTACGGCATCACGGTCGATCGGCTCGGCCGGGATGCCGTCACCTCAGCACGCAATGCGCGACTCGTTGCGATCCGTCAACACGCTCGCACACCAGAAACAGGCGCGCGAGTGATCGAGGTGCTGGCAACCGGCATTCCAATCGTGGCCGATGCCATGGCAGAGGCCGGGCTTCCACCTGCGCATTACATCGACGCCGCCATCCGATTCACTGTCGTCCTACGGCGGCAGGCAGTTCCCGTCATCCGCCCGGGCGACGACCTGAACGAGACGGAGCTACGCGTCTACGACACCTTGGCGGCCGGGACACGCAGTGTCGCTGACCTCAAGCAGGAACTGAACCTGTCCGCACCCAACATCCGCAAGGCACTCCGCGAACTGAGATCGAGGGGGCTCGTCGAGCAACTTGGGGGCCAAGGACGGCCAACAACCTACCGGAAACTCTCGGAGTAGGAGGATGCTGATGTCCTTGCACGCCGGTACGCCCAGCGAGACAAGATAGCCGCTGACGCCCAGTTGAACGACGACTGATCAGGTCAATCTCGTCGAAACTCGCGTGCGCGAGCCAATGGCGCGAGTGATGGCACGGTGATCATGCCTCTGACGTGGCGCTCGCTTGCGAGATCTGGCACGGTATGGCACGGCCTTGCGGCACGCAGATGGCACGGAAGCGAACCCGGCGCCCCCTACAGGCGATCCACCCGCAGGGGGCGAACTGCCGACGGTTTTACAGCGGGTCTACGTTCCTGCTTCATCAGGCCTCTGACCTCCGGGTACGACTCCCACCTTTCCCCCACCAGGGAAGATTATCCCGCGTATATCCCGCGAGGCGGAGCCAGCCACGATCGTCCCCCGCCCCCGGAGCCTGCGGATCAGCCACGTTCTCCGGTGAGCCAGGGTGAGGAACGAACCCTGGATCGTCGATCGCCCCAAGCAGGTATGGCGGCCAGCCATGCAATGGCGATCGTGAGGGCTGCATCTGTGAGGCAGCGCGGCAACCCCGGCCCGAGCGTTCGGTCAGGGGCGCTTGGTTAAGCCAGTCGAAAGCGGTCACTCACGGCCGTTGTCGTGTGGCGCGACTGCTGCACTTTGCTGCTGCTCGTGATGACAGTAGTGCGACAGCGTGTCGGTCACTTTCTCGCTATAGAGACTGTTCTCCGCGAGAAGAAGGCAGCAATCAAGGTGGTTGCCCCTGCGGCAATCAAGACGGTGGCGGGAATCTGAACAAGGTTTCGGACATCCTTGCATCTGTTCATATAGTCCATTTTTTCTACTGCCCAGTTACGAGTCTCATCCGTTAAGTAATCAGGGAGAGAGGCAGTAATGAATGCAGAACCACATGCCTCACCTTCCGAAGTAACAGGCATCAGGCCAGCAAGTACGCCTGAGCCGATCAGCAAGAAGGCGACGAACGCGAGGAGCTTGGTAGCCATAAGTAGTCCTTAGGTAGGTTCATCCGGGCCTGATCATTCCAGGTCGATCCTTGGCCCGGAAGTCTGGGCGGATGGTGCGGACGTAGGGCCGGCTCTGTGCGGCGGTGCGGCGCCTGGTCGGTGGGTTTGGGGTGTACGGCGGGGTCGCCGTACGGCGATGCCCCGCGCGGCGCTCGCGCGAGAACGGCCCTCAGGCCGCATGCGCAGCGCGGGACGGCGGCGCGGGGCGTACGGCGGCGCGCCGCGCCGCCGCTTGATCTTCATAAGAACAACTCGGCAAGGTAGCAACGCGCGAGGCTGCGCAGCCAGGTGCTGCCCCCACAGTCGCTTGAGCTCAACAAAGATCTAGACGGCTCTTCACTGCCGTCGCTAACGTCTCCAGCGTGACAACCATGGATCACAAGGAACTTCATGCGTCCGCGGTGGACTTCGCAAGGCGAGCTCTGGACGCCTACGTACGCAGCGACATAAGGGTTGTGCTACTGAATGCAGCCGTCAGCCTCGAACATCTGTGTAAGGCATATTTGTGCAGCCTAAATCCCGCCCTATTGGCGGATCTCAAGAATGGCCCCTTTGATTCTCTAGTGCTTCTTACTGGACATGGACACATGATTCAGAAGCCAAACCATCTACGGACCGTTGGCGGATGGGATGCATTTAAGCGCGCACAGCTACTGCTACCGAAACCACAAGCACCAGAGGCACCGATCAGGCAACTGATTAATGTGAGAGACGGTGTTATACATATGGGCCACCTCGACAGGCACGAGAACAGGGAATCATTTGCCGCCTACCTACGTTTCAGCGATAAACTTTGCGATGCACTTGGTTCGTCGAGAGATCAACACTGGGGACCACATAAAGATCTCGTGGACTCGCTAATAACCGAATCGTTGGATGAGATTGCGAGAATGGTTCGATATCGAATCTCGCAGGCGCGCGATCGCATAGAGTCACTACTGAGACTCTTTCCCGAGGATCAACATGAAGTAGTACTGATGGCACGACAGGTTCGCCCTTCAGGCGAATCGACCTACGGCCTGGAACGAATAGAACACGCATGCCCAGCATGCCCGAACCGCGGATCGGTCTACGCCGGCAGGCTCGACATAGCAAGAGACAGTGACCTGGACTCCAAACCAGTCAGGCCGGACGAGAAACGGCCATTCGTTCTGAGGGGCGAAATTTTCGCTTGCGGCTCATGTGATCTCCGCCTATCAGGCTCTGACGAGCTTAAGGCAGCAAACTTGCCGACCTATATACCTTACGAGATCGCTCAAGATGTCGATACTAGCGATCTGAAGTACCTGAGCCCCTCGGACCTAGATGACCTCGAACCTCTAGATCCCGATCTCATAGAAATGGACTCTGACGAGGCGCGAACTAACTACTACTCATGGAAACTGCGCCACTCAGACCCTAATTATGAATATGACTATGAGTACGACTCGCAAGATCCCGATCCTGGAGCCGGAGATACCCTAGAAGGCCTGCACTAGAACAACTAACTGATACTCCAGAGTTAAGATCAATCGAGCAGTTCCGGGCGTCGACTGGTGAGAGCTCCACGAGCTGTGACAAACCGTTCATGAAACTCCTCTGCGAGCGCTTCGCGGCGGTAGCGCTGCCGTAGAACCCGGTTCAGATCTCCTGCGCGGTTGACCAAGTCCGTAAGGGAGCGTCGGTCGATGTCGAACGCGGCCAGACCCTCAGCAACCGCCACGTCGAGATCGCCACGCCGGGCGTGAACTATGCCGAGATCTATATGGGCGTCTGCCACACGCATGGGAGCGTTGGACGTACCGTCCGGTCGAGTGTGCATCTGAATGGTTTCGCGGGCATGTTCTTCAGCCCGATCGTCATCAGCGAGCCACGTGTAGCAGGTGGCGGCGTAGAAGACCCACTTGGCGTGGTCGAAGACGAAGTGGTGGTCTGGGTGGTCGGGTATGGACAGGTTGCCGAGCACCTCAGCTCCGCGAGTCAGGGCACGGTCGGCTTCGCGGCGGTCACCGATGCGGGCCAGGCCGCGAGCCTCTTGCAGGGTGAGTTGGACCATGGCGCTGCTCGTGCCGGCCACGGCTTGGCCCATGCGGGCGGCGGTGACGACGTCTTCGTAGCGGCCTTCGACAAGGGCGAACCAAGCTGACATCTCGTGTGCCCATCCCATGAGTTCGCCGTGTCCGACCTGGCGGCCCATTTCGAAGGCGGCGCGTCGGGCCGTTTCGGCCTCTTCCCTCTCCCCAGGTCGTAGTGGGCACAGCCCAACAGGGCAGTAAGCCAGCCGGTAGTCAGGAGCAGTTCGCGGTGCTGGTCCAAGGTGAGGCGTCCGGCAAGCAGGTGGTTAATCTGCGCCAGCCGCTTCTGGGTGCGATCGCGTAGGGTGCCTGCGGGCACGACGGGATAGGCGCGGCACAGGAGATCGACGGCCTCGGCAAGGGCCTCCAGGGTTCCGGCTCCGACGTCGGATGCCTGGAGTTGCTGGGCGAGTTCCATGGTGCCGTACAGGTCGGCCTCGGCGCGAAGGGCGTCGGCGGGGATCACGCGGGCCTCGATGAGGCGGCTTTCGTTCTGCCTCCCCTGGGAGAACCCGAGATCTTCCGGCGCCTTCCCTGTCAACTGGGTCAACGCGAGCCGGTATTCGGTGCGCGGCCACCTGACTTCGCCTGCTTCCCAGCGCCGGATCCGCTCCTCGTCGCAGGCCAACCCTTGTGCGACACCAATGGGCGTGGCATTGATCTTTTCGGCCATCTGCGCGCGGTTGAGCATCTCCTGGTTGCGCCAGGCACGTAGGCGAACGTTCGGGATGTAGTCGGGCATCTGCGGGCCTTCCTCCCGGCTGGGGGCTCGAAAGGGGAAACAAGGGGGCCGTTCAGGGGTCCTGCTCAGACGCGGTTGCCGGTGGACTTGTCATCAATCAACCACGGTACGTCACGCGGCCTCCCGCCACAGGGAACGCCGGATGAACGAGGAGATGGCGACGGTGATCCGGCCAGACGAGACAAGCAAGACGTCGCCCCGCCCCGGCTGCCGGGGACGCGGGATCAAGCTGCGCGACTCGCGCCGTGCGCTCCTCATCGGCGACACCGACAGAGATCAGATGCCGAAAGGCGGCACCCGACCAGTGATGTGGAGGGTGCGGCGAACGTCCTGGCTGAGTACATCGCCAGGTGATGACGGGCGCGGCGAGGCGGGCTTGGTCCCTTCCGGAGGGGGTGGGGGCCGTGGTCTGGTCTCGTCGCGCCTTCCCCGGCAGGCAGATGCAGTGGCAGCCCCCGTGGCAACCTTCCCGCCCCGGTCACTGCACTGCCTGCCAGACTTCTCGCGTTCGGCTCCTGCTGTCGGCAACTACGTAGACAGTCAGCGACGAGCCGGATACGCTCAAACTTAGTAAAACAACCTGTCGGCTGTTGGACGGTCAAGATGTCGCTAGAGTCCGTGCCGCCTAAGTATGCGCAGCTTGTGCACACTCTTCAGAGGCGCATCGAGGCGGGAGACTACCCACCGGGCACGATGCTCCCCAGCGAGAACCAGCTCATCCAAGAGTTCAGCGTCTCCCGTCCCACCGTGGTCGCCGCCCTTCGCGTGCTGCGTGAGCAGGGTTGGATCGAGTCTCAGCAGGGCAAAGGCCGCTTCGTACGCGGCCGCCCGGCGATGGCCTCCATGGAGCAGAAGCGCCCCGGACAGGCGTACCTGACCAAGCCGGAGAGCGACTCCGCGAGCGAGGTCGTTGAAGTTGGCGCGGTGGCCGTTCCGAACAGGGTCGGCGTTCTCCTCGACGTGCAGGCCAAGAGCAGAGTATTCGTCCGCCGGCGACTCATCGTGCGCGATGGCGAGCCGACTGAGCTGGTGTCGCTGTGGTTGCCTCTGGAGCTGTCGGAGGGAACCGACCTGACCAGCGGTGAGCCATTGCGGGAGGGCATCCGTGAGCATCTGAAGTCGCGCAAGGGAGTGCGCTTCGATCACGTGGTGGAGCAGATCACCGGGCGCATGCCCACCGCTCAGGAAGCCAAGCAGCTCGGCATGCCGAAGAACGTGCCGCTCCTGGCCGTGTTCGGTGCCGTCCGGAATGCCTCCGGCCGTCCTCTGGCCGTGGTAGAGGTGCTACTTCCGGCCGATCGTCACGAACTGGAAGACGCCTACCCGGTCACGTGAGGAGCCGTCGCTGGCTTTCCGGGCCGCCACAAGCGGGCTACGTGAAGCGTCAGGCAGTTTACGGACTCGGACTGCTATGAAAAGAGGCTTCGATCTGCTCTGGCACAGACAAGTCCGCCTCGCAGTTCGGGCACGTCGTCCGCCCGAACAGGTGGGTCAGCTGCTCGGCAGCCTCAGCTTGCCCGGCCTTGACGGCCATGCGATACAGCCGGGAGGCCAGCGGCTGTAGGTCTGCAGGCGCCGCCGGGCGGACATTGGTCAGCGGCGGGCCCTTGAAGGTGAGCTTGCGCACGCTCGTGCGTGGGTCGCGACGGCGAGTGCCGAGGTCGGAGCCTTGGTAGAGGTCGATCTCCAGGGACTCTGAGCAGGACGGGCAGATCACGTCGTGGAGATTGGGGAGCAGACATTCGCTCCACACCGGCACTCCCTCAAAGGCTAGGAGTCCCTCCAGCGGATATAGATAGTCGAGTCCATCGCCCTCGAACGGCTCCTCCGTCAGGTGACGCAGGATCATCCGGTGCAACTCGTCGATCGCGGCCGGGTAGCGCTCACGGCAGTATCCCGGCCGGTGAAGCTGCCGTTCCCCATTGACGATCTGACCGGCCAACGCGCTCGCCGACTGCTGATCACCCGGCAGACGACCGGTGGCGATATCCGCCAGGACGGGCAGGGCGGCAAAGCTGGCCGGGTACACCGTCCCTTGATGACAGAGACTGGACCACAGCTCATGCCAGGCATTGGGAGCCAGTTCTGGATCTCCGACTTCTTCGAAAAGTTGCAGGAGGTCGGTCGCGGCACCGTAGGCGTGCTCAAGGCCTGACCAATCCGTCGGCATGCCCACGATCATCCCAGCCGCGCCTGACGGGCGAACCTCACATCCTCAGCTCCACCCACAAGATCACGCTCCATGCGCTAAAGGGAAGAAAACTGGCAAACGCCACCAAGGTGGCTATCCCTGCGCGAGTCTTTACCGAACAACATTGACGACGTCACTTGACCTAGCAAGTTTGAGTTGCCTAAATCTTAGAGCATCGCTTGGTAGGTTAAGTGACTGTCAGTTAAGAGAGGCAAAGCCTTGGCTCTGCAAGGCCCCATCCCAGTCACCTTCGCCATGGTCTTCCCGCACGGCTGCTACATCGTCGGCGAGGTCGAGCCCGTCAAGGACTTCGACGCCTCCGCCAAAGGCCGGTTCGTGCAGGCCCGCGACAAGCAGACCGCAGAGCTCGTCTGGCAGGTCGCGGTCATGGACGGTGACCCGGCCCTCAAGCCCGCTCAGAAGACGGTGGCGGTCAAGGTCCTCGCGCCGGTCCAGCCGGTGCCGCCGTCCCCGATCCCGGGGCTGCCGTTCACGCCCGTCGAGTTCGACGCCATCTCGGTCACGCCGTACGTCAACGGCAACGGTCGCCTCGCCTACTCCATCAAGGGTCGACAACCAGCTGACATGGAGAGACGGATTTCGACAGCGGAACGCGAGTCCTACACGATGCGCTCGCACAAGGCGGCCACCTGGTCAGCGATGGCCATCTTGGGTTGTGGCCCTCTTCTCGCAGGTCAAGGGGAATGATCTCTTATGACGCATGAGGCATGTCGCCAGCGAGCGGGGCTGCACGCGGACCCACCTTCCTTCAAGTAGTTAACCCAATGAGCATCAACCGTGACTCACCGTCGCGTAAATGCTTATTATGCGTAAGACGCCTTGCTTGAGGCGTCCTGTCTCCGCGGGGTGGGCTCATGACGGGTGAGACGATCCGGCTGCGCGTTCAGATGACCGACACCGCCGCCGATGCGCAGGACCTGGACCAGGCCGCTGCCAGCCTTAAGGACGAGCTGCTGGGACTGGACGTGGTGGTAAGCGCCGAAGAAGGGGCGGAAGCTCCCGAGGGCGCCCGGGGGGACCTGACGTTCACGCTCGGCGGACTGGTGATCGGGCTGGCAGGTACGGAAGTGCTCGCCACGATCGTGAACGCGGTGACCGCCTGGCTCTCTCGCAACCAGCACCGTTCGGTCAAGCTGGACGTAGAGGGTGACGTGCTAGAGGTGACTGGAATCGCGTCGAAGGAGCAACGCGAGCTCATCGACGTGTGGTTACACCGTAGGCAGCCGGGCACACCTCCGCCGGCAGGTCGGCGTGTGGCGTTGATCGTGGCCAGCGACGAGTACGGTGATCCCGGGTTGCGGCGGTTGCGGGCGCCGGCCCTCGACGCGGAAGCACTGGCCGGCGTGCTCGGGGACGCGGCCATCGGCGGGTTCGACGTACGTACGATGCTGAACGAGTCCACCGCTGTCATCAACGAGGCTGTCGAGGAATTCTTCGCCGACCGGCACCCCGACGACTTGCTCCTGCTGCACTTCTCCGGCCACGGGGTCAAGAACGACAACGGCGAGCTGTACTTCGCCACCCCCAGCACCAAGCTCAACCGCCTCGGCGCCACCGCTGTGTCCGCCGAGTTCGTCAACCGGCTGATGAGCCGCAGCCGATGCCGACGCATCGTGTTGCTGCTCGACTGCTGCTACGCGGGCGCGTTCGGGCGCGGCTCACTCTCACGGGCGGGCTCGGACCTCCATGTCGAGGAGCAGTTCGGCGGGCGCGGGCGGGTGGTCATCACCGCCTCCAACGCTCTGGAGTACGCCTTCGACGGACCCGAACTGGCCGATGCCCGGGACACGTCGCCTTCGGTGTTCACCAGCGCGCTCGTGGAGGGGCTCGAGACGGGCGACGCCGACCGTGACCAGGACGGCTATGTGGGCATCCACGAGCTGTACGACTATGTCTACGACAAGGTGCGAACCGGCACGCCCAAGCAGACACCGGGCAAGTGGACGTTCGACGTGCAGGGGGACCTGGTCATCGCGCGACGCAGCCGGCCCGTGAATCGGCCGGCGCCGTTGCCGCCCGAGCTCCAGGAGGCCGTCGACCATCCGATCGCGGATATCAGGGCCGGTACGATCGATACGCTGGCCCGGCTGCGGCGCAGTCGCCACGCAGGTCTGGCCTTGGCGGCCCGGCTGACGCTGGAAAGGCTGGCCGACGACGACAGCCGGATGGTCTCGGCCGCCGCGGCGCAGGCCCTCGGCACCGACACGCAGGCACACTCCCCTGCCTCGCCTTTCACTCCTATCGATGTTCCGCCGGCAGTACCACGACCGTCATCATCGGCGGTGGCCGCGAAGGGCGCAGGCGATCGGCCCGCCAGGGAGTCCGTGACGCCCGCTCCCACAACCGAGTCGGCACTCGACCGGCGATCCTTCGTGCGGCGAGACGAAGACGAGGTCGTTCCCCGAGACACCTTCGCGAGTCGGCGTCGCCCGTGGACTCTGGCCTTGCGCGCCCTCGCCTTCCTGTCCGCGCTGCTCCTGCTGGTCGGTCCGATGGCTCGCGAGTCCGGTATCGGATACCTATGGCTGCGAGGCGGCGTCGATCCGACGTGGTTCATGCTGTTCGTGGGCACCGCGATTGTGGTCGGCCTGCTCAGAGAAGGCCGGCCACGTACGGTGATACTGGGTGCCGCGGCCGGCCTGGCCGCGCTCCACGTGGGCCTGTTCGCCCAGATCATCGCGATCGCTCGCCTGCAAGCCCCGTTCGAGGTGCTGATGACTCTCATGGGCACGGTGCTCATCCTGCTGGTGGTGCTCGTGGAGATGGCCTTGGCCCTGAAGGGCACGGCCAGGGTCGTCGCGGCCGTCGCCGGCCTGTTGGCAGTGACAGCGACGGTCATCGATCTGATGATTCCCATCCCGGTGGCCGAGGCGGACCCCCCGACAACCGGATCGATGACAATCCTGGTCCTCATCGGCGCGCTCGTTGTCCGCGTGAGCCTGGACTCGGGGCGGCAAAGAGCCTGGCAGTCGATCGTGCTGGGAATGACGGCCACGGTTCTGGTCGCCTTCGGCGTCCTCAGTCTCCCGAGCGGCGACAGTCCGGGAAGTTCGTGGGTACCCGCGTATCTCCCGGTCCTGCTGGTGTTGTTCGTCGTGGAGTCCCAGGTGACGCACGACCGGCTGGAACTGCTGGCCGGCGTCCAATTCATGGTGATCGCGGGCTTGATCCGCAACTTCGCGCTGGTGCCGACCGGGCCGGCGTTCCTGGTGGTGATGCTGATCGCGGCGGCGTTGGCGGGTGCTGCCGCGTACCTCGAGCGAGCGCCGGAACGGGCGCGGGTGAGCGCAACCTCAGGATGATGTCCTGAGTGACCAGGGGAGGCGTAGGCGGGGTACGGCCCGCGCAGTGAGCAGGCCGTCCTCCCGCACCCTCAGCCAGGAGACGATGTCTCCCATCCCGCAGGCGCTCCGCTCATGATCACGAGCGGAGCCTTCTCACAGGTGGGCGGTACTGGGTTCGAACCAGTGACCCCTCGCTTGTAAGGCTCGCCGCGAGAAGGTGGGGCCTCGGGTGATTCGGGGTCCCACCTCGCCGAACGTTCCGGGCAGATCCTCAGCTGTCCACGCTCGTCCCGGGCCGTTGTCACTCAGATAGTCACTCAGTGGGAACGGCCTGGCCGTGCTCCAGATAGACGGTCTTGCCAAGCTCGCGGGCAGTGGCTGCGGCTTTGAGACGACGAGCAAGCCGCTCGATCAACAGACCGTCCAGTTCCCCGACGGGATGAAACGCATAGGCGCTCAGCTCGTTGTCCACGAACCTGATCTGCTTGAGCAACTCGCCGTCCAAGGTGCCTCCGTCGAACACGAACAGCACCTTGTCGCCCTCCTTAGGGAGAGGCGCCCAATCGACCACGAGGAGGCGACCGATGGCCGGCTGAATGCCTAGCTCCTCTTGCACTTCTCGAACGCACGCCTCGTACGGGGTCTCCCCCGGCTCGACGTATCCGCCCGGAATGTCCATGGAGGGCTTGTACGTAGGACGGACGAGAAGCACACGACCGCTGTCATCGAAGAACAGCGCACCGGCGGCGGCACGAGCCTGGGCGAACGGCGGAGCCTCCTGATCGTTCACAGCCCCGACCTTACGCCACAGGGACTGCCTTCACACGATGTGCAGTCGCCGGGCGAGAGCTGCGAGTTGGAAACTGGGTTTGCCCTTCTGCCTTCTGATCCACGACATCGTGAGCTGGCGGCTGAGGTAGTGATGGCGCACCTGCTCGGGAGCGATGGTCTCGGCCTCCAACAGCGCGGCCATCGCGTCGTCGGTACGGTTCCATAGGCTCAAGGCATGCGCCACGGCCAGGCCATGACGAGCGCGACGTTCGATCGGAAGCCCGCTGGTATCCAGCTTCGGCCCGAGTTCCACAGCCACCTGGATGTCTCCCAGCTCGATTGCCGTGGCCACCTGATGGATACGGACGTTCGTCGGCCCGAACGCGGTCCAGACATGGTTGGCGTCACTGCCGAGCCGCACCGCCGCTTCCTGTGCCTCGGCGAGGAACGCGCGTGTCGTGCTGCGGTCCTCGTCTCGCGCCGCCGCCATCGACCCAGCGAGGTACAGCGTGCCGTACACCGAAAGCAGCTCAGCCGTGGCGTGCGGGAGGTCAGGAGACAGCAGGTCGGCGGCGTCCATAGTGAGCTGCTTAGCTGCCTCGTAACGGCCGTTGGACAGAAGCGCGTGGGTCACGGAGCGAAGCAAGGAGGCCGTAACGAGCTGATCACCGGACTCCCGTGCAAAGGACAGACCGCGCTCGGCGGCGATCCACGCGAGATCAGCCTCACCAACCTTGCTAAGGATGCTGGCAGCGGCGTGGTAGACCTGCCCAAGCACTCCCGATGCCGCCATGCGCGCGTCACCGTTCGCAACGCGCGCGGCATGATGCGCCTCCCCGAGGAGTCCAGGCAGAGTCCGTATCACGTAGCTGTACCGGGCGCCCTGGTACGCCCGCCACACCTCGGCAAGGGCACGTCGCAGGTCGGCCTGCCCGGAGGGCTCCGCGTTCTCCACGAGCCCGGCCATCGGCGAGAGCTGCCGATAGTCGGTGATCGCGGCTCGCAGCGCGGGGATGGTCTGATCGCCGCTTCCGTCCGTCCACTCGAACAGGTGCGGCTCGGCCAGCAGATCACCGAGGGACACGTCCAACACGCTCGCCAGGGACTTGATGACGGACAGACGGTCCAAGGTGATGCGGTCGTTCTCTACCTTGCTCAGCCAATCGGTGGTCCGTCCCACCAGCCCGGCCAGTACGTCTTGAGACATCCCACGCCGTCGCCGATACCAAGCCACGCGCTGGCCGATGGACAGATTGCTGGTCATTCCTCGCATGCACTTCATCCTCATCGGATGCCTACGACGGACCCCTGAATTTCCTTCCGGCCTAGAAGCTCAGCCGGCACATACCGTCACGCTACGTCACTGCCGTACGTGATGGGAGGCCACTCATGCAACCGCAGAACCGACACCCCACGCCAGAGAAGCACGCCGCCGATGCCCTGGCCGACGCCCTCGCCGCTCATGGCGTATCCGCAGACGTGCATGACGGCTATGGCCTGAGCCTGGTGTCCGTGTGGGTCGGGCTCGTCGTCTGGTGCGACGGCGATTGGTACTGGTGGCGAGCAGACTGGGACGACCGCCGCAAACGGGTGCTATACGCCCGCCATCCGGCCATCGAACCGTCGAGAGCCGCGCGCCGGGTCGCCTTCCGCTACGCGGACCTTCAGCGACGCCACCCCCTCTCGGTGACGATCCGCAGTCTGCGCCCGGAATCCACGGAAGCGAGCCCTTAGTGAAGGAGACTCGCGAAAAGTTAGGATGTCGGGTCGAGATCGTGGCCATGCTGCACAGTCCCGCTCGCACTCGGGCCGTTGGCGATTTGCTGCTGGGGCAGCGCGGAACGGTGAAGGAGATCCTGCGCAGTGGCACGCTTGCGCTGGTGTCCGTCTGGGTCGGACCGGTCGTCTGGTGTCACGGCGGGCGGTACTGGTGGCGATCAGCATGGGACGCGAGACGACAGCGAGTCACCTACGCCTGGCACCCACTCACCGAGCCCACTCGGGCCGCCCACCGAATCGCTCCCCGCTACGCCCAACTCCGAGAGACTCAGCCACTCTGTACGCCGGTCGCCGGAGTCCAACCGTGCCCATGACCTTGGCGAAGTTGATCGCCGAGTACCCGGAGTGGCACGTTCACGACATGGCAGCAGGGTGGGCGGCCATTCGGAAACAGTCCGTTCCCCGTACAAGCGGGCAGTCCAACGTCCGTTGCGGGGCAACGTTGGATGAACTGGCTGCGAACCTGCAAGCGGAGACCAGGCTAGGGAACAAGAAGCAGAGGTCTCTTCGCGGGTCGGTCTGAAACGGCCCTGCGCCACGCCGGGCACCACCATAGGCAGCAACCCGGGTGAATCGATGGCAACCCGACCCGGAGCGCAGGGCCTCCAGGCCCGAGCACCGGAAGCGGGGCGGCGTGCGCCACGAGGCGCTGTATGACCGTGCGGAGATGAAAGGGCTCCGCCGACGGCCTGTCGTAGCAGGTCGTGCGAAGTGGGAGGCAGCCTGATCCCGGAGTCGTGGGTGAGGGTGGGAGCAGCCTCGACAACGTCAGGACGTGCCGGTACTGCCAGACGGTGCGGGCCTGGTTAACGAGCGGGAAAGGTGTACGTGAGGAACCAGTGGTGTAACGCCCTTCAAGGCTTCCACCAGCTCGAATCTGGCGGATATGGGCTGGGTTGCGGTGCGTAACCGCCG
>NZ_JBFAVX010000020.1:0-204567 GCF_040680095.1 Nonomuraea sp. NPDC052129 | reverse complement strand
GCAGACATGACGGGGTTGTGCATCATGCACTGGCTTTTAACACACTGTTGAGTTCTCAAGAAACGGACGCGTACTCCCCAACCTGCGAGAGGCGCTCATTTCGTTGTGTCTTAAGCTTATCGAGCTTGTCGGCTTCGCGTCAAATCGGAGACTTGCTTGAAGCTGGGCAAACTGTCTAAGATTGTGCACCCTGTCTCCAGGGCAACCCTCGTAACTTACCGTGCCATCCTGAGCTTGTCGAATCAACCGATTTTCCGGCGATCTGAGCGCACCCGAGACGACTCCTGCCAGCGAGCGCATGGAAGCGCCTGGCCGAGTGGCTCGTTTCTCAAGGGTTCGCCCTGGGGGCCCGTCCGCCTGATCGGCGTCCGGCTCACTCCCGGGGCGAAGAGAAGATTAGGTCGCCGTTCGCCCTACGTCAAATCGGTGTTCACGCCCGCTCTCTAGGCCTCCACGGGACCTCCAGCAAGGCCAGTTCTGATCTGCGCAAACGCCGTGCAGATCGGAGAAATGTCCCACCCAGGGGTGGATCAACGATCTCGCCGTGCGTTTTCCTACATGGGAGCACAGGGCTGAGCGGGTGGGAAACGACGCTGCTCTGCGGGACGTCATCCGAACGGATCGCGGGACAGGCCTCATGCATGGCCAGCGTGAATAAGTACACACGCATCAGCGCCAGGTCGCTCTTGGGGTGCTGCGGCTTCTCCTCCAGGAACGGATCCCGGACCAGACGGATCGCGACCGGACAGCGGCCGGACGGCCAGACGGATCGCGACTGGACGGATCCCGGACCAGATGGATCGGACGGATCCCAGACCAGACGGATCGCGAGCCGAACAGGAGTGCGGACCGAACACGTGAATGTGGCGCCGAAGGGATGAAGTCCCACTAAGTGGTGATTCACGATCTCGTTACATGGCTTCTACCAGGGATGATCAGGGTCGAGCGGCAGAAGAATCCACACCGCTCCGTGGGACATCATCACTACGGGACGCCCGGTGTAGGGGCCGAGGGCAAGCCTTCACAGTTGCGCGGACGCCCGGTCGATCGCCGTTCCGCAGCGTTGGAGGAGGGATCGCAGGGTGTCACGCTCCTCTGCGGTGAGTTCGTCCGCTATCGCCTGCTCTATCCGCACCGCCCGCTCGTCCGCCTCCTCTAGCGCGATGCGGCCGGCGTCCGTGAGTCGGGTCTCCAGGACATTGCCGTGCCATGGGTGCGGCGTACGTTCGACCATCCCACGTACCTCGAGGTTTTTCAGCACCACGGTCATCGCCTGCGGGGTCACCAAGCAGGCTCGGGCGAGAGCGGCGGCCGAGATGCCGGGGTTGGCCGCTAATACGTAGAGCGTCGCGTATTGCGGCACCGTCAGCCCCGCGGGCCTGACCGCGACCTGCTTGGCGGCGATCAATTCCTGCTCGGCTCGCTTGATGTCGAGGCCGAGGCGCTCCTCCGCGGGCATGCCCATGACACGAGATGCTACAAGCAATCTAGCATTGACGACTATCAAAGCTTTGATAATGTGCGGAGCCGTACACCCGAGTGAGGAGGCGTCACGTGATTCCTGAGAGCCATCTGGATCTGTTGACCAGGCCGCTGTTCGCGCATCTGGCCACCATCGCGCCAGACGGGAAGCCACATGTGAACCCGGTCTGGACGGTGTGGGACGGCGAGTTCCTGCGCTTCACGACTACCACGGACCGCCAGAAATACCGAAATGTCGCGGCGAATGGGAACCTGGCGGTCTCCATCAACGACCCTGACAAGCCGTACCGGTACCTGGAGATCCGGGCCGTGGTGGAGCGGATCGACCCCGACCCGTCGGGCGACTTCTTCGACGTGCTCGCCACCCGCTACGGCCTGCAGTACGACCGGCCGGTGGGCGACGCGGAGCGGCGGGTGGTCATCGTCGCCCGGCCGACACGTACGACCAGCCAGTGACGAAATGTACGACCAACCAGTGAAACGATCGGGACCAACCCGTGAAGCCCGGGGGCGGCCGCCATAGCCCGAGCCGCCGCCGCTCGAGCGGGCCGGGGAGCGCGAGACCGCTGCGGGAGTGCAAGACCGCTGCGAGTGAGTGGCGAGACCTGCGGGAGTGCAAGACACCGCTGTGAGTGGGCGAGACCTGCAAGTGGGCGAGACGGATGCAGATGAGCGAGGCCGCTGCGGGCGGGTGAGCGGTGCTGGTGAGGCTCACCCGTGACCGCCCGGGCGGGTGACGGCCTGGCCAAGGCTCACGCGAAAGGCAAGCTCGGCGTCCCGCAGGCCGACGCCGCGACTGTTGCTGCGCGAACGACGCTGCTCGAACGGTGACCCCCCAATGGTGGATCAACGATCTTGTTGTGCGTTTCCAACGTGGCCGCACAGGGCTGAGCGGGTGAGAAACTACACCGCTCTGCGGGACGTCAACACGAATCACGCTCGGCGCCGACGGATCGAGGCCCACCTGAAGGCGCGGCCGGTCAAGACCCGGTGGACAGCCAAGACCCACCGGCAAGCGTGAGCGCGCGTACCTGCGCCGGCGAGACGAACAGCTCCGCCGCCATCCCCGCCTCCCGAGCCGCGACCACATTGACCTCGTTGTCGTCGAAGAACAGCGCCTCCCCCGGCTCCACCCCCAGCCGCTGCGCACAGATCTCGTACGCGCGCCGGTCCGGCTTGGCCACCCCGATCCGGCACGAGTACGTCAGCGACGCGAACCGTCCCAGCCAGTCACCATGCCGCGCCTCCCACAGCGGCACCAGGTCCGGGACGATGTTCGATAGCAGCCCCAGTGTCCGTCCCTGATCAGCCAGTTCGTGCACCACGGCGACCATCTCGTCGTCCACGTGGCACCAGCTCTCCAGGTCGGCCGCCATCAGCGCGTCCACGTCGGCGAACCGCGTGCCCAGCCGTCCGGCGACCGCCGCCCAGTACGCCACGGCGTCCTGACCGGCGTCATAGTCGGGCCGGCACCCCCAGTACGCCTCCCAGAAGCTCTCCCCCGGCACCCCGGCGAGGTCGACGAGGCCCTGTTTGGCGTCAGCCGTCTGGACGCGGGCGATAACTCCGTAAAGGTCAAACACGATCACTTCAGGCATAAATCTGAGCCTATGCGCGTATTCTGCCCCGGTGACCACCGCCTCCACCCTCGCCCCTCCAGTCCGGCCAGCCGTACGTTCACGCAGGTCAAGCCCATGGTGGGTGGCCGGAATTGGCGGAGTCGTGGCGTTCAGCGGCTCGGGCTCCGCCTCTCTCAACGGTGACGAGCTGGCCACGATCAGCGCCGCGTCCCGGTCGTTGCCGGGGTTGTGGGAGCTGGCGCGGCACATCGATGGTCATTTCCTGCCGTACTACCTGTTCATGCAGCTGTGGGCGAAGGCCGGGACTGCGGAGCTGTGGCTGCGGCTGCCATCGGCGCTGGCCATCGGGGTCGCCGCGTGGTTCCTGGTGGACCTGGGGCGGCGGCTGCACAGTACGTGGGCGGGGGTGACGGCCGGCCTGCTGTTCGCGGCGCTGCCGTCGGTGTCGTACTACGGCGCCTTCGCCCGCTCGTACGCGCCCGCAGCCGCCGCGGTGGTCTTCTCGTTCTGGGCCCTTCACCGCGCCACGCGAGCCCAGGAACAGACCACGCGAGCCCAGGAACAGACCACGCGAGCCCAGGAACAGACCACGCGAGCCCAGGAGCAGGCCACGCGCGCGCCCTGGGTGGTCTATGCGGTGGCGGTGGCGGTGGTGTGCTGCACGCACCTGTTCGCGGTGCTCGTGCTGCCCGCTCAATTGGTCGCCGCCGTAGCGCTGCTCCCCCGCCGCACCGTGCTCCTGAGGTGGGCGCCCGCGGTCGCCGTCGGCTGCCTGCCCGCGCTCGTTCTCGGTCTGGTCGGGTACGGCGAGCGGCATGCGATCAGCTGGATCCCGCAGCGCGGGCCGGAGGTGCTGCTGAAGTTCCCGAAGATGGCGACGGGGAGCACCGAGGTGGGGGTGGTGCTGTTCGTGGTGGCGCTGGCCGGTGTGGTGCTGCTTCGCAACAGGGCGTGGGCGGGGACGTTGCTGGGCTGGCTGGTGCTGCCGCCCGTCCTGCTGCTGGCCGTGTCGCATCTGGTGACCCCGGTCTATGTGGACCGGTACCTGTTCGTCGCCGCGCCCGCTCTGGCGTTGCTGGCGGGGATCGCGGTGGCGAGTGTTCCGCGGGGAGGGGTGGTGGCCTGCTGCGGGCTGGTGGTGGTCGCCGTGGCGGTGGGCGTACCGCAGCAGGTGGAGGTGCGGGAGGCCAATGGGCGCTTCGAGGACTTTCCGTGGGCCGTGCGGAAGGTGGAGGCGCGGCCGGGGGACGCGATCGTGTTCGGGCAGAGCTCGGTGCGGGCGGGGTTCGACTACTACCGTGACGGGTCGATGCCGGATGATGTGCTGCGACTGGGGGCCGCTCCGGAGGCGGAGGGGTTCGGCTTTCCTGAGCGCGATGACGTCGCCGCCGCGCTGGCCGATCGGGAGCGGGTCTGGGTCGTGTGGCGCGGGGCCAAGTCCGCCGGGCAGAAGCTGCCGCGGGTCAAGGCCGTACGGGAAGCGGGCTACGAGCAGACCGGGGCCTGGCACTCGGCGGAGACGCCCGGCCTCACCGTGGCCCTGTTCGCCGGTAAATAGGCCACAAATAAGCCCAGGGCCCTTCCCCCGGAAGAACACCAGGGAAAGGGCCCGTATAGCTCAAGAAAGGCGCGGTCAGCCGACCTCGACGCCGCCGACCGCCTTCTTGCCGCGCCGGAGCACCATGAACCGCCCGTGAAGCAGGTCCGAGGCCTCAGGCACGTACGACTCGTCGGTGATCTTGACGTTGTTGAGGTACGCGCCGCCCTCCTTCACCGCCCGCCTGGCCGCCGACTTCGACTCCACCAGCCCGCTGTCCGCCAGCAGGTCCACGAACGGCGCCCCGAGAGCCGGAACCGTCGCCTTCGGCACCTCGGCCAGCGCCGCGGCCAGCGTCGAGCCCGGCAGCTCTTCGAGCGACCCCTGCCCGAACAGCGCCTTGGACGCCGCCACGACGGCCGCCAGTTCGTCGGCGCCGTGGACGAGCGTGGTCAGGTCCTCGGCCAGCGTCCGCTGTGCCTCGCGGGCGAACGGGCGGTCGGCCACCGCCTTCTCCAGCGCCTCGATCTCCTCGCGCTCGCGGAAGGTGAACACCTTCAGGAAGCGCACCACGTCGCGGTCGTCAGCGTTGAGGAAGTACTGGTAGAAGGCGTAGGGAGAGGTCAGCGCGCCGTCGAGCCAGACCGACCCGCCGGCGGTCTTGCCGAACTTGGTGCCGTCGGCCTTGGTGATCAGCTTGCCGGTCAGGGCGTGCACGTGGCCGCCCTCGACGCGCCTGACCAGGTCGACGCCGGCCGTGATGTTGCCCCACTGGTCGCTGCCGCCGACCTGGAGCGTGCAGCCGTTGCGCCGGTAGAGCTCCAGGTAGTCGTTGGCCTGCAGGATCTGGTAGCTGAACTCGGTGTAGCTGAGTCCCTCACCGCCGAGCCGGGCCGCCACCGACTCGCGGGCGAGCATCCGGTTGACGGGGAAATGCTTGCCGATGTCGCGCAGGAAGCCGATGGCCGACATCTCGGCGGTCCAGTCCAGGTTGCTGACCAGCGCGGCCGAGGTGGGGCTCTCGTCGAAGGTCAAGAACTTCTCCACCTGCACCCGGATCCGCGAGACCCATTCCTCCACGACCTCGGTGGTGTTGAGTACGCGTTCGGTGCTGCGGCCGCTGGGGTCGCCGATCAGGCCGGTGGCGCCGCCGACCAGGCCGATCGGCTTGTGGCCCGCCCGCTGGAAGCGGGTCAGGATCAGCAGCGTGGCCAGGTTGCCCATGTGCAGGGACGGCGCGGTCGGGTCGAAGCCCGCATAGACCGTGATCGGACCTTTCGACAGCGCCGCGCGCAGGGCGTCGATGTCGGTGGTCTGCGCGAGGACGTCGCGCCATTCGAGCTCATCGAGAATGTCGGTCACGGTGCTGGCTTTCCAGGAGACGTCGAGTGGTTACAGAGTGCCCGATCGCGCCGGATGACCGCCACTTGGATAATCTCGGTCGCCATGTGGAAGGTCCGTCGCGAGCTGGCCGTTTTCAAGATCCTAGGGGCTGTGGCGTGTGCCGGTCTCGCCCTGTTCTGGTATGTCCAGGGTGATGTACGCGGGGTGGTGCTGGCCGTGCCGGCCGCCCTGCTGGTGGGGGCCATGGGGCTGCGTGACGTCCTGGTCCCGGTACGGCTGGCGGCCGACGAGAGCGGTGTCACCGTGGTGCACGGCTTCGCCGGCCGGCGGCACGTCCCGTGGGAGGCGATCGAGGACGTGCAGGTGGACGTACGCAGGAGGTACGGTCTGCGCAGCGAGATGCTGGAGATCGACACCGGCGACCAGCTGCACATCTTCAGCGCTCACGAGCTGGGCGCCTCCCCGACCGAGGTGGCCGCGGTGTTGCGGCGGCGCGGCGCGTGAGGCCGGAAGGGTGAGACGGTAGGGTCACCGTCGATCCAGAACCGCCACGGGGTGTCCTTGGCGGTCGAGATCCCGGTGCGCGGCCCCGACCTGATCGTGTCCGCCTCCGCGGGCCGGCCGCCGAGCATGGCCACGGTCCCCTTGGGGAGCCCGGTAAGCCACGCCGCGTGTTCGGGCTGATCGCCGCGAGAAGCGTCATGGAAGTGCGGCAGCACAGCCGGTGAGCCCTCCCATACGGCGTCGAGCCCGTTGTGCTCGCGCGCCAGCCCGAGAGCGACCGCCAGCCGGGCGGGGCCGCGGGCGAGGTCGCGGTCCGCGATCGGCTTGCGCCCGGAGACGGGCGGGCCGTCGCCGTCTCCTGAGCGGCGCGAGCGGGCCAGGTCGGCCCGCGCCACCACCTCACCGGCGCGCAGCAGCACCGCCGACCCGTGGTCTTCGGGCAGGCACACCAGGTTCGCGCAGAAGTGCATGCCGTAGGTGAAGTACACGTACAGATGCCCAGGTGGCCCGAACATGACCGCGTTCCTGGCGGTCCGTCCCCGGTAGGTGTGGGCCGCCGGATCCTCGCCGGGGCCGCCGTACGCCTCGACCTCGGTGAGCCGGACCGCGACCGGGCCGTGCACGAGCACGCGCCCGAGCAAGTCGGGCGCGACCTCGTACGACGGCCGGTCGAAGAAGCTCCGCGGCAGGGGTGCCGAATCCAGGGTCCCGGAGTCCATGCCGGGCGCTAGGCCCCCGCGGCCCACGCCGCCTGGGCGTCGACCGTCTCGCGCAGCGCGGCGAGCTGGTCGCGGACCCGGTCGGGCGCGGTGCCGCCGTGGGCCTTGCGGGCGGCGAGGGCGCCGGGCACGTTGAGCACGTCGCGGACGTCGGGGGTGAGGTGCGGCGAGACCTTGCCCAGCTCGTCGTCGGTCAGGTCGCCCAGGTCCTTGTCGTTGACCTGGCACCACACCACCAGGTGGCCGACCGCCTCGTGCGCGTCGCGGAACGGCACGCCGCGGCGTACGAGCAGCTCGGCGAGGTCGGTGGCCAGCGCGAAGCCGTCGGGAGCCGACGCCTCCAGGCGCGCGGTGTTGACCCGCATGGTGGCGACCAGGCCGGCCATCGCGGGCAGGACGAGCAGCAGCGTGTCGACCGAGTCGAACACCGGCTCCTTGTCCTCCTGCAGGTCGCGGTTGTAGGTGAGCGGCAGGCCCTTGAGCGTCGTGAGCATCGCCATGAGGTTGCCGATGAGCCGTCCGGACTTGCCGCGGGCGAGCTCGGCGACGTCGGGGTTCTTCTTCTGCGGCATGATCGACGAGCCGGTGGAGTAGGCGTCGTCCATCTCGATCCAGCGGAACTCCTGCGAGGCCCAGAGCACGATCTCCTCGCCGAGCCGCGACAGGTGCACGCCGATCAGGGCCGCGGCGAACAGGAACTCCGCCGCGAAGTCACGGTCGGACACCGCGTCCATGGAGTTGAGCGAGGCGAAGGAGAAGCCCAGCTCGACGGCCACGGCCTCCGGGTCCAGCGGCAGCGACGAGCCGGCCAGCGCGCCGGCGCCGAGCGGCGAGACGGCCGCGCGGCGGTCCCAGTCGGTGACCCGGTCGATGTCGCGGGCGAAGGCGTGCACGTGCGCGAGCAGCTGGTGTCCGAAGGAGACCGGCTGCGCGTGCTGCAGGTGGGTCATGCCGGGCGCGGCCGTGTCGGTGTGCTGCTCGGCCTGGGCCATCAGCGCCGTCTCCAGCTCGACCAGCCGGGAGACGATCGTGCGGGCGTGGTCGCGCAGATAGAGGCGCAGATCGGTGGCGATCTGGTCATTGCGGCTGCGGCCGGCGCGCAGCTTGCCGCCGAGCGAGCCGAGCCGCTCCAGCAGGCCGCGTTCGAGCGCGGTGTGCACGTCCTCGTCGGCGACCGTCGGCCGGAACTCACCCGCCTTGCAGGCCCGCTCCAGGTCATCGATCGCGCCGATCATGCGTTCGAGCTCGTCGTCGCTCAGCAACCCCGCCTTGTGCAGCACCCGGGCGTGCGCCCTGGACGCCGCCAGGTCGTACGGCACCAGCCGCCAGTCGAAGTGCACGCTCACCGACAGCCGGGTCAGCGCGTCGGCGGGACCCCCTTCGAATCGCCCGCCCCACAGCCGCATCGGCTTGCCATCACTCACCGTCATCTCCTTCTCGTCCCCCGCGACCATAGTGCACATCATCCTTTCTTCGCGTCGCGCGCGGCGGCGATCTTGGAGGGCAGACTGAACAGCTGGACGAAGCCCTTGGCGAGCGACTGGTCGAAAGTGTCGCCGGTGTCGTAGGTGGCCAGCGAGAAGTCGTACAGCGACTGCTCGGAGCGGCGGCCGCTGACGGTGGCCTTGCCGCCGTGCAGAGTCATCCGGATGTCGCCGGTGACGTGCTTCTGGGCCTCGGCGATGAGCGCGTCGAGGGCGTCCTTGAGCGGCGAGAACCACAGGCCGTCGTAGACGAGCTCGCTCCAGCGCTGGTCGACGCCGCGCTTGAAGCGGGCCAGGTCCCGTTCGACGGTGACGTTCTCCAGCTCCATGTGCGCGGTGATCAGCGCGATCGCGCCGGGCGCCTCGTACACCTCGCGCGACTTGATGCCGACGAGCCGGTCCTCGACCATGTCGATCCGGCCGACGCCCTGCGCGCCCGCGCGGGTGTTCAGCTCGTCGATCACCTGGTACGGCGTGAGCGAACGCCCGTCGAGCTTGACCGGGACGCCCTGCTCGAAGGTGATGACCACCTCGTCGGCGTCACGGGGGACGGCCGGGTCTGCGGTGTAGGCGTAGACGTTCTCGGTGGGGCCGTTCCAGATGTCCTCGAGGAAGCCGGTCTCGACGGCCCTGCCCCACAGGTTCTGGTCGATGGAGAACGGGTTCTTCTTGGAGGTCTCGATCGGCAGGCCCCGCTGCTCGGCGTACTCGATCGCCTTGTCGCGGGTCCAGGCGAAGTCGCGGGCCGGGGCGACGACCCGCAAGTCGGGCGCGAGCGCGGCCAGGCCGGCCTCGAACCGTACCTGGTCGTTGCCCTTGCCGGTGCAGCCGTGGGAGACGATCGTGCCGCCGAACTGCTTGGCCGCGCTCACCAGGTGCTTGACGATGAGCGGGCGCGACAGCGACGACAGGAGCGGGTAGCGGTCCATGTAGAGGGCGTTGGCCTGCAGCGCGGGCACGCAGAAGTCGGCCGCGAACTCCTCCTTGGCGTCCACGACGACGGATTCGACCGCACCGCAGTCCATGGCCCGCTTCTGGATCACCTCCATGTCCTCGCCGCCTTGGCCCAGGTCCACGGCGACGGCGATCACCTCGGCGTCCATCTTCTCGGCCAGGAACGGGATCGCGACGGAGGTGTCCAGACCTCCGGAGAAGGCGAGTACCACTCTCTGAGTCATCGGTACCTCCAAAATCTTGGTAAAAAAGGGCTAAGTACGCCGGGCGGCGATCCTCAGCAAGGCCTCGGCCACGACGCTCCCGCCCTGGGGATCGCGGCTGATCACGAGGATCGTGTCGTCGCCCGCAACCGTGCCGAGGATGGACTCCCAGTCGGCGTGGTCGATGGCCGAGGCCATGAACTGGGCGGCGCCCGGCGGAGTCCTGACGATGACCAGGTTGGCCGACGCCTCGGCGGAGACCAGCAGCTCCTCGGCGATCCGGTGCAGCCGGGCGGCCGGGGACTCGCCGGTGCCCAGCCTGGCCACCCGGATGCGGCCGCCGCCCTCGCCGGGCAGCGCGTAGACCAGCGAGCCGTCCTCGGCGCGCAGCTTGAGCGCGCCGAGTTCGTCCAGGTCGCGCGAGAGCGTGGCCTGGGTGACCTCCACGCCGCTCTCGGCCAGCAGCTTGGCCAGCTCGGGCTGGGAGCGGACGGCCTGCCGCTGCAGCAGGTCGGTGATCTTCGCCTGCCGCGCGACCTTGGTCATCGGAATGGTCATGCGGGGCTCACCAGCCAGTGCAGCAGCGCCTTCTGGGCGTGCAGGCGGTTCTCGGCCTGGTCCCACACGGCGCTGCGTGGGCCGTCGATCACTTCGGAGGTGATCTCGTAGCCGCGGTAGGCGGGCAGGCAGTGCAGGACGATCGCGTCGTGCGCGGCGTGCTCCATAAGCTCGGAGTTGACCTGGTACGGCATGAGCGCGCGCACCCGCTCGTCCTTGCCGTCCTGGCCCATCGACACCCAGGTGTCGGTGGCGACGACGTGCGAGCCCTGGATCGCGGCGGCCGGGTCGGTCAGCGAGATCACCGAGCCGCCGGTCGTCGCGGCGATGGCGGCGGCCTGGTCGAGGATGACGGCGTCGGGCTGGTAGCCGACGGGGGCGCCGATCCGTACGTGCATCCCGGCCGTGGCGCCGCCCAGCAGGTAGGAGTGGGCCATGTTGTTGGCGCCGTCGCCCAGATAGGTCAGGGTAAGCCCGGCCGTCCTGCCGAACCGTTCGCGGACGGTCAGCAGGTCGGCGAGGATCTGGCAGGGGTGGAACTCGTCGGTCAGCGCGTTGACCACCGGCACGGCGGTGCCCGCGGCCATGCCGTCGAGGCCCGCCTGGGCGCCGGTGCGCCAGACGATCGCGGCGACCTGCCGTTCGAGCACCCTGGCGGTGTCCTCGATCGGCTCGCCCCGGCCCATCTGGGAGCTGCCGCCGTCGATGACCAGCGGGATTCCGCCCAGCTCGCCGACGCCGACGGCGAAGGAGACCCGGGTCCTGGTCGAGGGCTTGTCGAACAGGACGGCGACGGTCTGCGGCCCTTCGAAGGGGCGGTAGCCGTAGCGGTCCTTCTTCATCGCGGCGGCCAGGTCGAGAACGTCGGCCTGCTCGGCGGGCGAGAGGTCGTCGTCCCTCAGGAAGTGCCTGACGGGCCGCGAGTCCGAGCCCTGCTCAAGAGGCCCCGAGTCCGCGCGCGCCGTCATTTCGCCGCCTCGGCGAGGATTCCGGGGAACGCGGCCACGAGCGCGTCGACCTGCTCGGCCGTCACGACCAGCGGCGGCGCGATCCGTACGGCGTCCGGCTGCAGCGCGTTGACCAGGAAGCCCGCCTCGGCCGCCGCCTGCTGCACCTTGCCGGAGACCGGCTCGGCCAGCACGGCGGCCAGCCACAGCCCGCGTCCGCGCACACCTTTCAGCAGCGGGTGAGCGACCGCTTCGAGCCCGGCCCGCAGCCGGGCGCCCGTCGTCCGCACGTGGTCGAGGTCGAGGTTGTCGAGCACGGCCAGCGCCGCCGCGCACGAGACCGGGTTGCCGCCGAAGGTGGAGCCGTGGTCGCCCTTGTCGAACAGCCGGCCCGAGTCACCGAAGCCGACGCACGCACCGATCGGCAGGCCGCCGCCCAGGCCCTTGGCCAGGGTCAGGATGTCGGGGGTGACGCCGTCGGCCTGGTGGGCGAACCAGTGCCCGGTGCGGCCGATCGCGGACTGGATCTCGTCGGCGACCAGCAGCGCGCCGGTCGAGTCGCAGATCTCGCGGGCCGCCGCGAAGTAGCCGTCGGGCGGCGGGACCACGCCTGCCTCGCCCTGTGTGGGCTCCAGGAAGACCGCGATGCAGTCGCCGGTCACGGCCTCCTTGAGGGCGGTGGCGTCTCCGTACGGGACGAACTGGACCTCTACCGGGAACGGGCCGAACTGGTCGCGGATCGACTTCTTGCCCGTCAGTGAGAGGGCGCCGATCGTGCGGCCGTGGAAACCGTTCTCGGCGGCGACGAAGTAGGTGCGGCCGTCGCGCCTGCCGTACTTGAGTGCCAGCTTGTAGGCGGCCTCGTTGGCCTCGGTGCCGGAGTTGGCGAAGAAGACGCGGCCGGGGGCGTTCAGCAGGCCGAGGAGCCGCTCGGCGAGCAGCACCTCCGGCTCGTGCAGGTAGAGGTTGCTGGTGTGCGCGAGCGTCGCGACCTGCTTGGAGACCGCCTCGACCAGGGCCGGGTGAGCGTGGCCGAGCGAGCTGACGGCGATGCCGCCGACGAAGTCGAGGTATTCCCTGCCGTCGACGTCCCACACGCGGGTGCCCTCGCCTCGTGCCAGGGCGATCGGCGGGACGCCGTAGTTGGGCATGAAGGCTTGTTCGAACCTGTCGCGAAGGTTCATCAGGGCATCACCATGGTTCCGATTCCTTGGTCGGTGAAGATCTCCAGCAGCAGCGAGTGGGAGACCCGGCCGTCGAGAATGTGTGCTTGGGGGACGCCGCCCTGGACCGCCGTCAGGCAGGCCTCCATCTTCGGCTTCATGCCGCTGGACAGTGAGGGCAGCATGGCCGCCAGCTCGGCGCCGTCGAGCTTGTCGATCACGTCGGTGTCGTCGGGCCAGCCGGCGTACAGGCCCTCGACGTCGGTCAGGACGATGAGCTTCTGCGCCTGCAGGGAGACGGCCAGCGCGGCGGCGGCGGTGTCGGCGTTGACGTTGTAGATCTCGCCGTCCTCGCCGCGGGCGACGCTGGAGATGACGGGGACGCGGCCGTTGTCGATCATGGCCTGGACGGCGCCCGGGTCGACCTTGACGATCTCGCCCACCTGGCCGATGTCGACGTGCTCGCCGTCGACGAGCGCGTGCTTGCGCTCGGCGGTGAACAGGTGGGCGTCCTCGCCCGACATGCCGACCGCGAGCGGGCCATGCCTGTTGATCAGGCCGACGACGTCGCGGTTGACCTGGCCGACCAGGACCATCCTGACCACCTGCATGGCCTCGGGTGTGGTGACCCGTAGCCCGGCCGTGAACGTCGACTCGATGCCGAGCCGGTCGAGGTGCTTGCTGATCTGCGGGCCGCCGCCGTGCACGACGACCGGCCGCAGACCGGCGTAGTGCAGGAAGCCGATGTCCTCGGCGAAGCCCTCCATGAGGGATTCCTCGATCATCGCGTTGCCGCCGTACTTGATGACGACGGTCGCGCCATGGAAGCGGGCCAGCCAGGGCAGGGCCTCGATGAGGGTGTCCGCCTTGGTGTGGGCGGTGATGGTCCTCATGAGGAGTACGCCGAGTTCTCGTGGACGTAGTCCGCGGTCAGGTCGGTGGTGTGGACGGTGGCCGAGTGGGTGCCCGCCGACAGGTCGATGGTGATCGTCACGTCGCGCGGGCGCATGTCCACCTTGTTCCGGTCGTCGCCGACTGCGCCGCCGCGGCAGATCCAGATGCCGTTGATGGCCACGTTCAGCCGGTCGGGCTCGAAGACGGCGTCGGTGGTGCCGACGGCGGCCAGCACGCGGCCCCAGTTGGGGTCCTCGCCGTGGATGGCGCACTTGAGCAGGTTGGAGCGGGAGACGGTGCGGCCGACCTTGACCGCGTCGTCCTCCGACGCCGCGCCGACCACCTCGATGGCGATGGCCTTGGACGCGCCTTCGGCGTCGACCAGCAGCTGCCTGGCCAGGTCGGCGCAGACCTCGGTGACCTTCTGCCCGAACTCCGCCAGGTCCGGCTTGACCCCGGCGGCACCGCTGGCCAGCAGCAGGACGGTGTCGTTGGTGGACATGCAGCCGTCGGCGTCGAGGCGGTCGAAGGTCTTGGAGGTGGCCTCGCGGAGCACGGTGTCGAGCTCTTCCGCGGTCAGGTCGGCGTCGGTGGTGATCACGCAGAGCATGGTGGCCAGGGCCGGGGCGAGCATGCCCGCGCCCTTGGCCATGCCGCCCACCATGTAGCCGTCGGCGCGCTTGAAGGAGATCTTGGAGACGGTGTCGGTGGTGCGGATGGCGTCGGCCGCGGCCAGCCCGCCGTCGCGCGACAGCTGCGCGGCGGCACGCTCCACTCCGGCCAGCAGCGCGTCCATGGGCAGCCGCTCACCGATCAGGCCGGTGGAGCAGACCGCGATCTCGCCCGCCGAGTCCTGGAGCACCTCGGCCGCCTTCTCGGCGGTGGCGTGCGTGTCCTGGAAGCCCTCGGGGCCGGTGCAGGCGTTGGCGCCGCCCGAGTTGAGGACGACCGCACGGACCCGGCCACCGCGCAGGACCTGCTGCGACCACAGGACCGGGGCCGCCTTGACGCGGTTGGCGGTGAAGACGCCGGCCGCGGCGTGGTTGGGTCCGTCGTTGATGACCAGGGCCAGGTCGCGGGCGTCGCCGGACTTGATGCCCGCGGCGACGCCCGCGGCTCTGAAACCGAGGGGAGCGGTCACGCTCATGCGTTCTCCTCTGCCGGCCGCTGGACTGCTGTGTCGGTTGGTACGCTGCGCTCTCTCACGGAGCAACTCCTGTCAGGGGGAGGCCGAGCTCTTCCGGCAGGCCGAGTGCGAGGTTGACGCTCTGGATCGCGCCTCCGGCCGTGCCCTTGGTGAGGTTGTCGATGGCGATGACGGCGACCACGCGGCCCGCGCGCTCGTCGAGCGTCACCTGCAGGGCGGCGGTGTTGGCGCCGTAGGTCATCGCGGTGGCGGGCCAGGTGCCCTCGGGCAGCAGGTTGACGAACGGCTCCTTGGCCAGCGCGTTCTCGTACGCCTCTCGCACGGCGGCCTTGGTCAGCCCGGGCGCGGCGGGGGCGGAGCAGGTGGCCAGGATGCCCCGGCTCATCGGGGCCAGCGTCGGGGTGAACGACACCCGGACCGGCGCGCCCGCGACGGCGCCGAGCGCCTGCTCCATCTCCGGGGTGTGCCGGTGGACGCCGCCCACGCCGTAGGCGCTGACCGAGCCCATGACCTCGCTGCCGAGCAGGCTGGGCTTGAGCGACTTGCCCGCGCCGCTGGTGCCGCTGGCCGCGACGACGACCACGTCGGGCTCGGCCAGGCCGGCGGCGAAGGCGGGCAGCAGGGCCAGGATGACGGAGGTCGGGTAGCAGCCGGGCACCGCGATGCGCTTGGCGTTCTTGAGCACCTCGCGCTGGCCGGGCAGCTCGGGCAGGCCGTAGGGCCAGGTGCCGGCGTGCTCGCCGCCGTAGAACTCCTGCCAGGCGGCCGGGTCGGCGAGCCGATGGTCGGCGCCGCAGTCGACGACGACCGTGCTCTCGGGGAGCTGGGCGGCGACGGCGGCGGAGTGGCCGTGCGGCAGGGCCAGGAAGACCACGTCATGCCCGGCCAGCGTTTCCGGGGTGGTGTCCTCGATGATCCGGTCGGCCAGTTGCGGGAGGTGTGGCTGGTGGGCGCCGAGCGCGCTGCCCGCGCTGGCGGCCGCGGTGAGCGTGCCGATCTCGAGCTCCGGATGCCCGAGCAGCAGGCGCAGAAGCTCACCGCCCGCGTAGCCGCTGGCTCCCGCGATCGCCGCTCTCATTCCCAACCCCCTGCATAATCATGCACCTAAACTCATGTCCTTACTATGACGATGATGCACTCCAGGGCATGAACACGCAAGCTGGGCGCGCCATTGCGCTCACATAGCGAGACGGTTAACCCCCCGTTTCAGCCGGATTTCGCGCTCTAGCGCGACGTACCTACCGGTCGGTACTGTGATTTATCCGATAGCGCCGTCCACCGCGGGGGTACTTCGCATGACTCTTTCTCATGCCCAGGTCCAAGCCCAGCTCACCGGTCCTGGCCAGCTTTTCGAGATGGAGGAGATCGGCGATACGGGGGTGCGGACCTGGAAGCACGCTCCGGCCCACTTCCGCGCCCTGCTGGAGATGAGCAGATACCACGGCGAGAAGGAGTTCCTCGTCTACGAGGACGAGCACATCACCTTCGAGGAGCACTTCCGGCGGGCGGCGACGCTGGCCAACCGCCTGGTGACCGACTACGGCGTGGCCAAGGGCGACCGGGTGGTCGTGGCCATGCGCAACTATCCGGAGTGGGCGGTGGCCTTCTCCGCCGCCCTCGCCGCCGGGGCGATCGCCGTGCCGCTCAACGCCTGGTGGACCGAGTCGGAGCTGGCGTACGGCGTACGCGACTGCGACGCCAAGGTGCTGATCGTGGACGGTGAGCGGGCCGTCCGGCTCGCGGACACCGGCGTGCCGATGATCGTGGCCAGAGGCGAGGTGCCCGCGGGCGCGCGCTCGTTCGGCGACGTGCTGGGCGAGGTCAGCGGGGATGTGACGCTGCCGGACGTCCAGCTCTCCCCCGAGGATCCGGCCACGATCTTCTACACCTCCGGTACGACCGGGCATCCCAAGGGGGCGCTGGGCAGCCACCGCAACCTGGGCCAGTCGCCGATGACCCTCGCCTACGGGCTGATGCGGGCGGTCGCGCTGGCGGGCAAGGACGTCGCCGCGGCGACGGGCACGCGCCGGGTGACGCTACTGACCGTGCCGCTGTTCCACGTCACCGGCTGCTTCTCCGCGCTGACCACCACCATGTTCGCGGGCGGCGGGCTGGTCCTGATGTACAAGTGGGACCCCGGGCAGGCGCTGCGGCTCATCGAGCGGGAGCGGATCACCGCGATGATCGGCGTGCCGACCAACGCGTGGCAGCTGATGTCGCATCCCGACTTCGTCAAGTACGACCTGTCGTCGCTGACCACCCTCGGCTACGGCGGGGCACCGGCTCCGCCGAAGCTGCTGGAGCGCATCGGCGAGAACCTGCCCGACCGCGCCGCCTCCAACGGCTACGGCATGACGGAGACGACCGGCCTGGCCATCGGCAACGCCGGCCCCGACTACCTGGCCAGGCCCGACAGCATCGGCCTGCCCACGGCCGTGGTCGACGTCCGGGTGACCGGCCCGCTGGGCGAGGAGCTGCCGCCCGGCGAGGTGGGCGAACTGTGCGTACGCGGCGCGAACGTCATCATGGGCTACTGGAACAAGCCGGAGGCGACGGCGCAGACCTTCGTCGACGGCTGGCTGCACACCGGTGACCTGGCCAGGATCGACGAGGACGGCTTCGTCTACATCGTGGACCGGGCCAAGGACATGGTCATCAGGGCCGGCGAGAACGTCTACTGCGCCGAGGTGGAGGCGGCCCTGTTCGAGCACCCGGCGGTGGACGACGCCGCGGTGATCGGCGTCCCGCACGACGAGCTGGGCGAGGAGGTGGGCGCGGTGGTCCGGCTCAAGCCGGGCACCTCGACCACCGCCGAGGAACTTCAGTCCTTCCTGGCGGAGCGCATCGCCAAGTTCAAGATCCCCGCGCATATCTGGTTCAGGGACGCGGAGCTACCGCGCAACCCGGGCGGCAAGATCCTCAAGACCCACCTGCGCCGCGAGGTGCTGGGCAGGTAGAGGCCGGGCGGCTAGAGATCGTTTCCCGCGTAGGACAGGTTGAAGCTCTTGTTGACCAGCGGGAAGTCGGGCACGATCGCCCCGCCCAGCGCGACCGGCAGGGCGGGCCAGTTGAAGAACGACGGATCGGCGATCTTCACTCTGGTCAGCCTGCCGTCCGAGCCGAGCTCGACGCGATGGACGATCGTGCCCCGCCAGCCCTCGACGATGCCCACGCCCGAGCCGCGCCGCCCGTCCGGCAGGCTCCAGTCACCCGAGGTGTGCGCCAGCCGGTCGATCAGCCCGATCGAGGCGGCGATCTCGTCGGCCCTGACCTGGAAGCGGGCCAGCACGTCTCCCCCGGCCCGGATCGCCACCGGGAACGGCCCCAGGTCGATGAACGGATGGTCGCGGCGGGCATCGACGTCGAGCCCGCTGGCCCTGGCCACGTAGCCGAGCGTGCCCAGGTCCGCGGCGGCCCGCTCGGTGAGCACGGCGGTGCCGGTGAAGCGGTCCGACACCACGCCGTGGCCGAGCGCGAGCCCGACGATCTCGGCCACCTCGGCGCCGAGCGCCGCGAGCCTGGCGGTGTCGGGCAGGGCCAGCGGCTCGGCGCCGCCGAGCCGGATCGCGCCGCGCAGCAGGCGATGGCCGGTGACCTCCGCGTTGACGCGCAGCAACTGCTCCCGGACGTTGCCGCAGTGGGCTTGCAGCACGCTGTGGGCGACGTCGTTGCAGAGCGCGCCCAGGTCGGTGACGTGGTTGTAGAGGCGTTCGAGCTCCAGCAGCACGGCTCGGGCGCGCTGCGAGTCGGGGTCGACGGCCGTGCCGGTGGCCTCCTCGACGGCCAGGCAGTAGGCCAGGGCGTGGCCGACCGAGGTGTCGCCGCTGACCCGCTCGGCCAGGGCCAGCCCGTCTTCCGGCCGGCGGCCCTCGAAGAGCTGCTCGATGCCCTTGTGCACGAACCACAGGCGGGCCTTGAGCTTGAGTATCGTCTCGCCGACCACAGAGAAGCGGAAGTGGCCCGGCTCGATGCAGCCCGCGTGCACGGGGCCGACGGGGATCTCGTAGACGCCGTCGCCCTCCACGTCGCCGAACGGGTACGGGCCCTCGGGGTCGCCGAACGACGGTGGCGGGCCCGCGTCGGGGAGCATCGGGTACCAGCCTCTGGGCCAGTGGTGGTGCCGGACCAGGCGGCTGGGCAGCGGGTGGTCTTCGGGGGTGATGCCGTACAGGTCGCGGATCTCCCGCTCGAAGCGGCCGGCCGGGAAGGAGAGGGCGGCCAGGCTGGGTACGGCGGGTTCGGTCAGGCGTACGTGGAGCTCGGCCCGCCTCGCCGGACGGGCGGCGGTGAACAGGTAGACCAGCCGGAAGCCGTCGTCCTCGGCGTGCGCGGCCACGAGCGCGACGCGGTGTCCCAGAGCCAGCAGCTCGGCGGCGCACCCGGCGAGCTCGCCGGGGCCGATCTCGGCGACCAGCGGGAGCGTGGCCGTCATCGCGCACCTCCCATGGCGCTCAGCGGCGGTCCGGCGGTCGCGATGGTGACGGCGGACTCCAGGAGCGGGCGGAGCGGCCCCAGCGTCACACCGAGCACCGCGCACGCCACCAGCCCGACGACCAGCGCCACACCCGCGCCACGCGACCGCCGCTCGCTGTACTCGTCCCCCGAGCCCGGTGGCGCGGCGCCGAGCAGCATGCGGCCCGCCGCTCTGCCCACCCCGGCGACGATCACCAGCATGAGCACCAGCGCGGGCGCCACCGCCCAGCCGAGCCCGGCCGCGAACCCCGCCCGCACGATCCCCAGCTCACTGGCGAACAGGCTGAACGGCGGCAACCCCAGCAGCGCCAGCAGCCCGAGCCCGAAGACCGTGGCCAGTCCGGGTGCCCGCCCGCCGAGCCCGCGCACCGCGTCGATGCTGCTGCTCCCGGCCGCCTGCTGGATCCGTCCCGAGCCGATGAACAGCACCGACTTGCCCAGCCCGTGCCCGAGGATGTGCAGCAGGACGGCGCCCAGCGCCAGCCCGTTGCCGATGGCCGCGCCGAGCGCGATCAGCCCCATGTGCTCGATGCTCGAATAGGCCAGCATCCGCTTGAAGTCGCGCTGCCCGATCAGCAGCGCCGCCGCCACGGCCAGCGACGCCAGCGCCACCACGATCAGCAGCATCCGGCAGAACCCCGCCCCGAGCGCCACGTCGGAGACCACCTTGACGCGCAGGATCGCGTAGAACGCCACCGACAGCAGCACCCCGGACATCAGCGCCGACACCGGCGCGGGCGCCTGGCTGTGGGCGTCGGGCAGCCAGGCGTACAGCGGCGCGAGCCCCGCCTTGGCGCCGAAGCCGAGCACGAGCAGCACCACCGCGATCCGCGTCACCCCCGGGTCCAGCCGCCCGGCGTGCTCGGCGAGCGAGACCCAGTCGAGCCCTTCGCGCGAGGACAGCCCGGCGTGTAGGGCCGCGTAGTGCACCATCACCAGGCCGAGCAGCGCGAGCGCGATGCCGACCGAGCAGATCACCACGTACTTCCAGGCCGCCTCGGTGGCCTTCCTGGTACGGCGCTGCCCGACCAGGAACGCGGTCAGGATCGTGGTCGCCTCGACCGCCACCCAGAGCATCCCGAGGCTCGCGGCCAGCACGGCCGTCGCCATCGCCGCGACGAAGCACTGGGTGAAGATCCCGTAGCTACGGGCGGCCCGCGGCCCCGTACGGCCGGCGGCCGCCTCGGCCCGCAGGTAGCCGGGGCTGGCCAGCATCGCCAGCAGCGCCACGACGCCGATCACGATCAGCATGTACGCGCTGAGCGCGTCCACCCGCAGCAGCCCCCACAGCCCGCTTCCCTCCCCGGCCCGCGCGAGCGGGACGGCGGCGGCGAGCAGCCCGCCCGCGGACAGGACGCCGAGCCACTCCGTCACGCGATTCCAGCCGAACAGGGCATACAGGCACGCGGCCGCGAGCGGCAGCGCCACCGGGACGATCACCATCAGTCGTGCAGCTCCCGTAGCTCGTCGAGGTCGGTGCCGCCGAACGCGGCCCGCATCCGGGTGGTCAGAACCTGCAGCGCCAGTACGGCCAGCAGCACGTCGAGGGAGACGCCCAGCTCCACCACCAGCGGCACCCCGGTGGTGGTGAGGAAGGCGGCGGCGGTGATGGCGTTGTCCATCAGCAGGAACCCGACCACCTGCGACAGCGCCCGCCTCCTGGTGACCAGCACGAAGAAGCCCACCAGCAGCACGGTCAGCGCGATCGGCACGGCCTGGGTGGCGGGCGTGGGCGCCAGGCGTACGAGGGGCTGGGAGACCGCGTACGCGAGCATCGTCAGGACGGCCGTGACCAGCAGCGACGCGGCGACGCTGACGTGCGGCCGGGCCTCGCGCCCCTCCTCGCCGGCCGCCAGTGCGCGCCGCATGAGGTAGGGCAGGAGCACCGCGCGCAGCAGCCCCACCCCGAGCCCGAGCACGGTCAGCTCGACGTCGGCCTCGTGCAGCCCCCTGACCGCGATCAGAGCGCCCAGCGCCACCCCCTGCAGCCCGAACAGCCAGATGATCGCGGCCAGGTCGCGCCGCCACAGGACCAGCACCCCTGTCAGCAGGAAGGCGCCGCAGGCCAGGTCGAGCGCCTGCACGTACACGGGATCAGTCATCTCACTCACGCCAGGAAGAAGGAGGCGGCGACCGCCAGCAGGGCCATCAGGAACGAGCCGGCCAGCAGCTCGGGGATGCGGAACAGGCGCAGCTTGGCCATGAACACCTCGCCGGCCGCCAGCAGGCCGCCCAGCAGAGCCACCTTCAGGGCGAACGCCACCACGGCGACCAGCAGCATGACCGGCCCGGCGCCCGCGGTGGCGATGCCGACCGGCGCGAACAGCCCGGCGAACAGCCCGAGCATGACCGTGAGCCGCATCGCCGAGGCCCACTCGATGAGCGCCAGGTCGGGGCCGGCGTACTCCAGGATCATCGCCTCGTGGATCATCGTCAGCTCCAGGTGGGTCGACGGGTTGTCCACCGGGATCCGGCCCGACTCGGCGATCGTGACCACCGCGAGCGCGACGGCGGCCAGCAGGCTCACCGGGGAGATGACCGACAGCGGGCTGTTCGCGGTCTCGGTGACGATCGCGCCGAGGTCGGTGGTGCCCACGCGGATCGACAGGGCGAAGACGGCCAGCAGGATCGTCGGCTCGACCAGGGCGAGCACGGTCATCTCCCGGCTGGCGCCCATCCCGCCGAACGCGGTGCCCGTGTCGAGCCCGCCCAGCGCCAGCGCCACCGAGCCGAGCGCGAGCAGCGCGGCGACCGCGAACAGGTCGGCGACGCCGTCGAGCGGCGAGGCGGCGGTGACCAGCGGCACCGCCGCCGCGACCACCAGCGTGGTCCCGGCCAGCAGCGGCGGCGCCGCCCTGAACAGGTAGCCGGTGCCGTGCGGGGCGATGGGTTCCTTGCGGGCCAGCTTGCGCAGGTCGCGCCACGGCTGGCGCACCCCGGCGCCCGCGCGCCCCTCCAGACGGGCCCTGACCTGGCGCATCAGCCCGGCCAGCAGCGGCGCTCCGGCGGCCACCACGAGCACCTGCAGCACCATGGCGATCACGAGATCACCGCCAGCACGATCAGCACGCCGGTCAGCGCGTAGAAGCCGTAGGACAGGTAGCGGTGGACGCTGCCGTCGGCCAGCCGCCGCGCCCGCGCACCGAGCCTGACGGCGGCGGCCAGCACCGGCTCGTACAGTCGCCGTTCGACCCGGTCGGGCACCCTGGCCCGGAACCGTACCCGCTGGACCAGGTAGGCCGACTCCTTGACGGCTGTCACGTCGATGGCGCTCTCCGGTTGCAGGGCGTCGACGAAGACCCGTTGCAGGGGTTCGGCGAAGGAGGTGGCGGTGTACTCCATGCGGGCCGAGACCGGTCCCGCGCCGCAGTCCCACAGGCGGGCCGTCCGTCGTGGGCGCCGGGCGGCCACCGTGCGCACCAGCGACAGCACCGCCGTCACGGCCCCGGCCAGCGCCAGCGCGATGAGGACCGGCGAGATCGAGCCGGTGATCGCGCTCAGCCGGAGCGTCACCTCCCCGGTGACCGGCCGGCCCGCCGGGATCACCCGCGTGACGGCCTCGGTGAGCGTGGGCAGGACCAGCGCGGGGTCGAGGGCGAGCAGCAGGCAGGCCGCCGCCGCCAGCGCCGTCCCGCAGATCGCCGTACGCGGGCTCTCCACCGCCCGTTCGGCGGCCGGACTGCGCGGCCGGGCCAGGAACCCGACGCCGAACGCCTTCACGAACGTGGCCACGGCCAGCCCCGCCGTCAGCGCAATGGCGCCCACGGCCAGCGGCATCGTGACCGCGCCCGCCACCCCCGAGGCGGGCAGCGCGTGGATGAGGCTCTGCAGCAGCAGCCATTCGCTGACGAAGCCGTTGCCGGGCGGCAGCGCCGACGCGCACAGGGCGCCGACGGCGAACAGGGCCGTGGTGTACGGCATGCGGGTGCGCAGGCCGCCGAGCGCGTCGAGATCCCTGGTGCCCGTCGCCCGATGGACCGAGCCGGCCGCCTGGAACAGCAGCGTCTTGAACGCGGCGTGGTTGACGACGTGCAGCAGGGCCGCGGTGAGGGCGAGGGCGGCCAGCGGGCCGGCGCCGTCGGCCGCGAAGAAGCCGGCCGCGCCGACGCCGATGAGCACCAGGCCCATGTTCTCGGTCGAGGAGTAACCGAGCAGCCGCTTCAGGTCGGTGGCCATGGCCGCGTGGAGCACTCCGTACAGCGCGGACAGGGCGCCGAGCGCCAGGACGATCCACCACCACCAGACGGGACCGCCACGCAGCAGGTCGAGGCCGACCCTGACCACGCCGTAGACGCCCATGTTGACCATGGCGCCGCTCATCAGCGGCGCCACGTGGCCGGGCGCGGCCGGGTAGGCCCTGGGCAGCCACACGTGCAGCGGCACGATCCCGGCCTTGGCCGCGAACCCGGCCAGAGTGGCCAGGAAGATCACGTCCTTGGCGATGGGCGACAGCTCGGCGGCGCGCAGTTGGTCGAAGCCGTCGCCCGTGGCTCCGGCCGCCAGATAGCAGAGCCCGCACATGATCGTCACCAGGCCGAGGTGGGTCATGACGGCGTACCAGAGCGCGGCCTTCCTGACCGACGGCCGGTCGCGGTGCTCGGCCGCCACGAGCAGGAGCGAGGTCATCGCCATCAGCTCCCAGCCGAACAGGAACGTGCTCACGCCGCCGGCCGCCGGCACCAGCAGCAGCGCGGCCACGAACAGCGGCATGACCACCCGCGTCGCCCTGGCCGCGCCGGAGCCGATGCCGTGGATCGCCGCGCACACCGTCACCGCGCCCGTGATGGCGGTGAACAGGCCGCCGAGCGGGTCGAGCGTCAGGCGCAGGCCACCCAGGGGCAGCAGGTCGGGCAGCCAGGCCGACCAGCCGTGGCCGAGCGTCGCCCGCACCCCCGCCACGGCCGCCACCACGCCGGCCAGCGCGGTGATCGCTTCCGCCGCGACGGTGATCGCGCGTGGGCGCGGCAGGGCGAGGAGGGCGGCGGCCAGGCAGAGGCCCAGGGCGCACGCGTAGAGGATCATCGCCCGGTCATCCCGCGCAGCGCCTCGATGATCGCCTCGGGCGGCGGCGGGCACCCGGTCACCTCGACGTCGACCGGCACCACGTCACCCACCGCGCCCACGACGCCGTACGCGCCCGCGAACACCCCGCAGTCACGCGCGCAGTCGCCCAGCGCGATCACCATGCGCGGCTCCGGCACGGCCTCGTAGGTGCGGCGCAGCGCCATCTCCATGTTGCGTGTGACCGGCCCGGTGACCAGCAACGCGTCGGCGTGCCGCGGCGAGGCGACCAGCCGGGCGCCGTAGCGCTCCGCGTCGTAGACCGGCCCGAACACCGAGGCGATCTCCACCTCGCAGCCGTTGCACGAGCCCGCGTCCACGTGGCGGATCTGCACCGATCCCGACAGCTCGGACGTTTCGCAATCTTTCCCGCGTTCCAGCGGTGGCTCGGCCATCCGCCCCGTCTTCCGGATTTTTCCCCACAGACCCACTGCGACCCCCCATCGCCCCGACCTGGGAGAACACCGTCCCGCGCCGGGCTGACCACTATGCCGGGCCCGTGGGCGGCTCGGAGTGCGCACCGCTAAAGATCTCCCTCGGGACGGTCTTTCGAGAGCCGCATCCCAGGTGGAGCCGGAGATAAGCGCGCGCATTACCTCTGGCGTAATCGCGGCGCCCACACCCCCGCTGACATGGTTCTCATGTCCGAACGAACCGCTCGAAGGGAGCGCCGAAATGACCGCCCTCACTGTGACCGACCGGGCCAGGTTCCTGCGCCTGGCGCTGGCCTCCGACGCCGTCGTCACCGGTGTCAACGGGCTCGTCTACCTTGCCGCCGCCGGTCCCGCGAGCGACCTGCTCGGCCCGGACGCGGGCCTGCTCAGGGCGATCGGCGTCTTCCTTCTCGCGTACGGCGTGGCGGTCGGCCTGCTGGCGAGCCGCCAGGCGATCAGCCCGGCGGCGACCAAGGCCGTGATCGCGCTCAACGCCGTCTGGACCCTGGCCAGCGTGGCCGCCGTGGTCACCGGGATGACGGAGTTCACCACGCCCGGCGCGGTGTGGGCGATCGGCCAAGCGCTCGTGGTCGGCGTCTTCGCCGAGCTGCAGATCATGGGCCTCCGCCGCCTCCGCTGACCCCCTCCTTCTCTCAATATCACCCGAAAGGTAGAAAAATCATGAGCAACGAACTCGTCGACCGCTACATCGCCGCCTGGAACGAGACCGACGCCGACGCCCGCGCCAAGGCCGTGGCCGAGGTCTGGACCGAGGACGCGACCTACACCGACCCGCTGGCCGAGGTCTCCGGGCACGCCGGGCTCGCCGCGCTGATCGAGGGCGCGCAGGGCATGTTCCCGGGCTTCGTGTTCAGCCCCGGTGAGGTGTACGACGCCCACCACGACATCGCCCGGTTCACCTGGCACCTGGGCCCGGCGGGTGAGGAGCCGGTGGTGGTCGGGTTCGACGTGGTGCAGCTGGCCGCGGACGGCCGGATCGCCAGGGTCCTGGGCTTCCTGGACAAGGTGCCCGCCGCCTGAACACGGCTTCGCTGGGCCCCTGGAGACACCACACTCCAGGGGCCCAGCCTTGTGCCGGGTAAACCGCTTGCCCGTGCCATGGGCCGCAAGATAAACCGTTTGCCCGCGCCGAGGGCCGCGACGCAGAATCAGATCTCGTGGCCGATCAACTGAAACGCCTGCTCCGCGGGCTGGCACCCGACCTGGGCCCGCTGCGGGACTCGCGTGACTATCGGCTGCTCATGGCATCCGGTGTCATCACGATGTTCGGCACGTTCATCACCATGGTCGCGGTGCCGTTCCAGATGAAGGAGCTCACCAGCTCCTACGTGGCGGTCGGTCTGGTGAGCCTGGCCGAGTTCGTGCCGATGGTGGTGTGCGGGCTGTGGGGCGGCGCCATCGCCGACGCGCTCGACCGGCGCACGGTCATCCTGCTCAGCGAGCTGGGGCTGATGGTGACCTCGGGGCTGCTCATGGTCAACTCGCTGCTCCCCCACCCGCAGGTCTGGGTGCTCTATGTGGTCGGCGCCCTGGCGATGGGCGTGGGCTGCCTGCAGCGGCCCAGCCTGGAGGCGCTGATCCCGCAGGTGGTCAGGCACGACCAGCTCGCCGCGGCTGCGGTGCTGGCCAACCTGCGCTGGAACCTCGGCGCGATCGTCGCCCCGGCGCTCGGTGGGCTGCTGGTGTCGGCGTTCGGCACGGCCGTCGCCTACGGCCTCGACACGGTGAGCTTCGTCCTGTCCCTGATACTGCTGTGGCGGATCAAGGCCGTGCCGCCCGCTGAGGACGCCGCGCCCGCGTCGCTGAGCTCGCTGGTGGAGGGCGTGCGCTACGCGGCCGGGCGGAGCGACCTGGTCGGCACCTACCTGGTCGACATCGCCGCCATGCTGTTCGCGATGTCGACGGCGCTCTTCCCGTTCCTGGCCGACCAGCTCGGCGCGCCTCAGGCGCTCGGACTGCTCTATTCGGCGGGTGCGGTGGGTTCTCTCGTGGCCTCGCTCACCGGCGGCTGGACGGCGCGCGTACACCGCCAGGGCATGGGCGTGATCATCGCCGCGACTCTCTGGGGCGCCGCGATGGCACTGGCGGCGGTGATCCCGAACGTCTGGGCGATCTTCCTCTGCCTCGCGCTGGCCGGGGCGGCCGACATGATCAGCGGCATCTTCCGCATGACGATGTGGAACCAGACGATCCCCAACGAGCTGCGGGGCAGACTGGCCGGCATCGAGCTGCTGTCCTACGCCAGTGGTCCGATGCTCGGCAACGCCCGGGCCGGGCTGATGGCGCAGTGGGGCGGCGCCCGGTTCTCCCTGGGCGCGGGCGGCGTGCTGTGCGTCGCGGCGGTGGCCGGGCTGGCGGCGGTGCTGCCGAAGTTCCGCGGGTACGACTCACGCACCGACGAGCACGCGCTGACCGAGAAGGCCCGCCGAGAGAGCCGCCTCACCGCATAGGCGCGGCTGACGGCCCAGAGCCGCGGCTGTGCCCAGCCCGCCTCACCGCCTGGAGCCGCGGCTGTGGCCGGCCCGCCTCACCACCTTGAGGCACGCTGTGGTCAGCCCGGCTCGCGCCAGCCGTCGTGGTCTTCCACGAGGGCGTCGACCTCCGGCAGGCCGCCCTCGTCGAGCCCTTCCAGGACGACCAGCCACTGCGCGTCCTCGGCGTCGTCCTCTCCGGCGAGCGTCTCCCGCACCACCTGGGGTGTCCCCAGGGCGGGGAACCGCTCGCCCAGCGCCTCGGCCACCTCTTCGGCGTCGTCGCGCTCGGCGAACACCAGCAGATACCTCATCTCCGGCCTTTCATGCGTGCCGCCCGGGCACGCCGGACTCATGCGCAGGGTCGCGTTCGCCGGGCTCATGCGCGAGTCCCGGCGCGCTCATGCGTGAGGTCCGGTACGGCGGACCGTACCGGACCTCGTGGCGACTGGACGGTCAGGCGCTGCGGAGCTGGGCGCCGACGCGGTCGGCGGCCATGGCCACGGCGGCGTCACGAGCCGCCGTCGTCTCCTCCACCGTCAGCGTGCGGTCGGCCGCGCGGAAGCGCAGGGTGTAGGCGAGCGACTTGTTGCCCTCCCCTACCTGCTCCCCCGCGTAGACATCGAACAGCCGGATCGACTCCAGCAGCTCGCCCGCCCCGTCACGCAGCGCCGCCTCCACGTCGGCGACCGGCGTGAAGTCGGGCACGATCAGCGCCACGTCCTGGGTCGCGACCGGGTAGGACGAGACGGCCGGCGCGTCGACCGGACCCGGCATGGCCGAGTCCAGCTTGGACAGCTCCAGCTCCATCGCCGAGGTGCGCGGCGGCAGTCCGTAGGCCTCGGCGACGCGCGGGTGCAGCTCGCCGGCGTGGCCGACGAGCGTGTCGCCGACGTAGAGGGCGGCGCACCTGCCGGGGTGCCACGGTTCGTGCTGGTCGGCGATGACCGACAGCTCGACTCCCGCCTCGGCCGCCACCAGCCGGGCCGCCTGTACGGCGTCGGCCCAGCACTCCTGGCGACCCTGGCCCCACCAGCCGGACCGCTCGAACTCGCCGGCCAGCACGACCGCGACCCGGTGCGGCTGGTCGGGCAGAGCGGAGGCGATCGAGGCCAGCTCGTCGTCGCTGGGCCTGCGCTCGACACCCAGCACCGGCGCGGTGTCCGGCGCTCCCTCGCGTGGCCGGTAGACCGGTCCCGACTCGAACAGCGCCACGTCGGAGAAGCCCCGCCCGGCGTTGCGTACCAGGGTCTTGAGCAGCCCCGGCAGCAGCGTCGTACGCAGCAGCGGCTCGTCCTCGGCCAGCGGGTTGGCCAGCCGCAGGGCGCGGCGGCGCGCGTCGTCGGCGGGCAACTGCAGCGCGTCGAAGTCGCCCTCGCTGATGAACGGGTAGGCGAGCACCTCGACGTAACCGGCGGCGGCCAGAGTCCGGCCGACCCGCCTGCGCAGCCGCTGTCCCTCGGTCAGCCCGGCTCCGGCCGGAGCCTTGGGCAGCACGGAGGGCAGGCGCTCGTAGCCTTCGAGGCGGATGACCTCTTCGGCCAGGTCGTTGGGGTCGGTGAGGTCCGGCCGCCAGGACGGCGGGGTGACCGTGAGCATGTCGTCGCCGGTGACGGCCAGCTTGGCCGCCAGCTCGCCGCCGGTCACGACCCCGGTCGGGTCGACTCCGCCCCTGCGCACGGCCGGGTCGTCGCCGTCGGTCACGACGCAGCCGACCTGCTCCAGGCGGCGTACGACGGTCTCCTTGGAGTAGGGCACGCCGGCCACGTCGCCCGGATGGCTCGCCGGAATGGCGATGCGCGCCGGCTCGACGTCGACCTCGGCGTGCGTCAGACCCGGCCGTACGGTGGCGCCACCCAGCTCGGCCAGCAGGCTCACCGCCCGCCACGAGGCGACCAGCGGCAGCTCGCGGTCGACGCCGCGCTCGAACCGCTTGGACGCCTCGGACACGAGGTTGTGCCTGCGCGACTCCCGGGAGATGCCGGTCGCCGAGAAGTGCGCGGCCTCGATGACGATGTCGGTCGACTCGCCGGAGATCTCGGTCTCCAGTCCGCCCATCGTGCCCGCCATCGAGATCGGGCCCGACTGGTCGGTGATCAGGATGTCGTCGGGGTCGAGCTCGCGGGTGACGTGGTCGAGCGTTTCGAGCCGCTCGCCCTGCCCGGCCCGGCGTACGACGATCTCGCCGGTGAGCTTGGCCCGGTCGAAGGCGTGCAGCGGCTGGCCGAGCTCCAGCATCAGGTAGTTGGTGATGTCGACGGCCAGCGACACCGGCCGCATGCCGGCCCGCGTCAGGCGTACGCGCATCCAGAGCGGGCTCTGGGCGGCCGGGTCGAAGCCGGTGACCTCGCGCAGCACGAACCTGTCGCAGGCGGTCGGGTCGCCGATCGAGGCGGGCCACGCCTGCTCGTCGGCGGTGGGCAGCTCGACGTCGGCGGGGTCGTGGAAGGGCACCTCGAAGGCGGTCGCGGCCTCGCGCGCCACGCCCCTGACCGACAGGGCGTAGCCGATGTCGGGGGTGATCTCCAGCTCGATCACGTCGTCGCGGAGCCCGAGCAGCTCGACCACGTCGGCGCCGATCGGGGTGCCGGCGGGCAGGACCATGATGCCGCCGTGGTCCTCGCCGAGACCGAGCTCGCGCTCGGAGCAGATCATGCCCTCGGACAGCCGCCCGTAGGTCTTGCGCGCGCCGACCTCGAAGCCACCGGGCAGCACGCCGCCCGGCAGCACGACCGGCACGCGGTCACCGACGGCGAAGTTGGTGGCGCCGCAGACGATCTCGCGCGGCATCGCCTCGCCGACCTCGACCTTGCAGTGCCTGATCGGCTTCTTGAAACCGGTCAGCTCCTCGATCTCAAGCACCTCGCCGACCACGACGTTCTTCACGTCGTGGCCGTGGGAGGTGATCGACTCGAGCTTGAGCCCGGCCGCGGTGAGCTTGTCGGCCACCTCTTGTGCGGTGACCGCCGGGAGATCGGCGTGCTCCCGCAGCCAGGAGAGCGGGACCTTCATCAGATCTCCAATCCGAACGGAAGCGTGAAGCGCACGTCTCCCTCGACCATGTCGCGCATGTCCTCAGCGTTGTGGCGGAACATCAGCGTGCGTTCGATGCCCATGCCGAACGCGAAACCCGAGTATGTCGACGGGTCGACGCCGCAGGCGATCAGTACGCGCGGGTTGACCATGCCGCAGCCGCCCCACTCGATCCAGCCCTCGGACTTGCAGGTGCGGCACGGCGGGTTGCCGGGGATCGCCGAGGCGCCGCGGCAGACGAAGCACTTGAGGTCCATCTCGGCCGACGGCTCGGTGAACGGGAAGTAGTTGGGCCGGAACCTGGTGGTGATGCCCTCGCCGAACATGACCTCGGCGAACCGGTCGAGCGTGCCCTTGAGGTGGGCCATCGTCAGCCCCTCGTCGATCGCCAGGCCCTCGACCTGGTGGAAGACGGGAGTGTGGGTGGCGTCGAGCTCGTCGGTGCGGAACACCTTGCCCGGCGAGATGACGTAGCACGGCGCGCCCCGCTGCAGCAGCGCGCGGATCTGCACCGGCGAGGTCTGGGTGCGTAGGACCATGCCCGACTCGGTGGACTCCACAAAGAAGGTGTCGTGGTCGGAGCGCGCCGGGTGATCCTTGGCGATGTTGAGGGCGTCGAAGTTGAACCACTCACCTTCGAGCTCGGGGCCCTCGGCCACCTCGTAGCCCATCGCGACGAAGGTGTCGGCGATGCGCTCCTGCATGGTGGTCAGCGGGTGGCGGGCGCCGCGCGGCTGCCGGTCCCACGGCAGGGTGACGTCGACGGCCTCCTCGACGAGCACCCGGGCGTCGCGCTCGGCCTCCAGCTCGGCCTGCCGGGCGGCGAGCGCCTCGTTGATCGCCTTGCGGGCGCCGCCGACGCGCTTGCCGGCCTCGGCGCGGGCCGCGGGCGGCAGAGCGCCGATCTCGCGGTTGGCCAGCGCGATGGGCGAGCGGTCGCCCGCGTGGGCCAGCCGCGCCTGCTTGAGTGCGTCGAGGTCGCCGGCCGTCTTGATCGCCGCCAGGGCGTCGGCCTCCATGCGGGACACCTCGTCGGCATGCAACGGTGTCACCTCGACGGGGTCGTAGTCAGACAAGAGTGAGCTCCGTATCCAGGGCTTGAGCGTGACAGAGTCTAGTGGGATCCGCCCACCGGGCCCGACTCCCGCCGCTTCCCGCTATCGGGCCGCGCGGACCGCACCGTGGCTAACTACACCGTGGCGAAGTCGGGTGTGCCGGTGGGCACGGTAAATCGGAACTCCGCCCCACCCTCGGGCGCGCGCTGCACGGTGATCGTGCCGCCGTGCGCCTCGACCAGGCCCTTCACGATGAACAGGCCGAGCCCGGTGCCGCCGCGCCGGCGGCTGTTGCCGCGCCAGAACTGCCGGAAGACGCGCGGAGCCAGCTCGGGCGCGATGCCCTCGCCCTCGTCGCGCACCGACACGCCAACTCCCCATCCGACGGACTCGATGTCTATGGTGACGGTGCCGCGTCCGTGGCGCACCGCGTTTTCCATCAGGTTACCGAGGATCTGGTCGACTTTGTCCTGGTCCAGCCACATTTCGGGGAGGTGGTCGCCGACGACGAGGCGGAAGCGGTCCTCGGCCTCCCCCGCCGCGACGCGGCCCGCGATGATGCGCCGCGCTCTGGCGGGCACGTCGACGACCTGGCGGTGCAGCTCCAGCCGGCCCGACTCGATGCGGGAGACGTCGAGCAGCTCCGTGATCAGCCTGGTCACGCGGTCGGCGTCGTTGTTGACGGTCTCGAGCATGACGCGCTTCTGCTCGTCGGTGAAGCGGGTCCACTTGGCCAGCAAGGTCGCGGTGAAGCCCTTGACGCTGGTCAGCGGCGAGCGCAGCTCGTGGGCGACCGTGGAGACCAGGTCGGCGCGGCTGCGCTCCAGCCGGGCGCGGGCACCGCCGTCACGCAGGGTGATCGTCACCCGGTCGACGTCGCCGCACCGCTCGGGCTCGCGCGACAGCCTGGCCGCGACGTAGAGCTCCTGCCCGCCGGGCAGGTGGATGGGGCGCTCGGGCACCCTGCTGCGGGTGCGCAGACCGCCCTCGGGGTCGAGAGCCTTCCACCACTCGCGGCCGTCATGGTCGCGGAAGGGGAAGACCTCGTTCATGTCCCTGCCGACCGCCCGCTCGACGGTGACGCCCGTGAGCCGCGCGGCGGCTCGGTTGACGGCCAGCACGCAACCGAATCTGTCGGTCACGATGAGGCCGTCTGGAAGATCGTCGATGGCTATCGTGCACGCGGAGGCGACCACTCGACCATCGGTGTCTGCGCCGTGCACGAACTCGCCTCCTCCGCCTACAAGGCCGACAATAGCGGGTTTCCAGCCGCCTAGGGCACTCGCTGAGCCCTGGCGGAGGAGTAAAGGCATACCGCGGCCGCGGTGGCCAGGTTGAGGCTTTCGGCCTGTCCGTAGATGGGCACTCTGACCACATCGTCGGCTTCGGCGAGAACCTCCTCGGGCAGACCCCATGCCTCGTTTCCGAAGATCCACGCGGTGGGGCCCGACAGGTCGACGTCGTCGAGCGTGTGCTTGCCCGCGCCGTCGGCCGCCAGCACGCGAAGTCCGCGCTCTCTGAGTTGACGCACGGCGGCGGCCACCGGTGTACCGATGGTGACGGGCAGGTGGAACAGGCTGCCCGCGCTGGCGCGTACACACTTGCCGTTGTAGGGGTCGACGGAGGCGTCGGTGAAGATCACGGAGTCGGCTCCCGCGGCGTCGGCGGCGCGCATGACGGTGCCCGCGTTGCCGGGGTCGCGCACGTGCGCGAGGACCGCGACCAGGCGCGGGTCGCCGGAAAGGGCGTCGTCGAGCGGCACGTGCACCAGCCGGCAGACGGCCAGCAGCCCCTGCGGGGTGACGGTCTGGGAGAGCTCGGCCAGGACCTCGCCGCTGGCCCGGTGGATCGGGATGCCCTTGAGCGTCGCGTCGGTGATCAGCTCGGGGTGACGGAGCTCGGCTTCGGCGGTGGCGAACAGCTCCAGCGTCACCCCTTCGAGCTTGAGCGCCTCGCGTACGGCCTGGGGCCCCTCGGCCAGGAACTTGCGGTCCTGCTCCCTGAAGGCGCGCTTGGCGAGCCGTCTGGCGGCCTTCACGCGCGGCGACTTCACGTTGGTCAGCTCGGATCCGGCCATGCTCTCCCCTGATGATCTGTACGGCCGGTCGCACCGGCCGCGTGCCCGCGCGTGGCGCCCGCGCGTACAGCAATCGTGGCGCCTGTACACACAGCAAAGGGCCCACCATCAGGTGGGCCCTCGGCTAGAGCCTCGCCGGGCTCCTCTGTCAAGCGCCTCAGCTCGCGGCCGGGGCGTTCACGTTCGCCGGCAGCGCCTTCTTGGCGGCCTCGACGAGCGTGGCGAAGGTCTGGCTGTCGTTCACCGCGAGATCGGCGAGGATCTTACGGTCGACCTCGATGTTGGCCAGCCGCAGACCCTGGATCAGGCGGTTGTACGTCATGCCGTTCTGGCGGGCAGCGGCGTTGATCCGCTGGATCCACAGACGACGGAACGCACCCTTACGGTCCTTACGGTCCCGATAGGCGTACGTCATCGAGTGGAGCATCTGCTCCTTGGCCTTGCGGTACAGACGTGACCGCTGGCCACGGTAACCGGAAGCCCGCTCGAGGACGACCTTGCGCTTCTTCTTGGCGTTGAGCGCCCGCTTCACGCGTGCCATGTTCTATCTCCCCGGGGGTCGCGCTACTTGGCGAGCAGCTTCTTGATTTTCTTGGAGTCAGCGTCGGACAGGACGACTTCGTTCTTGAGACGGCGCGTCAGCGTGGACGACTTCCACTCGTTGTAGTGCGCGCGATTGGCCCGGCGGCGCACGACCTTGCCGGTGCCGGTGAGCCGGAACCGCTTCTTCGCACCGCTGTGCGTCTTCATCTTCGGCATTCGCCGTCTCTCCTCAATTCGTCCGTGCCGGTGGCCGGGCCGGTGCTGGCCGACCCGGTCGCGGCGTCTTCGTCTGGCGGGGTGGCTGTCGGGGTGTGCTGTTAAGGCTAACCCCAACCGCGGGTCACGCTTCCTGTATGGGAGCTTCCTGCTCGGAAGTCTCCAGCTCGGAAGGCTCCTCGCCGCCACGCTGTGCCTTGGCTGCGGCCTTTTCGGCCTTCGCCTCAGCCTTCTTCTTGTGCGGACCGATCACCATGATCATGTTACGACCGTCCTGCTTCGCGTGGGACTCGACGAATCCCAGCTCCTGGACGTCGTCCGCGAGCCGCTGCAGCAGTCGGAAGCCGAGCTCCGGCCGGGACTGCTCGCGACCACGGAACATGATCGTGACTTTGACCTTGTCCCCCGCCTTGAGGAACCGCACCACGTGACCCTTCTTGGTCTCGTAGTCGTGCGGGTCGATCTTCGGCCGGAGCTTGATCTCCTTGATGATCGTGTGCGCCTGATTCTTGCGCGCCTCGCGCGCCTTCATCGCGGACTCGTACTTGAATTTGCCGTAGTCCATGAGCTTGCACACGGGCGGTCGAGCCGTGGCCGCGACCTCGACGAGGTCTAGGTCGGCCTCCTGAGCGAGCTTGAGGGCATCGTGAATGGAGACGATGCCTACCTGCTCGCCGTTCGGGCCCACGAGGCGAACCTCGGGAACTCGGATACGCTCGTTGATGCGGGGCTCAGTGCTGATGGGGCCTCCTAGGTTTGCGTTCCCGTACGTGCTCGGTGCCGAGGAACTCCGCGCAAACGCGAAAAGCCCCGCACGTCGCGCATGCGGGGCCACTGAGCTCTTTGGCATCGTGGCCGTAAGCTCCCCGGAGTAAGTCCGGCGTGATCCTGGACCCGGCCACCTCTCGGCGACTCAGGTGGGAGGGAGACCTCCGCTTGCGCGTCCAGCAAGGCATGCCGGACCGATCAGTGAGCTACATTACCACAACAACGAGACTTCTTCGAATCATCCCCGCTGGCCAGGGGTCTGAGCGGTAAATTCTGTCCAGAAAATTAGCCAGAAGGAGGGCATGCGACCGATCTCGAAGAGAGCAAATGGCAGCAGCAGGAGGCCGAACAGCGCTTCAGCGAGACCGTCCGCAGGGCCCATGACGAGGGACCGCAGATCGTCACCAGGCACGGGCAGGACGTGGCGGCCATCCTGGACATGGAGGAATACCGCCAGTTCAAGGAATTCCTGCTCTCGGGGCCCGATCTGAGCGCACTCGACCTCACTCGCGACAGGAGCAGCATGATGCGAGATGTCGACCTTGAGGGCATCGAGTGAGCTACGTTCTCGACACCACCTGGTTGATCCTGGCCGTTCGGTTGATCAACCCGTACGACTGGCCGACCGTCTGAGGATCTCCGCCTCGCCGGCCGCGCGCATCGCCTTCACCGGCACATCCGTCCGGCCGGTCATCAGCTCCACCTGCCGCACCGCCTGGTGCAGCAGCATCCCGAACCCGCCGACCACGGTGCCGCCCCCAGCCTGGACCGCCGCCGCCGCGCTGGTCGGCCAGGGCGAGTAGACCACGTCGAAGAGCGCGGGAACCCGCGCCAGCCGCGCCGCGAAGGCGTCGGCCGCCCCGCTCGGCAGCGTGGACACCACCAGATCCACCCGCGTCGAAACGTCGAGCTTGTCGAACGTCTCGATCGCCAGCGCCATCCCGAGCCGCTCGGCCACCCCGGCCGTGTCCCCCGCCCTGGCGGGATCGCGTACCAGCAGGGTCGCGGAGTGCAGCCCCAGGTTGCGCAGCGCCGCCAGCGTCGAAGCGGCGGTGGCGCCCCCGCCCAGCACGGTCGCCGACCTCGGTACCGGCACCCCCGCCTCGGCCAGCGCCCGCTCGATGCCGTAGACGTCGGTGTTGTCCCCATGGCTCGCGCCGTCGCGGAACACCACGGTATTGGCCCCGCCCACCTCGACGGCCAGGTCGGAGACGCTGTCGAGCAGCGGCAGCACGGCCCGCTTGAGCGGCATGGTCAGCGACAACCCCGCCCAGGCCCCCTCGTCCCCCGGCACCTCACCGCGGCGCGGCTTGAGCTCCCGCAGCAGCCCGGGCAGCCGGGCCTCGTCACACTCGCGGACCTCGTAGCTCCACCCGTCGAGCCCCATCGCCTGATAGGCCGCCCGATGCAGGTAGGGCGACAGCGAATGCGCGATCGGCGACCCCAGCACCCCTGCCCGCACGCGGTTCTCCTCTCCATGCCTTACTGCCTGCTGATTTTGCGCGGCCTGTCTTCTGTGCAGCCGCTTTTGTACAGCATCCCTGTCTGCGGGTACGGCATGCCCGGCCGACCCCAGTCGCCGTACAGGGCTCAGGGCCTCCAGCTGAGCCCGCACATGGCCGAGCGCGGTTACGAGACGGTGAGACCGGTGGCGTGGCCTGCTTCCGCCGCTCACCCGACGGCGTCAGCCACCGTTTCGGCGGTATTCGTTGAGCAATACCTGGAATTCCGCGTCCGTGACGGCGAACTTGGTGATGTGGCTCTTGGGGTCGGTGGCGACGAAGTAGAGCCAGGGACCCTTGGCCGGGTTGAGAGCCGCCTCGATCGCGGCGTCGCCCGGGTTGGAGATGGGGCCGGGCGGGAGACCCAAGTATTTGTAGGTGTTGTACTTGGAGGTGCTCTGCAGCTGCGCGTGCGTCGCGGACGTGCCCTTCTTGTTCGTCGCGTACATCACCGTGCTGTCCATCTTCAGCTGCATCTCCGGCTCATGGTCGAGCCGGTTGTAGATGACGCGGGCGATCTTCGGCATGTCCTCGTGCCGGCCGGCCTCGGCCTGGATGATGCTGGCGATCGTGATGATCTCGGCCGGCGTGCGCCGCAGGGCCTTTGCGCCGCCCACGAGGTCGGCCTTCTCCGCCGCCTGGTTGAACCGCTCGACCATCTGCGACAGCATGTCGGCCGGCGTGGACTTCGGCTGGAACTCGTACGTGGCGGGGAAGGCGTAGCCCTCCAGCCTGCCCTTCGCGTAGGACGGCAGCTCCATCTCGCTGGTGTCCTTGGCGGCGGCGACGAAGTCCTTCAGCGGCTTGTCGGTCTTGTCGGCGAGCCGGGCGAGGACGTCGGAAAGGCGCAGCCCCTCCTCGAACGGGATCCTGACGATCAGCTTGTTGGCCGAGCCGAGCATCGTCACCGCGTTGGCGGCGGACATCCCCTTGCGCAGGGTGTATTGGCCCGGCTGGAGCGCGCCGCTCTTGTTGGCGTTGGCGATCGCGTTGGTGAACGCCCTGGCGCTGGCGACGACCCCCTGCCGCTCCAGCTCCACCGCCACGTCGGAGGCGGTCTGGCCGTCCTTGATCTCGATGGTCACGTCGCCCTTGCCCTGGCCGGTGAAGTCGTCGGGCACCAGAGCGCCGCTGATCCACTGGTAGCCGAAGTAGCCGCCGCCACCAAGGATGCCCGCCAGGACGATGAAGGCCAGGAGGGGCGCGATGAAGCCGCCACGGTTACGGCGCCTGCGACGCCTGCGGCTGCCGCCTTTACCGTTGGCTCGGCCGCGGCGCCGGGAGGAGCCTTCGTCGTCCTCGGCGCCGAGCAGGAAATCCATGTCGAGATCGTTCATAGGTGCGCAGGCCAATCTCCCGGTACGTACGGCCCGGCGTCAAGTGGCACTGCCGAACCGTTGGGGGTCACCGAGCGGGGGGTTCGCCGACCGTGCACCCACGACCGGCGAATATCACTCTGGGTAGCCATGCTAGAGGACAAGAAGAGCGCGCGGGCCCTCTCTCGGGGGCTCCGCTCGGGGATTTCGAAGATCTCTCGCGGGAAGAGGGGGGTCCCGGCAAGCATCATTTCGTCCCGAGGTTTCGGTGCAACTCTTCCCGGTATCTCACGAACTCGCTCTCTTTGTCGGTGAATTTGGTGATTCTATGCGCCGGATCCGTCGTCACAAACCAGCGCCAATCACCGCTCGCCGGATGCAAGGCCGCGATCAGCGCCTTCTCTCCGGGATTGGCGATGGGCCCCGGAGGCAGTCCGATGTGCCGGTAGGTGTTGTACGGCGATTGGACCTTGGTGTCGCTCTCGGTGACCTTCAGGGTCCGCTTGCCCAGGGCGTACAGGACGGTGCTGTCGATCTGGAGCCGCATGTCGCGCTTGAGCCTGTTGTAGATCACTCTGGCGATCTTGGGATAGTCCTCGTCCCTGCCGCCCTCGGCCTGGATCATGCTGGCCACCGTGACGGCCTCCAGCGGGCTCAGATGCACGTGCGGGGCCTTCTTCACCAGCTCCACCTGCTTCGCCGCCGCGCCGAACCGCTCCACCATCGCGGTCAGCAGGTCAACGGCCTTGTCCCCGGGCTCGACCTCGTACGTGGCCGGAAACAGGAACCCTTCGAGGCCCTTGGCGTATTTGGGCAGCCCGACCAGAGCCGCGTCGACCGCCTGCAACTCTTTAAGAGCCAGCCCGGACTGAGCGGCCAGCCGGACGAGCGTCTCGGACGCCCGCATGCCCTCGGGCACGGTGACCCGCCTGACCATCCTGGAGGCGGGCGCGAGCAGCAGGTCGAGCGCGGCGCCCGCGGCCATGCCCTTGCGCAGCCGATAGTGCCCCGGCCGCAGGCGTCCCGCCACGGCGCGGTCCTCGGCCGCGTTCACGAACGACCGCGCGCTGGCCACCACCCCGGCCTCGGCCAGCACCGCGCCGACGTCACCCGCGTTGGCACCGGGCGGGATCCGCACGGTCACGGGGCCGCCACCGGTGCCCTCGAAGTCGTCGGGGGTCAGGTACGGCTTGAGCGCCACGTACACGCCTACGCCGAGCGCGGCGATCGACGCGGACACCACCACGCCCAGCAGCGCCACCGTACGCACGGCCGACCGCTTCTCCCGCCGCCGAACCCCACGAACGTCCCCACCGCCGACTCCAGCTCTGCCCTGGGTACGGCCCCCAGTTCCAGCTCCGGCCTCGGCTCCGCCCATGGCTTCGGTTCCGGCTCCGCCTCCGGTCCCGGCCCCGGTTCCGGCCTCGGACACGCCACCGCCACTGACCCGGGCCGCCCCAGGTGCGAGGCCACCGACGCCCGGCGATTCGCCCGGATCCGCGCCGGAGACGCCACCGTCGGAGGTGCGGCCGTCCGAAGGCGCGCCGCTGTGGGACATGCCACCATCCGAAAGCCGCCCGCCATAGGAAGGCGCGCCACCCTCGGATGGAGCACCACCGGCGAGCCTCCCGTCGTCGGGCAAGCCGCCGTCGAACGGCGCACCACCCTCCGATGACGCACCACGAGGAAGCCGCCCGCCGTCCGCCGGGGCGATCGCGCCCAGGTCGTCCGCGCGACACTCTCGTCCGTCCGCTGCGTACTCCTCCGTCACCGGCACGTCCGGAGCCTCTGACGCGTCCGGTCCCAAGGGACCGTCGGAGTCCGAAGACACACCGGTTCCCGAGGACACGTCGGCGCTAGAGGACATATCGGTGTCTGAGGGCGTCGCGGAGTCCGAAAGCGTTTTGGCATCCGAAGGCACCTCGACGTCCGAAGACGGTGCTGTGTCCGAGGACGGGAAGAAGGGTTCCGGGACGAACGGGATCAGGTCGTCATCCTCGTCCGGAGGTGACCCGCTCATGCGGCCATCCCCGCCCGTTCCCCGCCGCCCCCGGTAAGACGCCCGGTCATGAGGCGGGTCCGCCGTCCACCCCGGAGGGCGGATCGACGGGCCTGCCGGGTGGTCTGTCCGTGGCTCTCTCGACGTCGAGCGCGTCCTGCAGCAGCACGACCGCCGCCGCCTGGTCCACGACCGCGCGCTGCTTCTTGGCCCGCACGCCGCTGGCCCGTAGTCCTTGCTGCGCCGCGACCGTGGTCAGCCGTTCGTCGAAGAGGCGGACGGGCGTGGGCGCAAGTCGCCGGGCCAGCGCTGTGGCGAATTCGCGGGCCAGCGCGGCGGCCTGCCCTTCGCGGCCCGACAGCGAGGTGGGCAGCCCGACCACGACTTCGATCGCCGAGTGTTCGTCGGCGATCGCGGCGATGCGGTCGAGGTCGCCCTGGCCTCGCCTGACGGTCTCCACCGGAGTGGCCAGCAGGCCCGAGGGGTCACTGCGGGCCACGCCGATGCGTACGGACCCGACGTCCACGCCGATCCGTGAACCGAACCGCATGTCAGCCGAGCTGCTCCGCGATGGCCTGCTCGACCAGTCGCAGCGCGTCGCCGACCGCCTCCGGTCGTGTGCCGCCGCCTTGCGCGACATCGTCCTTGCCGCCACCGCCACCCCCAAGCGCCTTGGCGGCGACGCCGACCAGTCGCCCGGCCTTGAGCTGGCGCTCACGTCCCGCCTCGTTGACCGCGGCAACGACCACGGGCCGGTCGGAGGGGACACCCGCGATCACGATGACCGCCGGTCGGTCGGCCGGGAATCTGCCACGCACATCAAGCGCGAGCTTACGCAGGTCATCGGCCCCGGTGCCGTCAGGCGCGCGGTGCGTCACCACGAAGACTCCGTCCAGGTCACGGGCCTGCGCAGCCAGCTCGCCCGCCACCTGGAGCACCTGCGCGGACCGGAGCCGCTCCAGCTCCTTCTCGGCGGTGCGCAGGCGGGTGACGATGCCCTCGACGCGCTCGGGCAGCTCCTCGCGGCGCGCCTTGAGCTGCTCGGTGAGCTGGGCGACCAGCACGCTCTCGCGCGCCAGGAAGCGGAAGGCGTCGATGCCGACGAGCGCCTCGACGCGGCGCACACCAGCGCCGACCGACTGCTCGCCGAGCACCTTGACCAGGCCGAGCTGGCCGGAGCTGTGCACGTGGGTGCCGCCGCAGAGCTCGCGCGAGTAGTCGCCGATCTCCACGACGCGGACCTCGTCGCCGTACTTCTCGCCGAACATCGCCAGCGCGCCCATCGCCCTGGCCTCCGTCTGGGAGGTGTAGAAGGCGTTGACCTTGAGGTCGTTGACGAGGACCGCGTTGACCTCGTCCTCGACGTCGCGCAGCACGCTCGGCGGCACCGCGCCCGCCGCGGTGAAGTCGAAGCGGAAGCGGCCGGGCGAGTTTTCCGAGCCGGCCTGCGCCGCCGTCTCGCCCAGCGCGTTCTTGAAGCCGCGGTGGACGAGGTGGGTGGCGCTGTGGCTGCGCGAGATCGCGCGGCGCCGCTCGATGTCGATCTCCGCCTGGGCCTCGTCGCCGACCTTGAGCTCGCCCTTGCGGATCCGGCCGCGGTGCACGACGAGGCCCGCGAGCGGCGTCTGCACGTCGCGGATCTCCACCTCGGCGCCGCCGGTGCGGATCACGCCCTGGTCGGCGAGCTGACCGCCGCCTTCGGCGTAGAAGGGGGTGCGGGAGAGCACGACCTCCACGTCGGTGCCCGCGCCCGCCGCGGGAACCGCGCCGCCGTCGACCAGGATGCCGACGATGCTGGTGTCGGCCTCGGTCTGGTCGTAGCCGAGGAACTCGACCCGGCCCGCCTTCTCCAGCAGCTGCCCGAAGACGGAGATGTCGGCGTTGCCGGTCTTCTTCGCCGCCGCGTCGGCCTTGGCGCGGTCGCGCTGCTCCTTCATCAGGCGGCGGAAGCCCTCTTCGTCGACCTGGAGCCCGTGCTCGGACGCCATTTCGAGCGTGAGGTCGATCGGGAAGCCGTAGGTGTCGTGCAGCTGGAACGCCTGCTCGCCGGAGAGCATCGAGCCGGACTTGCGCTTGGTCTCCTCCACCGTGACGTCGAACATGGCGGTGCCGGTGCGCAGCGTGCCGAGGAAGGACGCCTCCTCGGCGTCGATGACCCCGTGGATCTGCGGCGCGTCCGCCTTCAGCTGCGGGTATTGCTCGCCCATGACCTCGATCGCGACCTCGGTCAGCGCGTGCATGTAGCGCTCGTCGCCGGAGCCGAGCAGGCGCAGGTTGCGGACCGAGCGGCGCAGGATGCGGCGCAGCACGTAGCCGCGGCCCTCGTTGCCGGGCATGACGCCGTCGGCGACCAGCATGGTGCCGGTGCGGACGTGGTCGGCGATCACTCGCAGGCTGACGTCGGAGCGGTGGTCGCGGCCGTAGCGGGTCTTGGTGAGCTCGGCGGCCTTGTCGAGGATCTTGTAGGTGGTGTCGATCTCGTAAATGTTGTCGACGCCCTGCAGGATCGCCGCCATGCGCTCCAGGCCCATGCCGGTGTCGATGTTCTTGGCGGGCAGCTCGCCGATGATGTCGAAGTCGACCTTGCTGCGGACCTCGCCCAGCTGGTCCTGCATGAAGACGAGGTTCCAGACTTCGAGGTAGCGGTTCTCGTCGGCGATGGGGCCGCCCTCGCGGCCGTATTCGGCGCCGCGGTCGTAGTAGATCTCCGAGCACGGTCCGCCAGGGCCCGGCACGCCCATGTGCCAGTAGTTGTCTTCGAGGCCGCGGCGCTGGATGCGCTCGAGGGGCAGCCCGACCTTGTTGTGCCAGATGTCGAGCGCCTCGTCGTCGTCGAGGTAGACGGTCGCCCACAGGCGGTCGGGCGGGAAGCCGAAGCCGCCCTCGGACTCCGGCTTGGTCAGCAGCTCCCAGGCGAACGGGATCACTTCGGCCTTGAAGTAGTCGCCGATGGAGAAGTTGCCCAGCATCTGGAAGAACGTCGCGTGCCGGGTGGTCTTGCCGACCTCGTCGATGTCGGGGGTGCGCACGCATTTCTGCGCGGTGGCCAGCCGGTCCGCCGGAGGCTTGCGCTGCCCCAGGAAGTACGGCTTGAAGGGCACCATACCCGCGTTGACCAGGAGAAGCGTCGGGTCCTCAGCGATCAGGCTGGCCGAGGGCACTACCTTGTGCCCACGCTCCTCGAAGAAGCGCAGGAAGCGGCGCGCGATCTCTGCCGACTCCATGGTGGCCATCCTTTGCGTTAGTCGTTGCTTTCAGGGTTGTCGAGTCCGAAACGGGCCCGCAACTCGATTTCGCGCTCCGCGGCCTCGCCGAGCGCGTCAGAAGTAAAGTCTCTCACCCGTCCGAGCATGCTCGCGGCGCCGCCGACGGTCCTGCGGGCCACGTGGTTGGGGTGGAGCGCCTGCAGCCTGCGCATCACCCAGAGGGTCAGCAGCGCGCCGAGCGACAGGTAGAACAGCCGTCTGATCATCGCCGTCGGCCCGCCTTGCGCGGCCTGCGGACCTCGATGGCCCTGCGCACACCGTAGCCGATGGAGGAGACCTTGATCAGCGGTCCGGTGAAGACGGTCTGGGTGACGGCGCTGAGCTTGGCGGCGTGGGAGCTCACCTGCTTGACGTCCTTGGCGATGGCCTCGACGGCCACCAGCTGCCGGTTGGTCTCGTTGACCGTCAGGCTCATGTCATCGAGCAGCGGCGCCATGCGGGCGCTCAGGTCGGCCACCGCTCTGCTGGTCGCGGTGATCAGCCGGGTGAGCTTGACCAGCACCATGACGAGCACGCAGACCAAGACGATCCAGCCCGTGGCGGCGATCAGCCCGGCGACCTCTCCAGCGGTAAGCATCCGCTCATCTCCCTCGTACGCTGGGCCGGAACGGCAAGAACCCTATCGCGTTCGACGGCCCAGATTACTGGCGACGCCCGGCTCCATCAGGCCGCCACGTCGGAGGCCCCCGTTTCCCCGCTCGAACGGACCGGCCCGCGAGCGGCACCGACCCCGAGGCCGACCAGCCGAACCCCGGACGGCCAGAAGTCCGTCAAGAGCCTGCCAGGAACCTGTCAGCGGCTTGCCCAGAGCCAGGCCAGGAGACCGTCAACGGCCCGCCCAGGAGCTCACCCAGCGGCCGTCAAGAGCCCCGCAGGAAGTCACGTATCCGAGCCCACCGCTCGGCCAGCACGCCCTCCCCACCATGCTTGGTGGGCTCGTAGTAGCGCTTGTCGCGCACCTGCTCGGGCGCGTAGTCCTGGCGGACCAGCCCGTGATCGAAGTCGTGCGGGTACTTGTAGCCGTCGCCGTGGCCCAGCTTGGCGGCACCCGGATAGTGGGCGTCGCGCAGGTGGCCGGGCACCTGGCCGATCAGACCGCGGCGTACGTCGCCGATCGCCGCTCCGATGGCCTTCACGACGGCATTGGACTTGGGCGCCAGCGCGCAGTGCAGGACCGCGTGGGCAAGGTTGATCTGGCCCTCCGGCAGGCCGATGAGCTGCACGGCCTGGGCCGCGGCGACCGCGGTCTGCAGGCAGGTCGGGTCGGCCAGGCCGACGTCCTCCGAGGCGAAGATGACGATGCGGCGGGCGATGAAGCGCGGGTCCTCGCCCGCCTCGATCATGCGGGCCAGGTAGTGGAGCGCGGCGTCGGCGTCGGAGCCGCGCATCGACTTGATGAAGGCGCTGATGACGTCGTAGTGCTGGTCGCCCTGCCGGTCGTAGCGTACGGCCGCCTTGTCGACGGCCTTCTCCACGACCTCGACCGTGATGTCGTCGGACAGCAGCGCGGCGGCTTCGAGGTAGGTCAGGGAGCGGCGGGCGTCGCCGCCGGCCAGGCGTACGAGATGGTCGACGGCCTCGGGGGCGACGGTGGCGCGGCCGCCGAGGCCGCGTTCGTCGGCCACCGCCCGCTCCAGGACCGCGCGGATGTCGTCGTCGGTCAAGGACTCGAGCGTGAGCAGCAACGAGCGCGACAGCAGGGGGGAGATGACCGAGAAGAAGGGGTTTTCGGTGGTGGCGCCGATGAAGGTGACCCAGCGGTTCTCAACGGCGGGCAGTAGGGCGTCCTGCTGGGCCTTGTTGAAGCGGTGGACCTCGTCGACGAAGAGCACGGTCTGCCGGCCGCTCATGCCCAGCTCGCGCTTGGCGACGTCGATGGCGGCGCGTACGTCCTTGACCCCGGCCGAGACGGCGGAGACCTCGACGAAGCGCCGCTTGGTGACGTTGGAGACGACGTAGGCGAGCGTCGTCTTGCCGGTGCCGGGCGGCCCCCAGAGGAAGAGCGACATCGGCGCCTCGCTCTCGACGAGCCTGCGCAGCGGGGTGCCCGCGCCGAGCAGGTGACGCTGACCGATCACCTCGTCGAGCGTGCGCGGCCGCATCCGGACCGCGAGGGGCTGCGGCGTGGCCTCCTCAGCCGCCGAATCGAACAGACTCTCCACAACGCGAGTTTACGGGGTGGACCGCGTCCAGCGGTCCACCATCAGGCAAGCGGGCTTCGGTCGTCCACCATCAGGCACACCTGCTTCGGTCCACCACCGGGGAGCGGGCCAGATATTCACCAGACGGCTCTTCCACCATCAGGGAGCGGGCTACGCGCCCCAGACGGCTCTCGCGCCCGAGTCACCGGCGCGGAAGACGAAGTAGCCGACCACCACGGCCAGCAGCACCGTCACGCCGGACAGCACGAGGGTGACCGGGCGGCCGAACCTGTCGCCGAGCGAGCCGCGGCTCGGGCTCGTGGCGTAGACGAGCAGCAACGCGGCGACCCCGAGGCCGGCCGTCGACAGGAGCAACGGGTTGGCGAAGCTCTCGTGGGTCTCGATCCGCTGGCCCAGAGTGCCGTCGACCGAGGCGAAGCGGGCCGCCTTGAGGCTCTCGCCGCTCTCCTTGGCCGCGAAGACGGCCACGGGCGCCCCCAAGGAGAGCAGGACCACCGCCCAGGCCAGCAGCGGCCGCCAGCGGTGCAGGACCGTGTACGCCACGGAGGCGGCCGCGAGGAGCGGGGTCAGCACCACGGCGAAGTGGATGATCAGCGGATGGGCGGGCAAGCCGAAGATCTCGTCGAACATGTCTGCACTCCTAGTTCTCATTTCAACTACGAATGGCGACACGATATGGTTCGCGGTCCATCCCGTCACTACGAGTGGTTTCCTCCTCTTACGTCCGGCACATCGCAGGGCCGGTAGCATTCCCGGAGTTGTTTGGTCATGTACTGGCAAAAGTGGAGGACATACCGGTGAGCGGCGAGGACGACCGCCAGAGCCAGTTGGCTCGGGAACACAAGGAGCGGCAGGAGCAGCGCGCGGCGGCGGACAGCGCCAAGGGGAAGCGGAACGTCTTCATCGGCGCGGGCTTGGCCGTCGTCGTGGTGGCGGGCGGCATCTTCGCCGCGACCACGCTGGTCAACAAGGACGACGCCGGCAAGAAGGTCTCGGCCGAGAGCACTCCGTCGGCCTCCACGCCGCCCAGCGCCGCGCCCTCGCCGACGCCGTCGCTGTCCTCGATACCGAAGAAGACCGGCAAGGTGTCCTGCACGTACAAGAAGGACACCTCAGGCGCACCGAACAAGTACGTGGGCATGCCCGGCAGCCGCCCGAACATGAAGCTGAAGACGATGACCGTCTTCACCAACCATGGCAAGATCGTCATCGACGTCGACCCGGCCGCGACCCCGTGCTCGGTCAACTCGATGGACTTCCTGGCCAAGAAGAACTTCTACAACAACACCAAGTGCCACCGCCTGGTGACGCCGGAGACGGCGGGGCTGTTCCTGCTGCAGTGCGGCGACCCCAAGGCCAAGGCCGACGGCAAGAACCCGACGGACGGCCAGGGCACGGCGGGCTACGTCTACCAGGACGAGGCCGTCGGCGCGATTCCGTACACCCGCGGCGTGGTGTTCCTCACCCAGCCGCAGGACGCGGCCGGACAGAACAGCAGCCAGTTCGCCATCTCGCTGTCGGACGAGAACTCGCAGATCGAGGGCCAGTACTCTGTGCTCGGCATGGTCCGCTCGGGCCTGGAGATCATCGAGAAGGTCGCCAAGGACGGCGTCATCGTCAACGATCAGGACATCGTCGGCGACGGCGGCTCGACCGCCCCGAAGAACCCGATCATCATCGAGAAGGTCACGGTCCGCTAGCCGGACGCGAAAGGGCGCCCCGCCTCTCCTGAAGTGGAGAGGCGGGGCGCCCTCTTTCGTCGTGGGTCAGCCTTCGTTCTTGGGCTTGGCGTCGACGCCCGCCTCCTTGCGCTGGTCCACCGTGATGGGCGTGGGCGCGCCGGTGAGCGGGTCGAAGCCCGAGGCGGTCTTCGGGAAGGCGATCACGTCGCGAATCGACTCACCGCCGGACAGCAGCATGCAGATGCGGTCCCAGCCGTAGGCGATGCCTCCGTGCGGGGGCGGGCCGTACTTGAACGCCTCCAGCAGGAAGCCGAACTTGTTCTCGGCCTCCTCCTTGGAGATGCCGAGCACGTCGAAGACCCGCTGCTGCATCTCCGCCCGGTGGATACGGATGGAGCCACCGCCGATCTCCATGCCGTTGCAGACCATGTCGTAGGCGTAGGCCAGGGCCTCGCCGGGGTGGTCCTGGAAGTTGTCCGCCCATTCGGGCTTGGGGCCGGTGAACGGGTGGTGCACGGCCGTCCAGCCGCCCTCGCCGTCCTCCTCGAACATGGGCGCGTCGACGACCCACAGGAACGACCACAGCGACTCGTCGATGAGGCCGCAGCGGCGGCCGATCTCCAGCCGGGCCGCGCCCAGCAGGTCGCGCGCCGCGTTGCGCGCGCCGGCCGCGAAGAAGACCGCGTCGCCCGGCTGGGCGCCGACCTTCGCCGCGAGTCCGGAAATTTCCTCTTCTGAAAGGTTCTTCGCCACGGGGCCGCCGAGCGTGCCGTCCTCCTGGACGAGCACGTACGCCAGGCCCTTGGCGCCGCGCGAGCGCGCCCAGTCCTGCCAGCCGTCGAGCTCCTTGCGGGTCTGCGAGCCGCCGCCCGGCATGACGACCGCGCCCACGTAGTCGGCCTGGAAGACGCGGAAGGAGGTGCCGGCGAAGTAGTCGGTCATCTCAACGAGCTCCTGGCCGAAGCGCAGGTCGGGCTTGTCGGAGCCGTAGCGGGCCATCGCGTCGGCGTAGGTCATGCGGGGCAGCGGGGTCGGGATCTCGTAGCCGACCGTCTCCCGCCACACGCGGCCGATGAGCTTCTCGCCGACCGCGATGACGTCTTCCTGGTCGACGAACGACATCTCGACGTCGATCTGGGTGAACTCCGGCTGCCGGTCGGCCCGCAGGTCCTCGTCGCGGTAGCACTTGGCGAGCTGGTAGTAGCGCTCGAGCCCGCCCACCTGGAGCAGCTGCTTGAACAGCTGCGGCGACTGCGGCAGCGCGTACCAGTTGCCCGGCTGGAGCCGGACCGGCACCAGGAAGTCGCGCGCGCCCTCGGGCGTGGACCTGGTCAGCGTCGGCGTCTCGACGTAGACGAAGCCCAGCTCGTGCATGACCTCGTTGGCCAGGTAGGTGGCCTTCGAGCGGACTCGCAGGGCATTGGCCACCTGTGGGCGGCGAATGTCGAGATAGCGGTATTTGAGGCGGGCCTCCTCGGAGACACCCGCGCTGCCCTCGATCGGGAAGGGCAGCGGGGCGGACTCACTGAGCACCTCGACCCGCTCGGCGACGACCTCGATCGCCCCGGTGGGCAGCTCGGGGTTCTCGTTGCCCTCCGGCCTGACCCGGACCTGGCCGACCACCTGCACGCAGTATTCGGCGCGCAGGTCGTGGGCGTGATCCTCCTCGCGGAAGACCACCTGCGCCGAGCCGGAGGCATCGCGCAGGTCGATGAAGACCACACCGCCGTGATCACGGCGCCTGGCCACCCATCCTGCCAGCGTCACCTGCTGCCCGGCGTGCTCCTCTCGGAGCGACCCGGCGGTATGCGTGCGCATCACTGCACTTTCCCCTTCAAGACATCGACGACCTGGGCCAGCGGCACCTCGGTCTGCTCAGCGGTGGTCAGGTCCTTCAGTTGTACGGCCTGCGCGGCCAGGTCACGCTCGCCCAGGATCAGCGCGAACCGGGCACCCGAGCGGTCGGCGCCCTTCATCGCGCCCTTGAGCCCCTTGCCGCCGTAAGCCAGGTCGGCGCTGACGCCCGCCTGGCGCAGCTCGGTCACGAGCAGGAACATCCGGCGGCGGGCTTCGTCACCCAGCGGGACACCGTACACCTGGACGCGTCCCGGTGCGGCCTCGCCGATCAACCCCTCGGCCTCCATGGCGAGGAACGTGCGATCGACGCCCAGTGCCCAGCCGACGCTGGGCAGGGGCGGCCCGCCGAGCATCTCGCTCAGCCCGTCGTAGCGTCCGCCGCCGCCGACCGCGGACTGCGAGCCGAGCCCGTCGTGCACGAACTCGAACGTGGTGCGCGTGTAGTAGTCGAGCCCGCGCACCAGCCGCGGATCGTCCTCGTAGGCCACGCCCGCGGCGCTCAGCAGCCCGCGGACCTCCTCGTGGTAGGACTTGCAGGCGGCGCACAGATGGTCGACGACCAGGGGCGCGCCGGTCAGCTGCGCCTGCACCTCGGGCCGCTTGTCGTCGAGCACCCGCAACGGATTGATCTCGATCCGGGCCCTGGTGTCGGCGTCGAGGTCGAGCCCGCGCAGGAACTCCTGCAGCGCGGCCCGGTAGGCCGGCCGGCAGGTCTTGTCGCCCAGCGAGTTGATCAGCAGCCGGACGCCCGTCAGGCCGAGCGCGGCGAAGCCCTGGGCGCCCAGCACGATGATCTCGGCGTCGAGCGCGGGATCCTCGGCGCCGAGCGCCTCGGCGCCGACCTGCCAGAAGTGCCGGTAGCGGCCCTTCTGGGAGCGTTCGTAGCGGAACTGACTGCCGGAGTACCACAGCTTGACCGGGAGCTGGCCGTTGTGCAGGCCGTGCTGCAGGACGGCGCGTACGACCGACGCGGTGCCCTCTGGACGCAGCGTCAGGGAGCGGCCCGCCTTGTCGGGAAAGGTGTACATCTCCTTGGACACGATGTCGGTCGACTCACCCACGCCCCTGGCGAACAGCTGGGTGTCCTCGAACACCGGCGTCTCGATGTAGCCGTAGCCGGCCAGCCGCGCGGGCGCGACCAGGGCCTCGCGCACGGCGAGGACCTGCTCGGAGCGGGGCGGCAGCCAGTCGAAGGTGCCCTTTGGCGCTTGGAAACTCATGAGATCCCTGTTAGATGCCTCGTGTGGGACCGGCGTGCGGCGCGGCTTCCTTCAGATATGGATTGCTGGCGCGCTCGTGGCCGATCGTGGTCTGTGGTCCGTGGCCCGGCAGGACGACCGTATCGTCAGGCAGCGGCAGGCACTTGTCGGCCAGGCTGCGCAGGATGGTCGGATAGTCGCCGCCCGGCAGGTCGGTGCGGCCGATGGAGCCGGCGAACAGCAGGTCACCCGAGAAAAGGACGTCGTCATCGGGCAGCCGGAAGCTCACCGACCCCCTGGTATGGCCGGGAGTGTGGTCGACCACGAGCTCCAGCCCGGCCAGCGGCAGCACGGCGCCGTCGGACAGCTCTCGTACGTCGTCGGGCTCGCTCAGCGTGATGCCGCCGAACATCGCCGAGCTCGACGGCGACCAGCCCGCGGCCGGATCGCTCAGCAGGTGGCGATCGTCGGGATGGATCCAGGCGGGCACGTCGCGCGCGCCGCAGACCGGGGCCACCGACCAGACGTGGTCGAGGTGTCCGTGGGTGAGCAGCACCGCCACCGGCTTGAGCCGGTGCTCTCTCAGCAGCTCCTCGACCCCGTCGACCGCGTCCTGACCTGGATCGACGATCACGCACTCCTCGCCCGCTGCGGGCGCGACGACGTAACAATTGGTCTGGAAGGCCCCTGCGGGGAAGCCTGCGATGAGCATCTGCCTCAGCTGATCTCGTCAAAAAAGCCAATGGGAATGTAACCGAAGGGTACCGGTGCGGGTCGCCGGGCTGCGAATCATTACCTGTTGGCCGATACGATTCGCCCACCTCAGTTGATTGACTATGGGAGGCAAAGCGGTGGCCACGGGGAAGGACCGGCAGAAACAGCTGGCACGCGAGCACCACGAGCGGCAGCTGGCACGCCGTCTCGAACGCGAGCAGCGCGCCAAGCGCACGGCGATCATCGGCTCCACGGTAGGCGTGGTCGTCGTGGTGGGGGGCATCGTGGCGGCGGTCGCGTTGCTGGGCGGCGGCGATGACTCGAAGACCGACGCCGCCGCGACGGCGCAGCCCTCGACCTCCGCCCAGGATACGGCGGCGCCCACGGCCTCGGCTTCGGCCGCCGCGGGGCCCAAGCCGTTCGACGCCAAGACCGGCACCTGCGACTACGTCGCCGAGAAGGGCGGCGGCGTGGTCAAGGACGTCGGACTACCGCCGAAGAAGGTGAAACTCAAGCCGGCGACCAAGACGATGACGCTCAACACCAACCTGGGCGACATCGAGGTGCAGCTCGACAACGCCAAGGCGCCGTGCACGGTCAACTCGCTGGCCTACCTGGCGGAGAAGAAGTTCTACGACGGCAGCAAGTGCCATCGGCTCGGCAGCGCCCAGTTCCCGATGCTGCAGTGCGGGGACCCGCAGGCCAAGGCCGACGGCAAGGGCGAGTCGGACGGCGCGGGCGGCCCCGGCTACGTCATGGCCGAGGAGAACCTCAAGGGCGCCACCTACAAGCGCGGCGTGATGGCCATGGCCAAGACGCAGGCGCCGGGCAGCACCGGGAGCCAGTTCTTCCTGGTCTTCGGCGACCTCGGGCTCACCCCGGATTACACGCCGGTGGGTACGATCACCAAGGGTCTGGACATCCTAGACAAGGTGAACAAAGCAGGTGTCATCACTCCCATGCAGGATGGTACTGGCGCACCTAAGGAAACCGTCGAAATCAAAAGCGTGACATTCTCTGGCAAGAGCTGACGTAATACAAACTAGGGACAGTAGTCCCGAAGGGTCTGATGGATAGTGCGGGAGGACACGGTGAGCACCGACCCGTGGGGCCGGGTAGACGACGACGGCACCGTCTACGTGCGTACGGCTGAGGGAGAGCGAGCCGTCGGGTCCTGGCAGGCCGGTGAACCGGACGAGGCACTGGCCTACTTCCATCGCAAGTACGACGAGCTGGCCGGCCAGGTCACGCTGCTGGAGCAGCGGCTGAAAGGCACCGACCTGGCCCCGGCGCAGGCCGAGGCCAGCATCGTCAAGCTCCGCGAAGCGGTCGCCGACGCGCACGCCATCGGCGACCTCGCCGCGCTGACGGCCCGTCTCGACGGCCTGACGGAGGCGGTCGCGCAGCGGCGCGAGGAGGTCAAGGCCGCGCGTGAGCACGCGCGCGCCGAGGCCAGGACGGTCAAGGAACGCATCGTCGACGAGGCCGAGCGCATCGCCGACGAGACCACCCACTGGAAGTCGGGTGGTGAGCGGCTGCGCCAACTGGTCGAGGAGTGGAAGGCGGCCGACCGCATCGACCGCGTGACCGAGGCCGCGCTGTGGAAGCGGCTGTCGGCCGCCCGCACCGCCTTCGCCAAGCGACGCAAGGCGTACTTCGCGGGGCTCGACGAGCAGCGCGAGGGCGTACGCGCCGAGAAGGAGCGCATCGTCGCCGAGGCGGAGGCGATCGCCGACTCCACCGACTGGGGCACGACGGCGGCCGTCTACCGCGACCTGATGCAGCGCTGGAAGAGCGCGGGCCGGGCGTCGCGGGAGGCCGAGGACGAGCTGTGGGCGCGGTTCAAGGGCGCCCAGGACCTGTTCTTCCAGGCCCGCTCGGCGGTCTTCGCCGAGCGCGACGCGTCCCTGGCGGCCAACGCCGAGCTCAAGGAGGTGCTGCTGACGGAGGCCGAGAAGATCCTTCCGGTCACCGACGTCCGCACGGCCAGGGCGGCGCTGCGCCACATCCTGGAGCGCTGGGAGGCGGCCGGTCCGGTGCCGCGCGAGCAGCGCGACCGCCTCGAAGGCGGCCTGCGCAAGGTGGACGACGCCGTGCGCAAGGCCGAGGACGCCGAGTGGAAGCGGTCCAACCCCGAGGCCAGGGCCCGCGCCCAGAACGCGGTCGACCAGCTGCGCACCTCGATCGAGCAGCTGGAGAAGCGGCTGGCCAAGGCTCAGACGGCCGGACGCGCCAAGGACGTGAAGGAGGCCGAGGAGGCCATCACGGCCCGCCGCTCGTGGCTGGAGGAGGCCGAGCGGACGCTGGCCGAGTTCAGCTGAGGTTCGCGCCGATTCACTGAGGTTCGCGCCAATCCGCGGGCGAAGGGGGTCGCCTGCGTACCCGGCGCTCGGCATGTCCTGTCATCAGGGATGTCCGGCGTCGGGGGATGCCCGGCCGGCTCGGGGAGTTCTAGGGTGTTGGGCATGGAACCTGTGCCCGCCGCGCGTGCCCTGGTCGCCGAGCTGTTCCCGGACGCGCTCTACGCCTTCCTGGGCGGCAGCGCGCTGACCGGCCACCGCACGAGCCGGTCCGATCTCGACGTGGTCGTGGTGCTGGACGGCCTGGCCATGCCCTATCGCGAGTCGCTGCGGTGGCATGACTGGCCGGTCGACCTGCTGGTGCACACCGAGTTGAGCCTGACCGGCTGGGCCGACCGCGATCTGGCCGCCCGCCGGCCGACCCTGCCGCGTCTTTGCGCCGAGGGCGTGGTGCTCACCGACCGGGCGGGCCGCGCCGCCGAAGTCCAGGCGGTCATGCGCGAACGCCTCTCCGCCGGTCCCGGCCCCGCCGCGCCCCGGATGCTGGACCGGGCTCGCTACGTCCTGTCGGACCTGCTCGACGACCTGGCGGGCGCGACGGATCCGGGCGAGCTGGCGTTCATCCGCTGGCAGGTCGTGGAGGAGTCGGCCCGGCTGGCGCTGACGTCCGCGGGCCGCTGGCACGGCTCGGGCAAATGGCTGCTGCGCGAGCTGCGCGCGTACGACGCCGCGCTCGCCGACGAGCTGCTGTCCGCCCACGACGATCCGGTACGCCTGGCCGCCACGGCAGGAGGCGTGCTGGAGCGGGCCGGAGGGCGCCTGTGGGAGGGTTACCGGGCCGATGGGGACCCGTTCCACCAGCGGCTGCGCCACATCGCCTCAGGCGATCTGACGTCCGAGACGGCCCAGAGCTCCGGCATGCACCGCCTGGCCGCCGTCAGCGGGCGTACGGCCGGCTCCGGCAAGCTGTGGATGGGCCAGACCCACGTCGCCCCGTCGACGCGCTCGGCCGATCACCACCACGGGGAGTCGGAGACGGCCATCTACGTGGTCAGCGGCACACCGTCGTTCGTGTTCCTCGACCCCCAGGACGCACGCGAGACGCGGCTGGAGACGAAGCCCGGTGATTACATTTTCGTCCCGCCCTATGTCCCGCATCGCGAAGAAAACCCCGACCCGGAGCAGGAGGCCGTGGTCGTCATCGCCCGCAGCACGCAGGACGCGATCGTGGTCAACCTGCCCGATCTGTCCACACACCTGGGCCGCCGACCCGGCGCCTGATCCGGCTACGTGCTGGCGCCGCTGACCCGGTAGACGTCGAAAACGCCCTGAATGTTGCGGACGGCCTTCAGCACATGACCGAGATGTTTGGGATCGCCCATCTCGAAGGTGAACTTGCTGACCGCCACCCGGTCTCGCGACGTGGTCACCGAGGCGCTGAGGATGTTGACGTGCTGGTCGGACAGGGTCCGGGTGACGTCGGACAGCAGGCGGGGCCGGTCGAGGGCCTCGACCTGGATGGCCACCAGGAAGACCGAGTCGTCGCCCGGCGACCAGCTCACCTCCACCAGGCGGTCGGGCTGCGACTTGAGCTGCACGATGTTGGTGCAGTCGGCGCGGTGCACCGACACGCCGTGCCCCCGGGTGACGAAGCCGACGATCTCGTCGCCGGGCACCGGGGTGCAGCACTTCGACAGGCGTACCCAGACATCGGAGTCGCCCGCGACGACCACGCCCGCGCCGCCGCCCCGGGGACGGCCACGCAGGCGCGTCGGGAGCGAGGTCTCGGCGATGTCCTCCTCGGCGCTGTCGACGCCGCCGATGGAGGCCACGAGCTTCTGCACGACCGTCTGCGCGGCGACGTGCCCCTCCCCCACGGCCGCGTAGAGCGCGGACACGTCGGGATAGCGCAGGTCACGGGCCAGAGCCAGCAGTGACTCGCCGGACATCAGGCGTTGCAGCGGCAGCCCCTGCTTGCGCATGGCCCGGCCGATGGCCTCCTTGCCCGCCTCGATCGCGGTCTCGCGGCGCTCCTTGGAGAACCACTGGCGGATCTTGTTGCGGGCGCGGCCGGACTTGACGAACTTGAGCCAGTCGCGCGACGGACCGGCGTCGGGCGACTTCGAGGTGAAGATCTCGACCGTGTCGCCGTTGCCCAGCCGCGACTCCAGCGGCACCAGGCGGCCGTTCACGCGGGCGCCGATGCAGCGGTGACCGACCTCGGTGTGGACCGCGTAGGCGAAGTCGACCGGGGTCGCCCCCTCCGGCAGCGCCACCACCTGGCCGCGCGGGGTGAAGACGTAGACCTCGGAGACCGACAGGTCGAAGCGGAGCGACTCCAGGAACTCGCCCGGGTCGGAGGTCTCCTTCTGCCAGTCGAGGAGCTGGCGCAGCCAGGCCATGTCGCTGCCCGGCTTGACCTTGCCGGCGGGGCCCGGGGCGCCGACCTCCTCTTTGTACTTCCAGTGGGCGGCCACGCCGTATTCGGCCCTGTGGTGCATGGCGTGCGTGCGGATCTGCAGCTCGACGGGCTTGCCCTCGGGACCGATCACCGTGGTGTGCAGCGATTGGTACATGTTGAACTTGGGCATCGCGATGTAGTCCTTGAACCGGCCGGGGACCGGGTTCCAGCGTGCGTGGATCGTCCCGAGGGCCGCATAGCAGTCGCGCACGCTGTCGACGAGGACTCTGATGCCCACCAGGTCGTAGATGTCGTCGAAGGCCACGTCCCTGGCGATCATCTTCTGGTAGACCGAGTAGTAGTGCTTGGGCCGGCCCTTGACCAGCGCGCGAATCTTGGCGTCGCGCAGGTCGCCGGAGACCTTCTCGATGACCTCCTGCAGGAACAGGTCCCTGCGCGGGGCCCGCTCCGACACCATGCGCGCGATCTCGTCGTAGCGCTTGGGGTAGAGCATGGCGAAGGCGAGGTCCTCGAGCTCCCACTTGATGGTGTTCATGCCCAGGCGGTGGGCCAGCGGGGCGAAGATCTCCAGGGTCTCGCGGGACTTCTGGTGGCGCTTGTGCTCGGGCAGGTAGCGCATCGTGCGCATGTTGTGCAGCCGGTCGGCCAGCTTGATGATCAGCACCCGGATGTCGCGCGACATCGCCACGACCATCTTGCGCACGGTCTCGGCCTGCGCGGCGTCGCCGAACTTGACCTTGTCGAGCTTGGTGACGCCGTCGACCAGCGACGAGATCGTCTCGCCGAAGTCGCCGCGCAGCTCGTCGAGGCCGTAGGCGGTGTCCTCGACGGTGTCGTGCAGCAGGGCCGCGCACAGCGTCTCGTCGTCGGTGCCCAGCTCGGCCAGGATGGTGGCCACGGCCAGCGGGTGGGTGATGTACGGGTCGCCGCTCTTCCGCTTCTGGTCGCGGTGATGGTAGGCGGCGACATCGTAGGCGTGCTCGATCAGGCGCAGGTCGGCCTTGGGGTGGGTGGCGCGAACCGTCCTGAACAGCGGCTCCAGCACCGGATTCATGGCCCCACCCCCAAATCGCCGTCGACGCACCGCCGGGACACCGGGCGCCGTCTCGGCACTCCCAGCGTCGGTTACGTCGGGCACGACCACATCACGGGGCACACAGACTCCTTACCATCGAGTCCAGGCCCCCCAGTGTATCCAGGTGAGAAACCTGGCCTCTCTCGGGGCGGGCTCAGACGATCACAAGGGAGCGCAAATCCACTCCCGCGAGACGCTCGCGTCCCTTGAGAAAGGCCAGCTCCATCAGTACGGCGACGCCGACGACCTCGGCACCGGCCCTGCGCACCAGTTGTACGGTGGCCTCCGCCGTGCCGCCGGTGGCGAGCACGTCATCGACGATGAGCACCCGGTCACCTTCGGCGAAGGCGTCGCGGTGCACCTCGATGGTCGCGGATCCGTACTCGAGATCGTAGGACTCTTCCAGGGTTTCGGAGGGGAGTTTGCCCTTTTTTCTGATGGGCACGAATCCAGCCCCCGCCCGGTAGGCCACCGGAGCGGCCAGAATGAAGCCCCGCGCCTCGATCCCGACGATCTTGTCCACGTCGAACGCGCCGGCCAGTTCGTCGACCACGGCCGTGAAGGCCACCGGGTCGGCCAGCAGCGGGGTGATGTCCTTGAACATGACCCCCGCCTGGGGATAGTCGGGAACGTCCCTGATCCGGTCGCAGATCAACGAGCTCAGGTCGCTCATGACGGCACTCCTTCGGTTGACCGCCTGGCGGTCCTCTCCCACGACTGACGGCCTCCATGATGGCCCATCCGGCGGACCACCGTCGCCTACCGGGGGGTGGTAAGTGGCATTCACCCGGTTATGTCCGGCCCTGTGAGGGCCCTCAGGGCTTCTACAAGCCGACGCCCCCGCCCATCCGGGCGGAGGCGTCGTTCGTGCGCGTGCGGGCCCGTGTGGGCCGAGCCGGGCTAGCCCTTGGCCGTCGCCGCGCTCTTGGCGCCCTTGCCACCCTTGGTGCCGGTGGAGGCGAGCCGCCTGGCGATGGCCTGGTATTTCGGCTCCCGCTCCTTCAGCGTGACCAGCAGCGGCGTGGCCACGCACAGTGAGGAGTAGGTGCCGACGATCATGCCGACGAACAGTGCCAGCGACAGGTCCTTCAGCGTGCCCGCGCCGAGCAGCGTGGTGCCGATGAACAGGATCGCCGCCACCGGCAGGATCGCGACCAGCGAGGTGTTCAGTGATCGGATCAGCGTGTGGTTGAGGGCGTTGTTGGCCGCCATCGAGTAGGTCTGCTTCGACGTGGTGCCCAGCTTGGCCGTGACTTCCTTGATCATGTCGAACACCACGACCGCGTCGTAGAGCGAATAACCGAGGATGGTCAGGAAGCCGAGCAGCGTCGCGGGCGTCACCTCGAAGCCCGACCAGGCGTAGACGCCCGCCGTGATGACGAGGTCGTGGATGAGCGCGACGATGGCGGCCAGCGCCATCTTCGGCTCGAACGCCATGGACAGGTAGAGAATGATCGCCAGCATGAAGACGCCCAGGCCGATCCATGCCTTGTTGGAGACCTCACCGCCCCAGGACGCGCCGATCGACTGGATGTCGACGTCCTTGACCGGGACGCTGAAGTCCTTCGCGATGCCGTTCTGGACCTTGGTCACCGCCGCCGTGTCAAGGGCCTCGGTGGTGACCCGCCAGCGGTCGCCGGCCGTCTGCACGATCGGCTGGTGCACGCCCTCGTCGAGGAAGGAGGAGCGGACCTGCTGGATGGTGGCGGTCTGCGCCTTGAAGGAGAAGACCGACCCGCCCTTGAACTCCACGCCCAGGTTGAGCCCGTTGAAGAGCAGCCCGGCGAGGGAGACGATCAGCAGGAAGCCGGAAAGGCTGTACCAGAGCTTCCAGCGGCCGACGAAGTCAACGTCGATCTCGCCGCGGTAGAGGCGACGCCCCAGTCCCATCTCAGGCCTCCTGCGGGGTGGTCGTACGGCCGGTGGTGCCAAGGTCCTGGCTCATACGCTCGGAGTCGAGGCCGGACAGCGGGTGACCCTTGGCGAAGAACTTGAGCTTGGCCAGCACCGCGATGAGCGGCTTGGTGAACAGGAACACCACCACGATGTCGATCAGCGTGGTCAGGCCCATCGCGAACGCGAACCCGGCCACACCGCCCACGGCCAGCAGATAGAGCACGATCGCGGCGATGAACATGACGGCGTCGGCGATCAGGATCGTGCGCCGCGCACGCACCCAGGCCACCTCGACGGCCGCGCGAAGCGTCCGCCGCCCTTCCTTCATCTCATCTCGTATGCGTTCGAAGTAGACGATGAAGGAGTCGGCGGTGATGCCGATCGAGACCACCAGGCCGATGATGTGCGGCAGCGACAGCCGGAACCCGGCGTTGTGGCCGAGCACGACCACCGCCGTGTACGTGATGATCGTGGCGACCCCGAGGCTGAGGACGGCGACGATGCCCAGGCCGCGGTAGTAGAACAGCGAGTAGAGCACCACGAGGGCCAGGCCGAAGGCGCCGGAGATCAGGCCGCCCATGAGCTGGTCCTGGCCGAGCGTCGAGGACACGGTGTCGATCGAGCTGGGGTTGAACTTCAGCGGCAGCGCGCCGTACTTGAGCTGGTCGGCCAGGTCGGTGGCGGTCTTCTGGGTGAAGCCGCCGGTGATCTCGGCGCGGCCGCCCGGGATCGGGCCGATGATGTTGGGCGCGGTGATCACGACGCCGTCGAGCACGACGGCGACCTTGTTGCGCGGGTCCTGCGAGTTGTACGCGGTCGAGGTGAGCTTGCTCCACTCACTCGCGCCGCTGCTCTTGAAGTCGAGCTGGACGAGCCACTGCGTGCTGCCCTGCTGGACGCCGGCGCTGGCCGAGGAGATGTCGGTGCCGACGACCTTGGCCACGTCGAGGACGTACTTGAGGCTGCCGTCGGACTCACACGCGGCGAACTGCTTGGCCGGGTCGTCCTGGACGCCCTTGCCGCGGTTCTTCGGGTCGCTGCAGTCGAGCTTGTTGAACTGCGCGAGCACGGCCGGGTCGATGCCCTGGGTGTTGATCCCCGCGTTGGGGTCCTGGGTGGGCGGCTGGCCGCTCGACGTCGGGGTGGGCGCCGGGGTGGCCTTGGCGTCCTTCTGGCCCTTCTTGGTGTCCTGAGCCTTCGGCGTCTCCTGGGCCTTGGGCGCCGCGGTCGCCGGGGCACTGGCCGACGGGGTGGCCGTCGGCGCGACGAGCGCCGAGGACAGGGCCTTGCCCGTGGGCGACGTGCTGGGCTTGGGGGCTCCCGCCGACGAGGACGGCTTGGCCGACGGCTTGGAGGTTGCCGTGCTGGACGGGGCGGCGGACGGCGACGTGCCCGGCTTGGGGGCCTCGGTGGCGAGCTCCTGCGGAGTCTGCGTGGCCGCCATGGCGAGCACCTGGCGGAAGCGGAGCTCCGCCGTGGTGCCGACCAGCTTGATGACCTCCTCCTGACCCGCGCCCGGAACGGAGATGATGATGTTGTCGCCTGACTTGGCGACCTCCGCGTCGGACAGGCCGGTGCCGTTGACCCGGTCGCGGATGATGTTCACCGCGCGGTCCAGGATCTCCTCAGGCGGGGCGGCGCCGTTCAGGGTCACGGGAGACAGAGTCACCGTCGTGCCGCCGGCGAGGTCGAGTGCCAGCTTGGGCGTGAACGCCTTCTGCAGGAACATCGTCCCACCGAGGGCGATGATGAGCGCCAGCAGCACCAGGAGCGTTCGCCCCGGTCGGCTGTGGCGGCTGGTCGGTCGGGCCACTGGTCGTCAGTCTTTCAGATAGGGGTTTGAGGCAGAGCCTAGTCAGGACTGCTTGGTGCTGGAGTCCTTGCCGCCGTTGCGCTCCACGGTCGTCTCGGTCTCCTCACGGGGAGTGTTGTCCTTATCGTCGCCCTTGACGACCTCGTGATCGGCCGTGTCGTCCGTGACGACGTCGTCCACCACGGGCTCGTCGGCGAGAGGCTCGTCGGCCGGAGCGTCTCCGGGAGTGACGACACGCCCGATGGCGGCCTTCACCCAACGGGTCTCGATCCCGGGGGCGACCTCGAGAATCACGTCCTCATTGTCCACCGCGACCACCGTTCCGAACAGGCCGGTGGTGGTCATGACACGGGCACCCGGAGCCAATGAGTTCTGCATGGCGGTCGCTTCTTGCTGGCGCTTGCGCTGGGGGCGGATCAGCAAGAAGTAGAACACCACCACCAGAAGGATCAGCGGCAGGATGCTTCCGAGTTGTCCCATGTTCATAAGGGGCGACCTTCCATTGTCGTACAAGAAGTTGACACCGGCCTCGCGCCGGAAATTCCGTGCGTAGCCTCGGGGCCGCGCCGCTCAGCCCGTCAGCCTACACAGCCAGCCAAGCCACGGAGTGTAGGCGCTTGTTGCGAAACGCGGCAACGAAGCAGCGTTTCGGCGCGCGGGGAAGTTCCCATATTGAAACGGTTGCAACCGTTCTGTGATCAGTCGAAAAGTGTCGCTCCGAATGCGTCGGGTGGCGGTGTCATCCCGAGGTGGTGCCACGCCGCGGCGGTGGCGACCCGGCCGCGCGGGGTCCTGGCCAGCAGTCCTTGGCGTACGAGGAAGGGTTCGGCCACCACTTCGACCGTCTCCGGCTCCTCGCCGACGGCCACGGCGAGCGTGGACAGGCCGACGGGGCCGCCGCCGAACTTGCGCAGCAGCACCCCGAGCACCGCGCGGTCGAGCCGGTCGAGCCCTTCGGGGTCGACTTCGTACAAGTTGAGGGCCGCGGAGGCGATGTCGCGGTCGATGACGCCTTCCGTGCGCACGTCGGCGAAGTCGCGGACCCGGCGCAGCAGGCGGTTGGCGATGCGGGGCGTGCCGCGCGAGCGCCTGGCGATCTCGTGCGCCCCCTCGCCCGGCAGCGTCACCTCGAGCAGCCTGGCCGAGCGGTAGAGGACCCGCTCCAGCTCCTCGACCTCGTAGAAGTCCATGTGCGCGGTGAAGCCGAACCGGTCGCGCAGCGGCGCGGGCAGCAGACCGGCCCTGGTGGTGGCGCCGACCAGGGTGAACGGCGCGATGTCGAGCGGGATCGCGGTGGCCCCGGGGCCCTTACCGACGATGATGTCGACCCGGAAGTCCTCCATCGCGAGGTAGAGCATCTCCTCCGCCGGGCGGGCCATTCGGTGGATCTCGTCGATGAACAGCACCTCGCCCTCGGCCAGCGTCGACAGGATGGCCGCGAGGTCACCGGCCCGCTCCAGGGCCGGCCCTGAGGTGATGCGGAGCGGAGCGCTCAACTCGGCTGCGATGATCATAGCCAGTGTCGTCTTGCCCAGACCCGGCGAACCACTCATCAGCACATGATCCGGCGGCCGATTGCGCCGCATGGCGCTCTCCAGCACCAGCGACAGCTGCTCCCGCACCCGCGCCTGGCCGATGAACTCGCTCAGCCGCTTGGGCCGCAGTGCCGCCTCGATCTGCAGCTCGTCGCCCTCGGCGTCGGGCGAGACGAGATCACGTTCAAGGCTCACGCCTGGACCTCCCCGCTCATCGCGCGCTGCTCAGCGTTCGCAGGGCGGCCTTGAGCAGGACGGCGATCTGCGGGTCGTCGCCCGCCTGCGGCTCGACCGCGGCGATGGCCTCGTCGGCGTCCTTGGCGGAGTAGCCCAGCCCGACCAGCCCCGAGTGGACCTGGTCGCGCCAGGCCGCCGCCCGCCGGTCGCCGTTGAGGGCCGCGTCGAGCGCCTCGTCGGGCGTGCCGAGCCGGTCCTTGAGCTCCAGCACGATGCGCTGGGCGCCCTTGGGGCCGATGCCCGGCACCTTGGTGAGCGCCTTGAGGTCGGCGGAGGCCACGGCGACGCGCAGCGCGTTGGGCGTGTGGACGGCGAGCATGGCCAGCGCCACCTTGGGGCCGACGCCGCTGGCCGTCTGGAGCAGCTCGAAGACGGTGCGCTCGTCGGCGGTGGCGAAGCCGAAGAGGGTGAGCGACTCCTCACGCACCACCAGCGACGTGGCCAGCCGCGCCTCCTCGCCCACCCTGAGCGCGGCGAGGGTGGCGGGTGTGCAGTGGGTGAGGATGCCGACCCCGCCGACCTCGATCACCGCGCCGTAGGGGGTGATCGCCGTCACCTGCCCGGCCACGGACGCGATCACAGCGCCACGCCCTTCCCTGTCGTACGGCCCTGGGCCGTGCGGCTCTGGGCCCTGGCCACGGCCTGGGCCAGCTTGTGCTGGGCGCCGCCGCGCCACACGTGGCAGATGGCCAGGGCGAGCGCGTCGGCGGCGTCGGCGGGCTTGGGCATCTCGCTGAGCCGCAGCAGGCGGGTCACCATGGCGCCGATCTGCTTCTTGTCGGCGGTGCCGCTGCCGGTGATGGCCGCCTTGACCTCGGACGGGGTGTGGAGCGCGACGGGCAGGCCGCGCCTGGCCGCGCACAGGACCGCGATGCCCGCCGCCTGGGCGGTGCCCATGACCGTGCGGACGTTGTGCTGGCTGAACACCCGCTCGACCGCCACCGCGTCGGGACGCACGTCGTCGAGCCACTGCTCGATCCCGGCCTCGATGCCGACCAGCCGGGTGCCCAGCTCCTCGTCGGCGCCGGTGCGCACCACGCCGACGGCCACCAAGGTCAGCGGCGCGCCCGGCCGCCCCTCGACCGCGCCAAGGCCGCACCGGGTCAGCCCCGGATCGACGCCCATCACCCGCACCGGCCTGCCTCCCCGCGCCGCCGAACATCTGTTCGGCACGAGACTCTACCCCGGCTGACGTGCCCGCGCATCGGGAAACGCCCGCGAGCATGGGCCGTCCGCCGGGAACGCCCGCGACCGTGCGCCAGCCCTCCGGAACGCCCGAGACCGTAGGGCCGCCGGAGAGCGGACGTGGCTGGGGCGGTCAGAAGTAGTCCAGCATGTACGGCTTGGCGGCGAAGACAGTGTCCAGCAGTTCGTCGTAGCGCTCGTGCCCGGACATGAGGCCGCCGCGCCGCAGCGTGGCCGCCGGGATCCCCGCGTACAGGGCGGAGAGGCCGTTGATCGACAGCACCGCCCCGGACTCCCCCGAGTCCCCGAGCGGGGTGGCGGCCCCGGCGCCGCCGGAGAACTCCAGCCGCCAGCGCCCCGTGTTGCCCGCCCGCAGCCGGTCGGTCACCTCGACGACCGCCTCGCCCGCGACGGCGGCCGGGTATCCCCTGCGCTCCACGGCCGCCGCCACGTCGAGGACGCGGAACATCCACCGCACCTGCTTGATGGTCTCCGTGGACCGCTCACGCAGCAGCCACAGCACCGGGTCGTCGGGCGCGACATTGGCGGTGACGTGCGCGGCCATCGACGACGCGCTGCCCACCAGCGACCACAGCGCCCTGGCGGTCTCCTCGGACTCGGCGACGAGGTTGTCGACCTCGATGTCCGGGCCGGCCCAGCGGTAGACGACATAGCCGTCCTGCGCCAGATAGAGGAAGTCGTCCTCCTGGCCGAGCCACAGCGCCCAGGTGCGTTCGTCCCATGAGACGGGGCCGGAGGCGCGCGCGGCGCCGTGCGCCCGCCGCAGCACCGAGACCACCTCGGCCGCGTCGCCGGGACCCATCCTGCGCAGCTCGACCCGGCCGCTCGGCGGGATCGTCCGCAGCGACTCGGCCGGGAGCGTGACGCGGTGCTGCGCCCCCGCGTGCTCGTAGCCGGCCGAGCGGTAGAGCGGCGTGGTGGCCGGATAGAGCGCGGACACGGCATCGCCGAACGCCACGGCCCGCTCCACGGTGGCCTGCATGAGCCGGCCGCCGACCCCCTTGCCGCGATCCTCCGGGCTGACGGTGACGGCCGCGACCCCGGCCAAGGGCTGCGGCTTGCCGTGCCACCACTGGGTGAACGGGCGCAGCCGCGAGGTCGCGACCAGCCTGGGCCCGTCGAACATGCCCAGGTAGCGGCCCTCGGCCAGCGCCGGCAGCGCCGCCTGGCGCCAGCGCTCCCGCTCGGCGGCCGGAACCAGGCCGAAGGAGCGCTGGCGGAGGTCGAGAACGGCGTCAAGGTCGTCGGAGGTCACATCACGGATGTCCACGGTCCCACAATTTACGCAGGTGAGGCGTCCGCCCGCGAACGGCCCACGGTGATGGCGAGCCGGTCGAGGTAGAGCAGCTGCGCGGCGACGATCCCGATCAGGGCGATCGCGACAACGGCCAGCGGCGTGGCCAGGCCGACCTCGGGCGGGGCCGAGGTGTAGCCGCTGGTCCGGGTGAGCAGCTGGACCGGCGCGGTGGCCAGGCCGGGGTCCTGGGCGACAAGCAGGGGCCACAGGAGTTCCTGGCCGTTCACGAGTGTGACGGCCAGGACGAGGATGCCGGCCATGGGCAGCGAGGGCAGGACCACGCCGCCCAGGAAGTCCTTGCCGGTCCGCGCGGCCAGTCCCTTGCACAGCAGCGTCAGGATCAGCAGGGCGGGCACGCTGACCAGCACCGGCTGGACGAGGGCGATGAAGGAGTCGATCAGGCTCATGCCGCGGACGGTGCGCCAGCCGGCCAGGCTCAGCGGGCCCATCCCGACGAACAGCCAGGGGGCGAATACCAGCAGCAGCCACTCGCTCCTGCGGCCCAGCGGCCGCAGCCCGCCGATGCCGAGCGCCCCGAGGTAGGCGACGCCCACCGACACCAGCGCGCCGATCAGTGCGGGCGCCCAGGTGTTGACGACCGTGCGCCACCCGGACGGGGCCGCGGCTGCCGGCTGGGCGGGCGCCAGCAGCGCCGACAGCCACGGCCAGGTCAAGGCGAGCCCGACGGCGGCGACGACCACCAGCGCCACCACGCCGACGATCACCTTGGCCCCGGAGCCGGCTCGTACGACGGCCTGATCCGGGGTCGCCCCGCGGGGCTCGATCGTGATGCGCATGCCGCTCGCCGCCGCCACGCAGACCGCGCCGATCCCCAGGACACCCAGGACCAGCCCCATGACGGTCGCCACCGTGGCGCCCAGCCCGACCCTGCCCACCATGAAGGTGTAGGTGTACTGGACGAGACTCAGCGTCTGTGTGGACCCGTTGGGGCCGCCGTGCGTCATGGTCAGCCCGATCGCGAACGTCTGCAGCCCGGCGGCGACCATCGCCAGGGCGACGAGCCCGCCCACGGCCAGCATGGCCGGTGACACCGTGCCGCCGCGCAGCGCGGGCAGGAACGCCATCGTCGCCAGCGCGCAGACCACGCCGAAGGTGGCGGCGGCCATGATGAGCTGGAGCGTTCCCGGAGCCGTGGCGGGGTCGCGCAGGCCCTCGGCCATCGTGGCCAGGCCGGACGCGTCGGGCATCTGCCCGCGCATCCAGGAGATCGCCACGGCCACCGGCGAGAACGCCACCAGGGCGAGCGACAGTACGATCCGCCCGGCGCGCCTCGGCCACGCGCCCGACCAGTCGAGCGCCAGCGCGAGCAGCGGTCCCACCACCACGGCCACCAGCAGCGGGATGACCGTTATGGACAGCGTGAAGACCAGTGCCTTCCAGAACGCCCCTTGACCCAGCACCTGGCCGTAGTTGGCCAGTCCCACGAAGACGCTCGGTCCGGTGAGCCCGGCCGACTGGAGGCTGAGCAGGATCGTCTGGACGGTGGGCAGGAGCAAGGTGATCAACGTGCCCAGCAGGGCCGGCAGCAGGAGCAGCCAGCCGAGAGCCGGAGACGCGAAGGCGGGCGAGATGTCGGTAGAGGTACGGGGGGAGGTCACGACGCCCGACCTTACAGCGGACTCAGATCAGGCGTGCGCCATCACGCTTCCAGCTTCTCCATGATCTCGTCGGAGACGTCGAAGTTGGCGAAGACGTTCTGCACGTCGTCGCTGTCCTCGAGCGCGTCGATGAGGCGGAACACCTTCTTGGCGCCGTCCTCGTCGAGCGGCACGCTCATCGTGGGCAGGAAGCTCGACTCGGCGGAGTCGTAGTCGATGCCCGCCTCCTGGAGCGCCTTGCGCACCGGCACCAGGTCGCCGGCCTCGGAGACGACCTCGAAGGAGTCGCCCAGGTCGTTGACCTCCTCGGCGCCCGCCTCCAGCACGGCCGTCAGCACGTCGTCCTCGTCGAGCCCCTGCTTGGGCACGAGCACGACGCCCTTGCGGTGGAACATGTAGGACACCGAGTTGGGGTCGGCCAGCGAGCCGCCGTTGCGGGTGAGCGCGACACGCACCTCGGAGGCCGCGCGGTTGCGGTTGTCGGTGAGGCACTCGATGAGCACCGCGACGCCGCCGGGCGCGTAGCCCTCGTACATGATGGTCTGCCAGTCGGCGCCGCCCGCCTCCAGGCCGCCGCCGCGCTTACGGGCCCGCTCGATGTTGTCGTTGGGCACCGAGTTCTTCTTGGCCTTGAAGATGGCGTCGAAGAGCGTCGGGTTGGCGTCCGGATCGGGGCCGCCGGTCCGGGCCGCCACCTCGATGTTCTTGATGAGCTTCGCGAACAGCTTGCCGCGCTTGGCGTCGAGCGCGGCCTTCTTGTGCTTCGTCGTCGCCCATTTGGAGTGGCCGGACATTACCTAGAGCTCCCTCAGCATGTCTACGAAGTATCGGTGCACGCGCGTGTCACCCGTCAGCTCAGGGTGGAACGAGGTCGCGAGCAGCGGTCCTTGGCGGACCGCGACGATCCTATCCCCAGGCTCGGCGATGCCCAGCACTTCGACGTCCGTGCCGACCGATTCGACCCATGGGGCGCGGATGAAGATGGCGTGCACCCGCTCGCCGGCGAAGTCCAGATCGGACTCGAAGGAGTCGATCTGGCGGCCGAAGGCGTTGCGCCTGACGACCATGTCGATGCCGCCGATGGTCTGCTGTCCCTCGGCGCCGTCCTCGATCCGGTCGGCCAGCATGATCATGCCGGCGCAGGAGCCATAGGCGGGCATGCCGTCCTTGATCCGCATCCGCAGGGGTTCGAGCAGGTCGAAGGTGTCGGCGAGCTTCCACATCGTGGTCGATTCGCCGCCGGGGATGACCAGGCCGTCGACCGTGTCCAGCTCGGCGGGCCGGCGTACGGCGATGGCCGACGCGCCGGCCTCCTGGAGCATGCGCACATGCTCGCGCACGCTCCCTTGGAGAGCGAGTACACCGATCGTGGGCACGGTGATCCTTCCGTCCGGCTTACGGGTTTCGGATAATTCAACACTAGGACGGCCTGGGATCTTCCTAGGGGTGGGCGATCACGCCGCCGCGGCGGCCTCCTGGGCCACGACGTCCACGCGGGACAGGGCGCTCAGGTGGTGGCGCCGGGCGTACAGGATGGCCATGCCGATCAGGCAGCACAGGGCGCCCAGCGCGTACGGGACCGGGGCGCCGAGTTCCTCGCCCAGCTTGGTGGCGATGAAGGGGGCGAGGGCACCGCCCATCCAGCGGACGAAGTTGTAACCGGCGGAGGCGACGGGCCGGGGCGCGTCGGAGACCTCCATGGCCGACTCGGTGAAGACGGTGTTGTTCAGGCCGATCGGGATGCCGGACAGGATCGTGCAGACGATGATCCCGGCGTGCCCCGACACGGCGATGCCGACCTGGAGGACGGCCAGCACGGCCAGGGCCAGGTGCAGGACGTTCACCGAGCCGATCCGGCGCTGCAGCGGCGGCGCGCCGAACACCGAGGCGAGCGCCACGCACACGCCCCAGCCGAAGAACACCGCGCCGATGCCGTAGGCGGTCATGTGCAGGATGAACGGGGTGAAGGCGAGGATCGTGAAGAAGGCGAAGTTGTAGAACAGCGCGGTGAAGGCCGTGGTGGACAGGCCGCCATGGGCCAGGGCCCGCAGGGGCGCGCTCAGCTTGGTCCTGACGGCGGGCTTGGGCGTCTTCTCCAGCAGCGTGGCGATCAGCACGAACCCGGCGGCCATCAGCGTGGCGGTGCCGAAGAAGGGGGCTCGCCAGTTCCAGTCGCCGAGCAGCGCGCCGGCCAGCGGGCCCGCGGAGATGCCCAGGCCGAGCGCGGCCTCGTACAGGATGATGGCCGCGGCGCCGCCGCCGCTGGCCGCGCCGACGATGACGGCGAGCGCGGTGGCCACGAACAGCGCGTTGCCCAGGCCCCAGCCGGCGCGGAAGCCGACGAGCTCGGCGACGCTGGTGGAGGTGCCCGCGAGCGCGGCGAAGACGATGACCAGCGCGAGCCCGGCCAGCAGGGTGCGCTTGCCGCCGATGCGGCTGGAGACCCAGCCGGTCAGCAGCATGGCGACGGCGGTCACCAGGAAGTAGCTGGTGAACAGCAGTGACACCTGGCTGGGCGTGGCCTTCAGACCTTGGGCGATGGACGGCAGGATGGGGTCGACGAGACCGATGCCCATGAAGGCGACCACCGCGGCGAAGGCGGTGGCCCAGACGGACATCGGCTGACGAAGGATTCCGCCACCGGACTGCATAGTGCTCCTCTCATGTGCGGCCGAGCTTCGCCAATGTGGGCAAGGCGACCGCCAGGGCGGCTCGCTCGTCATCGCTGAGCGCCGCCAGTTCCCGGCTGAGGTGGGCGATCCTGGCCTGGCGTACGGCCCGCAGCCGGACGCGGCCTTCGTCGGTGAGCTCGACCGTCCTGACGCGGGCGTCGGCCGGGTCAGAGCCTCTGGCCACCAGTCCCGCCTCTTCCAGGCGGTTGATCTGCACGGACATGGTGGGCAGTTGTACGGCGTGCTCCTCGGCCAGCTCCGTCATCCGGCGCGGGCCGGGCTCCAGGGAGCCGAGGACGGCGTACTGCTGGCTGGTGACCGGCTGGCCCGCCACCGTGCGCCTGAGCAGCAGCACCAGGTGGCGGAGCACCGCGGAGACCTGTTCGGCCAGCTCGGTGGGATCGTCCCTCATAATACTTAGCCTAACTAACTTAGCCTGGCTAATATTCCAGGCATGGAAAAGGCGGCGCCCTGTCGGACGCCGCCTCGCCGGAAATTACGGGCGTTCGGTCTCCAGGCGGACGGTCTCGTCCACCGTGACGCGCCGCGCGAGCACGGACGGGTCGAGCGGCCGCAGGTACGTCTGCTGCACCCCGGGGACACGGTCCTCGACCACGAACGTCGCCCTCGTGTACGCCTCCGCGCCGGGCTCCCGCAGGTGGGGCACCACCTTGAAGTCCGCGGTGAGCGCGTCGCGCTCGATCTTCGTCACCACGTAGCCGCGCTGGTTGTTGTAGAACTTCAGGTGCGGGTTGATGGCCAGGAACGGGTGCGTGGCCGGGTCGGAGTCCGCGCCGTCGCCGCCGGTGGAGATCGAGCTGGCCACCAGTTCGGAGCCCACGCTCGGGCCGGTCGGGTCGTCGTAGTTCAGCTTCAGGTCACTGGCCCAGTGCGCGTGCACGTCGCCGGTCAGCACGACGGGGTTGCGGACCTTGGCGTCGACCCAGCCCTGCGTGATCCGCTGGCGGGAGGCGACGTACCCGTCCCAGGCGTCCATGCTGGTCACCTTGGCCGGGCCGGCGTTGTTGTCACGCTGGGCGAAGAACACCTGCTGGCCGATGATGTCCCACTGCGCCCGCGACTTGTGGAAGCCGTCGACCAGCCACTCCTCCTGCGCCGCGCCGGTGATCGACCTCGCCGGGTCCACTGCGGCCGGGCAGTCCTTGTAGCCGTCGCCGCAGCCCTGGTCGTCGCGGTACTGGCGGGTGTCGAGCATGTGGAAGCTGGCCATCCGGCCCCAGCGCACGCGCCGGTAGAGCTGCATGTCGATGCCGCGCGGGATGGAGGTGCGGCGCAGCGGCATGTTCTCGTAGTAGGCCCGGAAGGCGGCCTCGCGGCGCTGCAGGAAGGTCGGCTGGTCCTCGGCGTGCTCCGGGACCTCGTCGGCCCAGTTGTTGTCCACCTCGTGGTCGTCGAAGACGACGAGCCAGGGGGCGGCGGCGTGGGCGGCCTGAAGGTCGGGGTCGGCCTTGTACTGGGCGTGGCGCTGGCGGTAGTTGGCCAGCGTGACGGTCTCGGGGCCCTCGTGGTTTCGTACGTTGCCGCCGGGGATGTTGTAGGTGTTCTTGGTGTATTCGTACTGGTAGTCGCCCAGGTGCAGGATGAGGTCCGGGTGCTCCTCGGCCAGCCTCCGGTAGGAGGTGAAGTAGCCGTGCTCGTACTGGGCGCAGGAGACGAAGGCCATCGACAGGGCGCCGCCGTACGACAGCGGGTGCGGAGCAGTCCTGGCCCGGCCGACGGGCGAGACGTACGGGCCGACGCGGAAGCGGTACCAGAACTCACGGTCGGAGCCGAGACTGTCGACCTCGACGTGCACGCTGTGGCCCCATTCGGGGGCGGCCACGGTGACGCCGCTGCGGACCACGCGACGGCAACGCTCGTCGGAGTAGATCTGCCACAGCACCGGGAACGGCCGCTGCGGCATGCCGCCGAAACCGTCCTCGGCCAGCGGCTGCTGGGCCAGCCGGGTCCACAGCACGAAGCCCTCGTGGTCGGGGTCGCCGCTCGCGACGCCGAGCGTGAACGGGTCGGTGGTAAGGCCCCGCGAGGCCAGACTCTGGGCGGTCTCGGCGGCGGGGTCCGGGGTGGGGTCGGCGTGGGCGGCGGTGGCCGGGAGAGCCGCGGCGGCACCCGCGGTTAACCCGGCGACGAGGAAGTGCCGGCGGTTGAGCTTGGACACGGGGCGCTCCTGGGACGATCAATGGGGAGGGGGCGTCCCGTAGCCTGACTCAGAATCGTGACGCCCGGGTGAACACCACCTAACACGAAAAAGGCGACATCCTTCACGGATATCGCCCTTTTCGGAAATTTCCGTCGTCGTGGCGGTGTGCCCGGCGTACTAGATCATTTCATTCCGAGTCGTGCGTGACCTGCGGCGACACGCCGCACCGCGGCCGATGTCACCAACCGCGCTCGGCGAGGCGGTGCGGCTGGGGGATGTCGTCGACGTTGATGCCGACCATCGCCTCGCCCAGCCCGCGCGAGACCTTGGCGATCACGTCGGGGTCGTCGTAGAACGTGGTGGCCTTGACGATGGCGGCGGCGCGCTTGGCCGGGTCGCCCGACTTGAAGATGCCGGAGCCGACGAACACGCCCTCGGCCCCGAGTTGCATCATCATCGCCGCGTCGGCCGGGGTGGCGATGCCGCCCGCGGTGAACAGCACGACGGGCAGCTTGCCGGTGCGGGCCACCTCGGCGACCAGCTCGTACGGCGCCTGCAGCTCCTTGGCCGCGACGTAGAGCTCGTCCTCGGGCAGCGAGCTGAGCCGCTTGAGCTCACCACGGATCGTCCGCATGTGAGTGACCGCGTTGGAGACGTCGCCGGTGCCGGCCTCACCCTTGGAACGGATCATGGCCGCGCCCTCGGTGATGCGGCGCAGGGCCTCGCCCAGGTTCGTCGCGCCGCACACGAAGGGCACGGTGAACTGCCACTTGTCGATGTGGTTGGCGTAGTCGGCCGGGGTCAGCACCTCGGACTCGTCGACGTAGTCGACGCCCAGGGCCTGCAGCACGCGGGCCTCGGTGAAGTGGCCGATGCGGGCCTTGGCCATGACCGGGATCGACACGGCGGCGATGATGCCGTCGATCATGTCGGGATCGCTCATCCGGGACACGCCGCCCTGCGCGCGGATGTCGGCGGGCACGCGCTCCAGGGCCATCACGGCGACGGCGCCGGCGTCTTCGGCGATCTTCGCCTGCTCGGGGGTGACGACGTCCATGATGACGCCGCCCTTGAGCATCTCGGCCATGCCACGCTTGACGCGCGCGGTGCCGGTGACGGGGGTGTTTTCGGGCGTGCTGGACACGACGGTCTTCCTCACAAAAGCGAACGGTAAGTTATCAAACCCATGGTAGGTCCTGAGGGCCTCTCTCCTGACACGCCACCATGTCAGGATTTATCAGCCCTCTTGTACATCTAGGTGCGCATTTCACGGGATGACGGGCTTGCGACTGGCGAGCGCGACCCAGACCTGGCCGGGCGCGAAGTTCATCGGCTCGCCACTCTCCGTGGTGAAGGTCGTGCCGCTCTCCTCCGACTTGCGCTCCCACTTGGCCTTGTACGCCTTGCCGTCGCGCAGCACCACCGCCGAGCCCTCGCCGACGCTGTGCACCAGGGGCGTGTAGCTCTGGTTCTTGTCGTGGAACTGGGAGCGCTCGGTCTTGGTGTACTGGACGACGATCGTGGGCGCGCCGAGCTGGCCGCCCTCCGCCGCCATGTCCTTCTTGCCGTCCTGCCAGATCATCCACTTCTTGTCCGTCTCGGACCAGCCGAAGGTGAAGCGGGCGCCGGGCCACTTGACGCTGTAGGTCTTCTTGTCCACGCCGCCGTCGGCCGGAGCGTCGCCGAAGGTGAAGCCGATGTCCTTGGCCTTGTCGGCGCCCGGGGCCCGCGACAGCAGCTTCTTGGTGTTGGCGAACAGGTTGTAAGGGGCGAAGCGGCCCGGCTGGCGGAAGAAGGCGCCCGGGTTACGGGTGTCGCCGACGTCGTACAGCGACGCCTTGGCCATGAACGGCAGCATCAGCGACTGCACGCCCGAGTAGGCGAAGGCGGGCTTGCCGAACTGCGGCACGATGTGCAGGTCAGAGATGCGGGCACTACGTACGGGCCCCACCTTGGCCGGCAGCTTGGAGGAGAAGACCGCCATCAGACGGGTCAGACCGGCCTCGACCTGCTCGATGTAGACGATGTCCGCGCTCTTGAGCCCGAGCTGGGGCTTGCCGGCGGCGGTGTTCTCGATCTTCACGGCGAGCACCGGCTTGGCGGCGCCCTCCATCGGCAGTCCGGTGAACGGGTGGGTCTTGCCGGGCTCGGCCGCGGGCTCCTCGGTCGGGGACGCCGTGGTCGCCTGCGGGGCCTTGCCCGCCGCGGGCTCGTTCGACGAGCAGGCCGCGACCGGCAGCAGAACCGCCGCTCCGGCCAGCGTCACGGTAATCATCCGAGGTAGCCGCACCTGTGTACTCCTCCGCATGGGCCAAGAAACGGAAGAAGCCTACCGGCGCTCTCCAAATCGGGTCATTCAGTTGCCATAGTCGCCGGCGGATTGTCATCTATTTCGAAGAATTGGGGGTATTCGGTATGTCCGGCCAGGCGAAGGACTCTGGCGAGCCAGCGCCGCTGAGCCGTTCGCGTGACACCCACGGCGCTGTTGTAGAAACGGCGCGAATAGACGACCTTGGCCACGGCCGCGCCGAGCTCTTCGAGCAGCGCCTGCCCGCCCGGCGACTCCGACAGCTTCTCGGTGAAGCGCTCCTGCTCGACCACGGCGCGCAGCGCGCCCGACAGGTCGCTCTCGGCGTGCTCGCGATCGTCCGGCCCGGCCATCCTGGCCTCGTGCGCCGCCGCGGCCAGCACCAGCGAGGTCGCCGGATCGAGCAGCCGGGAGCCGGCCAGCTCCAGCACCACGGCCCGGCGCCGCATGAGCGCGGCGTCGAGCGCCTCGCGGGCCAGCTCCAGCCGGATGTGCAACCGGTCGAGGCGGCCCGCCCGCCAGGAGATGTAGACGGCCGTGAGCACCACGACGATGCCCGCGATCAGCACGATCATGGTCGACGTCACAGCTCATCCCCCACGTCGCTGACCGAGGTCACAGGTCTTCCTCCACGCCGCCCGCGCCACTGGCCGTCACCGTCTCATAGACCCGGACGACGTCACGGGCGACCGTCGACCAGTCGTACTTGCCGACCGCGACCAGCGCCTCCTCGGCCAGCTTCGCGCGGCGCTCCGGGGCGTCGAGCAGCGCCGCCGCCTCGCGGGCCAGCGAGGCCGGGTCGCCGTTGGCGAACAGCGCGCCCGCCTGCCCCTCGCCCAGCACCTTGCGGAAGGCCGGAATGTCGCTGGCCAGCACGGTCGCGCCGGAGGCCATGGCCTCGGCCAGCACGATGCCGAAGCTCTCGCCCCGGGTATTGGGCGCGCAGAACACGTCGACCGAGTGGTAGGCGCGGATCTTGTCGGCCTCGCTGACCATGCCGAGCACGGTGACCCGGTTGTGCAGCTCCTTGGGCACCCGGTCGTAGACGTCCTTGGCGTCGCCCGGCCCGGCGATGAGCAGCTTGAGCTCCGGACGTTCGGCCGCCAGCGGCTTGAAGGCGTCCAGCAGGATCGGCAGGCCCTTGCGCTCCTCGTCCATCCGGCCGAGGAAGCCGAGCGTGGCGCCGTCTGGCCCCCAGCCGTCGAGCGGCTCGGCGTGGGCGTAGCGGCTGACGGTCACCCCGTTGGGGATCAGCACGGTGTCGCCGCCGAACTGCTCGACCAGGCTCTTACGGGCCGCGTCGGAGACCGCGATGCGCCCGCTGAGCTTCTCCAGCGCGCTGCGCAGCAGCGGCTCGGCCACCGCGATGGCCCGCGAGCGCGTCCAGGAGGCGTGGAAGGTGGCCACGATCGGCCCCTTGGCCGCCCAGCAGGCCAGCACGCCCAGGCTCGGCACCAGCGGCTCGTGGATGTGCAGCACGTCGAAGTGGCCGTCGCGCACCCAGCGCCGGACCCGGGCCGCCGAGATGAAGCCGAACGACATCCTGGCCACCGACCCGTTGTAGGGCACCGGGATGGCCCGGCCCGCGCCCGTCACGTACGGCGGCAACTCCTCGTCGTCGGCGGCCGGCGCGATGACCGAGACCTCGTGCTCCTGCGCGATGAGCGCCTGGGCCAGGTCGTCGATGTGCTGTTTGACCCCGCCGGGCATGTCCCAGGAATAGGGACAGACGATGCCCACCTTCATCTCGCCAGGTCCTCCAGCCAGAGCCGCTGCAGCATGTGCCAGTCCTCCGGGTGCTCGGCGATGCCCTTCTCGAAGACGTCCGTCAGCCGCTGCGCCACGATGGCGACCTTCTCCTGCCTGGTGCCCTCCTCGGGCACGGGGATCTCCTCGTGGATGTCGATCCCCCAGTCGTCGCCGTGGAAGTAGACGGTGGCGGGCAGCAGCGCCGCGCCCGTCTGGACGGCCAGCAGCGGCGGGCCCGCGGGCACCTTGGTGGCCGAGCCGAAGAAGCGCACCTCGATGCCGCTCTTGGTCAGGTCGCGCTCGGCGGGCAGGCAGACGACGCCGCCCCGGCGTACGCGCGTGGCCAGTGTCCCGAAGTTGTGGCCGTCACCGCCCGTGAGCGGCAGCACCTCCATGCCCAGACCCTCGCGGAAGGCGACATAGCGGCGGAACAGCGACTCGGGCTTGAGCCGCTCCGCGACGGTCGCGAACGGGTGGCCCACGCCCACCAGCCACGCGCCGGCCTGGTCCCAGTTGCCCATGTGCGGCAGCGCCAGCACCACCCCGCGCCCGGCGGCCACCGTGTCGTGAATGTGCTCGGCGCCGGTCACGTGCGTGCGGCGGACGATGTCCTCGCGGCGCATCGACGGCAGCCGGAACACCTCGTGGAAATAGCGGAAGTAGGAGCGCATGCCGGCCCGGCTCAGCTCGCGCAGCTCGCCGCTGCCGGGATCGAGCCCGGTCACCCTGGCCAGGTTGGACTCCAGGCGGCGCACCGACCTGCCGCGCTTGCGCCACACCCGGTCGGCCAGCAGCCGGAACGCCCCCGCGGTCGCGCGCTGGGGCAGCAGCGGGACGAGCTTCCAGCCGGCCGCGAACCCCGCGGCGACGACCCGATCGGTGACCGAGATCTTCTGGCTCATCGCTCCCTCGTCTGCCGCGTCTGTGAGTGGACGTGGACCACCCGCTGCACCACCGTGACCGCGCTGGCCAGCGCCAGCAGCCACATCCCCGCGGGCAGGACGTACGGTACGCCGAGCCCGGCGAAGAAGGTGGCCACCAGCGCGACGACCAGCCGCTCCGGCCGCTCGGCCAGCCCCACGTCACAGGTGAGCCCGAGGCCCTCCGCCCTGGCCTTGGCGTAGGACACCAGCGTCCCGGCGACCAGGCAGGCCAGCGTCACCGCGGCCATCAGCGCGTCGTCCTTCGAGATGAAGTAAAGAATCAGCCCGGAAAATATGGCCGCGTCGGCCACCCTGTCGAGGGTCGAGTCGAGGAAGGCCCCCCAGGTGCTGCCGCCCTTGCCGCCGAGCCGGGCCACCAGGCCGTCGAGCAGGTCGAACAGCACGAACACCGTGATCAGCAGGGCGCCCCAGGACAGCTGACCCAGCGGGAAGAAGAGCAGGGCGCAGACGACGGTGCCGATCGTGCCGATCGCCGTGACGACGTTCGGCCCGATCCCGCGGGCGGCCAGAGCCCTGCCCAGCGGGGTGAGTATCCGGGTCATGGCCGGGCGCAGGAGTTTCAGCATCGCGGTCTGATCGTAGGCCATTTACGAGCCGACGACTTTCTTTGCCCCACCCCCCTTGTGATATCCGCCACAGGGGTATTTGGTGAACACACCGCGTCCATGCGGTTTCTGTCCCCTCGCTCGGGCGCGGCGTTGGCACGTCAACCGACGACGCGGGAGGCGAATGTGGCAGAGAAGAACCCTGGTCATGCCATGGGAGCCGCGGGCAGGGCACCAGCGGCCGACAGGGCGGATGCGATACGCAATGTCGTGCTGGTCGGCCATTCAGGGGCGGGTAAGACGACCCTCGTGGAGCAGCTGCTGGCCGCGACGGGCACCGTTCAGCGGGCCGGCCGGGTGGAGGACGGCAATACGGTCAGCGACTTCGACGAGGTGGAGGTACGTCAGCAGCGTTCGGTGAACCTGTCACTGGCGCCGCTGGTGCACAACAGCATCAAGATCAATCTTCTGGACACCCCCGGTTACGCCGACTTCGTGGGCGACCTGCGCGCCGGACTGCGCGCGGCCGACGCCGCCCTGTTCGTCGTGTCGGCCTCGGAGGGCATCGACGGGCTGACCCAGATGCTCTGGGAGGAGTGCAGCCAGGTCGGCATGCCCAGAGCCGTCGTGATCACCAAGATCGACCACCAGCGGGCCGACTTCGACGAGGTCCTCGCCACCTGCCAGGACGTCTTCGGCGACGGCGTGGCCCCCCTCTACCTGCCGGTGATCACCAACGGGCACGTGAACGGCCTGATCGGCCTGCTGTCGCAGAAGTTCTACAACTACGCCACGGGCACGCGCACCGAGAAGGACCCGGGCGCCGAGTACGAGTCGCAGATCGAGGAGCACCGCGGCGTCCTGATCGAGGGCATCATCCAGGAGAGCGAAGACGAGTCGCTCATGGAGCGCTACCTGGAGGGCGAGCCGATCGACACCAAGGTCCTCATCGAGGACCTCGAGAAGGCCGTCGCGCGGGGCAGCTTCTTCCCCGTGCTGTGCAGCGGCATCGGCGTGGGCGCCCAAGAGGTGCTCGAACTCATGACGCAGGGCTTCCCCTCCCCGCTCGAACACCCGATGCCGGAGATCACCTCCCTCGACGGCAAGCCCGTCCAGGGCATCACCTGCGACCCCGACGGCCCGCTGGTCGCCGAGGTCGTCAAGACCACCAGCGACCCGTACGTGGGCCGCATCAGCCTGGTACGCGTCTTCTCCGGCTCCCTGCGCCCCGACATGACCGTGCACGTGTCAGGGCACGGCCTGGCCGAGCGCGGGCACGAGGACCACGACGTGGACGAGCGCATCGGGACCCTCACCTGCCCGCTGGGCAAGCAGCAGCGCGGCGCGCCGAAGGGGGTGGCGGGCGACATCATCGCGGTGGCCAAGCTCTCCCGGGCCGAGACGGGCGACACGCTGTCGGAGGTGGACAAGCCCCTGCTCATGACGGCGTGGGAGACGCCGGAGCCGCTGCTCCCGGTCGCCATCCAGGCCAAGTCCAAGGCCGACGAGGACAAGCTGTCGCAGGCGCTGGGCCGCCTGGTGGCCGAGGACCCGACGCTCCGGCTGGAGAACAACGCCGAGACCAGGCAGCTCGTGCTCTGGTGCATGGGCGAGGCCCACACCGATGTGCTCCTCGACCGGCTGTCCAAGCGGCACGGCGTCGAGGTCGAGCGCATCGACCTGCGGGTGCCGCTGCGCGAGACGTTCGGCGGCAAGTGCCAGGCGATGGGCCGCAACGTCAAGCAGACGGGCGGTCACGGCCAGTTCGCGATCTGCCATCTGGAAGTGGAGCCCCTGCCGTCCGGCGGCGGGTTCGAGTTCGTGGACAAGATCGTCGGCGGTGTGGTGCCCCGGCAGTTCATCCCGTCGGTCGAGAAGGGCGTACGCGCGCAGATGGAGCGGGGCGTCGTCGCCGGCTACCCGATGGTGGACGTGCGGGTCACGCTGTACGACGGCAAGGCGCACTCGGTCGACTCCTCCGACATGGCCTTCCAGATCGCCGGGCAGCTGGCGCTCAAGGAGGCCGCGTCCAAGGTGCCGACGCTGCTGCTGGAGCCGGTCGACGAGCTGTCGGTGCTGGTGGCCGACGACTACGTGGGCTCGGTGATGTCGGACCTGTCGTCGCGGCGCGGCCGGGTGCTCGGCACCGAGCCTGTGGGCACCGGACGCACCCTGGTCAAGGCCGAGGTGCCCGAACTGGAGATCACCCGCTACGCGATCGACCTGCGGTCCATGTCGCACGGCACCGGGACCTTCCAGCGGGCGTTCTTGCGCTACGAGCCGCTGCCGACGCACGTGGCGGAGAAGGTCGCCGTCACGGACTGACGTACGGGACCGAGGCCGGGAGGGGCGCCGTCCCTCCCGGCACATCCATTACTCTGGCCACTCGAACATCACGAAACGATTTCTTTTTTCCGGCCTGCGCACGTCGGAGCCAATGCCAGACTGGAACATCATGCGAACCGGACGCCCTCTCATCGCCGCTGCCGCCCTCGCCACCGTCACCGTCGGCGCCGCCTACCTCTTCGGACCGGGAGCCAAGCAGACACCCGCGGTGACCGCCTCGACCACCGCCGCGAAGAAGACGGCCGCAACTCGAGACGGGGCCGCCTGCACCGCCGACGTCCGCTACCCCAAGCGTCAGCTGCGCGGCATCTGGATCGCCACGGTCAAGAACATCGACTGGCCCTCACGCACCGGCCTGTCCGTCGCCAAGCAGCAGGCCGAATACCTCAAGATCCTGGACGCGGCGGTCAAACGCCGCTTCAACGCGGTGTTCGTACAGGTGCGGCCGGCCTCCGACGCGCTCTACAAGTCCTCGATCGAGCCGTGGACGCAATATCTGACCGGCACCGCCGGAAAGGACCCGGGCTGGGACCCGCTGCCGTTCCTCATCGCCGAGGCGCACAAGCGAGGCCTGGAGTTTCACGCCTGGTTCAACCCCTATCGCGCCTCCTACGACGGCGACGTGGCCGACCTGCCCGCCAACCACCCGGCCCGCCAGCATCCGGGCTGGACCGTCAAGTACGACGGGCGCCTCTACTACAACCCCGGTCTGCCGGCGGTCCGCGAGCACGTCACCAAGGTCGTCACCGACGTGACCCGGCGCTATGACGTCGACGGGGTGCACTTCGACGACTACTTCTACCCGTATCCGGGCGAGGGCGGCACGTTCAACGATGCGGCCGCCTTTACAAAGTATGGCAAGGGCAAGAACCTGGCCGACTGGCGGCGGGACAACGTCGACAAGCTGATCGCCCAGGTCGACGAGGCCGTGCACGCGACCAAGAAGTACGTCAAGTTCGGCGTCAGCCCGTTCGGCATCTGGCGCAACAAGGCGGAGGATCCGACGGGCTCCAAGACCTCCGGCATGTCGGCCTATGACTCGATTTATGCGGATGCGCGGCACTGGATCAAGGCGGGCACAGTCGACTACGTGATGCCGCAGCTCTACTGGTCGCGCGGCTTCAAGGCGGCCGACTACCGGGCCCTGGCGCCCTGGTGGGCCAACGAGGTCAAGGGCACCGACGTCGACCTCTACATCGGCCAGGCCCTCTACCGGGTGGGCACCAGGGACGACAAGGCGTGGACCAAGCCGGGCGAGTTGTCCGCCCATCTGACGCTCAACCGCGAATACCGGCAGATCGGCGGCGACGTCTACTTCAGCGCCGCGCAACTGCTCAGCAACCCGCTGGGCGCCGTCGACCGCCTGTCCAAGGAGCACTACAGCCGCCCGGCGCTGCTGCCGCTCATCAAGGACCGCGGCGGCGAGGCCCCGGCCAAACCCGCGGCGGTCAAGGCGGCCGGCCAGGTCATCTCGTGGAACGCGAGCGAGGGCGCCCGCTCGTACGCGGTCTACGAGGTCCCGAAGTCGGGGCAGGACTGCCAGGCCGTGGACGCCCGCAACCTGGTGGCCGTGGTCACCACACCCACGTACACCGCCGGCGCGCCGGGCACCTACCTGGTGACCTCCCTCGACCGCCTGCAGAACGAGAGCAAGCCCGCCAAGGTGACGGTCGCTCCGGCTTGAGGCCTTGGAGCCGACCTGACGGCCCTGGGGCTGACCTGACGGCCCTGGGGCTGACCTGGGACCCTGGGGTTGAACGGTCTCGCCACCCACGGCGAGGTGAGACGATGCTGCGGACGGTAGCCGTAGATCGTAGGGGGACATTCCCGTGAGGCGCGTGCTGGTCGTGATGGCGGTTCTCCTGTTCGTCGGGGGGTTCGCCCAGGCGGGGCAGGCCGACGACGGTGGTGGGCGGGTCGCGCTCATCGGTGTGCCGGGGCTCCACTGGAACGACATCACCCCGAACGACACGCCCAATCTGTCGCGGCTCGCGGGTGCCAGTGCGATCGGATCGCTGTCCGTACGCACTGTGGGCAGCCTGACCTGCCCCTACGACGGGTGGCTCACCGTGTCGGCGGGCACCAGGTCGGCCTCCGGCTACAGCTGCGGCGCGCCGCCGGCGCCGGAGGCGAGCGGCCAGGGCGCCGTCATCCCCGACTACCGCTACCTCATCGACGTGGCGGGCCAGCGCAACGCGGGCACGCTCGGCGAGGCGCTGAAGGCCGCGGGCCAGTGCTCGGTCGCCGTCGGCCCCGGCGCCGCGCTGGCGCTGGCCGACCGCAGCGGCGCGGTGTCCCGCTACCTCGCCTCCCCCGATCAGGTCACGGCCGCCGACCTGACGCAGTGCCGGATGGTCGCGGCCGAGGTCGACGACCTCATCCGCCCCTACCTGGCCTCCGGCAAGCTGCCCCGCGTGCCCGACCAGCTCGGCGCCCCCGAGCGCCGGGCCGCGCTGCGGCAGGCCGACGCGAAGGCGGGCGCCCTGCTGTCGGCCCTGCCCGCCGACGCCACCGTCATCCTGGCCGGCCTGTCCGACCACGGCTCCGTACCGCACCTGCGGGTGGCGATGCTGCGCCAGCCCGGCGCGCAGGGCCGCCTGCTCGGCGCCGCCTCCACGCACCGCGACGACATCTCGATCCTGCCCGACCTGACCGCCACCGCGCTGACCACGGTCGGCGTGCCGGTGCCCGACACGGTCGTGGGCGTGCCGCTCCAGGTGAGCACGCAGAGCGCGACGATCGACCGGCTGCGCCGCGCCGACGCCACCGCGCAGACGATCCGCTCGGTCAAAGGCATCTACTTCACGGTCGTCGCCGTGCTGCAGGTCCTGTTCTACCTGATCGCGTTCCTGCTGCTGCGCCGCCGCAAGGGCCTGCCCTGGGTACGCCTGGCGGCGGTCGCCCTGGCCTCGCTGCCCGTCTCCAGCTACCTGGTCAACCTGCTGCCGTGGTCCACCCTGCCGGGCCTGATCGGCGGCGCGCTCGGCTGGACGGCGGCCATCACCCTCCTCGCCTGCGCGGGGCCGTGGCGGCGCAGCCCGCTCGGCCCGCTCACGGTCGTGGCGGGCATCACCGCGCTCACGCTCGCCGGCGACCTGCTGACCGGCACGACCCTGCAGCTCAACAGCATCATGGGCTACAGCGCCGAGGTGGGCGCCCGCTACTACGGCCTGGGCAACATCCCGTTCGCGCTGCTGGCCACCGGCACCCTGCTGGCGACCACGACCATCGCCCACCACTTCCCCGGCAAGGTGGGCGTGGCGGCGGTGGCGGTGCTGGGGGCGTTCGCGATGGTGCTCGGCGGCTCGGGCATGGGCAGCGACTTCGGCGGCGTGATCGCGTTCGTCCCGGGCATCGCGGTGACCGCGCTGCTCATAGCGGGCAAGCGGGTGTCGATCGTGAAGCTGGGCGCGTTCTGCGTGGCGGGGGCGGTGATCGTGATGACGTTCGCGGTCATCAACTACCTGCAGCCGCCCGACAAGCAGACCCACCTGGGCCGCTTCGTCGGACAGGTGCTCAGCGGCGAGGCGCTCGAGGTCATCCTGCGCAAGCTCAGCGCCATGCTCGCCACGCTGCTCAGCCCCAACCTGATGCCGATCGTGATCGCCGCCACCGCGTTCCTCGTCTACGCGATCCTGCGGCCCGAGCAGGCCTCCGCCGGAGTGGTGCCCGCCGCCTTCACCTACTCCCCCGCGCTGCGCGCCGGGCTGATCGGCACCCTCGTGAGCGGCGTCCTCGGGATGCTGGTCAACGACTCCGGCGCGGCCGTACTGTCGATGGCGCTGGCCCTGGCGATCCCGCTGCTGCTGTCGGCAGGCATCTCCGCGCTGCCGCGACCGTCAGTCCCAAGCGTCGGCGAGCAGCTCGCGCGTGTCACGAAGTAGCTGCGGCAACACCTTGGTCTGCGCGACGACCGGCATGAAGTTGGTGTCGCCGCCCCACCTCGGCACCACATGCTGGTGCAGGTGGGCGGCGATGCCCGCCCCCGCCACCTGACCGAGGTTCATGCCGACGTTGAACCCCTGGGCCCCACTCGCCTTGCGCAGCGCGCGCACCGCCCGCTGCGTGAACTCCGCCAGCTCCACCAGCTCGGCGCCATCAAGCAGGTCATAGTCGGGTACGTGCCGATAGGGCACGATCATGAGGTGGCCGGAGTTGTAGGGGTAGAGGTTGAGCACCGCGTACACGACCTCCCCCCTGGCCACGATCAGCCCCTCCTCGTCGCTCATCTTGGGGATGGCGTCGAACGGACACCCGTCGTCGGCGCCCGTCCCCGTCGGCTTGCCCTCGCCCTTGATGTAGGCCATCCGATGCGGGGTCCACAGCCGCTGGAAGTTGTCTGGTGCCCCGGCCCCTGCCTGATCGTGCATATCTAGCAGCATAGGGCCCCAGGTCTTGGGACAAACGGCACAAGCTTCCGGGACAATCCTCAAGACCGCCCAGAGGAGGCCGCGATGACCGACGCATTAGGCGACGACACCACCAACCCGGGCACCACGGGGACGAACAGCACGGGATACGAACCCCCTGCATATCTCGCCATGGGATATGGCGATACCGGCACCGGCACCACAGAACGAGTCCCTGAACCGTACGGCGGCGGCCCGCTCCGCTCCATCGGCCCCAGCTCCAGCATTGACGCGGACTCCGGTTCCGGCTGGAGTACCGGCATGGGCTCCAGCTCGGATTCCGGCTTGGGACCCAGCTCCAGCTCAGGTTCCGGCTCGGGGCCCAGCTCCGGCTCGGATTCCGGCTCCAGCCTGGGCTCCCACTCCAGCTCCAGCTTGGACTCCGACGACGTAGGAGTCCACTCCATCGGCTCCATCTCTGGTGATGCCGGGATCCGTGGCACCGGTGCCGACTCCAGCGTCGTCAGCGCCCGGAGCATCGGCAGTGACAGTGGCAGTGGCAGTGGCGGATCCCGCAGAAGCGGCGCCGACTCCAGCCGCGTCGGAGTCCGCGGCATCGCCCCCGCCACCCCAGAGCCCAGCCCGGACAGCCCTGGCTTCCCTGACCCTGGCGTCTCCGAACTTGGCCCCTCCGGACCAGGCATCGCCGAACTTCGCCACACCAGCCCTGGACCTGCCAGCCCTGGACCCACAGGGCTCGGACCCGCCAGCCCTGGACCCACGGGGCTTGGATCCGCCGGGCTCGGATCCGCCGCGACTCCCGCTGCCGGATCCGGTGCGGCGCCGTACGGAGAGGCGGCCGCGCCGGCGTTCCCTGGGGACCGGTCGACGGCCACCGCGGCCGTGGTGAAGGGGCAGATCAAGGTCGCCGACGAGGTGGTAGAGAAGGTGGCCTATCTCGCGACAATGGAGGTGTCAGGCGTCGCGGACATGGGCGGCGACCTCGCCCGGGCCTTCGAGTCGGTCCGCGACCGCATCGGCATCGGCTCCCAGCGCGGCAATCAGGGCGTGAGCGCCCAGATTCAGGATCGCCAGGTGGCGGTGAGCCTGACGATCGTGGTCGAGTACGGCCACGTGGTGATGGAGGTCGCCGCCGCCGTCAAGACCAATGTGGCCCGCAGCGTAAGCCGCATGCTCGGCCTGCGGGTCACCGAGGTGAACGTCACGGTCGACGACGTCCGCCTCCCTGGCGAGCCCAGACCCACCGAAGAGCCCTCGGAATCAGACCCCTTCTGACCAAGATCCCAACCAGCCCACCGCCCCTGGACACGACTCCAGAGCACCCCCCAAGCAGGGCACCCGAACACCGGACCGGTGGAGAGCACCTGAGCACCGGCCCGGTGCAGAACAACGGTCCGGAGCGACGCAGCGGGCCGGAGCGACGCAGCGGGCCGGAGCGACGCAGGGTAGTGGTCCGGTGGCACGTACCGCCGGGAGGCGGGTCAGGCCACCGCGTCGGCCAGGCGGTCGATCTGGTCCGGGGCGGAGGCCCAGCAGTAGAGCATCACCTCGTCCGCGCCGATGCCGGTGAACGCCGTGACCGCGTCCCGGATCGCGGCGGGCGTGGTGAGCAGCCCGGCCAGCATGTGCTCGGGGCGCCCGGTGAAGGCGTAGTAATCGCCCATCTCCTTCCTGGCCTCCGCCAGCACCGGCTCCGGACCGAGGGCGACGTTGACCTGGGCCACCAGGCGGGGACGGCCCTCGCGACCGGCAAGCTCCCATCGCCGCTCCACGTCGCGGAAGGCCGTGTCCATCCACTGGGGCCCGAGCCCGGCACCCAGGAAGCCATCACCCCATCGGGCGACCCGCTCGAACACCGCCGGAACGAAGCCGCCGAACAGCACCTCGGGGCCGCCCCGCCGCACAGGCGCGGGACCGATCGGACCCACGCCATCGCCACCACCGACCCCGTACGGCTCGCCGGACCATGCGCGTCGCAGGCAGGTGAGTTGTTCGTCGAGGCGGCGCCCTCGGCGGTGGACGTCGACACCGGCTGCCAGGTAGTCGTCCTCGCGCCCTGCCGTGCCGATGCCGAGTGTGAACCGGCCGCCGGAGAGGCGGTCGAGCGTGGCGGCCTGCTTGGCCAGGATCGCGGTGTTGTGCAGGGGCGCGATCAGCACCTCGGTCTGGAGGCGGACGCGCGAGGTGGCACCGGCCAGGACAGCGAGGGCGACCAGTGGCTCGGGGTTGTCGTAGACGAGCCGGTCGAGCAGGCCGAGTGCGCTGAAGGGGCCAGTGTCGGCGCGGCGGGCCCAGGTCAGCAGCTGGGCGGGGTCATTGATGGGCAGGCCGAGACCTACGTTCATCGGGAGAACACTCCTTCGAAAGGGCATGCGAACAGATCGCACCGCCCCTCCGGGGTCCTCACACGCGATGTGCGGGCCTTGCTTCCACTCTGCGGCATATCTCTGGGAAGCGTGATCTTCAGAGTACGGGCAGATTACCGCATCCTCATCGCACCGCAACTTCAGGCCCCGTCAACTCTAACTCCCTAACCCCCGCCTGATCGACTTCATCATGATCCTCGTCGGGAAGTTCAACGACAAGCAGGGTCAGCCCCTAGCCAAATAACGTCAAATAGCGCTAAATAACGTCGCATAGCATGAAATGGAATGACGAAGCGTGGCATAGCGGGTTAAGTGCGGCTGATGTGTCGCCGAAACACGACAGCCGCGACACGGACGAATATGTCAGGCCGCACAGGTTGCAGCGCGCACCAACGCGTCAGGCCGCACAAGCCGCGACGCGACGAATGTGTCAGGCCGCAGCACGCAAGAAGGGGTACGGCGGACTCCCGCCGTACCCCTTCATAAATGCTGGAAAGTCAGACCTGGATGCGACGCTCCACAGCGTTGACGATCTCGGCGATCGCCTCCTCCACCGGCACGCCGTTCTTCTGCTCGCCATTGCGGTAGCGGAACGAGACCGCCCCGTTGGCGATGTCGTCGTCACCGGCCAGCAGCATGAACGGGACCTTCGACTTCTGGGCGTTGCGGATCTTCTTCTGCATCCGGTCGTCGGCCGTGTCGACCTCGATCCTGATGCCGCGCTCGCGCAGCTTCTTGGCCACGTCCTGCAGGTAGGGGATGTGCGCGTCGGCGATCGGGATGCCGGCGACCTGCACCGGGGCCAGCCACGGAGGGAAGGCGCCCGCGTAGTGCTCGACCAGCACGCCGAAGAAGCGCTCGATCGTCCCGAACAGCGCGCGGTGGATCATGACGGGCTGCTTGCGGGTGCCGTCGGCCGCCTGGTATTCGAGCTCGAACAGCTCCGGCAGGTTGAAGTCGAGCTGGATCGTCGACATCTGCCAGGTGCGGCCGATCGCGTCACGAATCTGCACGGAGATCTTCGGCCCGTAGAAGGCGGCGCCGCCCGGGTCCAGCACCAGCTCCAGGTTTTCGGACTCGGCGACCTCACGCAGCGTCTCGGTCGCCTCCTCCCACGCGTCGTCGGAGCCGACGAACTTCTCCGGGTCCTTGGTGGACAGCTCCAGGTAGAAGTCGTCGAGGCCGTAGTCGCGCAGCAGGTCGAGGACGAAGCGCAGCAGCGAGGCCAGCTCGTCGCGCATCTCCTCGCGGGTGCAGTAGATGTGGGCGTCGTCCTGCGTCATGCCGCGCACCCGGGTCAGGCCGTGGACGACACCCGACTTCTCGTAGCGGTAGACGGTGCCGAACTCGAACAGCCGCAGCGGCAGCTCGCGGTAGGACCGCCCGCGCGCCCGGAAGATCAGGTTGTGCATCGGGCAGTTCATCGGCTTGAGGTAGTAGCGCGAGCCCTCGAGCTCCATGGGCGGGAACATCCCGTCGCGATACCAGTCGAGGTGACCCGAGACCTGGTACAGCTTCTCCTTGGTGATGTGCGGCGTGTTGACGAACTCGTAGCCCGCCTCCACGTGCTTGCGCCGCGAGTAGTCCTCCATCACCCGGCGCATCACGCCGCCCTTGGGGTGGAAGACCGCCAGGCCGGAGCCCAGCTCGTCGGGGAAGGAGAACAGGTCGAGCTCGGCGCCCAGCTTGCGGTGGTCGCGCTTCTCGGCCTCCTCCAGCATCTTGAGGTAGTCGTCCTGCTTGTCGCGCGACTCCCACGCGGTGCCGTAGATGCGCTGCAGCTGCGGGTTCTTCTCGCTGCCCCGCCAGTAGGCGCCGCCGGAGCGCATGAGCTTGAAGGCCGGGATGGACCTGGTGGACGGCACGTGCGGGCCGCGGCAGAGGTCCTTCCAGCACAGCTCGCCGGTCTTGGGGTCGAGGTTGTCGTAGATGGTCAGCTGACCCGCGCCGACCTCGACGCTCTCCTCCTCGAGCGAGCCGCCCTTGAGCCCGATGAGCTCGAGTTTGTACGGCTCCCCGGCCAGCTCCTCGCGGGCCTCGTCGTCGGAGACGGCCCGGCGGGAGAACAGCTGCCCCTGCTTGACGATCTCGCGCATGCGCTTCTCGACGCGCTTGAGATCGTCGGGGTGGAACGCCTGCTCGACGTCGAAGTCGTAGTAGAAGCCGTTTTCGACGGGCGGCCCGATGCCCAGCTTGGCCCCCGGGAACAGCTCCTGCACCGCCTGCGCCATGACATGGGCGGTGGAGTGGCGGACGATGGCCCGGCCCTCGTCGCTGGAGACCTCGATCGGCTCGACGACGTCGCCATCGGCGACCAGGTGGGCCAGGTCGCGGGCCTCGCCGTTGACCCTGGCGGCGATGACGGTGCGGCCGTCGGCCTCCAGCGCGTCACCGGCCGTCGTGCCGGCCGCGACCACACGCTCGGCTCCGGCGAGGGTGATGCGTAGCTCGGCTGACACGGTGACTCCCTTGGATAGCACTGTTGGTGGTAAGCATCGATGCTATCGCGGGTGAAACCCCAGCCTTGTCAGGTCTTCTCGGCTCCCGCGGAAGACGTTGCGATCCAGCGGGCTGTTGGCGTATTGGTGAATCGTCCACTCGCCCCAGGGACCGGGCACCAGCGGCTCGCCACAGGGTTTCTCCGGGTTGGCGATCCACAGCGGATAGTCGCCGAGTCCCGCGCAGTGACCTCCGCGGGCGAACCACGGGAAGGTGTAGACGAATGGGCGCACGCCGCCGTGCCGCTCGACGTAGCGGCACCAGCGGCGGGCATACTGGGCGACCTGCTCGGGCCGGATCCCGTCGTTGCTCTCCAGGTCGAGCGCGACCAGGTCGCCGCGGCGAAAGCCGCCCGCCGCCCCCACCGCGTTCAGGAAGTGGCGGGCCTGCTCGTTGGGGTCGCCCTTCGGGCGGGCGTAGTGGTAGGCGCCGCAGACGATCCAGCTCTCCCGCATGCCCTGCCAGTTGCGGGCGAAGTACGCGTCGGTGTAGTCACCGCCCTCGGTGGCCTTGGCGAAGGCGAACGCTACCCCGGCTCCCGCGTGGCCGGTCCAGTCGACGGAACCTTGCCAGTTGGACACGTCTATGCCATGCAGCAAGCGCTTCACCTTGCGGGAGTTTATTCGGATGCCTCCCGGTCGCCCCACCGACGCGCCGATCAGCACCGGTCAGAGCAGATCAGAGTAGATCAGCGCTGATCAGAGGAGTGTCTTGAGGAATGCCCTGGTGCGTTCCCGATGGGCGAACTCGGAAGCCACGAACTCCGTCACCCCGGCCTTGGCCAGCCCGTCGAGCTGGGCGCGCACGCTGTCCTCGTCGCCGACGATCGCCACAGAGCCGGGATCGGCCGCGCCCTCCCGGTCGAGCATGGCCCGGTAGGAGGGCAGCTGGCCGTAGATGGCGAAGATCTCGTTGGCGCGGGCCCTGGTGGCCTCGACGTCGTCGGTGACGCTGATCGGCAGCGAGCAGACCACGCGCGGCGCGGGCCGCCCGGCTTCGCTCGCGGCGGCGGTGATGGTGGGCGCGACGTGCTCGGCGACCGTCTTGGGGCCGGTCATCCAGAGCACGGTGCCGTCGGCGACGGTGCCGGCCAGCTTGAGCATGCGCGGGCCCAGGGCCGCGATCAGCACCCGCACCCCTGCTCCCGGCGTGGTGAGCCGGGCGTGGGCCTTGAGGGTCTCGCCGTCGTAGTCGACCTGCTCGCCGCGCGTGGCCGGCATGAGGATCTCCAGGTACTCCTTCATGTGCCGGCCCGGCCGCTCGAAGCTGTAGCCGAACATGTTCTCGATGACCATCTGGTGCGACAGGCCGATGCCGAGCGACAGCCGCCCGCGGACCGCCGCGTTGACCGTCATGGCCTGCTGGGCGAGCGCGAGGGGGTGACGCGGGAAGGTCGGCACCACGGCGGTGCCGAGCTCGATGCCGGGCACCTGGCTGCCCGCCACGGCCAGCGTGGTAAGGGCGTCGAGGCCGAAGATGTGGGACAGCCAGGCGGAGGCGAAGCCGTCGTCCGCCGCCTTGGCGAGCTTGTCGCGGAGCCCGCCCAGCGGGTCCGGATCCTGAGATTCGTTCAGGAGCAGTCCGATACGCATGGCAACCGAACTCCATTCTAGTGACTGACGCGAGTCTAGCCGAGCCTCGCCAGGCGGCCACTCGTAAAGTGGCCTCATGACCCACGAACGCGCCGGACAGCCCGCCCAGCCCGCCGACCTGGTCGACGTGGCCAAGCTGGTCACCGCCTATTACGCCCTCCACCCCAATCCCGACGAGGTGGCGCAGCGGGTGGCGTTCGGCACCTCCGGGCATCGTGGCTCGTCGCTGAACACGGCGTTCAACGAGGATCACATCCTCGCCACCAGCCAGGCGATCTGCGAGTACCGCCACGCCCAGGGCACGGACGGGCCGCTGTTCCTCGGCGTCGACAGCCACGCGCTCTCGGAGCCCGCGCGGGTGTCGGCGCTGGAGGTGTTCGCGGCCAACGGGGTGCGAGTCCTCATCGACAGCCGCGACGGCTACACACCGACGCCCGCTGTCTCGCACGCGATCCTCACCTACAACCGCGGCCGCTCCACCGGGCTGGCGGACGGAGTGGTGATCACGCCGTCGCACAACCCGCCGCCCGACGGCGGCTTCAAGTACAACCCGCCGCACGGCGGGCCGGCCGACACCGACGCCACGACCTGGATCCAGGACCGGGCCAACCGCCTGCTGGCCGGGGGCATGAAGAACATCCTCCGCGTTCCGTACACGAAGGCTCTGCGTGCGGACACGACGGGGCGCTACGACTTCGTCGGCGCCTACGTCGGCGACCTGCCCTCGGTCCTCGACCTCGACGCGATCAGGTCGGCGGGGGTACGCATCGGCGCGGACCCCCTCGGCGGAGCCAGCGTCGCCTACTGGGGGGAGATCGCCGATCGGCACCGGCTGGACCTGACCGTGGTCAACCCGCTGGTGGACCCGACCTGGCGGTTCATGACGCTCGACTGGGACGGCAAGATCCGGATGGACTGCTCGTCGCCGTACGCCATGGCCTCGCTCATCGCCAGCAGCGGCGAGTACCAGATCTCCACCGGCAACGACGCCGACGCCGACCGGCACGGCATCGTCACGCCCGATGGCGGGCTGATGAACCCCAACCACTACCTGGCCGTGGCCATCGCCTACCTCTACGCGCACCGCGACGGCTGGCCCGCGGGCGCCGGGATCGGCAAGACGATGGTCAGCAGCAGCGTCATCGACCGCGTGGCGGAGTCGCTCGGGCGGCGGCTCTACGAGGTGCCTGTGGGCTTCAAGTGGTTCGTGCCGGGCCTGCTGGACGGCTCGCTCGGGTTCGGCGGCGAGGAGAGCGCCGGGGCCTCGTTCCTGCGCCGCGACGGGTCGGTGTGGACGACGGACAAGGACGGCGTGATCATGGCGCTGCTGGCGTCGGAGATCCTCGCGGTCACGGGGCGCTCGCCGAGCGAGCACTACAAGGAGCTCACCTCCCGGTACGGCGAGCCGGCGTACGCCCGGGTGGACGCGCCCGCGACGCGGGAGGAGAAGGCGGTGCTGGGCAAGCTGTCGGCCGACCAGGTCACGGCGACGTCGCTGGCCGGCGAGCCCATCACCTCGGTGCTGACGGCGGCGCCCGGCAATGGGGCGGCGCTGGGCGGGGTGAAGGTGTCGACCGAGAGCGCCTGGTTCGCGGCCCGGCCGTCCGGGACCGAGGATGTGTACAAGATCTACGCCGAGTCCTTCCAGGGCCCCGAGCACCTGGCCGAGGTCCAGAAGGAGGCCCGCTCCCTGGTCTCGGCCACCCTGGGCTGAGGCCGGGCGGGGCTGGGGTCAGGTCAGTTCGCGGCCGGGCTGGGTGTCCACGCGGGTACGGCCCAGGTCGGCGCGGCGGCCCGCCTCGACGCCGGCGCGGTAGCCGGTGCCGCTCGTACGCGGCACGCTGAGCCGGATGCGCGGGTAGTGCGCCGCCACCACCCGCTCCACCTCCGCCCGCCGGTCGGCCAGCACGAGCGCGGTGCTCGCGGCGGGGGCCCGCTCCTCGGCCCGCGTCTCGGCCTCGCGCAGCAGCCGGTACACCTCGTCGGTGAACCCGAGCAGCCACGATCGCCGGTAGGCGCGGATCGCGGTGTCGGGCGGCCGTACCCGGGCCAGTCCCGTGGCCATCTGCAGCAGCAGTGAGGTGGCCAGCACGTCGGCCCGTTCGAGGTCGGCGGCGAAGCCGAAGACGTGCACCCGCTGCCCGCCGTCGCCGCGCCCGATGAGCAGCGGCCGGCAGCGCAGGGCCTGCGCGACCAGGCTGACGAGCCGCGCCTTCTCCCGGGCCCACGGGTTGGGCAGGGTGACGATCCGGTCACCCGGGGCCTGGCGGGTGTCGGCCGGGTCGAGGGAGTCGATGCCGTACTTGGCCATGAGCGACGCCGCCGCCGCCATGAACGTGGCCCGCTCGTGCTCGTTGTCGGTACGTTCGGCCTTGGCCAGGAGCTTTCTGACCCGTTCGAGCGTGCGCTCCCTCAACCGGCCCCCCGGGCTCAGGACTTGGTGGTCAGCATCCGCCCGTCGTCGGCGATGGCCGGGAAGGCGCCGGTGTCCACGATGCCGTGCTGCTGGTACAGAGCCTCGATGAGCGCGTGCGCCTCGGGCTCCAGCTTCCACAGGGCACGATACTGGCGGGCGGCGGGCAGTGAGAGGCCGATCTCCTGCGCGATGTCGATCGTGCGCGGCACGATGCCCTTGGCGATCTGCCTGTCCCAGTAGTCGCGGGCGGAGCGCATCAGCGCGGCCCGCTGGGCGGTGTCGACGACCTGCGGCGTGGTGTCGAACACCTGGACGTCCTCGTCGTCGTCCTGGACGAGCTCGACCAGCGCGGGCGGCAGGGCGGGGCGGGCCGGCACGGGGTGGTGGTCGGCCTCCGGCTCCCAGGGCACGCGCGGGTCGGCGTCGATGAGGGCGGAGGTGTTGTACAGGGCGGCGATCTGGGCGAGCAGCGCCTCCTGGCGGCCCTGGTCGACGGCCAGCCCGGTGTGCTCGACGGCCTGGTCCATGGCCTTGTCGAGCTTGGCCAGCGCGCCGCGCAGCTTGCGCTCGGACGCGCCGCCCTCGCGCAGCGACTTGGCCCGCTTGGCGGCCAGCGCGACGCGGGTGAGCCTGCGGTGCGCGTCGACCTCGCTCGCGGTGCGGTCGCTCACTTCGGCCAGGCCCACCCTGACCAGCAGCCGTTCGGGGGTGAGGCGCCAGTTGATGCGGCCGGTGCCCCTGATGCGGTGCCGCTCGATGGCCATGCCGCGCTCCCACAGCCAGGCGGCGACCAGCGGCGCGGCGAGGCGGAAGACGGCCTCGGGCAGGCTGCGCGCGTCCATGCTGGACAGTACGGCGGTCAGGCAGGTCAGCGCCCACACGGCGATGCCGTCGATCCCGGCGGAGAAGTTCTCGCGCATGTTGCGGCGCGCCCGTACGGCCGAGGTGATGATCGCGACCTCGATGAACGCGAACAGCAGCAGCCGCAGCGGCCCGTCGAGGCCGAGCACGTCACCGGAGAAGCGCCACATGCCCTGGGCGGAGACACCGGTGGCGATGGAGGCGGCCACGACGGTCAGGACGTCTTCGATGGGACGTGGGGCGATATAGCGCGCGACGACGAAAGCGAGGGCCCGCCAGGTGACCCTGAGTATCAGGTAGGCGAGCACCAGCCCGGCCAGGCCCAGCAGCGCTATGACCGCGGTGGCGAACGGCTTGTCGGCGACGAAGGCAGCTATTTCCTCGAATGTGGTGGGCATCAGTCACTATCCGTGAGGCTCAAACTCCGCTTATAGCGAGATCATCGCAGAATGTGGCGTACCTGTACGCCAAACGGCCTCTGCCGCCCCGCTTTGCCCACGTTTACCACAATCCTCCCCCGGCACAGGAGACCTCGCGTTCATGAAGGTGGTGACGCAGAATGGAGCCGGTCGGCCTAGGAGGCTTCGTGAGCAAGCGATCGCGCAGACGCCGTGCTCTCCCCAGTGGGGCTCCGAGCTGGCTGCCCGGCTTCGGTCCGGGCGAGCCGCACGGCCCCGACGACGAGGATTTCCCGTTCGACGAACCGGGCGGAGGAGAAGGCGGGGTGCGCGAGCCACGCCGGCCCAAACCGGCGCCGCCGTCGCTGATGGCGCAGGCCCTGTTGCCCGAGCCTCCGGTGCGGGCGCGCGACCGGTCGATCCCATCTCCGGACGAGGTCACGAGCATGCCGGCGCTCGGCTGAGCCTGGCCAGATCGCGTCCTGCGGATGGGACCATCTATGTAGGGATTTATCCCAACAAAGTGTGATGTATCCCAGCAGGACGGATTTCGATGTCAGACTCAGAGTTCCCGCTCGTCCAGTTCATGCGCGAGGGCTTCGACCCGGTGGCCGAGCTCGGCCGCATCCGCACCGAGCAGCCGGTGTTCCCGATGTCGATCCCGGGGGACCAGACGGTCTATCTGGTCACCCGCTACGACGACGTGCGCAGCGTGCTCGCCGACCATGAACGGTTCAGCAACGACTTCGGCAACGTGATCGGTCTGGGCACCAATCAGGAGGATCCGGGCGGCCTCGGCTTCCGCGACCCGCCTGAGCACACCAGACTGCGCAAATACCTGACGCCGGAGTTCACCGTGCACCGCCTGCGCAGGCTGGTGCCGCGCATCGAGGCCCTGGTCGAGGAGTGCCTGGACCGGATGGCGGCCAACGGGTCGGCCGCCGATCTGGTGGAGGCGTTCGCACTGCCGATCCCCTCTCTGGTCGTGTGCGAGCTGCTGGGTGTGCCGTACGAGGAACGGTCCGAATTCCTGAAGATCAGCACGAACCGTTTCGACCTCACCGCCGGGCCCGAGGCGTCCCTTCAGGCGATCAACGACGCGATGGCGTACCTGACGGACCTGGTCGCCCGCGAACGGCTGAACCCCGGTGAGGGCCTGCTCGGGGAGCTGCTGCGCGAGCACGGCGACGACCTCGACGACCGGACGCTGGCCAGCATGGCCGACGGCCTGCTCACCGGCGGCCACGACACCAGCACGAGCATGCTCGCGCTGGGCACGCTCTGGCTGCTGGAGAACCCCGAGCAGGCCGCCCGGGTGCGCGAGGACGACCGCTACGCCGAGCAGATGGTCGAGGAACTGCTGCGCTACATGACCGTGGTGCAGGTGGCCTTCCCCCGCTTCGCCCGCGAGGATCTGGAGCTGTTCGGCCACTCGATCAAGAAGGGCGAGATGGTGCTCTGCTCGCTCACGGCGGCCAACCGCGACCCCCACCTCGGCGAGGGGATCGAGGAGGTCCGGCCGGAGCGCCCGACGGCGGGCTCGCACCTGGCCTTCGGCCACGGCATCCACCGCTGCGTCGGGGCGCCCCTGGCCCAGATGGAGATGCGGATCGCCTTCCCCGCGCTGCTGCGGCGTTTTCCGGGGCTGCGGGTGGCGGGTGAGGTGCCGTTCAGAAAGCTCGCCATCGTCTATGGCGTGGAGAAGCTACCCGTAGCGTGGTAGAGCGGTTACGTTCACAGAGTGAACGAGCCCGTCATCGACCTGACCGCGATCGGCGCCGTCGTGTTCGACACCGACGGCGTGGTCACCGACACCGCTCGGGGGCACGCGGCCGCCTGGAAGCACGTCTTCGACGCGTTCCTGCGCGGCCGCTCGGCGCCTTTCGACATCCGCGACGACTACCTGCGGCATGTCGACGGCCGTCCGCGTCTGGACGGCGTCCGTACCTTCCTCGCCTCACGCGGCATCACGCTGCCGGAGGGCGCCCCCGACGACGAGGTGGGTGCGCCCACCGTGCACGGCCTTGGCCTGGCCAAGGACCGGCTGTTCATGTCGCAGGTGGACAAGTACGGGGTGGCCGCCTTCCCCTCGACCGTGGCGCTGCTGCACGAGCTGCGCCAGCGGGGCGCGCGCACGGCGGCCGTCTCCGCCAGCCTGCACGGCCGCAAACTGGTCGGCTCGGCGGGCGTGCTGCACCTGTTCGATGTGCTGGTCGACGGCAATGACGCGGCCCTGATGAACCTGCCGGGCAAGCCGGACCCCGCGCTGTTCCTGGAGGCTGTGCGCCGCCTGGCGCTGCCCGCGCCCAAGGCGGCCCTGGTGGAGGCCACCCTGCCGGGCATCGAGGCGGGCCGCAAGGGCGGCTTCGGGCTCGTCGTCGCGGTCGACCGGCACGGCGAGACCACCGAGCTGAGCGCGCAGGGCGCCGACGTGGTGGTGAAGGACCTCGCCGAGCTGGCCGTGCGCGGCAGGGTCCTACCCTTTACTTCGTGACGGTGCTCATCGATCCCCCCGCCTGGCCGGGGCCGCGCGGCCTCATGTGGTCGCACCTGGTCAGCGACAGCTCCCTGGACGAGCTGCACGCCTTCGCGCTCCGGCTCGGCGTGCCGGAGCGGGCCTTCGACCGGGACCACTACGACGTGCCGGAGACCGTGCACGCCCGTGCCGTGGAGCTGGGCGCGGAGGCGGTCAGCTCGCGCGAGCTACTGCGCCGCCTCATCGCCGGTGGCCTGCGCCGCCGCAAGCGCCACTAGCTCGGCGCTCATGTTGGCCCGTGCGCGCGCCTCCCACAGCGCGTACGCCTCGTCCGTGCGATAGAGCCGGGGTACGGCCAGGAGCCTGCGCAGCACCGCGGCCCGTCCCTGGCGGAAGAGGTCGTCGGGCACGTGCGCGTACTCCTGGCGGATCTGCGCCGTGTAGGGCTGGTAGTCCGGACCGCCCAGGACCGCCAGATCGGCGTCGCACAGGACGGCGCCGTCGCGGTCGTCCTCGGCCAGCGTGTCGTGCGCGGCCGTCAGCCGTACCAGCCTGGCAACCTCGGCGACCCGGTCGGCGGGCACTCCGCAGCGGGGCAGCCGCGCCTGGGCCAGCTGGGCGCTGCGCTCCTCGTCCCAGCCCGGCCGCCCGTCGTAGACGGCGTCGTGGAACCACGCGGCCAGCCGTACCGCGACGGGGTCGGCGGCGGCGTCGGCGAGCCGGTCGACCGCGGCGAGCACAGCGGCGAGATGGGCGAGTGTGTGGTAGCGGCGGTGCGGCTCGGCCCAGCGGGCGACCAGCTCCGCGCCGGTGGCCCTGGCCGCCGCAGAGTCCGTCACCAGGGTGAGCCAGTCCTCGCGCATGGAGACCACCGTAGTCCCGGGGGTGGGGGCGTGGACGTGCAGGCTGTATGCCGGGATTTACCCGCTTGATAGCGTTCTTGGCATGGAGCCGACGGCGAGGGATCCCCGGCGCCTGCCCCGTTGGCAGGAACTGCGTGCCGTACTCCCGCCCCGGCCACGGCCCTTCCCGTCGCGGGAGCGGCGGCTGGCGGCGGTGGCCGATCTGGCGGACATGCGGCGGCTGGCGTGGCGGCGCGCGCCACGGGTGGTGTTCGACTACGTCGACGGCGCGGCCGAGGCGGAGCGGTCGCTGGCCAGGTCGGTGGCGGCCTTCGCGCGGGCCGAGCTGCGGCCACGGGTGCTGCGGGACGTCTCCGAGGCGCCCACATCGGTGGAGGTGCTCGGCAAGCGGATCTCGATGCCGGTCGTGCTCGCGCCCACCGGGTTCACCCGGATGATGCACCGCGAGGGCGAGCGGGCCGTGGCCAGGGCGGCGGCGCGGGCGGCGGTGCCGTACACACTGTCCACGATGGGGACCACGACGCCCGAGGAGGTGGTGGCGGCGGCGCCGGACGGCTGGAACTGGTTCCAGCTCTACGTCGTGCGCGACCGGGGGCGCAGCCAGGAGACGCTCGACCGGGCCCGTGAGGCGGGCATGGACGTGCTGGTCGTCACCGTGGACGTGCCGGTGGCGGGGGCGCGGCTGCGTGACGTGCGGCACGGCATGACGATGCCGCCCGCCCTGCGCTGGCGTGGCGTCCTGCAGGCGCTGAGCCGTCCGGCCTGGTGGTTCGACTTCATCACCAGCGAGCCGCTGCGCTTCGCCACGGTCGACGGCGCGCCGGACGACCTGGCGGGGATCACGAACCTGATGTTCGATCCGACGGTGACGCTGCGGGACCTGGAGTGGATCCGGTCGGCCTGGCCGGGCCGGCTGCTGGTCAAGGGCGTGCAGCGGGTGGACGACGCCAAGGATCTGGCGGCCGTGGGAGTGGACGGGCTGGTCGTCTCCAACCACGGCGGGCGTCAGCTGGACCGCGCCCCCACCCCGCTGGAACTGCTGCCCGAGGTGGTGGCCGCGGTCGGTGACCGCACGGAGGTGTTCCTGGACGGCGGGGTACGCAGCGGCGCGGACATCGCCATCGCGGTGGCGCTGGGTGCGCGGGCCTGCTTCGTCGGCCGGGCCTACCTGTACGGGCTGATGGCGGGCGGTGAGCCCGGCGTGGACCGGGTGCTGGCCATGCTGCGCGCCGAGCTGGTCCGCACCCTGCAACTGCTGGGCGTGGGCGGCGTCGAGGGGCTCGACCCCGACTGCGTACGCCTGCGGTAAGCGACGCGGACAAACCCTTTCCCGGTTTACGGTCTGGTTACAGCGAATGAATTCCTGGCCGTAACCCTTGGCAGTCCACCCGCCAGCCACCTATCGTTCAGTGCAATGCCACACATTACTGATGAAGAGCTGGTGTCCGAGCACGTCAAGCCGGTCGCCGTCCGCATCGTGGGCGGCCTGCTGCATGCCTGGCAGCTCAGGAACAGCGCGGCCACGGTCCCCCACGCCATCGAGCGGCTGCGCGCCGCCGGGAACGTGGACAACCTCAGCCGCCTGCTGGTGGACGACCCGCCCCCGTACCGGGGCCGCTACCCGTTCCTCGACACCGACCTGTACAAAACGCTCGAAGGGCTGGCGTACGAGCTGGCCACGGGCACCGCGGCCGAGCCCGTACGGGAGTTCTACGAGGAGGTCGTCGGCCTGCTGGAGCGGGTCCAGGCGGACGACGGCTACCTGAACTCCTTCTTCCAGGACCCGGCCGCCGCCAAGAAGCCGTGGGAGGACCTGGCCTGGGGGCACGAGCTGTACAACCTGGGCCACCTCATCCAGGCCGCCGTCGCCGCCGCCCGGCACCTGGGCGACAGGCGGTTGCTCGCGGTGGCGGTCAAGTTCGCCGACCTGGTCGTGGCCCGCTACGGCGAGGGCCGCGAGGAGGCCGTCTGCGGTCATCCGGAAGTGGAGATGGCGCTGGTCGAGTTGTTCAGGGAGACGGGTGAGCGCGCCTACCTCACCCAGGCCCGGCTGTTCGTCGACCGGCGCGGCCACGGGCACCTGAAGCACAGCATCTTCACCGCCGAGTACTTCCAGGACCACCTGCCCTTCCGCAACCTGCCCTCGGTGACCGGCCACGCCGTGCGCATGGCCTACCTGGCCGCCGGCGCGACCGACGTGTACCTCGAGACGGGGGACCGCTCCCTGTTCGAGGCGCTGGAGCGGCTGTGGGACGACATGGTGGCCACCAAGCTCTACGTCACCGGCGGGCTGGGCAGCCGTCACTCCGACGAGGCCATCGGCGACCGGTACGAACTGCCGTCCGAACGCGCCTACAGCGAGACCTGCGCGGCCATCGGCACCATGCAGTGGGCGTGGCGGATGTTCCTGGCCACCGGCGGCGCCAAGTACCTCGACGTGTTCGAGCGGATCCAGTACAACGCCTACGCCGTGGGGCTGTCGGCCGAGGGCACCGCGTTCTTCTACGACAACCCGCTCCAGCGCCGCCCCGACCACGAGCAGCGCAGCGGCGCGGAGGACGGCGGCGACCCGCTGCGCCGGCCGTGGTTCGGCTGCCCCTGCTGCCCGCCGAACATCGTGCGCTGGATGACCCAGCTCGGCGACCACGTGGCCGCCGAACGCGATGGCGCGCTGCTGATCGCCGCCTACGCCACGGCCAGGATCGACACCGAGGCGCTCGGGCTGACGATGGAGAGCGACTATCCGTGGGACGGCGACGTGCGCCTGGTCCTGGACCGGGCGCCCGACGAGCCGTACACGATCATGCTGCGGGTGCCGGGCTGGGCCAAGAACGTGACGGTCACCGTCAACGGCGCGGCGGCCGGCGCCACCGCGCGGGACGGGTGGCTGAGCGTCGAGCGGGTCTGGCAGGCGGGCGACGAGGTACGCCTGAGCCTGCCCATGCCGGTCAGGGCGCACGGCTCGCACCCCCACCTCGACGCGACCCGGGGCGCGGCCAGCCTGGCGCGCGGCCCGCTGGTGTACTGCGTCGAACAGCAGGACTGCCCTGTGGACGTGGACGACCTGGTCCTACCACGGATTGTTAACGCCAACATCGCCAAATCCAACGCCGACATCGCCACGTCGGAAGGCGCGGTCGTCCTCCAGGTGGAGGCGGCCACGGCACCACCGCCGTCCGCGGAGCTCTACCCCGAGCTGCCGCAGGAACCGGCGTCCCCGGAGACGACGGTCACCACGACCTTCGTCCCGTACTTCATGTGGGGCAACCGTAGCCCCGAGGCCATGCGGGTGTGGGTCCGCAATGCGTGACCCCCACCCGGTGGATTCATTCAGAAAGAAGGCGACATGAGGAGATCGGCTGCGCTTTCGGGCGTCGCGGTGAGCGCCATGCTGGCGCTCGCGGCCTGTGGGGGCGGCGGCGCCGCCCCCTCCACCTCCACCGGATCCGGCTCGTCCGGGAAGACCCCCGCCACGGGCGGCACCGCGCACTTCCTGGTCAAGGCGGACTTCTCCCACCTGGATCCGGTACGCGGCTGGGACGGCGGCGTCAACAACTTCTACCGGCTCATCTACCGGAACCTGACCACCTTCGGCGCGGCCCCGGGCGCGGAGAGCACGAAGATCGTGCCCGACCTCGCCACCGACACGGGCAAACCGTCCGACGGCGCCAAGACCTGGACCTTCACCCTCAAGGACAACCTGTTCTTCGAGGACGGCACACCGATCAACAGCGAGGCGGTGAAGTTCGGCGCCACGCGCGGCTTCGACCCCGAGGCCGGGATCGGCTCACCGTACGCCAAACTGCTCCTCGACGCGCCCAAGGACTACAAGGGCCCGTACGTCTCTGGCGACCTCGACACGATCGAGACCCCTGACGCCAAGACCATCGTCTTCCACCTCAAGAAGCCCTTCGCCGACTTCCCCAGCGCCCTGGCCATGGCCAACTTCGTCCCCTTCCCCAAGGGCACCGGCGCCGCGGCCGCGTTCGACACCAAGCCGATCGCGTCGGGGCCGTACAAGGTGGCCAGTTACAACCGCGGCTCCTCGCTCAAGCTGGTGCGCAACCCGCAGTGGAAGGCCGAGACCGACAGCGTCAGGACGGCCAAGCCGGACGCCTGGGAGTGGACGTTCGGGCTGGACCCGGCCACCATCGACGAGCGCATGCTGGCCGGGCAGGGCGCCGACGCCGACGCCGTCGCGGGCACGATCCAGGCGGCCACCGTGGCGCGGGTGCAGACTCCGCAGCTCAAGGCGCGCGCGCTGAGCGGGCTCAACGGCTGCACCACCTACATGGGCCTGAACACCACCAAGAAGCCGCTCGACGACGTGCGGGTGCGCCAGGCGATCAACTACGCCATCAACAAGGACACCGTGGTGGCCGGGATGGGCGGTTCGAGCCTGGCGGCCAAGGGCACCTCCATCCAGCCGCCGACGGTCGCCGGCCGGGTCGACTACGACCCCTATCCCACCGACGTCGAGGCGGCCCGCAAGCTGCTCGCCGAGGCGGGCCAGGCCAACGGCTTCACCCTCACCCTCGACACCCGGCCGGACCCGAAGATGGCGGCGGTCGCCGTGGCCATCCAGGAGGCGCTCAAGGCGGTGAAGATCGACGTCAAGATCAACAACATTGACACCTCCACTTACTACGAGGTGATCGGCACACCCGCGCAGCAGCACGACGCCGCCGTCACCGGCTGGTGCCCCGACTGGGCGTCCGGCGCGACGTTCCTGCCGCCGCTGTTCGACGGCCGCAACATCACCGCCAAGGGCAACGCGAACCTCGCCCAGATCAACGACAAGGCGATCAACAAGCGCATCGACGAGATCGCCGCGATGCCCGACGTCACGGCCGCGAACGCCGCCTACGGGGAACTGGACAAGGAGATCATGAAGCTGGCGCCGATCGTGCCGCTGGCCTATGAGAAGTACGTCATCGTCTATGGCGCCAACATCGCCGGCGCGTACCAGTCCGCCTCGTTCTCCGGGGGTATCGACCTGGTATCCGTCGGGCTGGCCAAGCCGGGCAAGTAGCCGAAGATGACCACCACCACTGCCCTCCCACCGGCGGGTGCCCCCGTGGCGCCCGCCACCTCGGCCCGGCGGGTCGCCGGCGCGCTGCTGCACGACTGGGCGGCCGTGCTCAGCACGGCCTTCCTCGTGCTGGTCCTGCTGATGGCGATCTGCGCGCCGCTGATCTCCGCGATCACCGGCCACGGGCCGAACGACTTCGACAGCGCCGCCATCGACACCGACCTCGGCGGGCTGCCGCGCGGCTCGCTGGGCGGGATCAGCGCCGACCACCTGCTCGGTGTGGAGCCGCAGAACGGCCGCGACATCCTGGCGCGCATCGCGTACGGCGCGCGCGTCTCGCTGCTGATCGCGGCCGCCGCCACCGTGCTCACCACCCTGCTCGGGGTGGTGCTCGGCATGCTGGCCGGCTTCTACCACGGCTGGGTCGACCAGGTGATCTGCCGGATCATGGACTTCCTGATGGCCTTCCCCGCCCTCATCTTCATGATCGCGATCCTGTCCTCGCTGCCGACGGGCAACCGGTCGGTGCTGCTGGTGGTGGTGATCAGCGTCTTCGGCTGGCCGTACCTCGCCCGTGTGGTGCGCGGCCAGACGCTGACGCTGGTGAACAGGGAGTTCGTCGAGGCCGCCCGGGTGTCGGGCGCCTCGACGGGCGTCCTGGTGTTCAGGGAGATCCTGCCGAACCTGCGCAGCTCGCTGATCGTGATGACCACGCTGGCCGTGCCCGGCTACGTCGGCACCGAGGCGGGGCTGTCGTTCCTGGGCGTCGGCGTGGCCCCGCCGACACCGTCCTGGGGGCAGATGATCTCCAGCTCGGTGGGCTGGTACGCCGTGGACCCGATGTACTTCGCGGTGCCCGGCGCCTTCCTGTTCTGCACCGTGCTGTCCCTGACCGTGCTCGGGGACCGCCTGCGTGCCGCCTTCGACGCCGGGGAGGCCTCCTGATGGCGCGTTATGTCGCCGGGCGGTTCGCCGGCATCGTGGTGATCCTGTTCCTGGTCTGCCTGTTCACCTTCATCATCTTCTTCACACTGTCGCCGGATCCGGCGCTGATGATCTGCGGGAAGACGTGCACGCCCGAGCGGATCGACCAGATCCGCGGGGTGCTCGGGCTCGACCAGCCGTTCTTCACCCAGTTCTGGACATTCCTGACGGCCATCTTCGTCGGCCGGGACTACGGCTCGGGGGCGAACCTGATCCACTGCGCGGCCCCGTGCCTGGGCTACAGCTTCCAGACCAATCAGTCGGTCTGGGAGATGGTCGTGGACCGGCTGCCGGTCAGCGCGACCGTCGCGATCGGCGCCGCGGTGCTCTGGCTGCTGATCGGCATCCTGGCCGGGCTGCTCAGCGCGGTGAAGGAGGGCACCTGGTGGGACCGTACCGCGATGGGGCTGGCCCTCGGCGGGTCGAGCATCCCCAACTACGTGCTGGCGCTGGCGCTGCAGTACGTGCTGGTGGTGTGGTTGCAGATCCTGCCCTTCCCGTCGGCGGTCTCCTTCTCCGACGGACCGCTGCTGTGGTTCCAGTCGTACCTGATGCCCTGGGTCGTGCTGGCCACCGGCTACGCCTGCCTCTACGCGCGGCTGACCAGGGCCAACGTGATCGACACGCTGGCGGAGAACTTCATGCGCACGGCGCGGGCCAAGGGCCTGCCGCCCATGCTCACCATGCGGCGGCACGCGCTGCGGCCCGCGCTCACCCCGATCGCCACCATCTTCGGGATGGACTTCGCGGCCCTGCTGGGCGGCGCGCTCATCACCGAGACGGTCTTCGGTCTCAACGGGGTGGGCAAGATGGCCGCCGACTCGATCGCCAAGAACGACCAGCCGGTGATCATGGCGGTGACGCTGCTCGCCGCGTTCTTCGTGGTGGTGGGGAACCTGGTGGTCGATCTCGTCTACACCACGCTGGACCCGAGAGTGAGGATCACCGCGAAATGAGTGACCTGCTTGTCGTGGAGGACCTCACCGTCACCTTCCCCACCACGCGGGGGCCGGTGGACGTCGTCAAGGACGTCTGCTTCACCGTCGGGAGCGACGAGACGGTCGGCATCGTCGGCGAGTCCGGTTCGGGCAAGTCGATGACCAGCCTCGCGATCATGGGGCTGCTGCCCCGGGGGGCGGTGACCCGGGGCAGCATCCGGCTGGACGGCACCGAGCTGCTCGGCCGCAGCGACAAGGACATGCGCCGGATCAGGGGGGACCAGGTCTCGATGGTCTTCCAGGATCCGCTGTCGTCGCTGAACCCGTACTACACCGTGGGCCTGCAGATCGAGGAGGTCTACCGGGCCCATAAGGGCCGCTCGCGCAAGGCGGCGCGCAAGGTCGCGATCGAGGCGCTGGAGCAGGTGGGCCTGCCCGACCCGGAGCGGCGGGTGGACTACTACCCGCACCAGTTCTCCGGCGGGCAGCGGCAACGCGTCATGATCGCGATGGCGCTGGTCTGCTCCCCCGCCCTGCTCATCGCCGACGAGCCGACCACCGCGCTCGACGTGACCGTCCAGGCGCAGATCCTGCGCCTGCTCGCCGACCTGCGGCGGCAGAGCGGCACCGGAATGGTGTTCATCACGCACGACCTCGCGGTGATCAGCTCGATCGCCACCCGCGTCCTGGTGATGTGCCGGGGCGAGCAGGTCGAGTACGACACCGCCGAGCAGGTCTTCTCCGATCCGCGGCACGACTACACCCGCATGCTGCTGGACAGCGTTCCGCGCATCGACGACTCCCCCATCGACGAGGTGATGTCATGAGCGAGCCCCTGCTGAGGGCGAACGAGCTGACCAAGCGGTTCGTCACCCGCGGGCCGCTGGGCAGCAAGGCCGAGTTCGTCGCCGTCGACGGCGTCAGTTTCGACGTCCGGCCGGGCGAGACGCTGGCCGTGGTGGGCGAGTCGGGCAGCGGCAAGTCGACGACCGCCCGCATGGTGGCCAGGCTGACGGAGCCGAGCGCGGGCACCCTGGAGTTCGAGGGCGAGGACATCACCGTCGCCAAGGGGGCCGCGCTGGCCCGCTATCGCGCCAACGTGCAGGTCGTCTTCCAGGACCCGTTCTCCTCGCTCAACCCCCGCCACACGGTCGAGCGCATCCTGATGGCGCCCCTGGTGTACCAGGGGATCCCCCCGACGGGCGGGAAGCGGGCGCACGCCAGGGAGCTGATGGAGCGGGTCGGGCTCGACCCGGACCACTCCCAGCGCTACCCCGCGCAGTTCTCCGGCGGTCAGGCCCAGCGGATCGGCATCGCCCGCGCGCTGGCCGTGCACCCCAAGCTGGTCATCTGCGACGAGGCGGTGTCCGCGCTGGACGTCTCCGTACAGGCCCAGGTCATCGAGCTGCTGCGGCGGCTGCAGGCCGAGAGCGGCTTCAGCTACATCTTCATCGCCCACGACCTGGCCGTCGTCCGGCAGATCGCCCATCGGGTGGCGGTCATGAGCAAGGGCAGGATCGTCGAGCAGGGGCCGGTCGACGAGGTCTTCGGCGATCCCCAGGACCCGTACACCCGTACGCTCCTGGCCGCCATCCCCCGCATCAACCCCGAATGGGACCGCAGGCGCCGTGAAGGGAGCCCCCGTTGACCACATACACCATTCCCGGGATGCGCGTGCGCGACCACATGGTGGAGGTGCCGCTCGACTGGTCCGCGCCCGATGGGGACACGATCACCGTGTTCGCCCGGGAGCTGGCCGATCCGGTACGCGCGGCCGAGAACCTGCCGTGCCTGCTCTACCTGCAGGGCGGTCCCGGCGGCAAGGGCCCGCGCCCGATCGGCGTGAACGGCTGGCTCGGCCAGGCGCTCAAGACGCACCGGGTGATCCTGCTCGACCAGCGCGGCACCGGCCGCAGCTCGCGGATCGACGGGCGGGTCATGAGCGCGTTCGGTAGCGCGCGGGAGGCCGCCGACTACCTCACCCACTTCCGCGCCGACTCGATCGTCGCCGACGCCGAGCACCTGCGTACGACCGTTTTCGGCGGCCGTCGCTGGGAGACGCTGGGCCAGAGCTACGGCGGGTTCCTCACGCTGACGTACCTGTCGCGGGCTCCACAAGGGCTGCGCGCCTGCTACGTCACCGGAGGGCTGCCCGGCCTGGAGCCGGACGCGGCGGAGGTCTACCGGCGCACCTATCCCCGCGTCGCCGCCAAGAACGCCGAGTTCTACCGCCGCTACCCGCACCACGTGGAGACCGTCGGCCGCCTGGCCGACCGGCTGGCCGCGCAGGACGTCCGGCTGCCCGACGGCGACGTGCTCACGGTACGGCGGCTGCAGTCGCTCGGCATCGACTTCGGCATGAAGCCGGGCTACGAGCGCATGCACTGGCTGCTCGACGAGGCGCTCGACGGCGAGCACGTGACGGACACCTTCCTGCAGCAGGTGCTGGCCCGCTCCTCCTACAGCGACAACCCGCTGTTCGCCGCGCTCCAGGAGAGCATCTACGGCTCGGGCCCCGGAGCCACCGGCTGGGCCGCCGAGCAAGAGCGGGCCCGCCACCCGGCCTTCGCCGAGTCGGCCCGGCCGCTGCTGTTCACCGGGGAGATGATGTACCCCTGGATGTTCGCGGAGATCCGGGCGTTGCGCCCGTTCCGCGCGGCCGTGGAGCTGCTGGCCGAGCGGGCGGACTGGCCGCCGCTCTACGACCCGGTACGTCTGGCCGCCAACGAGGTTCCGCTGGCCGCCGCCGTGTATTACGACGACATGTATGTAGATTCCGGCCTGCAACTGGACACCGCCGCTCGCATCGGCAACGCCCAGGCGTGGGTCACCAACGAGTACGAGCACGACGGCCTGGGCGAGGAGCGCGTCTTCGCCCGGCTGACCGAACTGGTGCATGACATCGGAGGAGGCATCACAGGTGACTGACGGCAGGCCCCCGAAACTGCTGGACATCCCCGCGTTCACTGACTACATCGGCAAGGGCTGGGACATCCCCGACCGCACCCCGACCGTGGTCCCCGGCGCCGCCGAGGCCGCCGCCGCCCACCGGGCCCGGCTCGGCGCCGCGCTCCCCGGCCGGACCGTCGTGGTGGCGGCGGGCCAGGCGCCGGTGCGCAGCAACGACACCTCCTACGACTTCCGCCCCGGCAGCGACTTCTACTGGCTGACCGGCTGCGTGGCCGAGGACGCCGTGGCGGTGATCAGGGACGGCGACGCGGTCGTCTACCTGCCCGTCCCCGCCTATCCCGGCGAGCCGGGCTTCTTCGCCGACGCCGCCCACGGGGAGCTGTGGGTGGGCGCCGCACCCGGACTGACCGAGTGGTCGGCGGCGCTGGGCGTGCCGGTCAGGCCGCTGACCGACTTCGACGGCACGCTCTCCACCGACGACGAGGTCGCCCGGGTGCTGGCCGAGCTGCGCATGATCAAGGACGACTGGGAGATCGGCCAGCTGCGAGAGGCCGTGGACCGGACGGTCGAGGGGTTCGCCGCCGTGCTCGCGGAGATCCCGACCGCCGTGGCCGGGCCGGGTGAGCGCTGGCTGCAGGGCACCTTCGACCGGTACGCCAGGGCGTACGGCAACGGCCCCGGCTACGCCTCGATCGTGGGCAGCGGCCCGCACGCCCCGACCCTGCACTGGGTGCGCTGCGACGGCCCGGTGCTGCCGGACGAGCTGCTGCTGCTCGACATGGGCGTGGAGGTACGCAGCCACTACACCGCGGACGTCACCCGTACCTTCCCCGCCTCCGGCACCTTCTCCCCCGCCCAGCGCCAGGTGCACGACCTGGTGGAGCGGGCGCACCGGGCGGCGCTGGCGCAGGTGGCCCCCGGCCGCCGGTTCACCGACTTCCACCACGCCGCGATGGAGGTCATCGCGCATGGGCTGGACGACTGGGGGATGCTGCCCGTCTCGGTGGACGAGGCGCTGTCGGAGCGCGGCCAGCACCACCGCCGCTACCTGATCTGCGGCATCGGCCACCACCTCGGCCTGGACGTGCACGACTGCGCCAAGGCCGCGCCCGAGGCCTACCAGGGGGCGCTCATCGAGCCGGGCATGGTGTTCACCGTGGAGCCCGGCCTGTACTTCCACGCCCACGACCTGACCGTGCCGCCCGAGCTGCGCGGGATCGGCGCGCGCATCGAGGACGACCTGCTGGTGACGGCGGACGGCATCGACGTGCTCTCGGCCGAGCTGCCCCTGTCGGCGAGCGGCCTGGAGGACTGGATGAAGTGACTCTGGCCTACGACGCGTCGTCCGCACGGCGCAGGACGCCCTCCACGGCGGCCAGGGCGAGCGTCTTGTAGCCCACCGAGTCGAACAGGACCGTGATCCGGTCCGGCTCGCGGCGCATGACCGTGCCCCGCCCCCATGCCTTGTGCTCGACATTGGCGTGCAGCGGGTACGGTCCCTCCCCGGTCGCGATGGGCTCCAGGCCGTCCTGGCAGGTGTCGCAGGTCCGGCAGGCCGTGTCGTACGGCTCGCCGAAGTACTCCAGCAGGAAGCGGCGGCGGCACCCGGTCGTCTCCGCGTAGCCGCGCATCATGTCGATGCGCGAGTCGTCGACGCGGTGCCGGATCTCGTCGAGTTCCACCGCCCGCGCGGCGGCCTTCTCCGGCGGCGGGCCGCCCGGCGCGTAGCGCAGGTCGCCGGAGTCGGTGACGGTCACCGCCTCGGCCTGCTCCAGCAGGTTGATCAGGCTCGTCAGCTGCGAGGCGCCCACCTCCAGCAGGGCGCGCAGCTCGGTGACGGGCACGGTGCCGCCGTGCTCCTTCACCAGGGTCGCCACCCGCAGCAGCGCGTCGGCGTCCGCCCGGCCGCTGGCGAAGAAGCGGCGCAGGCCCAGATCCTCCGACCGGTAGAACAGCACGGCGTGGGCGGGCCCGCCGTCCCGGCCCGCCCGGCCGATCTCCTGGTAGTAGGCGTCGGGCGACTCGGGCGGGGACGCGTGCAGCACGTAGCGGACATCGGGCCGGTCGATCCCCATCCCGAACGCCGAGGTGGCCACCACCGTGTCCACCTCGCCCGCCGTGAAGAGCGCGTGCACGCGCGTCCGCTCGGCCGCCCGCATCCCGGCGTGGTACGGCTCCGCGTGGCGGCCCATCCCGGTCAGCAGCGCGGCGTACTCCTCGGCCTCGCGCCGGGTGGCGACGTAGACCAGGCCGAGCCCGTCGAGGGAGGCGGCGTGCTCGGCCAGGGCCCGGCTCTTGTCGTCGTCGCCGACGAACCGGCGTACCTCCAGCCGGATGTTGGGCCGGTCGAACCCGCGGACGATCTGCACCGGGTCCTTCAGCCCGAGGGAGCGGACGATCTCCTCCCGGACGTTCGGCGCCGCCGTGGCGGTCATCGCCACCACCGGCGGATGCCCCAGGCGCGCGATGACCTTGCCCAGCCGCAGGTAGTCGGGGCGGAAGTCATGCCCCCATGACGAGACGCAGTGGGCCTCGTCGACCGCGATGAGCGACGGCTTGGCCTTGGCCAGTTGGGCGACGACGTCGGGCTTGGCCAGCTGCTCAGGCGACAGGAACACGAACTCTGCCTCCCCCGCCGTGACCTTCTCCAGCCCCGCCTTGACCGAGGAGGTGGAGTTGACCGCGACGGCCCCGCCCGCGTCGGCCTTCTCCAGGCCGAGCACCTGGTCGCGCTGCAGCGCGATGAGCGGCGAGACGACCACGGTGGGACCGTCGCGCAGCTGCGCGGGCACCTGGTAGACCGCCGACTTGCCGGCGCCGGTCGGCATGACCAGCAGCACGTCACGCCCGTCGAGCAGGTGTTCCATCGCCTCCTGCTGGCCCGGCCGCAGGTCCTTCCAGTCGAAGGTCTGCCGGGCCGTGGCCCGCAGCCGCCGTCCCTTCCGTCCGAACCGGCTGTTGAGCCTCGCCCGTAATCCCATACACCCCTCCTGGTAGTGGGCGGCCAGTACCCGCTGCCGCGCTCACCGAACGCCGGCCGTCGAACTCAGCGTGGCGCCCACTCGGGCAGCCAGCCCGGACGATGGCGGTAGCCGTAGGCGAGGAGTCGCAGCGTGTCGCAGGGCCCCTCGTCCGCGTGTCCTTCTTCGCCCGCGCGCCCGCCTTCGTCCACGGCTCCGTGTCCGTGCGCGGCGATCAGGCGCAGCTCGGCGGCGCAGCGGGCCATGACGTCACGGGGATCGTGGCGGGCGATGTGCACGGCGTCCCTCATGGACGGCGTGTGACCGGCGTCGCCGGTGATGCATACTGCGCCCCGGAAGGCCGACGGGTCGCCGAAGCCGACGAACTCCTGCCCGTTGGTCATGGTGACGAAGTCGTCGCCGTCGTACCACTCCCTGGTGGGGTCGTAGGACCACGGGCCGGGAGTCGCCGCCTCGGCCGTCGCGTTGTCGCCCTCGATCGTGGCGCGCAGCCAGGACAACAGGTCGTAGGTCAACGCTCTCCCTCAGTCGGCCCCGGCATAGGTCCAGGCGCCCTCGTGCCGGACGAAGCGGCTGTGCTCTTCCATGCGGCCCGGCTCGCCGTTGTCGGTGTAGTGGGCCCGGAAACGGACGGTGCCCTCGGTGTGGACGACGCTGCCCCCGGTGGTCTCCAGGATCTCCAGCCGGGTCCAGCGCGTCCCCCGGTCGAGGTCGAGCCGGGCCGGGCGGGCCGCCGGGTGCCAGGTGCGCAGCAGATATCCGGCGTCGCCGACGCTGAAGGCGCTGAACCGGGACCGCATGAGCGCCTCGGCCGTGGGCGCGGCGGCGAGGCCGCGATGCAGCCGCCCGCAGCACTCCCGGTAGGTCGCCGGCAGCCCGCACGGGCACGGGGCTGAGGCGGATTTCGAGTCACGTCGCGGCACGCCTCTCATTCTGCCCGGTGCCGGGGACCGTCAGCGCCCGCGCAGGATCAGGCGCAGTTGCCTGCCGGTCCGCTTGCGCCGGAACGCCTCGCGTTCGTTGGCCTGGGGGAAGGGCTCGTCCGGTACGGGCGTCCCGAGGAAGGCGCACAGCGGCTCCCATCCCTCCCGGACGTCGAAGACCAGCAGCCGCGCGGCCGGGATCGCCGCCTGGACCTCGGCGAGGTGCCGTTCGAAGACCTCCATGACGTACGCGGGATCGTCGACGCGGCCGTCGAAGACCCGGTCCATGACGGTCGCCCTGGCCATGCGCGGGTAGAGGGCGAAGTCCGGTGCCCGGCGCGCCACCAGCCACCGGATGATCCGGCGGCGGATCGGCATCGGGCGGCGTTCGGCCAGGGCGCCGGCGAAGATGGTCTCGCTGACGCTGTCGTACCACCGGCTCGGGTCGCGGACGGTGAGGATGACCTTCGCGTCGGGATAGTGCTCGGCCAGCTCCCGCCAGTAGGAGGCGGCGGGCCAGTCCACCGCCGATCGGAAGCCGGTGAACATCTCGTCCCAGTCACGGACGCGGCCCTCCCCGACGTCGAGCCACTGGCGGACCCGGTACGGCTCGGCTATGACCGTGGACATGTGGTAGCAGGGGCCGTACCCCAGCCGTTCCAGCGCCGCCTTCAGCGACCTCGTCCCCGTTCTGCCGAATCCCGCGCCGATCACCTTCACCGCGCGCTCCCTCCCGCCTCTGATCGGCCTCTGATCCGAGGTGCCTACCGTCGCAGTGAACGACAAGCCGGTTATATGACCAGATACATGTCGCAGCCGACCGCCGCAATGGTGAGGAGCCGACCATGCTGTTCCCGCTTCCCCTTCTCGACGCGCTGCGAGACTCGCCCGGCGGCGTGGCGTTCGAGCACGGGTCCCGGACCGTCTCACGGGGTGAGCTGCTGGAGATGATCCGGCGGCTGGCCGGCGCGCTGGCCGATGCCGGGCTCGGGCCCGGCCGGGGCGTCGCCATCCGGACCGCCGTCTCGCCGGAGGCGTTCGCCGCGCACATGGCCGCGCACGCGCTGGGCTGCCGCGTCGTGGGCGTCCGGCCCGGCTACCCGGCCGCGCAGCTCGCCCACGTGCTGGGGATGGGGGTCGACGTCCTGCTGGTCGACGGGTCGCTTCCCACGCTGGTCGGCGGGTCGAGCGCGATGCCTGAGGGGCCACTCGACCGGTTCAGCGCGGTACCTGTGCCGGCCGACCGGTCGAGCGCGGTGCCCGAGGGGCGGCTGCCCGTCCTGTCCTTGGCGGAGTTGCTGGCGCGCGCCGACGACGGCCGCCCCCTCGCCGTCACGGCGCGCCCGGACGACGTGGCCGCCCTGACCTTCACCAGCGGCAGCACCGGGCGGCCCAAGGGCTGCGTGATCACCTACCGCGCGCTGAGCGAGCACTGGGCGTGGCAGCCCCGCGCATGGGGCCCGGTCGCGGCGGCGCTCGCCGCGTCGTTCGGGCGCTACCTGCTGTTCGGCACCCTGGCCAGCATGGTCGTCATGGAGTTCCTGGCGCCGTGCCTGCTGGGCGGTGGCACGGCGGTGATCCCGGAGGACGACGGGCGGCCGGTCTTCCCGTACGCGATCGAGCGCCACCGGATCACCGGCTCCATCATCACCGTGCCCCGGCTGTACCAGATGCTCCGGCTGCTCAAGGATGACCAGGTCGACGTCGGCAGCCTGCGCGCGCTGATGGTCTCCGGCTCCCCGCTCAGCCCGTCCCGGCTGGCGGCGGCGGCGGAACGGCTCGGCCCGGTCGTCTACCAGGGCTACGGCCAGACCGAGGCGGGCAACATCGCGATGCTCACACCCGCCGACATCGCCCGAGGCAACGTGGCCTCGGTGGGCCGGCCGCATCCGGGGGTCGAGATCAGCGTTCGGGACGAGGCGGACCGGGAGGTGGCCGCGGGAGAGACCGGCGAGATCCACGTACGCAGCCCGTACCTGATGTCCGGCTACTGGGGGCAGCCGCAGGAGAGCCGCGACACGCTGCGGGACGGCCGGCTGCGCACCCGCGACCTGGGCTACGTGGACGAGGACGGCTTCCTGTACCTGGTCGGCCGGACCCGGGATGTGATCATGGTGAACGCGATGGTGGTGTACGCGGGTCCGATCGAGCGGGTGCTGGCCGCTCATCCCGACGTGGACGAGGCGTACGTGGCCGGGGCGCCGGACGAGCTGACCGGCGAGGCCGTACACGCGTTCGTGGTGCCCGCCGCCGGGCGGACCCCGGACCGCGACGCGCTGACCGCCCTGGTTCGCGCCGAGCTCGGCGACGACAGCGTGCCCCGGACGATCACGGTGGTGTCGGCCGTACCGGTCGCCGCCAGCGGCAAACCGGACAAGCGCGCCCTGCTGGACCGGCCCGGCGGGCGGATGCTCTGAGCATTCTCTGAGAATCGCCCGCCAACACTGAGGTCGTCCGTTTCATGACATCGCTCGTTTCATGACATCGCTGTGACGGAGGCCTACGTGCCGGACAACGCCCTCGACTACCTGGTGATCGGCGCCGGCCCGGCGGGGCTGCAACTTGGATATTTCCTCGAAAAGGCGGGCCGGTCATACCAGATCCTGGAAGCCGGTCCCACGCCGGGCATGTTCTTCCGCACCTTCCCGCGCCATCGCACGCTCATCTCGATCAACAAGAGGTACAACGGAACCTCCGACCCGGAGCTCAACCTCCGGATGGACTGGAACTCCCTGCTGTCGGACGACCCGGACCTGCTGTTCACCCGCTACAGCGACCGCTACTTCCCCGCCGCCGACGACATGGTCCGCTACCTCGCCGACTACGCCGCCGCGTGCGGCCTGCGGATCGTCCACGACGCCCGCGCCGTCCACATCACCCGCGCGCCCGCAGCGGGCCCCTTCCGGGTGACCGACGAGCGCGGCCGGACGTACGAGGCGAAGCGCCTGATCGTGGCGACCGGGGTCAGCCGGCCCAACGTCCCGGAGATACCGGGCATCGAGACCGCCGAGCTCTACGGCACGGCCGCCACCGACCCGGCCGATTACGTGAACCAGCGGGTGCTCATCATCGGCAAGGGCAACTCGGCCTTCGAGACGGCGGACAACCTGGTCGAGACCGCCGCGGTGATCCACGTCGCGGGCCCGAACTCGGTACGCATGGCGTGGCGCACCCACTTCGTCGGCCACCTGCGCGCGGTCAACAACAACTTCCTCGACACCTACCAGCTCAAGTCCCAGAACGCGGTGCTGGACGGCTCCGTCAAGCGGATCGAGCAGCAGGCCGACGGATCGTACCTGGTGACGGTGAGCTTCGCCCGCGCCGACGAGGTCACCAAGGACATCCCGTACGACCGGGTGATCGTCTGCACCGGCTTCCGGTTCGACGCCTCGATCTTCGACGACGGGTGCCGTCCGGAGCTGATGATCCGGGACCGGTTCCCGGCGCTCACCCCCGCCTACGAGTCGGTCAGTGTGCCCGGCCTCTATTTCGCCGGGACGCTGACGCAGTCCCGCGACTTCAAGCGCGGCACCAGCGGGTTCATCCACGGCTTCAGGTACGGCACACGCTCGCTGCACCGCGTCCTGGAGCACCGCTACCACGGCGTCCCGTGGCCCGGCCGCGAACTCGCGGCAGAGCCGGAGGCCATGGCGGCGGCGGTGCTCAACCGGGTCAACCGCTCCTCGGCGCTGTGGCAGCAGTTCGGGCTGCTGGCCGACGTCATCGCCCCCGACGGCCGGGGCGGTGCCCGCTACCTGGAGGAGCTGCCGGTCGACCTGGAGGGCTCGCCGATCGGCGACGCCGGCCACTTCGCGATCACCCTGGAATACGGGCCGGAACACGACAAGGTCGACCCCTTCGACATCGCGGTCGGCCGGATCCGGCAGAGCGACTCCGCGCGTGCCCACGAGGGCCACTACCTGCATCCGGTGGTGCGGCATCACCGGCCCGGCGCGCCGGCCGCCGTCCACCACATCACCGAGAACCTGGAGAACGACTGGACCTCCCCGGAGGTGCACGTCGCGCCGCTGCGAGCCTTCTTCGCCCGCCAGGCCGCCTCGGTGCCGGCGTGATGGAGACGCCGGGCGAGTTCGAGGCCGGCGAAATGGACACGCTCGGCGATTTCGAGAACGGCGAGATGGACACGCTCAGTGAGTTCGAAGCCGCCGCCCGCGCGCGTCTCGACCCCGCGCACTACGACTACTTCGCCGGTGGGACCGGTGACGAGGTCACGCTGCGGGCCAATGAGGCGGCGTTCGACCGGCTGGCGCTGGTACCGCGGGTGCTGCGCGGCGCCGGGAAGCTCCAACTCGGCGTCACCCTGCTGGGCAGCCGCGCGGCCATGCCCGTGCTGGTGGCGCCGACCGCGTTCCACCGGCTGGCCGACCCCGAGGGCGAGCGGGCCATGGCGCGGGCCGCCGCCACCGCCGAGACGATCATGATCGTCTCCATGGCGTCCACGGTCGCCGTCGAGGACGTGGCCGCGGCGGCGCCGGGGGCCAAGCTCTGGTTCCAGCTCTACATCCAGCCGGACCTGGCCTTCACCGAGACCATCGTCCGGCGGGCCGAGGCGGCCGGCTGCACGGCGCTGGTCGTCACGGTGGACTCCCCCACCATGGGAGCGCGGCCCCGGGACCGGCGCAACGGCTTCCACGACCTGCCCGAGGGCCTGTGCTGCGAGAACCTGCGCGACGGCGCCCGGGTGCGGCCGATCGTCATGTCGCCGGAGATCTCCTGGGCCCACCTCGACCGGCTCAGGGAGATCACGGCGCTGCCGATCGCGCTCAAAGGCGTCGCGCATCCCGCCGACGTACACCTGGCGCTCGACCACGGCGTCTCGGCGCTGGTGGTCTCCAACCACGGCGGGCGGCAGCTCGACACGGTCCCGGCCGCCGTCGACCTGCTGCCGGACATCGTGGCCGCCGTCGGCGGAACCGTCCCGGTGCTGCTGGACGGGGGTGTGCGGCGCGGCACCGACGTGCTGAAGGCGTTGGCGCTGGGCGCCGCCGCGGTCGCGGTGGGCCGCCCGGTGATCTGGGGGCTGGCGGCGGACGGGGAGCGAGGCGCGGGGCGGGTGCTCAGCCTCTTGCGTACGGAGGTCGAGCGGGCGCTCACCCTGTGCGGCTGCGCGTCGATCGACGAGCTCGAACCGGGGATGGTGCGACGGCCGTGGTGACCGTGCCTGTCGGAGTGGCTGGGGTGACCGGGGTTTTGACCTGGGTTTTGACCGTGGTGGCCGCGGCGCTCGCCGTCGCCGCGGTCCTGAGCCTGCCGTGGTGGCTGCCGGGACGGATCGTGGCACTGCGCGTACGGGTCTTCAACCGGGTCAACGGGGACGAGGGCATCCCGGTGCCCGGCGACCTGGTCGGGATCGAGCGGTTCAAGGAGGTCTACTCCCATCCGGCGGCCGCTGGCCGGAGCAAGGGCGCCGCACTGTCGGACCTGTTCTGGTACTGGCTGGCGCCCGGCCCCGAGATGCACCAGGAACACCTGGAGACGGGCGAACGGTATGACGCCGTCGCCCGGGCCACGCGCGGCTTCCTGTCCATCCCGCGTACGGAAGCGGAGGAGCTGACCCGCCGGTGCGTCACCCGGACGTTGCGGGAGGCGGGCGGGCTGGTCCGGCTGCGCGACCTGATGATGCCGCTCTGGGCGGAGTTCTCGTACGAACTGGTCTTCGGCAGGCCATGCCCGCGCACGGCCCGCGACCTGATCGCCGGCAACGCGAACGACGTCGTCACCTCGCTCAAGTGCTGCGGGCTGCGGCACATGGACCGGCGCGACCGGCTGACCCGGTATCTCATGGACCGGCTGCCCCTGGTGCGGCAGCCGCTCCCCGAGGGGTTGACGGCCCGGGAGCAGGCGCTCTACCTGCAGGGGGCCTTCTTCAACACCGCGGTCGTCCAGCTGTCGGAGGCCATGGCCCACCTGCTGATGGTCCTCGCCCAGCACCCGGACGTACAGGCCGGGGCGTTGACGGGCGGCCCGCGCTACCTGGACCAGGTGATCGCGGAGACGCTGCGGCTCTACCCGCTCTTCGGCATCGCCCATCGCGTCACGACCGGCGACATCCCGCTGGACGAGCGCACGGTGATCCCGGCGGGCTCGGTGCTGTGCTTCAACTACCCGGAGTTCCACCGCGCCGGCTTCACCGACCCCGACCACTTCGACCCCAGCCGCTTCGACCCCGACCGGTCCGACCCGGCTCACTTCAACCCGGCCCGCTCCCACCCCGACCGGTTCGACCCGGCCCACCCCCGCCCCCACCGGACGGCGGTCCGTGAGCTCAACCACATCCCGTTCGGCGTCGCCGCCAATCGGCCGTGCCCGGCCTGGCGGCTGGCGCCGATCGCCATGCGGGTCGCGGCAGAGGAGATCCTGCGCCTGTACGCCCTGGACTCCACCGCCTCCCACACCCGGTCCCTGCCCAGCCGGGGACCGTGCCTGCTCACCCCGCGCTACGCCCGCAGGAGTGCCGCCCACCGGCCGCTGCTGCTGTTCGTGCGGTTCAGGGACCGCTGGGAGGACGTCTGGCGCAGCCTCGTCCAGCTGGTCCTCGGCACCTACATGGTCTGGGACGCGCGCAGGCAGCGGCTGTGCGAGCGCCACTTCGCGGACGACAGCCAACCGGTCGCCCACTGACCATCCTGGCCGGCCGGTCACCCACTCACCGTCCCGCCCAGCCGATCACCCGCTGACCGCCCCAACCGACCCGTCACCCAACCGATTTCCCGGATTGCGAGCGGAAGGAATGGTATGCCCACGATGGCCCTGGTCGCCGCCGGTGACCCGAACCTCGAACTGATCCTCAAGGTGTTGCCCGCCCTGGTCGTCATCCTGCTGACCGCGGCCGTGTGCGGCCGGCTGGCGCTGATGGTCATGCAGCCGCGGGTCCTCGGCGAGATGGTGGCCGGCGTCCTGCTCGGCCCGACCCTGTTCGGCTGGCTGTTCCCGGAGGCCCAGGCCGCCCTGTTCCCCAAGGAGGTCCGGCCGGTCCTGTACGTGCTGAGCACCATCGGGCTGACGCTGTACATGTTCCTGGTCGGCGCCGGGCTGGACCACAGCGCGCGCTCGCCGGGCGAGGTCCGCCGGGGCTCGCTCCTGGCCGTCTCGGGCATCCTGCCCTCCCTGTTCCTGGGCTCCTGCACCGGCCTGCTCCTGTGGGACGTGCTCTCCCGCCCGGACGTCAGCCGGTGGGAGTTCGCCCTGTTCGTCGGGGGCGCGCTGTCGCTGACCGCCTTCCCCATGCTGGCCAGAATCCTGTACGAGCGGAAGCTGGAGAACTCCCCGCTCGGCCGGCTCACGCTGATCGCGGCCTCCATCGACGACGCCCTGGCGTGGTGCATCCTCGCGGTGCTGTCGGCGGTCCACCTCGGCTCGGGCCCCGGCGGCGCCCTGCGCACCATCGGCCTGGCCACGGTCTTCGCGGTGGTGATGCTGACGGTGGTCGCCCGGCTGCTGCGTCCGCTGGGCCGCGGTCTCGCGCGAACCGGCCGGCTCGGCCCCGGCGCCATGTACGTCGTCATCCTCGTACCGCTCACGGCGGGCTGGCTCACCGACTGGATCGGTGTGTACGCGGTTTTCGGCGGCTTCCTCGCCGGACTGACCATGCCCCGCGATCCGGCGTTCCGCCAGGTGCTGCACGGCCGCATGATGGACGTCGTCTCGACGCTGCTGCTGCCGGTCTTCTTCACCTTCTCGGGGCTGAACACCCATCTCAACGGCATCGCCGGGGGCACCATGCTGCTGGCGTTCGCGCTGATCCTGGTGGCGGGCTTCAGCGGGAAGTACTTCGGCTGCTCGCTGTCGATGAGGGCGATGGGCTTCAACTGGCGCGAGTCGTACGCGGTGGGCGCGCTCATGAACGCGCGAGGGCTGATGATCCTCATCTTCATCAACATCGGCCTGGCTCAGGGCATGATCACGCCGGAGCTGTTCGCCATGCTGGTGCTCGTGGCCGTCATCACGACCGCGGGCGCCCTGCCGCTCTACAAACTGGCGCTGCCCGAACGCCTCGAGCAGGCCAGGAGAACCGACCCCGAACAGCCCCGCCCTCTGGAGGAGCAGACAGCCGCCGCCCGGCCCACCATTTCCTGAAATGTCAATACTTGTCGGGACCCTGGTAATTCTGCGGCGGTGATGCAACGGTTGATCCGTGGCTGGGACATCGAGTACAGCCGGCTCCCCCGCCCGTCGGCTGCTGCTCGTGGAGGATGACCGCGACCTCGGGGGCATGTTGGTGGACCTGTTCACCGACGAGGGCTATACGGTCGACCTGGCCCTGGAGGGGCAGCGTGGCCTCCACCTGGGCCTGAGCCGCGCCTACGACGCCATGATCGTCGACCGGGGCCTGCCGGTGGTCGACGGCATCGACCTGCTGCGGCGGCTGCGCAGGCAGGCCGTCACCGTGCCGGTGCTCGTCCTCAGCGCCTTCGGCACGGTCGCCGACCGGGTCACCGGGCTCGACGCGGGCGCCGAGGACTACCTGGTCAAGCCGTTCGAGATCGACGAACTGCTGGCCAGGGTACGGGCGCTGCACCGCAGGAACCTGGACCAGGCCGGGCTGCTGCCCGTCGGCGCGGGCTGGCTGGATCCGGAGGCCCACACCGTACGGCTGCCGACCGGCGAGCAGGTGACCCTGTCCGGCCAGGAGGCGCGGCTGCTGCACGCGCTGGCGATCCGGCCGCGGCAGGTGCATACACGCGCCTCACTGCGGCAGCGGGTCTTCGACGGTGCCCGGACCGAGGCGATCGTGGACACCTACGTCTACTACCTGCGCGGCAAGCTGGGGGCGGGCATCGTCAGCACCGTACGAGGCGTGGGCTACCGCCTGGGTGAGCTGTGAGGGAGCAGCCGGCCACCGATCCGGGGCGACGCCCGCTGATCCGGGCCCACCGCCGGGACACCCTGGCCGATCCGGAGCGGCGTCTGCTGATCCGGGCCCGCCGGCGGGTCACCGTGCAGGTGGCGGGCGCGATCTCGGTGGTGCTCGCGCTCTTCGGGGTGATGGTCTACTGCGTCACCGTGAGCGACCAGAGCGCCTCCGCACGGCGTGACCTGGCCGCCGCGACGCAACACGGCTCTATCGCCCACCCGCCCCCCTGCGTCTGGCTGTTCGAACTGCGCGACGGCACCGTACAGGCCTCTCCCGGCGCACCGGCGGCGCTCCCCCTGCGCACCGCGCTGTACCTGGCCGCCGCCGGCGGCGAACCGCAGGTCACCCAGGCCGAGCTGGCCGGGCAGAGCTATCTCGTACGCACCGAGCGGCGCGGTGACGTGGCGACCCAGGCGGTGATCGACCTTCGCTACCAGGCCGCCGAACGGCAACGCCTGCTGCGCACGATCGCCGCCGCCGAGCTCACCGGGCTGCTGGCCGCGCTGCTGATCGGCCAGGTCCTCGCCCGCCGGGCGATCGCGCCGCTGGGCGAGGCCCTGGCCCGCCAGCGCAGGTTCGCCGCCGACGTCAGCCACGAGCTGCGCACCCCGCTGACCCGCCTGCACACCCGCGCCCAGCTCGTGGCCCGCCAGCTGCGGCGCGGCACCGACCCGATCCTGGTCATCGACGAGGCCGACCAGCTGGTCACCGGCAGCCGCCAGCTGGGCGAGGTGGTCGAGGACCTGCTGGTGTCGGCCCAGTTCAGGCAGCTGCGCCGGCCGTTCGTCCCCGTCGACCTGGCGGCGCTGGCCGAGGAACTGGCCGTCGCCGAGGCGGCCCGCGCGGCGGCCCACGGCGTGACGATCGAGGTACACCGCCAGGGCCTCGACCCCCACACCGTGCGCGGGGCGCAGTCGGCACTCCGCCGCGTGATCTCCGCCCTGCTGGACAACGCGCTCGGCCACACGAGTGCGGGCGGCCACATCTGGATGACGGTCGTCGGCGGCCCGGAGGTGGTGGAGCTCACGGTGCGGGACGACGGGGTGGGCCTGGATCCCGCCGACTCCGAGCGGCTGTTCGCCCGGTTCGTCGGCCAGGGCTTCGGGCTGGGGCTGGCCCTCGTACGGGAGGTGGTGGACGGGCACGGCGGCACGATCACGGCGGACGGGCGGCTGGGAGCGGGAGCGGTGTTCACCGTCCGCCTCCCGGCGGATCCCACCGCCCCGCGCCGCCCACCGCCCAGAAGCGAGCCCGCCGACCGCTCTGATCGGGAACCGGAGCGGCGCTTCTGACCCTCGCCTGCCCGCGCGTCAGTCATCGACACGCAGGGGGGCGCGCCTCAGGACGGTGGCGCAAACTGCCATCGGGTCGACTCGGCCAATACCGAGCGCGCGCCATCGAAGTCCGCGAGGCGGGCCGCGACCGTCGTAACCGCGAGCCGTTCCGGCAAAACCGCAGCAAACTTCAACCCGTTGACCGCCCGACGATCTACGTCCGGCAGTACGAGAATCGCACCGTCAGCCGAGTTGGCGCGAGCCTCACGCCAGGTGGCCAGCGTGAGATCCTCGCGCAACCGTACAGAGAAGTCCGTGGGCCTCTGCACCGGATCGGCGATGGAGGGCAGTGTGGCAGCCAAGGTGGCGTTGGCCCGGTAGCCCGCCCAGGTCCACCAGCGCACGTCGTCGCCGACCCTCGTGATCAACGTACCCCCAGGATGCGCGACGCCCGGAGCTTCCTCCTCCCGCCATTCCACCAGGCATGTCCGGGCCCGACGAGTGAGCGACACCGGGGGATCCGCCCCAAGCAGAACATCCCGCATGGCACGCGTCAGAGCGAACGAGAGCCCAGAGATCCCATTGGAGGTCCATTTGGCGACACCGCCTCTGTCTGCCGGCTCGACGAAGACCCTCTTGCGTGTCCAGTCGATGAAGTTCACCCGCCAACTCCGGCCCCCTAGAAGCAGGAGGCGCGGTCCTTCCTTCTGCTCGGTCAGCACGGAGGTATCGGCCTGCCCGATCTCCTGGCGCCCCGCCAGCACGGTGAACTGCGGCGCCGCGGTGAAGGACGCGGTCAGCTCGATGAAGTGCCGCCGCCCGAAGCGCCGCTCGGCTTCAGGCCCTATGAACAGGAGCCCGCTGTCTTCATTGAGCAGCCCTTCGGCGACCAGATGACGCAGGATGGGAGCGGCGGAGCGATCAAAGGGCGGAAGTCCGTTCCATTCCTCGGGCCAGGTCCGGTCTCCGATCTTGAGTTGCTGCAGGGTGACCGCCAGCAATTGCTGGGCGACCAGGTGACGCGGCTCGGGTGGCGGAATCACCGGCTCCACCCAGCCCCGGCCCCACAGCAGCAGCAGGCCTGCTGCCTGCAGCAGTGCTTCCCGCCTCGTTGCCAGGAACAGGCAGTTGCGTACGCTTCCTGCCCGGCGCCCGGTGCGTCCGATCCGCTGCAAGAACGAGGCCACCGTACGGGGCGAGTCGATCTGGATCACCCGGTCCAGATCTCCGACGTCGATGCCGAGTTCGAGCGTGGAAGTGGACACGATGACGCAGTCACGGGCCTCGGCGAACGCCTGCTCCGACCTGGTGCGTTCCTCCACCGCCAGGGAGGCGTGGGACAGAAAGACCATCACGTCGCGAGCGCGTAGGGCCGCTCCCAGCTGCTCCACCTGCCGCCGGGAGTCGCAGAACACCAACCGCTTCTCGCCGCGGTGCAGCGTGGCTATCAGTTTCGCGGCGTTCTCCAGCGAGCCCACATAGTCGAGTTCGACTTCACCGCTCGGGCGGGATGCTCCCAGGTCTGGCGCGACCACCCGGCCATTCCGCTTCCCCGTTCCGGACCCCTGCAGCCAACTGAGCAGGTGATCTGGATTGCCGACGGTTGCCGACAGGCCGATCCGCTGGATGGGCTGTCCCGTCACCCGCTCCAAGCGCTCCAGTACGGCCAGCAGATGCCAGCCGCGATCATCTCCGGCGAAGGCGTGCACTTCATCGACGATCACCGTGCGGACCTGTCCCAGGAGATGGGCATGATCGGTCTTGACCCCGATCAGCATCGCCTCCAACGACTCGGGAGTGGTGAGCAGAATGTCCGGCGGATCGGTACGGACCCTTCGCCGCATCGACTCACGCACGTCACCGTGCCAAAGCTCGGCCCGTCGTCCAACCCATTGGGCGTAGGAGTCGATACGAGGGGCCAGGTTGTTGAGCAGAGCCTTCAGCGGGCACAGGTACAGCACCGACACCCCGGTCCAGCGATTCCGCGTCATCGCGGACAGGATCGGGAAGCAGGCCGCCTCGGTTTTGCCGCCCGCGGTCGGTGCGAGCAGCACCGCGTCCTCACCGTCCATCAGCGGTTCGATCGCCACGCGCTGCAACGGTCGCAGATCGGGCCAGCCGAGTGTGTTGACGATGTGGTGCAGCACCACCGGGTCGAGCCGATCCAGGGGATCGGCCATCACAGGTCCAGGTCGATGTCGTCGGCCGATGTGGCCAGGTTGCGTTCGACGTCGGTGAGCTCAGCGTTGGACACGGTCAGCCGGTAGTGCCGACGGGGGTCGAAGTCCTCGAACTGGTCGATCCGGTCGAGGACCTCCCCGATGAGTTTCTTCAGGAAGAGCCGCGGAGCCACGCCGGCCTTCCCACCGAGTGCTCCACCCACTGCCTGCGCCAGGTCGGCGATATAGGCGTCATCGGCCAGAGTCTTGATGCGCTCGGCCGCCCCGACAGCGTACAGATCGCGGATGGTCACCCCGAGATCCACCAGCGAGTCCATCGTGAAGCCGGCCAGCCGGATCTGAACCGCGCGCGGATTGTCGAAGCGCGGGTCGGTCGAGAAATCGGTCGCCAGCCGCTGCGCCAACGGCGGGAGTCGCTGGACTCCCTGCCGCCCATCATAGAACGCCGGAGTCCCGGTGATCACGAGATACAGCCCTGGAAAGCGCCCCGAATGCACCTCGTCAATGAGCTGGCGAAGCGCGTTGAGCGCCTTGTCGCGGGCATCCGAGCGCACTCGCTGGAGGGTCTCGACCTCGTCCAGTACGACGAAGAGCGCCGGATGCCCGGTGTCCCGCAGCACGGTCAGCAGCCCCTGGAGGAACCCGAACGCCCCGAAGTGGTCGAGATCGCCGCGCACCCCCGCCGCCCGGCGCGCGGCGGCGGCCACGTGTGGTTGGCCGCCAAGCCAGGACAGAACTGCCGAAGCCGTGGCTTCGTCCCCCGCGACCAGGGCCGAGCGGTAGCCGCGCAGTGCGGCCGCGAAGGAGGGCGCGTGCCGCGACACCTCGGCCAGCCGGGCGGTCAGCAGCTTCTCCACCTCGGCGGGCAGGTCCGCTTCCGTGGCGCCCGCACCCAGCGCGTCCTCTTCCAGAGCGTAGAACCACGCGTCCACCACCGGTCGCAGCGCGCTCGGCGGGAAACTCGCGGTGGTGAGGCGCTCGGTCAGCCGCCGGTAGACCGTCTCCAGCTTGTGAAGTGGGGTCTCGGTCTCGGAGATCTGGATCTCGGAGACGGCGAAGTTGCGGCGCTTGGCACGTTCCCCCAGCCACCGGCTGAAGAACGTCTTGCCCGAGCCGTACTCCCCTCGGACGGCTTTGAACACCGACGCGCCCGAGGCGACGGCGTCCAGCTCCGCGTCAAGCGCCGATTCGAACCGGTCAAGGCCGGTGGCGAGCAGATCAAGCCCGCTTTCGGGCACGGCTCCGCGGCGCAGCGCGTCGATCACCGCACGCCGGCGTGCGGTGCTGACCTGCGAAGACCGGACAGTACTCATGTCGCCTAGTGTCCCAGCTCGAACTGATCTCGAAGCAGTCCAGTGTTCAACCGCAGCGTCCGCCCGTCCGGCAGAGTCTCCAGGACCTGAACCCCGTCATAGTTGAGAAGCTGACGCAGCACGGCCGCGAAGCCGTCGGCTCGGGTGGGCGGATAGCCGATGCGCTGTGCCAGAGCGGTGGCGGGAAGGGTGCCGGTGTCGAGCAATGCCCGCACGGCGGTCTCGACCTTGTCCATGGGCGGCTTCCGGGCCAGCAGGCCGACCTGTTCCTTGAACATCTCAGACACGAGGAGCGCCTCGACCAGGACGTCGTCAGCCGACCGCAGCCGGGGGCTGAGGAGGGCGTCCTGCCCACCCGGCTCCAGCACCACGTCGAAAAGGGCCGCGTGCGGCTCAGGTCGCGGTTTCGCTCGCTTCGACGACCTGGACGGCTTCTTCGGCTCCGGGATCGGCTCAACCGCGGCGACCACGCCCGGCTGCAGAGACCACCAGCCCGGCCGTTGGTCGCCGAGTTCCCGCCATCCTCTCGGTGGTTCAGCGCCGAAGGGCAGGAACGCCAGCACGGGGATGGTGAACTCGGCGAGCGAGGCACCGCCGTGGTATCCGGCCTTCTGCGCGGTGTAGCGGGAGTCGGCATCCCACAGAGCCACGATGTCGGCACCCGGTTCGGGCCACACCACCCGGGGCCCGGACAGCGTGATCTCTGTCTCGCCCAGCGGGCCGCCGGGATTCCGGTGCCGCGCGGATCCGATGCCCTCGCCCTCGAGTCTCACTCCGTGCCGGTCCACGACATGCCCGTGATCACTGGTGATGATCACCGCCATTCCTTGTTCGGCGGCCGTCCGCAGGAGCTCCCGCAGCTTGCCGATCTGGTCGAGCCGCCAGGCGCCGTCGCCCAGCTTCTGCTCCTTGGCCAGCTTGTCATCGATGGTGTTCAGTACCACCGCGACATGGGTGCGCTGATCGGAAAGCGCTTCGGCAAGCTCCGGCCCGAACGGGTCTCCGACCGTGTCACCTCGTAGGTCGTCCTTGTGGAAGACCGCAGCAGGAGCCCCACCCCAGAATCGGTGCCCGGGAAACAGCCGCTTCTCATCAGCTTGAGTGCCTTTCATGAGCTTGCCCGCGAACAGTGACGTCCGTGACACGGCGGTCAGCGTCGGGAGTGCCGCGGCCATGGCTCGGCGCCGAGGCCGGCCTTCGGCGTCGGGCACCGGGTCGTACTCGGCCCAGTGGCGGCGCAGCTCCTCGCTCAGCTCTGCGGCGATCGCGGCGCTCATGCCATCCAGGACCAGTAGCAGCAGCCGTCGTCCCGCCTTGGCCGCCGCCAGTGGCCGGACCACGCGTCCCAGGAAAGATTCCACGGTCAGCATCGAGCCGGGGTCGGTACCCGCTGCGGTCCACCTGGCCAGTGTCCTGGCGAATGAGCCGTCGAGCTCCCGCCGCCGCTCGCGGACACGAGCGCCCAGTCCGTCGTAGGCGGCCTTCAGCACCGGATCAGGGTCGCCTCCGGACTCGATGTGCTCCAGCGCCTGATCCACCCAGCCGGTTTCGGCGACGTGCCGCTGCACCGCCACCGCGACCGTCTCGACCTCCATGCTCGGCTCACCCGCGAGCCACTGCGCCAGCCGCTGCCCCATCCGGGCGCGCTCGATCCGCACCCGCACATCAGGCTCGGCAGCCAAATGGTGGGTGTCCAGCTTTCCGACGGCTTCCGCGATCGTCCGCGGCTCTCCACCTGCCAGAGCGTGGCCGGCTGAGACGAACCACGCCCGGATCCCAGCTGCCAGGAAGGGACTGAACGCCGCTTCGGCCTCGGCGCCGAACTGCCGTGCCAGCAACTCCGCCCGGTCCAGGACCATGCTGGTGATCCGGCGCGCTTCGCGCGCCCGTTCCTCGTCGGTGTCGGTACGACTCACACCGAGCAGCACCGCCACGAACTCCTCGCAGGCTCGTCCGAACGCGGCCACGATCGTGTCCAGAACCTCGCTTCCTGCGGGGAACTGCTCGCCCAGCCAGCGTTCGGCCCGGCCTCGCGCCCGGTAGGTTTGCGCGTCGGCCTCAGCGTGCTGCCACAGCGCCGCGCAGACCAATCCATACGGCACCGCCTCGGCGCCGTGTTCGGCTGTCACCAGCGCCAAGAGGGCTTGTCCTGCGACTCCGGCCTGATCCTCCTCCCCGAGGAAGGTGATCAGTCCGTCGCGTTCCGGACCGCGCAGAGCGAGCAGCCGCTCCGGCCCTCCCGGTGTGAGCGACCACGACAGCAGTGCGTAAATGTCCAGGTTGTCGCCTAGCACCTGCTCATGTTCAGCGTCGTAGCGTCCGAGGCGGAGTCGACGCAGCGCAAGTTCGGCGAGCGCCGTCCGACGCGACAGCACCCCGCCTGCCAGTGGAGGCCAGCCCGCCGGTGGGGTGGCATCCAGGATCGCCTCAGCCGCCCAGTTGGTGTCTCGCAACCTGGGATCCACCTGCTCGGCGCCGAAGGCCTCCCGCACGACGTTCCAACTGTCGACGGCCTCGATGCGCTGTCTGTAGACGTGGGCGAGGATCGCCGGGTCCAGTTCGGGCTGTTCACGATCGGTCAGCACCACCAGGACCGCCGGGGCGTCAGCCGTCGCCTTCAGATGCGCGAGCACCAGCTCATGGACGGCCAGTGGCGAGGCGGCTGTCGCGACGTGGACTCGCTGGCCAGAGCCCAGGAGCACCTCATCTGGCCCTTCCCAATGAGGTGCGGAACGCAACAGCACGACCCGTCGGCGTCCCGCACCCCCCAACGAGGGAGCCAGAGACTTGTGTGAGGTCAGGTATTGGGTGACCGTCGTGGCGTTGAGCCGGACCGTGCCCAGAGTTGTGCCCGTGGTGCTCATCAGTCCACGACCCGCCAGTTGATCTCGATGGTGGCTCCCGGCCGCTTGACGGCCAGCTCCGCCAGCTCGGACTCAAGATCGGCAACCGCCCTGGCGACCGTCGTCCTGCGCTGGCCGCTCGATCGGCGCGCGGAGGTGTCCACGGGCACCTGAGGGTGGCTGGTGGTCGTGGTCAGGTCCACGTTCTCGGGACCGGGAACGACCGGAGGTCTGGGCGGATCCGACGGGGGCTGCGCGTCCTTCTGATTGCGCTTGATCAGCGCGGTGACCTCACGGCGTGTCCGGTTCAGCGCTTCGATCAGATCAGCCGTCCGCTGGTCGGCCCGAGCCACTCCGCGCAGAGACTCCAGCAGGGCCTGCCCTTCGGCGCCCTGCCCCGATGCGAGGTCGAGGGTGTCCCATGAGGCTCCGGCCAGCGCTTGGGCGACGTCGTGGGCCCGCTTGACGGACGTGCCGTAGCGGTCGGGGCTCACGGGGCCGAGATCGAACGCGGCCAGGGTCTCGATGGTCTTCTTCGCCGAGGACGACGCGGTCGCCGTCAGCGACTTCAGCAGGTCGAGCGAACGCCGCGCGATGACGAGCCGCCCGGTCTCATCAGTCGTCTCGTCCAGCTCGAGGAAGGTGGAGTGGTGCTCCAACTGCGTCACCAACCCGGCCGCCGTCTCCTGGTACTGGCGGGCGGCGGTGAGGATCTGCCGGGCGAACTGATGCACCATCCGGCCTCGCCGAAGCGTCGGTGCCTTGTCACCGAAGATGGTCTCGTATCGCTGTCTGGCGGCGTTCCACTCGTGCTCGCTGGGCAGCGGCTGGCTGCGCAGCGCGTCTCCTGGCTTGATCTGCGACAACTCGGGGGCGGGGTCCAGCGGGACGCCACCGCGTACCCACACCCGGTCGTCCATCTCCGCGAACGAGGCGGCGACCAGGTTGACCAGGAACGGCTCCAGTCCACGCTTATCCGGCTTGTCCATCCAATCGATGAGTTTGATCAGGCTCAGGTCCCCGGTGACACCTTCGGTCTGCGCCATGCGCCGGAAGTGGTCGGCCCAGCGGTGGGACAGCTCGAAGTACGCCTCCTTCTGCTGACCGAGCCCGAGCGGAGCGGCTACCCGCTCCATCAGCTTGCGGTCCTTCGACGGCACTTCCACCCGCCCATCCCGGGCCTCGGCGGCAGCGCGGACATGGGTGAAGACCGTCTTGGCGTCGATCGGTTTCACCGCGACCCGGCTGCCGTCCTGGTCGAGGTTCGGATGCGCGGGGAACTGCGCCGCCATTAGCTTGCCGGCGACCGCGCGGACGGCCTCGTGCATCGACTGACCGAAGGCCAGGGTCAGCTCACCGACGTCACGCAGGGAGACGAGATGGTCGTCGAAGCCCACTTCGACGTCGGCCTCCATCTGCTTCGCCAGACCGTATGCCTGTTTGAAGGCGCCCCTCACGTGTTTGAGCAGCGCCGCCTTCTGGCTTTCCAGCAGCCCTTTCGCCCGAGCCCGGTTGTCGGGGCTGAGGTGCGCCGCGTACTGCGTGGCGAACCGGTTGTCATCGAACAACGCCTTGTCGATGATCACAAGCCGCTTGAAGTCTTCCATTCGCTGGGCGGACAGGTGGGTCGGCACCCACGCGAGCGTCCGGCTGCGTTCGCGCTGCCGCTCTCCCAGGAGACGAAGGCGGTTGACGTCGTCGACCGGGCCGTAGTCGTTCTCATCGAAGGGCAGGTCAACGATGATCCGCCATTGCCCGTCGATCTGTGGCTGCAGATCGTGATCGAGCAGTTCGTCCTCGTCCGCGATGTTCCCGAAGATCACTTCTGCTGTACGGCTGGAGCCGCGCCACACGAAACGCAGCTCGTCGGCACCAAACCGGCCGTCGGTGTGTTCGACGCCGAGGTCCTCGATGAGCAACCTCTTGGCCAGCGCCATCCGGTTGCCCGGGTTGTTGTTGACCGCGGCGTTGGCGATGACCGTGTCGACGTCGATGCCCGCGAGCTCCAGCCGCACTCCGGCCGTGGGGCCGGTGCCGGTCTCCTTGATCTCGGGGAAGCGGGCAGCCCATTCGGCCACCTTGTTCTTGATGATGCCGACCTCACTGCCCGGGATCGGCGCCGTGACCGAACCGTGGTTGAGCGCGCCGAGGCGGCGAATCGTCAAATCGCTGAGCGCGGGGACGCTGGGGGCCAGCGCGGACAGCAGCAGGGTGCACACGAGTTGGTTGTCGCCGACGAACACCTTGCATCGCTGGGCCAGCTGCGGGTCGGAGATGCTCTCGGGCCGGTGCAGATATTGCTCGATCTCGTCTTCGGTGACATTGGCCGAGGTCAGGAGGTAGGGCCGCAGCTTGATCTTGTAGAGCTTGTCGGCGGCCTCGAAGACCACCTTCAAGCTGTCGACGAACGGCTTGTCGCCACCGTCCGCGATCACCGGATACAGCTCACCCACCGGGACAAGCTGCCCCAGCCGCAGGTCGTCACGATGGTTGGCGAGCAGCTGCCCCATCAGCTTGAGACCGGTGCGGGAGCGCTGCAGGGCCGATGAGATGTGAACCAGGGTGTCCATGAAGGCGGGCGAGAACGGGTAGGTCAGGCGGAAGGACTCCTCGTCCGCTCCCGTCATGCCCTGCTCGGAGCCGAGCAGGGTGTCCCACACCTGCGGACCGACCCTCTTGGTCTGCGCGAAAGCCTCATCGATCAGCGCGGCCTTGCCCTCCTTGGGCCGCAGCAGCCGGGCGTGCGCGATCTGCGGGAGATTTCGATCCTCCAGGGTGATCTTGTCGAAGCGCCCGGAGGCCAGATTCAGGGTGTCCTGAATCGAGGACTCCGCAGCTCCCGCGTCCACTTCCTCTCCGACCAGTTCCCGCAGGTCACGCTGACGCGCGATGAAGGACACCACGGGGATGGCGCGCCGCGCGTCGCCACCCTCCACAAAGTTGGTGATCTTACTGGCTTCCCGGGCCACGAACTTCTGGTCGTGGATGAGCGTCGCCAGCCAGAGGATCAGCTCGTCCAGGAAAAGGATCAACCCGTCATAACCGAGCGACTTGGCATGCTGGGCGATGACGGAAACGCCGGCATCCAGGGAGATGAAGCCATGCTCGTCCTCGGCCGCGTTCTGCGCGAAGCCCGGTAGCAGGCTCGTGCTCGCGTCCTGGACCAGTTTGGCCCGCAGTTCGGTAGGGGTGGTCGGATGCACCAGGTTGAGCGGCTCACGAGGGGTGCCGTCCGGATCGGCATTGTCATGCCACTCCTCGGCGGCCAGCGCCTGGTCGAGCAGCTCAGGTGTCCAGGCGAACGACTCGCCCCAATCATCGTCCTCGCCGTCGTCACCGCAGCCGAGACCGCCGATGACCGCGGCGTCGCCCATTCGCGCCCGCATGGCACGGATGTCGGTGAACAGCGAATCGGTCCGGTAGACCTGCGGAGTGGGGGCGTCCGGGTGCAGCCTCCTGATGTGGCTGACATAGCCGCCCAGCACGCGCTGTTCCATGGCCTTCGCCCCGAGCATGTGGTACGGCACAAGCAGGAACTTCTTGCCGTCGTTGACCAGCCATTCGTGCTTGGTCAGCACCTTGTCGAAGACTCCCATGGCGCGGGCTTCGCGCCTGCCGCTGAGCAACGCGTACAGCACGGCCATGAAGTGTGACTTACCCGAGCCGAACGAGCCGTGCAGATAGGCGGCCTTCGACGTGTGACCGTCGAGCGCCGATTTGATCAGCCCGAGCGCCTCGTCAAAGTTGTCCAGCAGCCGCTCGGTGACCACGTAGTCCTTGAGCGCGTGCTCTGCCCCCTCAGGGGTGACCGCGTCGGCCAGGCGCAGCACGAAGTCGGAGGTGGAGATCGACTCCTTGATGTCGATGACTTCACGGAGCAGCGGCTGCTGTGCCATGGGCGGGCTGACCTCTCCTTCTCGGGGTTACGCGTAATTCTCCTATGGTCGCCGTTCCCGGCGCCTGCACAGGCCCAACCGCAACCGATTTGGGCCCTTTCACCTGGGTTTTCGTCGCTACGGTTTATCGTCTTCTGCTTGACGACGAGACGTTGACCGCCGATACTGAAGCCGTCCGAAAGGACACTTACTCTCTGTGCCGGACATAGGGGCCGGTAGTAAGCACAGCTGAGGGGCGGGTCCAGCGGACTCGCCCCTCAGTCATGTTCCCAGCCTGCTGGAAATCGCCTGGAAGAGCGGAAGCCCCTCTGCGGTGGCGCCTGCCGCCACGGTCACGAAGCGTGACCCGATCCCCGCTCGCTGGCTGCGGGGAAGCCGAATCACCACCGGCGAGCCGTCGGTCAGAAGACCCTTGACCACGCCACTGCCCGGGATGCCGCCAGTCACTTCGGCGACCTGCGGCACAAGCACCCCGGCATCCGCACGGGTCGGCCCGCCCTCCTGCAAGCCACCAACAAAGCGCGCCCGCCGATCGTCGGCCTGCACCAGCACGGCACGACCGATGGTCATGTTGTCCACCGGTACATCGATGACGCAGCGAGGGCCGAAATCCAGACGGACCTCCGCCTTGGTCGGGCCGATCCGCTCGATCAGCACCGCTCGCACCAGACTGCGCTCACATTGAGCTCCAGCCGTCCTTCCCAGCGCCACCATCGGAAACTCGATGCTTCGTTCCCCCAGATCCACCCCGACCGGGTAAAGCGGGTGCCTGCTTTCCCGAACCGGGCGGCGGCCGCCGAACTCCTGGGGCAGCGCACTGCCCTGCGCTCCGGACGGATGCCGAAGCTTGATGACATCGCGCCCGTTGCGCTTGGCCGTCCCTGTCACGGTCCATTCGTGGCAACGGTCCCAGCCGTGAAACGCGAACTGAGCCACCGTGTCACGGACTCCATGACCGATCAGACCTCGGGCGGCAGTCATCGTGGCGATCGCTGCCTGGCCGAGCAGCAGCCAGTAATCCAGCTCGCGGTTGTGCACAACCGACGGAGCGGCCGCGTAGACCGGAACGTCCAGCCCGTGCGCGAAGTCGAACATCGGTGTGAGGTCCGAGTCCTTACTGAGCAGCACGATCGCCCGTGCCGACGACTCGCCGTGCCGGACAGCGTAAGCCTCTTCGGCGATCGCGCGAGCGCACAGCACATCGACCTGCTTCTCCTCCGGCTTGCCGTACCGGTCGCGCAGATAGCCCTCAAGAACGATTCCACCGGCCGCCCTGACCCTGTCGGCGTAGTCGCAATTGTCACGAATCGCTTTCGCCAGCCGGGATTCAGGCGCGACAGAGCCCTGCGACCTGGTGCCGGTCGCGACGATCACTTTCTGTACCGCGAAGCCGTACCACTCCAGCGCCAGCCGGACACCGGCCACGTCCGGGTTGCGGCGCTTGCCAAGCACCTCTTCCGCCTGTCCGACGAGGTTGCGCGTGTCGATGATGACCGTCGCCGGAATCAATGTGCGGAAGGAACTTCCCTCCATCGACGCAGTGGACATCACTTCCGCACCCTTCGCAGGCAACCGCGACCCATAAGCTTTACCGCACCATCAGCGACCCCAGACCGAAATCATAACGTCGGGTGACACAGATCACTAATCAGCGCGTCGCGGCGGCCGGGGCCTGATCACCTCTTTCTTGTACGACTACCGCGAACCGGCTTGGCCGGGCCCCATTTCCGCAGGTTGTCGTCGGTCAGCCCATGGTCACCCTGGATCTGCTGGCGGTAGGCAGCGAAGAATTCCGCCGGAGAACCGCTGTAGGTGATGTCGAACTCGTTGTGCCACTGATAGAGCCACGGCTGAAGTTCGAGTAGACCCGCGAGAAACGGGGTGATCTCCTCAGTTGTCAGGGCGTTGTTGGTGAAATAGGTGGCAAGTGCCTGAGCCTGCTCCCGGTGGTCCCAGCCGGCCCACCCGTACAGGTCGGGGGTCTGAGTGTTGACCGAGCCGTAGGAGATGAAGCGCTCCTTGGGCACGTCGAGCTTGCCCCGCGCCGACCAGTAGGAAGCGCGCAGGAAGTCTGCCGAGCCGTACTTGGGCGGCGTCGGGATCGACTCGCGGATCCGCCGCTTGGTCTTCACGTCCGGATCGTTGGAGAACTCGGGCGCGGCGTCCTCCTGGCGCTGCAAGTCCCAGACCTCTTCCCAGTCGGCACGCTTCTTCAGCCCGCTCGGCTTGTAGCGAAGCACGGACAGGAACGGTACATGCTCGGTGGAGAGCAGATCGGCAACGACCGCCGCCAGATCCCGGCGCGGGGCATAGAGCGCGGCGACGGAAACGAAGTCGCCGTCCCGCGAGAGCGCATCGACGAGGCGAGGCAGCGTGAGGATCGCAGGTTGCCCATTCTCGTCGAACCAGTGCTCACGCGCCTCGATCCGGTCCAGCAACCACGAACGCAGCGCCTTCTCCTGTAGGACGTCCCAGCCTTCGGTCGCCCACCGCCGCTTGTACTCCGGCCGCTCCACCATCCCGATCGCCCGCGACGACTCAATGGCGTCGATCCGCTTCTGCACGATCTGCTTGTACGGATCCGGCCAGTGCTCGGGGATTTCCGTGCAGGGTATGGAGTTGTGCCGTTTAAACCACTCGCCGGACGCCTCGCCGTTGGCAACCCTACGAGCGAGCACGATCTCGAAGGCCCGCTCGCCAAGCGTCAACTCAGGCACGGCGTCCTCGAGCGCGCGCAGATCTTCGACGTGGAGGTTGTAGAGGGAGTAGACCTGCCAGTCCAACTCTTCCTGCAGCGCGATCATCTGCCTGCGGGTAGCCTGCCATCTCGCCTTGGCCTCCCGGAGATCGGCGGCCGTCGGCACTGCGCCGGAAACGGGCGAGGTCGGATTTGTCGCGGCGAGTTGCTGCGCGAGCTCGCCCAGCAAAGCCGCAAGTTCGATTGGATACCCAGTGGAAAGCGGAAACTCCTCAAGGTTGGTTCCTGTGAATTCATATCGCTCTTCCCAGGCTTCGCTCTGGATCCCACGCCCCAGACCGCTGCCGCCCTTCTCCTGACTCACCATCTTGAGCCAGAAGCAGGCGGTGGAGCTATTGAGGAGGCCGAGCAGGCGCAGATGCTCCTCCTCGCTTGCCCCCTCCCGCAGCTTGATCACCGGCGCGGACTGCTTGAACACCTTCCCACCACGGTCGAGCACGAAGTGGTTATGCGTCGCCACAAACGCAAACGTGATCGACAGCGGCGTCCTATACCGATCGGCAACCCATCGATACCAGGCCCACCATGGCTTGCCCAATTCGTTCTGAGTCTTACCGTCAAAGTCAGTTGTAGAGCGGAGGTGGCTTCGCGTCCCCCAAAGCCATCGCCCCCAGCCGCTCGCCTCGTCATAAGGCAACGGGCTTAGTTTTGAATCATACGGAGCGATCGCATTCTCTACGCAGTGAGTGCTCCAGTCGCGCACGACTTCGCCAAGGATGAGCTGCCTCGACACCGTTTCGTCAATCCCTCGACGGCGAAGCGCCTCAGGCGTGCTGATGAAGGCGTCATCCTGGCCTGGGAAGCTGGCGAAACCGATATCGCGAGACAACAAACTCTTCAGAGTGGACGGGCTGCTCGACTGGATCTCCTCATTGAGCTCAAGACCGCCATCAGCCAGGATCCATGGCTGCTTACCGAAGTAGCGCTCACGTTGGAGATCACCCACTGACACCCACCGGTTGTTTGGGTTCGGCTGATCGATCTGCTCGACGATCGCGCGCCAGACCAACCCGTCCTCGGCGATCTCTGGCGCAGATGGCTCTCCTTGGATTCCTCGTACCGTCCGGACGGTCTCGCCCCTCATGCGCCCGGGACGCCGGGTGCCGATGAGGATGACAGTCGGCGTGCCGTGACCTGGGATGTAGGCGCCTGAGGTGTCAATGACCTCCGTCAGCTCGACCTTGTGGGCGAAAAACTCCTCGATCAGCTTGGTCCCGAACTCCCGCTTCATGAACGAGTTGGCCGTGATCTGTCCGACCATGCCATAGCCACGCCCATCGTCGCCACCGCGCTTAGCCAGCTCGAAAAAGCGCTGCGCGAACGGCACCGAGAGCGCGTACTTGCCCGCACAAGCGTGGTAGAGGCCCCGATACAGCTCGTTGAGCTTCTTGTCCTTGACCGTCACGTAGGGCGGGTTGCCCACGACTACGTGATAGCGGCCCGGCTCCAGGATGTGCGGGTGCTCGTGCACGTCCTCGGTCGCATAGGCAAAGTCGACGAGGAGGTCACCCGGAATCTCGTCACCCAAGGTCAGCGGAAGCTGCCGGGCCTTGATCAATGAGTCTCCGACAGCCAGGTGGACGGGCCACTCGTACTTCGCGGCCTCTCGCATCGTCCGCATCCCGGCGGTGGCCATCGCCGCGACCAGCAATCGGAACCTGGCGATCGCAACCGCGAACGGGTTGAGGTCAACGCCATGAACCGAATCCAGAGCTGCTCTGATCCGCTCGTTTAGGTCACGGTCGCCGTGCCGCTCGCCATACAAACGAACCAGCCGCCGGAAGGCGCCCAGCACGAAGTGGCCGGACCCACAGGTCGGGTCAATCATTTTCAGCTCTTCGAAGCCGAACTCCCGGATCGCCGGTTCCATAGTGCGGTCGAGGATGAACTCTTCCACGAACTCCGGCGTCTGAAGCAGCGCGTACGTCTTCCGCGCGTCCTCCGACATCCACTGGTAAAGGTCGCCCAGGAACCGCGTGTCCCAACCTTCGGTGCCGTCCGCGTTCAGCGGATCGGTGAAGTCATGAACAAGAGCACCCGCCTCGTCCCGCTGACGCCAGAACTCGACCAGTTCCCGCGCCCCATCATGAGACAGCGGGATCTGGAACAGCGGATTGTGCCTGCGGTTGAACAGCAGTTCACCCGCCTGCCCCTCGCCCAACTCGGCGAAAGACTGCTCCAGCCAGCCACGATAGGTCGGGTCGGGGTCCTCCTCGACGTAGGTGTCATAGCGAGCCTGCGCGAGGTCACGTCGTTCGGGGTCGGGTGCCGTCAGATACGGCTCGGGAATCAGCCGGTTGTCCTCGCAGAAGCGCACGAACACCGTACCCAGCACCCACGCCACTGCGACCTGCGTCACCCGCTCGTCCAGCCAGGAACCCCACGTCGCGGCGGTACGCCCCAGCTTGCGAGCCTCGTCATACTCAGCACGCAACCGTGACCCGACCTCCGCCACCGCCTTGACCTGCTTGCCGAGGTCGACCTCGACAGCCTTGACCTGGGCCTTCAGGTGGTCCCGCAGCAGTTCGCTGTCGATCACTTGGCGTCTCCCGATCGCGTCGTCTGAGCAAACTCGCCGCCTCGGTGGGCATTCTGCACCCACGAGTCCGGCAACTCGATCCACTCACCCAACCCGGCCTGGTATGGCACAGCTACCGTGCCGATCCGTGGCTCGCGAGCCGGGTCGTTCTGCGGGCACAGCAGCCACAGTCCCCTACGGCCCAACCGCGCCGAGGCGGCCAGCCGGTCGAGGACGCCCATGCCGTCGTAACGGGCGAACACCCCGGCATCGCGCAGCAGCACCGGACCAGAGCCATTGCTGAGCAGCTCCTTAACCTGCGGCTCGATCCGGCCCCACGCCGTGCGGGTGTATTCGGCGAACTTCAGCGCCGCCCGGCTGCCGCGCTCGGCCACGTCTGCCCGGAGGATCGTGTCCCACGTCGGCTTGGCTCCCGGCTGCACCAGCTCGTGCATGGCCTCCAGGAAGAGCTCCGTCACCGAGGTGACCTCGGCTCCGAACCTGCCGCCGACGAGGCCGTCCAGCGCTATCTGGCTCAACCCCGCCCGCACGGTGAGAATCCGGAACCCGTCCCGGCCCGCCGACACGGCGAGCCGCTCCTCCGCGCGCACCGCGCCCGCGAGCTGTGGATCGTCGGCGTAACGGTTGGCGGCACTGAGTCGGGTGGCCTGCCGCCAGGCGCCCATGGAGAGGTAGCTCGTGTCTGTCTCGACGCGAGTGGGCAGGTAGCGGACGGTTCTTGTGTCCTCGCGGGTGGACAGCGTGAGGTCGAACCCGGCCTCACGCAGGGCCTTGGTCAGCAGGCCTCCGACGGGCAACTCCGACTTGCCCTCACAGGTGATCTCCGGGAACCGGGCGAGCACACGCTCGTGGATATCGGCGGCGGTCAGGCCCGGCAGCCGTTCCGGCGGCACGCCGGGGATGTGGCGGACGAGACCCGCCTGCGTGAGCCGCAGTGCCCGCACCAGCGACAGATCACGCGGGTATATCTCCAGTCGTGGCGTGACGGCGGCATTCTTGGAGGCGGCGGCGGCCAGCGCGACCATCCGGCGCTCGTCCCAGTCGATCGTCCCGGGCGGCGGCGTGATCGCGCCCAGCTCGCTCAACACGATGGTCGCCGTCGGTAGCGCGTCGAGCTTGGCCAGCCGGTCGGCGACCTTGCCCAGCCGCTGGGCGTAGTCGAGCAGTCCTGGGGCGGACGGGGTGTCAGGGCTGTCGGTGTCCCCGACTTCCATGGCCAGCAGACCCGCGCCAAGACCCTCATGCGTGGCGTCACGGTTGGGCACATGACGGAACGCGCTGGCGGCCGGATCGAGTTGCTCGATCTCCACCACGGCTCGGACCGCTGCCAGAGCCAGGGCTCGACGCCGGTCGCGGCCCAGCAACCGAGTGCCTCTCCGTACAGCCAAGGTATCCGCGATCTCGGCGGCGGAGGCGACGCGACCCAGCTCGGCCAGCAGCTCAAGGATCTCCGTGCGCAGCGCGGAGATCACCGGGATCTTCTGCCAGCGCACGCGCTGGGTTTTCAGCATCTGCGGGATACGCCCGGCGCTGAGTCCGAGCGCCTCGGCCACGTCCTTCTGCTTCGGCCACGCGCCAATACGCTGGGGCAGCTCGCCTCGCTCGTCGGGCAGGCGCAGCAGCAGCCGCACCATCTCCACCTCGTTGCCGTTCGAGCCGTTCTTCTTCAGCTCGGGCACGAGCAGGGTGGCCAAGGTGTCCAGGCTGACCGAACGCAGGGTGCGTTGCGGCAACATGTCAGCGTTTTCGCCTGTGGCCAGGGTGGTCGCCACCGAGGCTTCCGCGGCGCTGACCTGCCTCAGCTCCTCATCGGCCTTCCTGCGGCCTTCGGGGCTGAGCGGGGAGATCGGGACCAGGCGCAGCCGCTCGCCCCACTCACGCTGACGGCGCTGGATCTCGCTGCGCGTCTTGGCGCCCAGACCGGGAGCGTTGACCAGGCCGCGCTGGCTGAAGTCGAGCAGTCCGCCCACCGTTGTGACGCCCAGGCCGTAAAGGAACTGCTCGGCGGCGGGGGTGAGGCCGGCGGCCGACAGGTGGGTGTCGCGGGTGGCTTCGGCGGCAAGCTGGTCGCGCTGCTGCTCAGCGGACTCCGGCTCAGCGTCGGAGATCGCCGGAGCTGCGTCCTTCTCGGCCGTCGAATCGGGCGCCGGGTGTCGGGAGAGCCGAGGCTTGGACGGCTTGGACTCGGCCAGGTCGAGGAAAATCTTCTTCCAGGCATCCCGCATCGGCTTGAGCTCGGGGAAGCGCTCGGCGACATCCCGGTGCAGGGCCTTGGCGAAGAACGCCGCCAGCGCGTCGCGGATCGCCGGGTCGAAGGCGTCCACGGCGATGGCCGGAGAGGGACTCTCCTTCGGCTCTGTCTGCCGGGCGGAGACCTTGCCCTCGCCCCATTGCGGCAGTTCCCCGGAAGCCATTTCGTGCAACGTAACGGCAACAGCGTAGCGCTCGGCATGAGCGTCGTAGACCGAGCGGGTCAGCGTGCCGATGAACGGGTCGAGGTAGCCGTCGGTGCCCGCGTCCGTCTCCCGAACCGGGTATCCGGCCAGCGAGAAGTCGATCAGAACCAGCTCACGAGTGCGGTTGGGACGCACCCGGATGGCGATGTTGTCGGGCTTGATGTCGCGGTGCCAGACTCCTTCGCCCTCCAGGAAATCGACAGCGCCGAACAAATAGTCGCCGTATGCCTCCAACTGGTCGATCTGGAGCCGCCCGCCCTCACGGAGCTGGCGGGCGACGGTCTCCTCGCGACGGCGGCTGACGCTGCCCGGCTCGGCCGCCGCGCCGGGATCACGCTCGTCGCCGACATACTCCAGGGCCAGCGTGGTGCGGCCGCCGATGACCAGCGGCTCGGGCTCCACCAAGCGGATGATCCGGGAGTCCGGCCGCAGCCGTCCCATCACCTCGGCCTCGCGAACCAGAACGTCCCCGCGGTTGTCCGACAGGGCGACCTTCAGTACGGCGAAGCCGCCCCGGGCTTTCGCCTGCAGGTCACGCACGAGGAAGGCTCGGGCGGTCGAGCCGGTGCCCAGTCTTCGCCGCACCTCCCAGCGGCCGGCCAGGACGTCACCTGCGACGGCTTCCAACGGGTCCTTCTCCGGTGACTCGTCAGCCGTGCCGGGTTCAGGGGTCGTCAGCGAGTCCTCAACGCACTCCAGCATCTCCAGGAACTCATCGACCGAGGAGAGCCGTTGACCGGGGCGATAGGCGGTGGCGGCCTGGACCAGCTCGTCGATGTCCTGCGACAAGCCGTCCACCAGGGCGCTGGGCCGCAACCCCTCCCCCGCCTCCAGCCGGGCCAGCAATTCGGCCTGGGTCGCTGCCGGGGGTTGACCCGTGGCCAGCAGGTAGGTGATGACGCCCAGCCCGTAGACGTCGAGGGCGATCGGGTCGGCATTGAGCGCGGTCAACTCGGGCGCGAGATACGGGTCGGAGTCCTCCGCCAGATGAATCGCCGACAGGGCGGTGGGGGCGAACCTCGGTGTCCCCTGCGGCTGTCCGCCGCTGCGATGGGTGGCGATCTGCCAGTCGGAGATCTGCAGCTGCGGGGAGAGCCAGGCGGCCTCCTCACCCAAGGCCCGACCTTCGCCGCCCCGGTTGCGAGGGATCACATGTACCGAACGCGCGGCCAGAGCACGGTGGTGAATGCGGCCGGAGTGCGCCGAACGCATGGTCTCCGCGAGCTGCCGGACCAAGGCCATCCGACCCAAGATGTCGAGCTTGTCGCCGTACTGGACCAGATATTCGTCCAGACGCAGGGTATGCGGGTGGTAGTCGAAGATCAGCGCGGGGCCGGCCGAATGTCCGGAAGGATCGTACTGCTTGAGCTGGACGACTCCGGGATGGCGGAATCGGCGCAGGATGGCGGCCTCACGACGCGCGGCGTTCTCCACCGATTGGCGGATGGACGCATCCGATCCTCGCTCTCGGAGATAGATGCGGACGCGCGCTGCCTCTGGCAGTTCGCTATGACGCGCGAGGTAGTCGGCCCAGGTCGGACCGGTGTCGAAGGATTTGCGCTCCAGCAGGTAGGGACCAACTTTGTACTCTGCGTCACTGCGCCGGATCCCGATCTTCTCCAGGGTGGACTTGATCTCCCGGGAGTCGGTGTGGGTGATCCGCCGCCGATCATCGCGCGCCGACTGCTGCAGCATCTCTACAAGCTCGTCGACCGTGTGGACGCCGTTCTGGTCATGAGGTGACAGGCGCACTCTCAGCGACGCGTCGGTGAAGCAGACCGCCTCGCTCACCCAGACTCGCTTGCCATGACTTCCCAGCAGCCCGGCGAGCTCTTTCGCCTTCTTGTTCACCAGGTGAAGCGGGTTGCCATGGGGGACCCTGCGACTGGTTGGCGTCGTCTGCACCCAGGTGCCGTTCTCCGTGGTGACACTGCCGTGCCAGTCCTTCAGTTCGATCATGTAGACGCCGCCGGGAGCCACGACCAAAAGGTCAACTTCCCGCACATGACCCGCCTGCGCGGTGAAGGTGAAGTTGGACCAGGCCCGCCAGGGTTCGGCGTTGGGAAGCTTCTCGCGGATGGCCTCCAGCCCACGACGCTCATGGTCGAACTCGGACTCGGTGACTGTGATCCACCGACCTTCGAGCATGCGTCTACTCCGCTGGTCGTCGCTACCTTCATCGGCCTCTGATCAGAGACCGGATCTTACTGAAAGAGCTTATCTGCGGGGTATGACACTTGAGGAATTCATGGAAGAAAGACGCTCGCTCGCCGGGGTCCATTGTGGACCAGGCGTCCTGCGCGGTGGGAGCGCCCCGGTCGAACGAGTCCTTCGGGCTGGGCCGCTGAGATCGAACGCGAGGCGGGCGATGTGGAGCCACTTGATCTGTTCTTCCCCTTCCTGGACGAGGATCGAACCTGGCGCCGCACGGCGACATGGTGTGCCGCGCTGATATTCCAACTCACGAATATTCCGGACGGCATTGACCGCGAGGAATCCTCGACTTAACTTCCGAGTGAGCAATCGACTACAGGAGGTCACCATGCACCTGGTAAAGATCGCGGGCGGCGACTGCGGTCGGGATGACTGCCCGACCGTCTTCACGATGCCCCACAGCGGCATGGTGGCCGTTCAGGGCTACACCGTCGATCGGGAGACACCCGAGGGAGAGTCGGTCGTGAGCATTCCGGCCAAGGTCCTCCTGGAGGCCGCACGTGCGCTTGGAGGGTGACGCCTGGCGCGAGTTCTTCGACGGCTTCCAGACCTCGGCCTGGCGCCTGGAGACTCGCGCGGTCTACTCCATGCCGGGCGAGCAGGAAGAGTTCGCCTCCTTTCTGACCACAGGACGGCTGGACATCCCGGACGACGACGCGTGGCTGGCCCGGGTGCGTGACTTCAGGGCTTCAGGACGCACGATAGGCAGAGTGCACGCTCTCACCCGACCGCTCTCCGATTACCTGCGCTATGAATTCGCGGTGTATAGGCACACATCACGAGCCGGCGAAGACGTCAGGATTGCGGATCTCACCAACACTCCCCATCCAGGCATACCGGATTTCGATTTCTGGATGTTCGACGAAAAGCATGTGGTTCTTATGGAGTATGACCCGAACGGCGTTCAGGTGGGACGCGAACTACTGGACCGTCCAGACATCGCGCGTTTCATCGAATACCGGGATGTAGCCCTGCGCCACTCGGTGCCTTTCCATGAGTATCAGGCTGGACCGAGGAGCGGTGTTCGAACCGAGTGAACTGGGCCGGCGGCGCGACGATCTGGCCACCGCGCTGCGCGAACTGCGGAGGGCATCGGGCCTGACCGGAGATCGACTGGCCGCTCGAAGCGGCATCAGCCAGAGCAAGATCTCCAAGATCGAGACAGGCAAAGTCCTGCCCTCCGCAGTCGACGTCGAGCGCATCCTGCGCGCCCTGAACGCTTCCCCTGACATGATCGAGGAGATCACCTCTCTCACGCGACTGGCGAACACGCAGTTCCAAGACTGGCGCTCTACCCTTCGGCGCGGCCTACGTCATCGTCAACGCGAGTTGGCCGCCATCGAAGCGGACTCGACCGAACTGCGCTACTTCCTGCCGACCATGATCACTGGCCTCCTGCACACACCTGAGTACGCTCGGGCCAGCCTGGCCGGCAACCCCGGCGACCTCACCCAGGCGATCGCCAAGCGCCTGGAGCGGCAGGCCGTCCTGTACGACCGGAGCAAGAGCTTCACCTTCGTCCTCACCGAGGCGGCAGTGCGCTGGCCTCTGTGCCCGGCGGATGTCATGGCGGTCCAACTTGGTCGTCTGGCATCGCTGGCGGTTCTTCCCAATATCCGCCTAGGCGTCATCCCCGTGGCTCAACCGCACCTGCCAGAGGGGCCGCTGAGCACATTCACGGTCTACGACAGTCGGCTGGCCACTGCGGAGGTGTTCGCCGGCGCGATAATCATGCGGGATCCCCGGGATATCGCCTACCACCGGGAGCTTTTCTCGCTCTTCGTAAGTTATGCGCGGTTCGGAGACGAAGCCATCGCGCTACTCACCCAATGGGCCGAAGAATTCCGCCACGGAAGCTAGCGGTTATTCCGACTCGCGATTTATTCCATGACTCGAATAGTCTGCCCACCCCCTGTTTCCTTCATAGCGTGGAGGCACCTTCGAACCTGCGGACAAAGGAATGCATCGTGGCGACCCGCGCACCGCAACTCGCCGGCGTTTCGCCGATCGTCGCGGCCGACCATCTACGGCAGGCACTCGCACAAGAGGGCATCGCCGCCGACTTGCACGGCGGGTACGGCTTGGCGCTGGTATCCGTATGGGTTGACCTGGTGGTCTGGTCGGACGGGCTTCGCTTTTGGTGGCGTGTCGGCTGGAACGGAGAACACCCGAGACCCGTCTACGCGTGGCATCCATCGGCGGACCCGACGCGCGCCAGCCGCCGCGTGGCGCTCCGCTATGCGGACCTTCGCGCCACGCACCCGCCTTCCGAAGCGACTCCCGGTGCGTATCCATGGGTGTGAGCTTGCGCGAATTGATCAGCGCGTTCCCCGGCTGGGACATCTCAGACGCGGCCGGCGGGGGCTGGTACGCGGTCCGCATCGCCACGGTCCCCGCACACAGCGGGCTCTCCAATGTCCGGTGCGGAGCCACCTTGGACGAACTGCGTAAGCACCTGGAGCTGGAAGCCCAACCCGCGCGACGCCCTGCCCGGCTGCGAGGTGCGGCCTGACCTGCCGCCCCGTGTATCGGCGGCGCTTCATTCCTGCCCGCTCTCCGCACTGCGCAGCAGGCCGAAAGCGCGGTTGGAGTACGGAACGCGTCCAGCGGCGGGTTCGATCCGATGCCGAAGGGGTCTTCGGCATCCTTCACGGACGGCGCGGAATCTAGGCTCACGGCCATCCCCTGTCCTGCTGGAGGCCTCCATGTCCGGGCCTGATCAACTGTTCGCCAAGCTGCGGGCCAGGCCGGCGCGGGCCTGCGTCTGGGTGCAGACGCTGATCCTGCTCGTACACCCTGGATCTTCGAGCCGCGGGGGTGGGAGCGACACATCTCCTCACAGAGCCCGCCCAGGATCGGTTTCACCTGCGGCGGCGGAACAAGCAACGAGCCGGTTGACCGGTGAGCGCCCCGAGGGCGACGGTGCGAACGATCGCCGTCCGCACGCCCGGGACGAGCTACGGCGGGGCGGCGTGGTCTGGCTGGCCTATGCCACCGCGGTGCGGCACCTGATCCGGCTCGCGGTGCCCGCCGTGGCGGTATTCCTGCCGATCGGCCTGCTTGCGGCGTCGGCGCTGGTTTTGCTCGCGGACGGGTCGGCGGCGGTGGTCAACGACGACTTCGAGCTGATCGGCGCGCCTGATATGTCCTTGCTGGCGTGGTCGGCGGCGGTGCTGGTCGTCTTGGTGGCCGGACAGACGGTGGCGCTGCCCGCAACGGTGATGCTCGCCACCGGGCGACTGGTCGGCAAGGACGTCTCGACCTCCGACGCGATGCGGGCCGCGGCCCGGCGCTGGCCCGCGACGGCGGTACTCGTCCTGGTCGGCGTGGTGGCGTTCACGGCGGCTCTGGCGGCCGGGCTCGGCATTCTCATGTGGACCGGGGCGCAGGTCACGGCTTACGCCGTAATGGCGGTCCTGGCCCTGGCCGCGATGCCGTGCCTGCTGGCCGTGGCGCCCATGGTCTTGGAGGGCCGGTCCGCGAGGGGCTCGCTCGCTCGCGCCTACCGGCTGACGGCCGGCGCCTCCTGGGCGACGCCGCTCACGCTGGCCTTCGGCGTCGTGCTTTTACCCGCGCTGGCCGCGCGGGCGGTGAACTGGGCGGTGTCCGGGCTGCCCATTGTGCCGGCCGTGGCCGGCTTCGTACTGGCGCTGATCACCGTGCCGTTCCAGGCGGCCGTGATCGCCCGCCTGTTCCTGCACCGCCTGGTCCTCAAGGGGACGATCAACGAGTTCAAGGAGATCGTCGACGGGCTGCCGGCGAGCACGCCACGCCCGGTCAGGCGCGTGCCGGTGCTCATGGCGCTGATCCTGCCCGGCCTGCTGTACTGCGGCGCGGTGCTGATCAACCCGCTCGGCTGGCTGGTGGTCTCCGAGACGGCCGTCACAGAGAATTGGTCACGCGGCCCGGACTCCCAGGTTTCTGAGGAGGACGGACGTCCAAAGCCGCAACTCCATGCGTCGGACCTGCAAGCCCTGCACGTAGGGCCAGGCGGGCGCATGGTCATGCTCATGGACGACTCCGCCGAGGCGAAGCTGCTGACCTGCATGGACATCAACTGCACTCAAACCCGGTTCACCTGGGCCGAGCCAGTCGGCGTCGCCGGCCGGTTCACAGCGGCGGGCGCCCGGCTGGCGGACGGCCGTCTCGTCGTGTCGACGTGGACGCAGGAGGGCGCGGACGAGGATGGGCTGATCCTGGACTACGACAAATGGCGCGCCTGGCTTCGGCTGTTGATATGCGACGCGACGGCCTGCATCCCAGCCCCTGGCGGCAAGCCCATCACGGAGGTGACGTCGTCCGTCCAGCACAGGACGGTCGCCCTGGCGGCACGGCCCGGCGGCGGCCTGCTGGTCGCCCAGCTCCACGACCATCCCTTCAGCGCGCGTGACATCGACAAGGAATCACTCTCGATCACCACCTGCGATGATCCGGCCTGCACCCATCCACGCACCAAGGAGATCGCCAAGCTTCCCGCCGACAGATACAGAGTCGACAGGCGCGGCCTCGTCGTGGGCGTGGGTCCCGACGACCGCCCCGTTGTCCTGCGCTTCGACCGCGACACCGGCTCGATCTTCGTCATCTCCTGTGCCGATCCCGCCTGCGCCCGGACACGCCTAGGACAGCCCGTCCGGGAAGGTTCGCCCGATTACTCCGACCACGCCCACCGAGCCGACACCGCCATGGTGGTCCAGGCCGACGGGCGGCCGCTGGTCGCCCACCTGGACGTGAGCGACGGCGCGATCAAGCTGCTCGACTGCCACACCCGCGAGTGCTCAAAGGCCGACAGCGTCACGCTGGCCGAACCCGGTCGCAACACTGCGCCGGCAATGGTGCTGGACCGGAACGGGCGGGCGCTGGTGGCCTACCAGGACCTCGACCGCGAACGGATCGTCATCGCCACCTGCACGGGAACACGCTGCACTCGTACTCCGGTTACGACGATCCGGCGCGGCGGTGGTAATCGCCTGGCCATGGCGCTGAACGGCCAGGGCCGGCCCGTGATCACCTGGATGGACGTCGCAGGCTGGGACGACTGGGACCTTGTCGTCACCACGCCGCTCAACCTGCCCTGACCCGCGACAGCGCATGCCCTCGATGGAGCAATCGACGCGGGCTCTGCCCGTTTCCTCACGGGCCAGGTCGATGGAGGCTTCGCTGACCGGGCTCGAACCGGCGTCCACCCGGTCCCGAGCCGGGCGCTCTACCACTGAGCTACAGCAAGGCCATGCCATCGTGCGAGGCGCCGCCGACCAGGCTCGAACCGGCGGCCGCCCGGACGAAGAGCCAGGCGTTCCACCGCTGAACCAAGTGGGCCGCCTCTCAACCTAATCGATCATCTCCACGGGCACCACGGATTAATGGCGACCGGGTTCGCATCACGGGGTGTCCTTGATCGGCAGGTCGCTGACCACCACCCCGGAGGCCAGCCCGTGCGTGGCATCGTCGGCCAGTTCCGGCTTGATGTGCTTGCCGCTGAACACCCCGGCCCGGCGCAGCAGCCCGGCCCAGACCGGGTCGGCGATGCTCACCCCGTGCACCAGTTCGGGCGTCGGCCGGAAGACGGCCACGCCGCGCCTGGCCGCGGGCGCCGTCCAACCGGATCTTTCCGGATCCAGCTTCGCCGTACGGCACGCCGCCTCGACCTCGGTCCGCGTGCAGTCCGCGCTCCCGTCCAGCACCTCCCACGGCAACGGCAACGCCGCCCACACCGCGGTATTGGGATCGACGTCACCGCTGTGCCAGGCAACCAGGTCGCTGGCCATCAGCCGCATCGTCTTGCCCGGGCAGGCCACCTCCAGGAGGTCGAGCGCGCCGAGCGAGGCCAGACACGCCAGCCAGCCGGAACGGGCCGCGTTGTAGGCGGTGGCGAGGTTGTTCCAGGTGGTGGAGTCATCGCCCCGCCGTACGATCATCGTCGTCCGGTCTGTGTCCGGATTCCACCGCTCGCGCAGCAGGTCGGCACTGTGGCGCATGACCGCCGACCACTGGCCCAGCAGCCTGCCTCGCTCTTGCTCGCTCAGGTGTTCCAGCACGTCCGGGGAGGCGCGGACTTGGGCGACCATCCACCAGTCACTGCCCGCCAGACACCGCTTCAGCGACATCGCGGCGATCTCGTCGAACGGGTTCTCCCGCCCCGACAGGCTGAACTCCCGGCGCAGCTTACGCCGCGCGGTGAAGTAGGCCACGAAGCACGCCGCGTCGGCGTCGGCCAGGAAGCGCTCCAGCGGGATATCGGTGCCGAACCCGGTGACGCCCACCATGAGCAGGCGACGCTTGTCCTGCTCGATGCCGAGCGTGGCGGTCTTGGCGGCGATCCGGCGCAGCATCCGGAAACGACGGTTGTACTGCCGTTTGGACAGCTCCATGCCCGCCGTCTCGCGCGCGTCGCGGTTGAGCCGGTCGGCCAGGAAGTCGGTGCGCTGGGGCGTCCAGCGGATGTCGCGTCCCATGGTCGCGGCGAACTCCAGCAACGACTCCGGATCGTCCGGGTCGACCTCCACGGTCCGGTCGAACAGCCGGGTGGCGGCGGCGACCTGCCGGGCGCCGCCGACCGGCCGGGCGTAGTCGGCGGACATCGAGGAGAACCAGCCCTGTCGACGGGCCGAGTGCTTGGCCGCCCGCTCCAGCAGCACCCGCTCACGGCGCGACACGCTCCCGTCCAGGGCCCGCAGCACCAGGTCGGCCACGTCCTCGGGCCGGTATCGACGATCCAGCGAGCCGTGCAGCTCCACCAGGACTACCCGGCGGGCTGGAACGCGGCCGTCGGCCTCGCGATACTCCATGATCCCATCATCCACGTCCGCGCCATCCCGCCTCAAACGATTTGCCGGCGCGCGGGCCGGACCCGATGTCCGCCAAGCCCTGACCGTGTGACCGGAGGTCGTCCGCCACCGGTTCCAGAGATTCGGCAAGCCACTCTCATGACCAGGAAAGGTGGCCGGGTCGTTCCAGGGCGGATCACGACAAGGCTGAAAACCTCCCCGTGGGATATGCAGTGACCCGCTGTCCGATCACCGCACGGAGGTGCGCCATGACGATCAACGCCAATCTCGACAAGCTGCTCGACAAGGCATTCGAGAAGTACGAGCTGGAGAAGCTGCCCGCCGCCCCGGTGAGCGCGCTCGCCGGGGTGAGCGACGCCGACGCCGAGTCGCTGGCCAAGGCGTTCAACATCAAGACCATCGGCGATCTCGGCCGCAACAAGCACTTCCGCGCCGCGGTGGCCATCGTCAACCTCGTCGACGCCGCCAAGTAGCGGTGCGCCGTGAAGACGCCCTGTCCATCTTGGGCGTGGGCGGGGCGTCTCAGCTCACAGGGCGCCTCGACATCCCACGGGGTCTCGGCTCACAGCGGGTGTCTCGGACTGACCGGGTCGGTGTCCACATCCGGTCACCCGTGATCGCCGACCGCCAGCTGGCGCCCGTGTGGCCGCACCAGCGACGCACACATGAGAAGAGGCCCGCTCCTCATGATGAGTAGCGAGCCTCTGGCCTGCGACAAGCGTGGTGGGCGATACTGGGATCGAACCAGTGACCTCTTCGGTGTGAACGAAGCGCTCTCCCGCTGAGCTAATCGCCCGCCCTGCGGCCCCTTGCGGCGCCGACGGGAAAACCATACCGCACTCCGGGACCAGGTGGCGAAGCGGCGGGAGGCTCGGAGGGGGATTCGGGGAAAGGGTGCGGTTGCCCATCGGCGTGACGGCTCGTTGGCATACCATCGTCGTGTTCCGGTAGGTGCCGATCGTGATCTTTTCTCAAGGAACGTTCTTGGTGGGCTCCCCGGAGCAGGCTCCACGAACACGCAAAACCCTTGTAAATACGACCCGATTGATGCCGTTTAGCCAGGTAGATGCCTAAATGTCCAGCTGTGATGTGCGTTACAGAAGGGCCTAGGAGCGGAATCTTTCCTACAGGTTTCTTCGTTCCGCGTGATAGCTCAGGACGAAGTCCGTCAGAGCAGTGATAGCCCCGAAGAGGGGACCTTCGACGAAAAGGTTTGGCTGACGATGAACAGCACCACCGTCTCCGCCGAGCTTGGCCTTCGGCTTGTGGTCCCCGACCGTACTACCGTCCCCCTGCTCGCCGGACTGAGTTACACGGCCGACGACCCGTACGCCATCCGCATGGCCTTCCACGTAGGGAACGACGAACCGGTCGAGTGGATCTTTGCCCGTGAGTTGCTGACAGTTGGCATCGTGAGACGCGTCGGCGACGGCGACGTGCAGGTATGGCCCGCACGCGCCGACGGCGAACGCACCCTGCACATCAGTTTGACCTCGCCGTTCGGCCAGGCACTGTTCGAGGTGCCGTTGGCGCCGCTGACCGAGTTCCTCCACCGCACCTACGAGAAGGTGCCCGCCGGCCGCGAGACCGACTTCATGGACCTCGACGCCGAACTCACCAATATGCTCTGGCCGAGTTGACCTTTTTTGATCTTTTACGGCAGAGCACGGTGAGCCCCAGGCGCCGCACAGGGCTGGGGTCTGTCCAGGGGCACGCTCCTCCGGTGGAGGTGGCCGGGCGCCGTTACGTGCGCATTCTTGACCCCGGTCCGGGGATTGGGCCGGGGTCTCATGATTTGTGCGGGGCCGCCCGGGGTCTGATCATTAGGCCGGGGTCCCAGTGAACGCGTGCCCGAGGTCCGCGCCATAGACGACATGACCATAGACGGTATGTCGGGTTCCTGATGGTTTGCTGGGATTATTGGGTGATCTCGGTCAGAGCCGCTTTCATTCTCGTAATCTCGATGCTCTGGCCCGAGTAGACGTCTCTCGCCATGCGCCTCATCGGCTGGTCCGTGCCGGCTGAGAGCTCTTCTCCGGCCATCTTCAGGGCGCCACCGTGGTGTCTGACCATGAGTTGCAGGAACAGGCGGTCGAAGGCGGCCGCGCGGGCGGCCCGCAGGGCGTTCATCTCCTCCAGGGTGGCCATGCCGTAGCCCTCGGGGCCGTGAGAGTGGTCGCCGGGGACCGGGCGGCCGAGGGAGGCGAGCCAGGAGGACATGACGGTGATCTCGGGACGCTGCACACTGGCGATCTGCTCGGCGAAGCGGCGTACGGCCGGTGTCGTCGTACGGTCCTTGACCAGGCCGGTCATCTCCAGCGCCTGCCGGTGGTGCGGGATCATGCCTTCGGCGAAACGCACGTCGGCGGCGGCCGGGGCGGGCGGCGGCTGGCCGAGGCGTTCGCCGGGCGTGGCCGTGCGGGCGGGGCTGCCCGGGCCCTGTGGGACGATCACCGGAGCGTCGGTGCCGATCGCGGACGGCTGCTCCGCCTCCTGGGCGCACGCCGACAGCACGGGCAGCACGAGTGCCGCCAAGACTGCGGGAATGAGCGCACGCGATCGGGACCTTTCTGACATAGCTTCCATAGTGACCCAGGAACGAGAGGGAAGCGCGTGATCTTCGGAAAGGTACGGGTGGCGGCGGCGTGCGCGGCACTCCTGCTGATGGCCGCGTGCAGCGCCGGTCCGCGAGGGGAGGATCCCTCCGGAGACGGGGGTGAGCCCCTCACCACCGCCCAGCCGACCGGTGACGCGAAGACGAGCCCGAACGTCAAACGGGTCGCCCACGTGCCCCGCACGGCTCCGCTCAACGGCGCCATGGACTGGAACACCGACCTGGCCTTCCAGGGCGACTACGCGTACGTGGGCAACTTCGGCGGGTTCTCGATCTACGACATCAGCGACCCGACCAAGCCCAAGACCGTCAGCCAGGTCGCCTGCCCGGCGCAGCAGAACGACGTCTCGATCTACGGCGACCTGCTGATCCTGTCGATCGACGAGCCGCGCAGCGACGAGAGCTGCGCCTCCACGACGAAGAGCCAGGCCTGGGAAGGGCTGCGGATCTTCGACGTCAGCGACAAGAAGAACCCGAAGTACGTCTCGGCCGTCGCGACCGACTGCGGCTCGCACACGCACACGATGATCCCCGACGGGGAGACGCTGTACGTGTACGTGTCGTCGCCGGGCCCAGAGCCGGAGTCGGACACGTGCCCGCCGCCGCACGAACTCCTCCAGGTCGTGGAGATCCCCACCAATGACCCCAAAGCCGCCAAGGTCGTGGCAAGGCCGAACTTCTTCCCGGACCGCGAGGAGACGGGCGCCGGGTGCCACGACATCACGGCGTTCCCGGAGAAGAAGCTGGCCGCGGCCGCCTGCTTCGGTGACGGCGTGCTGCTCGACATCTCCGACCCGGTCAACCCGAAGCTGCTCCAGCGGATACGCGACGAGGAGAACTTCCAGCTCTGGCATTCGGCGACGTTCAACAACGACGCGACCAAGGTGGTGTTCAGCGACGAGCTGGGCGGCGGCTCCGCGCCGACCTGCGACCGGGACACGCCGCGGACCAAGGGCGCGGACGCGATCTACGACCTCACGAACGGCCAGCTGGAGCGGCGCGGCTACTTCAAGATCCCGCGCGAGCAGGAGCAGGACGAGAACTGCGTCGCCCACAACGGCTCGCTCCTCCCGGTGCCGGGCAAGGACATCATGGTCCAGTCCTGGTATCAGGGCGGCGTGTCGATCTGGGACTTCACCGACTCCGCCAACGCCAAGGAGATCGGCTACTTCGATCCGCCCCCGTTCGACGGCGTCGCGGGGTCCTGGTCGGCCTATTACTACAACGGCTACATCTACTCCAGTGACATCCGGGGCGGCCTGGACGTCATCGAGATCAAGGATCCGCTGACCGACCCGGCCAAGCAGGTCAAGATGGACGACTTCAACGTCCAGACCCAGAAGTCCTACTGAGGTGCCGTGATGGTCCCCGCCCGCCAGTTGCTGTAGGTGGTGGCGAAGGAGGAGGCCAGCCGGATGTTGGCGTTGAGCGCGCGCCAGGACAGGTCGAAGAAGACCGGCCTGTCGCGCGGGTCCAGCTTGAGCTTCCAGGTGAGCTGGGTGTCGGCGAGGTCGTCGACGGTCCACCCGCCGGTGATCTCCGAGATCTTGTCCTGCAGGGCCCGCGGGCCCTTGCTGGTCACCAGGGATCCGGAGTAGGACCGCCCCTCCGCGCTGATCCGCGGCGTCAGGCTGATCACGTCGAGCAGGGCGCCGATGCCCGCGGTCACGGGGAGCATCTCGGCGAAGTAGAGCGACGCCGACGCCTCCTTGCCCTTCACCGGCTTGCCGTCCAGGTAGACCGCCGGTGTGTCGGAGCTCTCTATGACGACCACCTGGCGGCTGTCGCCGACCGACTCCACCCGCATGTCGAAGTCCGTGGTGGTGTCATCGCTCGCGCCGAACACGAGCCGGCCCCGGGCCTGGCCGGCGTACGCGCTCTCGCTCAGGCCGCCCGAGTAGGTGAAGTCGGCCAGCGGCGTCACGATGGTCGCCGCCTCCACGGCCGCGACCAGCTCCGCGCGCTTGGCCGGCGGCGGGGGGACCAGGGACTCGGCCGCGCCGGTGGTCGTCGATGACGGTGTACCGGTGGCGGCGGCCGGTGTGATGGGTGCGCGGCCGGCCGCCCGCTCCCAGAGCAGCACCCCGCTGACCAGCAGCGCCGTCGCCGCGAGGCCCGCCCCGGCCAGCATCTTCCTGCGCGCCAGCAGCGCCCGCACGGTGCCGATGGCCGGCGGCGGCCCGGCCACCAAGGTGTCGGCCGCCGCCAGCGCGCCCTGTTCGAGCACGTCGGCCTCTTCCGAGCGCCGGTCCTCACCGAGCAGCTCCAGCAGGACGCCGCGCGCCGTGGGACGGGCCGCGGGGTCCTTGGCCAGGCAGCGGGCCACGATCCCGCGCAGCGGCTCGGCCAGATCGCCCAGGTCGGGCTCGCCCTGCAGGATCCGGTAGGCGACCGCGGCGATCGTGTCCCCGCCGAACGGCGCCTGCCCGGTGGCCGCGTACGCCATCGTGGAGCCCCAGGCGAACACGTCGGCCGGCGCCCCGACGGGCCCGTCGCCGAACTGCTCGGGCGCCATGTAGCGCGGTGTCCCGGCCAGCCCGCTCTTGGTCGCGGTGAGCCCGGCGAGCCGGGCGATGCCGAAGTCGATGACCCGCGGCCCGTCCTGGGCCATCAGCACGTTGCCCGGCTTGAAGTCGCGGTGCACCACGCCCGCCCGGTGGATGGCGGTCAGCGCGGTGACCGTGCCGATGGCCAGGCGGGTGAGGGGCGTGCCGCGCAGGGGCGCGACCTCCTCCAGGGAGGGGCCGTCGATGTACTCGCTCACGACGTAGGGCGGGTCATGGTCGAGGTCGGCGGTGATCACCCGGGCCGTGCAGAACTCGGCGACCTGCCTGGCGGCGGCGAGCTCCCGCTGCGCCGTGCGATCGACGCCGCCCGCCACGCCGCCCGCCATCACCTTGATCGCCACTCGCTCGCCACCCGGCTTCTCGGCCAGGTAGACCACGCCCTGCCCACCCTGCCCGAGCCGGCCCACGATCAGATAGCCGCCGAGCCGCAGCGGGTCGCCCGGCCGGGGTGTATCGACGGCCATCTGCTCAGGGGTTGAGGTCGGCGGCGGCGTGCTCGGCGAAGATCCGCATCGCCTTCGCGGTGATCGGCCCCGGAGCCACCGGCAGCTCGGTCTCGTCGACGAGCCTGATCGGCTGGATGTCGCGGGTGGTGGAGGTCAGGAACGCCTCCTCGGCGGTGTAGAGGGCGGACAGCGGTACGTCGGCCTCCTCGCCACCACACCATTGGAGCACCAGCGCCCTGGTGACGCCGGCCAGACAGCCGGACTCGAGAGTCGGGGTGAGCAGCCGCCCGTCGCGGACGATGAAGATGTTGGAGCCGGTGCCCTCGCACAGGTTGCCGGCGAGGTTGCCGAAGATGGCCTCGCCGCCGCCACGCGCCTTGGCGTGGGCCAGGGCCTTGGCGTTGTCGCCGTAGGAGGTGCTCTTGACGCCGGCCAGGGCGCCGTTCTCATTGCGCGGCCAGGGGACGACGGTGACGTTGGCGGTGCCGGGGAACGGCTTCTGCTCGTCGACGATCACGATCGAGGTGGTGCCCTGGTCGCCGCGGTCGGAGCCGAGGGGGCCCGGGCCGCTGGTGTAGGTGATGCGGATGCGGCCGAGCGGCCAGTCGGGGGCGGCGGCCAGACACTTGCCGACGCCGTCCTCGATGGCCCCGAGGTCGGGCTCGGGCAGGTCCATGCGCTGGGCCGACAGCGCGAGCCGGTCGAGGTGCCTGGTGAGCGCGAACGCCTCGCCGTGCACGATCTTGATGGTCTCGAAGACTCCGTCGCCGACCATCAGCCCATGGTCGAACACCGAGACGGTCGCCTGCGCGGGGTCGATCAGTTCCCCGTTGACCCAGACAGGGATGGTCATCTATTTCCTCCTGAGGATGCCAGTGCGATGAGCCTGGACGCCTTCAGCTCGGTCTCGAGCCATTCACGCCGGGGATCGCTGCCCCAGGTTATGCCCGCGCCCGTGCCGAAGCGGATCTCGCCTGCTTCGATCCAGAACGTACGGATGCCCACAGCCAGCGCCGCCCGTCGACGGTCGGCGTCGACCCAGCCCACGGCCCCACAGTACGGCCCGCGCGGCTCCGGTTCGAGCTCATTGATGATGCGCAACGCGGACGACTTGGGCGCGCCGGTGACCGAGCCGGGCGGGAAGGTCGCCGCGAACAGCTCCGGCCAGCCCGCCCCGGGCGCCAGCCTGGCCCGTACGGTCGACACGAGGTGGACCAGCCCGGGATGCTCCTCGACGGCGCAGAGCAACGGCACCTCGACGGAGCCGACGGCGGCGATCCGGCCGAGGTCGTTGCGGACCAGGTCGACGATCATGACATTCTCAGCGTAGTCCTTCTCCAGCAGGTCGTCCGCCGTGGCGCCGGTGCCCTTGATCGGTCTTGACTCGATCAGGTCCCCCTCGCGCGACAAATACAACTCGGGCGAGGCCGACACCACGCTCAGTCCGGGCACCTGGACGACGGCCGCGTAGGGGGCCGGGTTGCCGGTGGCCAGGCGGGCGGCCAGGGCCAGCGGGTCGGCGTCGTGGGGCAGCGGCGCGGTCAGGACGCGGCAGAGGTTGGCCTGGTAGACCTCGCCCCGCTCGATGTAGTCGCGGATGGTCTGGACCCCGCGCTCGTAGGCGGCCTGGTCGAGGGAGCTGTGCCACCGGTCGGGGGCGGGGCCGTGCCAGGGGGTCGTGGGGGTGGGCAGGGGCGCCTGGCGTACGTGGTCGAAGCGGGCGCACGTCACCTTACCCTCGTAGTCGACCACCACCGCCCACCAGCCGTCGCCGTCGAGCGCGGCCAGGTCGGTCGTCAGGTCGCGCAGGCCGGTGGCGAGGAGGTTGCCTACGGAGGCGAAGCCGTCGTACACACCTGCCATTCTCCCAGCAATCGGACGAACTCCCGCGCGGACGGCAGCGGCACTTCGGGCAGGGCCGCGTACACCTTGCGCGCCGGGACCAACCCCCTCAGGGGCCGCAACACCAGGTCGGCGGGTACGGCCCGCGCCGCGAGCTCCGGCACCAGCGTCACCCCGAGCCCGGCGGCGACGCAACCGAACTTGCCCGTCCATTCGGCCACCCGCAGCCCGCTGCGCGGCGTGAACCCGGCGGCGGCGCAGGCGGTGACGAGCAGCGTCGGCTGTCCGCGCGGCGCCGCCTCGATCCACGTCTCCTCGGCCAGGTCGCGCAGGTCCACGTCGGGTTCGGCGGCCAGCCGGTGCGCCCGTGGCAGCGCCACCAGCAGCCGGTCCTCGCGCAGCGGCACGATCCGGCCGCCGTCGGCGGGCAGCCCGGCGGGATAGTCGCTGATCACCGCGACGTCCAGCGCGCCCGCCTGCAGCCGCTCCATCAGCCGCGTCGTCAGCCCCTCGACCAGCCGTAGCCCGACCTCCGGCCGGCGCTCGGCGAACCGCTTGAGCGTCACGGGCACGAGATCGACGTTGGCCGTGGCGAACGCGCCCACCCGCAGCGTGCCGCCGCTGCCGCCGTGGATCGCGGTCAGCTCCTCGCACGCGCGGTCGAGCCGGTCGAGCACGGCGACGGCATGCCGGTGCAGCGCCACTCCCGCCGGCGTCAGGCGTACGCCCCTGGCCAGCCGCTCGAACAACGGCCCGCCGGTGGCCCGCTCAAGGGCGGCGATCCGCCGCGAGACGGCCGACTGGGTGTATCCGAGCAGCTCCGCGGCGGCAGTGAACGAGCCGCTTTTGGCCACCTCGTCGAAGAGGCGCAGCGCGACGGTGTCGAAGGCATTCGTGTCTGTCATGGCTGACATGCAATCTAGTCGGTGGTGGAATGCCTCGCATGTCAGTTAACTGGGGAACGTGATTGCATTTCTTGGACAGGGACGCATGGGCGTCCCCATGGCCCGGCGGCTCAGCGAGGCCGGGCATCAGGTGACGACATGGCGGCGCGGGACCGGTGTCCCGGTCGCCGAGGCGGTCGACGGGGCGGATCTGGTTCTCACGATGCTGCGGGACCCGGCCGCCGTGCGCGAGGTGTTGACGGCCGCGCTGCCGGGGCTGCGACCCGGCGCGACGGTGGTGGAGATGTCCACGATCGGGCCGGAGGCGGTGCGGGAGCTGCGCGCGCTGCTGCCCGCCTCCGTGAAGCTGGTGGACGCGCCCGTCCTGGGCAGCGTCGCTCCCGCGGCCGACGGCACGCTGACCGTGCTGGCGGGCGGCGACCTGGCGGGGGTGCGCGATGTGCTGTCGGTGTTCGGCACGGTGCGCGAGTGCGGGCCGCCGGGGGCGGGCGCGGCGATGAAGCTCGCCGTCATGAGCGCCCTGGTGCCGGCGCAGGTGCTGCTGGCGGAGACGTACGCGTACGGGGAGGCGCACGGGGTGGACCGCGACGCCCTGGCCGAGGTGCTGTCGGCCACCCCGCTGGGCGTCCTGGCCGAACGCCTGCGCACGCCCGCCCCCGAGACCCGCTACGCGCTCGGCCTGGCGGCCAAGGACCTGACGCTGGCCGCCTGGCCGGGCGCCACCCTGGCCACCGCGGCCCGCGCACGCCTGCAGGAGGCCGAGGCGGCCGGGCTCGGCGACCACGACGTGACGGCCATCGCCACCCACGTCGGCGGGCGGCCCGCGCACCGGGCCGTGCCGATCAACCCCGCGACCGTGCCGGCCACGAACGGCTTCTACTCCCATGCCGTACGGGTGGGCGACATGCTGTACGTCTCCGGGCAGGCGGCCTTCGACTCGAACGGGCAGCTCGTCGGGGAGGGGGACATGGCGGCTCAGGCCGAGCACGTGTTCCAGTGTCTGGGGCGGATTCTCGCCGATCAGGGGGCGGGGTTCGAGGACGTGGCGTTCCTCCGGACGTACCTCACGAACATGGACGATCGGGTGGCGTACGGGCAGGTGCGTCGCAAGTACTTCCCGGGGACGCCGCCCGCGAGCACGACGGTGGAGGTGTCGAAGCTGTTCATGCCGGGGCTGCTGCTGGAGATGGACGCGATCGTCGCCCTGCCGTAGCAGCGCGAGACCCGAAATACGGCGAAAAATTACGCCAGGCGGCCCGTGACGGACTCGGCGGCGGCGACCACGCCGCCGTCGGCGACCAGGCGGACGGCGTACTCGATCTCCGGCGCCAGGAAGCGGTCGGGGCCGGGCCCCGGGACGGTCTCGCGCAGCGCCTTGACCACCGCGCCGGTGGCGGGCGCCGGCTCCAGCGGGGCGCGCAGGTCGAGGGCGCGGGCGGCGGTGAGCACCTCGACGGCCAGCACCCGGGTGAGGCCGTCGACCGACTTGCGCAGCTTGCGGGCCGCCGACCAGCCCATGGAGACGTGGTCCTCCTGCATGGCGGAGCTGGGGATCGAGTCCACGCTGGCGGGCGCGGCGAGCCGCTTGAGCTCGGAGACGATGGCCGCCTGGGTGTACTGGGCGATCATGTGACCGGAGTCCACGCCGGGGTCGTCGGCCAGGAACGCCGGCAGGCCGTGGTTGCGCGCCACGTCCAGGAAGCGGTCGGTGCGGCGTTCGGACATCGAGGCCAGGTCGGCGGCGACGATGGCCAGGAAGTCCAGTACGTAGGCGACGGGGGCGCCGTGGAAGTTGCCGTTGGACTCGACGCGGCCGTCGGAGAGCACGGCGGGGTTGTCCACGGCGCTGGCCAGTTCCCAGGTGGCGACGTTCGCGGCGTGGGCGATCGTGTCGCGGGCGGCGCCGGCCACCTGGGGGGCGCAGCGCAGGGAGTAGGCGTCCTGGACGCGGGTGCAGGCGGTCGGGTCGCGGTGGCTCGCCATGATGCCCGATTGATCCAGAATTTTCGTCATATTGGCGGCGGAGAGGGCCTGGCCGGGCTGCGGCCGGAGCGCCTGCAGTTCGGGGGCGAAGACGCGGTCGGTGCCCAGCAACCCCTCGACACTCATCGCGGCGCTCACGTCGGCGGTCCTGACGAGCATGGTCAGGTCGTCGATGGCCAGGATGAGCATGCCGAGCATGCCGTCCGTGCCGTTGATGAGCGCGAGGCCCTCCTTGGCGGCCAGCTCGACGGGCTCGATGCCCGCCTGCTTGAGCGCCTCTTCCGCTGCGGTGATATTTCCGGACTCATCCCGTACGACGCCCTCACCCATCAGCGTGAGCGCCACGTGCGCCAGCGGCGCCAGATCGCCCGAGCAGCCGAGGCTGCCGTACTCGTGCACGACCGGCGTGATGCCCGCGCTGATGAGCGCGGCCAGCGTCTTCGCGGTGGTCGGCCGGATGCCGGTGTGACCGGTGGCCAGCGTGTGCAGGCGCAGCAGCATGAGCGCGCGCACCACCTCGGTCTCGACCTCGGGACCGTTGCCCGCGGCGTGGCTGCGGACCAGCGAGCGCTGGAGCTGGGCGCGCAGAGCCGGGTCGATGTGCCGCGTGGCCAGGGCCCCGAACCCGGTCGAGATCCCATAGGCGGGCACCGGGCTCTCGGCCAGCTCGTCGACCAGCTGCCGGGCCGCGGAGATCGCGGCGATGGCGTCGTCGGTGAGCTGTACGGGGGCGCCGTGACGGGCCACCCGGATGACGTCGTCGAAGGTGAGGGGCTCTGGACCGACGTTCACGACTCCGTTGTCGCGCATGATGACTCTCCCGCTTAGGTAACCGGCGTATGTGATGTTAGCTCCTTACCGGCGAACGCAGCGGCCTGCCCCTCCCCGCCCTCGTCACTGGAGAACCGGGCGGCCCGCCCGTCCCTGGCCTCATCACCAGAGAACCGGTTGGCCAGCCCTTCCCTGGCCTCGCCATCGGAGAACAGGGCGACCAGCCCTTCTCTGCCCTCATCGGTCAGCACCACGGCCCGTGGAACGGTGCCGTGCCGGTACCAGCCGCGCTCGAGCAGCGCCCCGGTCACCGCCGCGCCGAGAGCCCCGCCGAGGTGGGCCCGGCGCTCGGTCCAGTCCAGGCATTCCGGGGCGAACCGCCGCCTGGCCTTCCGTACCCCCGCGACGTCCACTCCGAGCCCCGCCAGCAGCCACTCCCCCTTGTCCGTGACCTCCTGGTTCACCAGGAAACCGCCCTGGACCAGCTGGTCGAACAGCGCCACACCGGCCCGCCCGGCCAGGTGGTCGTAGCACGTACGCGCCTCCTCCAGCTGCCTGGCCTGACGCGACTGGCGCAGGGACCGGATGGGCGGCCGGGTGCTCACCCTGGCGAGCACCTCCAGCACCTCGGCGACCTCGTGGCCGGCCAGGCGGTAGTAGCGGTGGCGGCCTTGCCGTACGACGTCGACGAGCCGCCCGTCGAGCAGGCGGGACAGGTGCGCGCTCGCGGTGGCGGCGCTCACGCCGGAGAGCCTGGCGAGCTCTCCGGCGGCCAGCGCGCGACCGCCCAGCAGCGCGGTGAGAATGGCCGCCCTGGTGGGATCGGCTATGAGCGCCGCGACGGGCGCGATGTCGGAGTCTTGGGCGATGTATTCGGCGGCCATACTTGACGTTAACCCACGGACATTTCGCCAGCCGTCGAAGCATCGCCTCTTCGCCGCGCCCGGCGCCTGGTTAGGCTGCGGGTGAGCCTAACCAGGGGGGTTCCGTTGGCAGTCCCGTCGACAGCAGAAGCCGGTACCTCGACAGCAGAAACCAGCGTCTCGGCAGGAGAAGCCGACGCCGCGGCAGCAGGAGCCGGCGTCGCGCTCGTCACCGGAGCGTCCCGCGGCCTGGGCGCCGTGATCGCCCGCAGGTTAGGCGCCGACGGCCACACCGTGGCCGTCAACTACTACTCCGAACACGAGAACGCCCGCCGGGTGGCCGCCGACATCCGCGCCGCCGGTGGATCCGCCGAGGCGTTCGCGGGGGACGTCACCGACGAGGCCGCGACGGCCGAACTGGTCGCCCAGGTCACCGACCGGCTGGGCCCCGTGGAGGTGCTGGTCCTCAACGCGACCGGCCCCCAGCCGAAGGTCGCGTTCGAGGATCTCACCTGGCAGACGCACCTGGACCAGCTCCGCTTCTTCGTGAAGAGCCCCACGCTCCTCATCCAGGCGGCCCTGCCGGGCATGAAGGCGCGGGGCCGGGGCCGCGTGATCCAGATCGGCTCGGACATCGTGGACCGCGCCCTACCCGGCATGTCCGCCTACATCGCCGCAAAGGCCGCCCAGCATGAGCTCACCCGGGCATGGGCACGCGAGCTGGGACCGTACGGCGTCACGGTGAACCTCGTCGCGCCCGGCTTCATCCCCGTCGAACGGCACGCCGAGATCGGCGCTGAGGATCTGGCGACGTACCGGGCGCATGTCCCACTCGGCCGGATGGGCACGCCTGACGACGTGGCGGGCGCGGTGTCCTTCCTGGCCTCTGAGGCGGCGGCGTTCGTCACGGGAGAACGCATCACCGTCAACGGGGGCCACACCATCGGCTGACCCGAACCCCGAGACGCCCAGCGACAGCGGCGCTCGGTGACGACGGCTTCGGTTACGGCGGCGCTCGGTGACCGTGTCGAGCCCCACGGTCCGGCTCCCCTTTGCCACGTCGTGGCGACCTCCAGACGCAACCACGCTTAGACGCCGCCCCAACCATTCCACGACCACGATCGACCCATGACAGACAACGCCACCAATCCCGCGCTCCTTGTCGCCGAAGCCGTCGACCGGTGCCTCACCATCGCCGAGACCTGGCTCGCCTGGGACGGCACCCCCATCGTGACCGACGGGGCCAACCTGTGGACCCCGGCGAAAGCCGTACGCCGCATCCAGGACCACCTCATCGACCACCTCGCCGAAGTCGAGGCGCTCCTGGCCGGCGCAACCCCGCAGGACGACCACTGGCACGGCCGGATGGTGACGCTGGAAGCCGACTGGGCCCGCTTCACGGAGCTGGACCTGGCGGAGGCCCGCTCCCGCTGGACCCGCCTGGGCCAGTCCTACGTGAACCGCTACACCACCGCCCCCGACGCCTGGGACCTCCCGCGCTCCCCCAACTGGACCCTGCGCGAGATCGCCGAGCACGTGTCCGGGATCACCTGGTACGCCGAGCAGGTGGGAACCCTCCGGTTTGGGGACTCGGCCAGGATTCGCTAGAGTTCTCTCGTCGCCGCACACCAGCGGAGACAACGCGGAAGTGGCTCAGTGGTAGAGCATCACCTTGCCAAGGTGAGGGTCGCGGGTTCGAATCCCGTCTTCCGCTCGGAGCTTCCGGCTCGGTGGAGTGGCCGAGAGGCGAGGCAACGGCCTGCAAAGCCGTCTACACGGGTTCAAATCCCGTCTCCACCTCCCAGGACGATTAGCTCAGCGGGAGAGCACTTCCCTGACACGGAAGGGGTCACTGGTTCAATCCCAGTATCGTCCACCATGCTCCATGGCAGACCTGCTCACGCAGGAGCCATAGCCCCAGCTCACGGCAGCTGCCGAGAGTCTGGGGCTTCTTGTTGTTCCCGGTTGATCATGGTTGTTGTCAGTGCTGGCGCCGACGTTGTGCCGCACCGGGCCCGCCGGTTCGTAGCGGCGAGGGGAGCATCGGTGTCTTGATGACAGAGCAGACGGCAAAGATCGAATCGCGTTGCGACGGTTGCGGGGGCACCTTGGTCCGCCAGGTGAACCAGTTCATCGACCGCGACCAATTGTGGTGGGATGCCGAGTTCTCCTGCGTGTCCTGCGGTGCTGGGGGGTGTGAGCACTCAGGCCCTGGCCAGGCGCCGGAGGATGTCCGCAGCGCCCTGCTGGCAGAGCATAGGCCGAGCCGGCTGCGTGTGGTCGGTCCGGTGCCGAGCCTGGTCTCGGTCTTGCCCGCCGCATGGGCGGCGGCGGGGTGACCGGCCTGCGCGCCCGCGGCGCCCACACGCTGGGCCTGAGCTGGGCATCCCCTGCCTGAGGCATCGCTAGGGGCGGGCGTCCCCTGCCTGGGACATCGCTAGGGGTGGGCGCTCTCTGCCGGGAGCCCAGGCTTGCGGCCGACGCCGACCATCACCCACGCCTTCTCCGGTCTCTCGGACTGGAAAGGGCTGTCGGGCCGCCACTCCCGGACGTACACCAGCCCGGGTTCGACCAGTTCGAGCCCGTCGAAGAAGGGCAGCACCGTCTCGCGCGTACGGGCGCCGCCTTCGGCGTGGCCCAGCATCCTCCGGTAGAGGGCGACGATCGGCTCCGCCACCTCAGGGCGGGAGTCGAAGACGACGTGCGTGATGACGATGTGGCTGCCGGCCGGCAACGCGTCACGCAGCTCGGCCACGTGCCGGAAGGGCTCGTGGCCGTCCGGGATGTACTGCAGGACGCCCAGCAGCAGCACCGCCACCGGCTGGTCGAGGTCGATGACCGCCCGCAGGTCGGGGTCGGCCAGCAGTTCGGCGGGATGCAGGATGTCGCCCTTGACGACGCCGGTCCCGGCGCCTCGGGCCAGGATCGCGCGGGCGTGCGCGAGCACCACCGGGTCGTTGTCCACGTAGGCCACGCGGGCGCCGGGGGCCAGGGATCGGGCCAGTTCGTGGGTGTTGGGTTCGCTGGGGAGCCCCGAGCCCAGGTTGATGAACTGGGTGATGCCCTGCTCCACCAGAAACGGGATCACCCGTCCCTGGAACGCCTGGTGCTCCTGCGCCATGACCCGGACCTCCGGCGCGGTGGCCAGCACAGCCTCGGCCGCCTCCCGGTCAACGGCGAAGTTGTCCTTACCCCCGATGAAGTAATCGTGCATCCGGGCGAGGTTCGGTGTGCTGGAGTCGATTCCTGCGATCCACCGGGCCTCGTCACTCATGCGGCGTCTCCTCCACGTGTCGAATAGCTCCTTGATTATGCCCAACAACAGCAAGCTACGCCCAACCCGCAAAGACCGGACATAGCGCATCTAACAGCGGTGATGAGATGGGCTCATGTTTGGGCCTTGTCGGAGTGGCGCGGGCGGCGGATGCTGGCGGCAGGCCCCCCAGCCGTGTGAGGTGTCCGTGATGCGCCGCCGATCCATCGCCATCGTTCTCCTCCTTCTGACCGCCTTATTGGCGCCGCCGGGAGGAAGATCGACGGCGGCGTCCTCACCGGCCACTCCAGGAGACAGGTCGGCGGCCGTCGCGGCGGAAGGCAGGTCGGCGGCGGCGTCCGATGTGCGTGGGTTCGTCGACGCACACAGTCACCTGTTCTCCTACGAGGCATTCGGCGGCATGCTGCTGTGCGGGAAGCCCTTCGACCCCGGTGGCGTCTCCCGCGCCCTGGCGGACTGCCCCGATCACTATCCCCATGGCGAGCTGGCCTGGTTCGAGAACTTCACCCGGACCGGCTCAGCGACCGGCACCCACGACCCGGTGGGCTGGCCCACGTTCCGCGACTGGCCGGCGCACGACTCGCTGACCCACCAGCAGGCGTACTACACGTGGGTGGAGCGGGCCTGGCGCGGCGGGCTCCGGATCATGGTCAATGACCTGGTGGCCAACCGCCAGCTGTGCGCGATCTACCCGCTGAAGAAGAACTCCTGCGACGAGATGACCACGATCAGGCTGGAGGCACAGCGGGCCCGAGAGCTGCAGGACTACATCGACACCCAGTACGGCGGGCCAGGACGGGGCTGGTTCAGGATCGTGCTCGACCCGGCCGAGGCCAGGCGGACGGTCGAGGCGGGCAAGCTCGCCGTCGTTCTGGGGATCGAGACCTCCGAGCCGTTCGGCTGCCGCCAGATCCTCGGCATCCCGCAGTGCACCCAGGGGCAGATCGACCGCGGGCTGGACGAGATGTACGCGCTCGGCGTACGGAGCATGTTCGTCTGCCACAAGTACGACAACGCCCTGTGCGGCGTGCGCTTCGACTCCGGCACCCAGGGCGCCATCGTCAACCTGGGCAACCTGCTCAGCACCGGCTCCTTCTGGCAGGCGCGCACCTGCACCGGGCCCGCGCACGACAATCCGATCGATCCCGGCGGAGTCCTGCCCGACCAACTGGCCGGGCTGCTGCCACCGGGCGTCTCGCTGCCGATCTATCCTCCGGCGCCGCACTGCAACACCAGAGGGCTGACCGCCCTGGGCGAGTACATGGTCAAGGGGATGATCCGCCGGGGCATGCTGGTGGAGCTCGACCACATGAGCGCCAAGGCCGCCGGCAGTACGCTCGCCATCCTCGAGGCGGCCGGCTATCCGGGCGTGATCTCCTCCCACAGCTGGGCCGACCCGAGCTACTTCGACCGGATCTACGCCCTTGGCGGGATGATCACGCAGTACGGGCACGACGCGCGGGACTTCGTCGCCGAGTGGCGCCGTACCCAGCCGCTCAGGCAGGCGCACCAGATCCCCGGCTACGGCTACGGCCTGGACGCCAACGGCCTGGGCCGGCTGCCCGCACCCCGTACCGGCAACGCCGCGAACCCGGTGACGTACCCCTTCACGTCCTTCGACGGGAGCGTGTCCCTGGACCGGCTGCGTACCGGCGACCGGGTCTGGGACGTCAACACGGACGGCGTCGCCAACTACGGCCTGGTGCCCGACTGGATCGAGGACATGCGGATCATCGCCGGCCCGGACATCGTGCGGGACATGGCCGCGGGCGCCGAGTCCTACCTGCGCACCTGGACGGCCGCCGCGGCCCGCCGCATCCCCTGACCCCGTTACTGGGTGCGGTCGTAGCGCATCACCACCACGCGGGAGTCGCAGGTGCGCGAGTCGACGAGCCGCAGGTTGATCCGGTCCTCGCGGGGCACGAACAGCGGCTTGCCGCCGCCCAGTACGACGGGATGCACCGCGACGTGGTACTCGTCGATCAGGCCGTGGTCGGTCAGGGCGGCGGCCAGGCGAGAGCCGCCGGTCAGCAGCAGGTCCTTGCCGGGCTGCCGCTTGAGCTCGGCGACCTCCTCGGCGAGGTTGTCGCCGATGACCCTGGTGGCCCAGTCGGTCTCCTTCAGCGTGGTCGAGAAGACGATCTTCGGGGTGTCCCGCCAGATGGGCGCGAACCTGAGGACGTGCGGGTGGTCCGACATCGACTCGGCGTTCGGCCAGAAGCTCGCCATCCCCTCCCACACGCCGCGCCCGTACAGGAAGGTGTCGGATCTGTCGGTCAGCGCGTCGGAGTAGTCCGACAGCTCCTCGCCCATCTCGGGCCAGTCGAACTCGCCCTTCGGCCCGTCGATGTGGCCGTCGATCGACGTGTGCACCCAGTAGATGATCCTGCGCATGTCCCGCTCCTTCGCTCGGTGTTCTTCGCTTTCGTGGTGGAGTCGGAGTCGCGCGGCCGTTCTCTACATCCGGCCGGAAGTTTTCCTGACTTCCGCGAGCCAGGGTTTCAGGCCAGGAGTTGGCGGGCCGGCACTCATGCCAGGAGTTCGCGAGCCAGGGCTTCGCTCCACCACTGCTGAACCCGATCGGGCGACCAGCCGCGTTCGGTGGTGAGCGTGGTGTAGACGTCGATGGTGCACATGGCCGCGTAGATGTCGACGGCCGATGGTACGTCCAGGCCGTCCCGCAGCACACCGGCCGGCCAGGAGGAGAACACCTGGACCCGGGTCTCGTCGCCCCGCCGGCGGGCATCGCGGTAGGCCGCCGCCAGCTCGGGCTCGGTGCGACCGGCCTCGCGCACCAGCGTGATGACGTCGCCCGCGCGCTCGAACAGCCGCCGGTCGTAGGCGGCCATCGCCGCCAGTTGCCGCCGGGGGTCCGTCGCCGCGGCTTCCAGCTCGGCGAGCTCCTGGGCGACGTCGGCCGACAGGTCGGCGGCGTCGGCGAGGGCCTGGGTCAGCCCCGCCTTGTTCCCGTACACCGCGTAGACCGTCGGCACGGAGACTCCCGCCTCGCGCGCCACGTCGCGTACGGTCGTCGCCGCCCACCCTTGGGAGACGAAGAGCCGGCGGGCGGCCCCGGCGATGTCGGCCCGCGTCTTCCGCGCCTGCGTCGCCCGGCGCAACGAGTCGTAGCGGCGCGGCCCCGGCTCTGCACTCATGATTTCCCCGACTTTCCGCTGTTTATAATGAATATATGACAACGACTCGCGAAGGACAGCACCGCGAGCTCGGTGACGGCCCGTCGTGGCAGAGGCCCCCAGGAGGGAGACGGTCTGTCACGCCTGCGGGGACGCCCCCTCCGGAGGGAGAGGAGGCGAACGGTCGTGGACATCGCGCTAGTGGCCGCGTACGGCCTGGATCGCGGCGTCACGTGTGAGTGCGGCACCGCGGTCGTAGGCCGTGGTGAAGGCCGCCTCACCGAGTAGGGCGCGGGCGCGTTCGGTGGGTCGCAGCAGGTTGTCGAAGCCGCTCAGGTCCGTCGTCCCCCGCAGTGCGGTGGCCAGGCCGAGCAGGTGGGCGGCGCGCGTGGGGTCGGCGTCGGCCAGGGCGAGCGCGGCGCGCAGGTGTGCCGCGCCGGCCAGGGTCGGCATGTCCACCGCGTCGGCGGCCAGCTCGATCGCGGTGTCGAGGAGCGGCCGGGCGCCTTCCACGTCGCCGTCGAGCAGGGCGGCCATGGCCCGGTAGCAGCCGGCCGACGCCCGGACCGGGGAGTGCAGGGTCATGGCCTCCACCGCATCGAGCTCGCGCCGGGCAGCCGCCCGATCGCCGGTTCTGAGCAGGACCTCGGCCCGCGCCAGCCGGATGTACTCGATGCCTTCCTGCTTGCGCAGCTGCTCCGCGAAGTCCCAGGCCGCGAGCATGTCGCTCTGTGCCCGGTCGAGCTCGCCCAGCCGCGCGCGGGTGATCGCGAGGCCGGCCAGGATGGCCGCCTGATCCTCGAGAATGCCGAGCTCGCCGGCCAGGCGGAGCGCTTCCAGCCGCGCGTCGATCGAGGCGCTCAGGTCGCCCTGGCGGGCGTGGTGCTCGGCGAGTACGCGTAACGCCGAGGACAGGGCCCAGCGTTCGCCGAGGGCCTCCAGTTCCCGGCGGGCCTCGTCCAGGAGGGTAAAGGCGTGAGCGACCTCGCCCTCGTACTCCGCCACGATCGACTGCGTCATCAGCGTCGTCGCGCGCTCCCAGCCGGTGAGCCCCGGCAGCAGCCGATCGGCCGAACGCGCGGCGCCCGCGGAATCGCCCAGCCAGATGGGCGCGAAGAGCAGCAGAACCCACCCGGACACCCCGCCGCCCAGCCGGTCGCGCAGCTCCAGGCCGGTGGACATCGCCTGCTGGGCCGCCTCGACCGCACCGAGCCCGTGGTGGGCGAACGCCTCCAGCACCAGCCGCACCGGGCGCTGGGCCTCGGGCACCTCGCCGGGCAGGTCGAGGACGCCGCGCGCCCAGTGCATGCCTTCGAGGGACCTGCCCTCCAGGTACCAGAACCACCAGACGGCCGCGAGGAGCCGTACGCCCAGCTCCGCGTCCCCGACCTCGGCCGCGAGCCGCATCGCGGCCAGGAGGTTGTCGTCCTCGGCCCGCAGCCGCGCCAGCCAGTGGAGCTGGTCCGCCTTGCGCAGCTCGGGGTCGGCGGTCTCGGCGAGCCGGAGGAAGTGGCGGGCGTGCCGGTCTCGGACGGCCCGGTCCTGACCGGCCTCGGTCAGCCGCGCCATCCCGTACGACCGGACGGTCTCCTGCATGCGGTAGCGCTCACCGGACGGCTCGACCAGGGACTTGTCCACCAGGGCGGTAAGGACGTCCAGCACGTCGGCGGCGTCCGGCCCACTGGCCTCTTCGAGCGTGCCGTCGGCGGTATGTACGCTCACCGCTTCGAGCGCGTCCAGCGTGGCGCCGCCGGGGAAGGCGGCCAGGAGCATCGCGAGTTCGCGTTCGCGGCCGGACAGCAGGTCCCAGCTCCAGTCCACGACCGCCTGCAAGGTCTGATGCCGGGGCAGCGCCGTACGGCTGCCACTGCTGAGCAGGCGGAACCGGTCGTCGAGCTTGGCGGCGATCTGCTCGACGCTCAACGCGCGCATCCGCGCGGCGGCCAGCTCGATGGCCATCGGCATCCCGTCGAGCCGCCCGCAGATCTCGACGACCGTGCCCGTGTTGTCCTCGTTCAGTACGAATCCGGGGCGGACCAAGGCCGCGCGCTCGACGAAGAGCCGCACGGCCGGATAGGACTGCGGATCCCGCACCGCGGCCGCCGGCCACTCCAGAGGCGGGATGGGATAGAGGCTCTCCCCCGCGATGGCCATCGACTCCCGGCTCGTCGCCAGGACGCGCAGGTCGGGACAGGCGCCGAGCAGCCGGTCGGCCAGGTGCGCGACAGCCGACACGACGTGCTCGCAGTTGTCCAGGACGAGCAGCACCCGCCGGCCGTCCAGCTCCTCGGACAGCCGGTCCAGCGCCTCTGCCAGCCGGTCCATGACGTCACGAGCCGGGGCGTCGCGAGCCGCGATGCCGCGGGCCGGGGTGCCGTCGGCGGGCGCCGGCTCGAACCAGCCGGAGTCTCTGGCGCCGATCGCCGTGAGCACCGCGTGGGCCACGTCGAGCGGCTCCGTCACCGCCGCCAGCTCGACCAGCCAGACGCCGTCGGGGGCGAGCTCGGCGGAGCGCTGGGCGACCTCGGTGGCCAGCCGGGTCTTGCCCGCGCCGCCCGGCCCGACGACGGTGACCAGGCGGGCGGCTTCCAGCGCCTTGGCCAGCTGCGCCAGCTCCTCCTCCCGGCCGACGAAGCTGGTCACCTGGGCGCGCAGATTGGTACGCCGGGTTCGACGGCGAGGATGATGCTGAGGGTCGTGCCGGAGGAGGCTCAGGTGGACCTCGGCCAGCTCCGCCGACGGGTCGACACCCAGCTCGTCGGCCAGGGTGCACCGGGTCCGCTCGTAGGCGTCCAGCGCGTCCGCCTGCCGTCCGGCCGCGTACAGCGCCCGCATCAGCAGGCCCTGCAGGCGCTCGCGCAAAGGATGGGCGGCGGCCAGCGGGCGCAGCTCGGCGAGGACGTCCGTGCCTTCGGCGAGTTCGAGCTCCAGTCGTTGTTCGGCGGCCGACAGGCGCAGCTCGGCCAGGCGTACTCCCTCGTGGGCGGCGAACGGCAGGTCGGCGAACTCCGCGAACGCGGGCCCGCGCCACAGGCTTTCGGCCGCCCGCAGCGCCGCGAGGTCGCCGGCGCTCACCAGCCTCTCGAAGCGTGTGACGTCGACCTCGGCGGGCTCGATCGCCAGCCGGTAGCCGGGCGGCTGCGACTCGATGGTCGCGGCGCCGACCAACCGGCGGGTGCGGGAGACCAGGGCCTGCAGGGCGTTGGCGCTGCCCGCCGGCGGCTCATCGCCCCAGATGGCCGCGATGAGAACCTCCACCGGCACGACCCGGCCCGCCTCCAGCGCGAGCCTGGCCAGCAGCGCGCGCAACTTCGTGCCCGGGATCTCGATCGGACGGCCGTCGTCGGCCCGCGTCTCGAACGGACCCAGCAGCATCACACGCACGCCCCAAGCTTCCCACTCACCGGGCGACTCCCGTCCACGACGCCAGCGGATGCCGGTCCTCAACCCCAGCGGGTGCCGGTCGTCGCGCCGCGTTGGCTTCCACCAGTCCTTCACCGGTGCTAGCTTTCGCCCGTGATCCTGAATGTGGTCTTTCTGCTCGGGGCGCTGGCCTTGATCGTGGCCAACGGGATCTTCGTCGCGGCGGAGTTCTCCCTGGTGACGGTCGAGCGCGTACGGGTCCACCAGCTGGCCGAGTCCGGAGACCGGGGCGCGCAGGGGATCGAGGCCGCGGTGCGGCGGCTGTCGTTCCACCTGTCCGGGGCGCAGCTGGGCATCACCGTCACGTCGCTGCTGCTCGGCGTCGTGTCCGAGCCCGCCATCGCCGGCCTGCTGGAGCCGCTTCTGGGCGGCGTCCCCGCCGCTCCCGGCGTCGCCGTCGCCCTGGCGATCGTCATCTCCACGGTGGCGCAGATGGTCCTGGGCGAGCTGGTGCCCAAGAACGCCGCCCTGTCGAGGCCGATGGCCGTGGCCAGGGTGGCGACGCCGCCGCAGCGGGTGTTCTCCGCCGCGTTCGGGCCGCTGATCAAGCTGTGCAACGCGGTGGCCAACGGCATCGTCCGATGGCTGGGGGCCGAGCCGCAGGAGGAGCTCGCCTCGGCCCGCTCTCCCGAGGAGCTGAGCCTGCTCGTCCGGCTGTCGGCGGAGGCGGGGGCGCTCCAGCCGAGCACGGCCGCCATGCTCCAGCGGGCTCTGCGCTTCGGCGGCAAGATCGCCGCGGAGGCCATGACCCCCCGTACTGACTGCGTGACCATAGCCGGATCCACCAGTGTCGCCGAGTTCCTCAGGCTGGCCCGCCGTACCCGGCATCTGCGCATCCCCGTGTGCGGTACGGAACTGGACGACATCCTCGGCGTGGCGAGCGTGCCGCGCGCGTGCGCCGTGCCGGAGGAGGAACGGGAGCGGACGCCGGTGGCCGCGATCGTCCGGCCGGCGGTTCAGGTGCCCGAGTCGGTGAGCCTGGAGGTGGTCCAGGAACGGCTCAGTTCGACGGGCGTCGAGATGGCCGTGGTGATCGACGAGTACGGCGGCTTCGCGGGCGTCGTCACCGCGGAGGACCTGGTGGAGGAGCTGATCGGCGACATCGCCGACGAGTACGACCTGCCGGAGGAGGCGTCGGCCGAGCCCAAGGCCGCGCTGCTCGCGCCGGGCGCCTCGGTGAGCGTGCCAGCCGTGCTGACGGCGGACGAGGCCGAGGAACGTACCGGCTTCCGCATGCCCGAGGGGCCCTACGAGACGCTCGCGGGGCTGGTGCTGGCCCGGCTCGGCCGCATCCCCGATCCGGGCGACGAGGTGGAGGTGGGCGGGTGGACGCTCCGGGTGGAGGCCATGCGTAGCCGGCGGGTCGAGCAGGTCACCCTCACCGCGCCGAGGCGGGAGCATCCGTGACCATCGGCGACGGCTTGGCCCTGGTGCTGCTTCTGGCGGTCAACGGGTTCTTCGTGGGCGCCGAGTTCGCCCTCATCTCGGCGCGCCACACCCAGCTCGAGCCGCAGGCGCGGGTGGGTTCGCGCCGGGCGCAGGCGGTGCTCGCCGCCATGAACACGGTGCCCAAGATGCTCGCCGCGGCCCAGCTGGGCGTGACGCTGGCCTCGCTGATGCTCGGCGCGTTCGGCGAACCGGTGGTGTCGCGGGCGGTGGAGCCGCTGTTCGCGGCCGTGGGGCTGCCCGAGAAGATGGTGCATCCGGTCGCCTTCACGCTGGCGCTGCTCCTGGTGGTGTCCGCGCACGTGATCATCGGGGAGATGGTGCCGAAGAACCTGGCGCTGTCCGGCCCGGACACGGCGGCGCTGTGGCTGGTGCCCCCGTTGTTCGTTCTGGCCCGGGCGATCGGCCCGGTGCTCACGTTGATCCAGGCCATGGCGGGCGCGGCGCTGCGGTTGCTGCGGATCCCGCCGACCGACGAGATCCACACCGTCTACACCTCGGCGGAGCTGCCGGTGCTGATCGAGGAGTCCCGCCGGCACAAACTGCTGCGGCAGGACGAGCGGGACCGGATGATCGCCACGCTCGCGCTGCAGGCCCGGCCGGTCCGCACGGTCATGGTGCCCATCGGCGAGGTGGTGAGCGTCCCCGCGACGATCGACAGCCTCGGGCTGCAGGAATACTCGGGCCGCCACGGGCATTCCCGCTTCCCCGTGCACGGTGACAGCCCCGCCGAGCTGCGCGGCTACCTGCACGTCCTGGACGCGCTCAACGGGCACGGAACCCGTCAGCCGCTGCCGATCCGCGCCCTGCCGCTGATCGCCGGCACGGCGACGCTCGCGGACGTCCTGGCGACCATGCGTCAGCGCCGCGCCCAGCTCGCCGCCGTGACCGGCGACAAGGGGCAGGTGCTCGGCGTGGTCACCCTGGACGACGTGCTCAGCGGGATAGTTCGCCAGCCTTCCAGAGGCCCTTCATGACGATATTCAGGGCATCTTGTACTCCGCGGCCTTGCCGCAGTAGCTGACCCCGATCGGCGAACTGCTGAACCGGCACACCTGTACGACCACACGATCGATGGCGGCGACCCCCGCCGGATCCGACAGCGAGAAGGAGAGCGGGACCTGGGCGTCGTCCGCCTTGTAGGTCTCCGAGTCGACGAGGGTGGCGCCGTTGTAGGCGTTGAAGACGGCGCGGGAGTACATGCCGTCCCGAGAGCAGGGCGAGAGGGCGGCGTCATCGGACAGGTACCCGTCGACCTTGACGGTCGGCCAGTCCAGCGTCCCTTCGGTGATCCCGCGAAGGCATGAGTCGCCGGAGTCGGCGTGGAACCTCACCGCCGCCTGGGCCGACGCCACGGGCTGGACCGTCAGCAGAGCGGCGGCGACCAGGGCGCCCAGCGCCAGGTGAACAGGTAAACGCATGCGATTTGACCCTTCCCTGTCATGGTGATCCGAGCCCTCATCGTGAACGACAGATCCGGGCTGCGCCACCCCCTCACGGCGGCGCGTGCCATGGCCGAGCAGGCTCCCGCTCAGCGGGACAGCCCGTCGGCCTTCCCGAGCTTATTCATGACGTCGTCCTTCATGACGACGCCCGCCTGCATCACGATCTCGATGTGCGCGGGATCGGCCAGCGCGTGGATGTCGCGCAGCGGATCGGCGTCGGTGACCACGAGGTCGGCGAGCTTGCCCGTCTCCAGCGTGCCCACCTCGTCGGAGATGCCGAGCGCCTCGGCCCCGGTCCGGGTACCGGCGACGAGGGCGTCCATCGGGGACATGCCGAGCTCGACGAGATGGCCGAGCTCGCGCAGGTTCCGCGCGTGCGGGCAGACACCGGCGTCCGTGCCCAGGGCGATCTTGGCTTTGCGCGCGATCGCGTGACCGATGTTCTTCTTGGTGATCTCGGACCACTTCACCTTCTTGGCGTAGTGGTACGGCTGCATCTTCTCCTTGTCGATCGCGAACACGGTCGACAGGGTCGGAACGAGGAAGGCGCCGCGCTCCTCCAGGAGATCGAGCCCTTCGTCGTCGATGCCGTACCCGTGCTCGACACTGGTCACCCCGCCCCGCAGGGCGGTCAGGATCCCCACGCGCCCCTGCGCGTGGGCGGCGATCGGCTTGCCGCCGTGCCGGTCGAGCTCGTCGACGATCGCCCGTACCTCGTCCAGGCGCAGGCCCTCGTCGTCGGGATGGTCGTGCCTGCTGCCCATGCCACCGCTGGTGCAGATCTTGACGAGGTCGGCCCCTTGGCGGAGCACCCGGCGCGTCGCCCGGCGGACCTCCTCCACGGTGTCGGCCAGCTCGATCAGCTCGGGCACGGTGTAGGCGACCTCTCCGCCGGGCACGTGGAAGTCCCCGTGGCCCGCGGTGTGACTGATCGGGCTCACCGCCAGCTTCAGCCGGGGTCCGGCAATCAGCCCGCGCTCGATCGCCTCGCGAAAGCCTGCGGACAGCCCGCCTAGATCGCGCGCGCTGGTGATGCCCGCCTCGAGCGTCTCCCGGATCCGCGCGGCGGACTCGAGGTGAATCAGGGCCGGGTCGTTCTGGAGACGGTGGTACGGCCCGTTCGCCAGGGCGAACCCCAGATGCACATGACAGTCGACGAATCCGGGCAGCAGCGTCCGGCCCCGCAGATCGCGTACGTCCGCGTCGCGGCCGTCCGGGGCCTCGGCCGCCCTGCCGACGAACCCGATGACGCCGTCCGAGGTCACCTCCAGCACGCCGTCCTCGATGGGCGGCCCTCCCCTGCCGTCGATGATCCTGACGTTGGTGAGCCGAAGATTGCGCTGCAGCCTCAAGAGGCGTCCTTCCGTGGCCTGGGCCGGATGTCGAAGCCTGGTGCGCCCGGCACCGAGTCGAGCAGGGTGCGCGTGTACTCGTGCCGCGGGCGCTGATACAGATCCGCCGCCGGGGCCTGCTCGACGATGTCGCCGTGGTAGAGCACCACGACCTCGTCGCTCACGTGCCGGATGACGGCGAGGTTGTGCGAGATGAACACCATGGTCAGATCGAGTTCGCGGCGCAGGCTCGCCAGGAGGTTGAGGATCTCCGCCTGGACCGAGACGTCGAGCGCCGAGGTGATCTCGTCGGCGATCACCACCTCGGGCCGGATCATCAGGCCGCGGGCGATCGCGACCCGTTGCCGCTGCCCTCCGGAGCACTCGTGGGGATAGCGGTCGATGGTGTCGGCCGGCATCCTGACGGTCTCCAGCCAGTGGACGATCTCGTCCCGGTGCGTCTTCACCTTGGCCCGGCGCGGGTCCACGGCCTCGGCGAGCGCCTCGCCGATCGTGCGGCGGGGATCAAGTGAGGAGTAGGGGTCCTGCGGGATCATCTGGACCTTCCGCCGCATCGCCCGGCGGTCCGCGCCGCGTGCGGAGGACACGTGCAGGCCGCCGACCTTGACGCTGCCCGCAGACGGCCGGACGAGCCCGACCAGCGCCTTGGCCAGCGTCGACTTGCCCGATCCGGACTCTCCGACGATGCCGACCGTACGGCCCCGGGCGACGTCCATCGTGATGCCGTGCAGGATGCGCGTCGCGTTGCCGCCCCAGCCGTAGCCCACCTCGAGGTCGCGGACCTCGACGGCGATCGCCTCATCCATGCGAGTGCTCCTTCGCGTGCTCCGGGTCGCCGGGCCGGTCAGCCACGGGGCCGTCGATGTCGGGTGCGGCTTCCAGGAGTTTCTTCGTGTACGGGTGGCGGACGGTCTCCACGGCGAGGTCCGCCGCGGCGATCTCCTCCACGATCTCCCCGTGGTACATCACGAGGACGCGGTCGCACAGCGCGCGTACCACCCCGATGTCGTGCGAGATGAACACGATCGAGGCGCCGAACTCGCTGTTGACCCGCTTGAGCTCGCGCAGGATCTCGGCCTGGACGGTCACGTCCAGGGCCGTCGTCGGCTCGTCGGCGATGATCAGGCGCGGCTCGACGGCCAGCGCGGTCGCGATCATCGCCCGCTGCCGCATGCCGCCGGAGAGCTCGTGCGGGTGCTGCTTCATGCGGTGTTCGGGCCTGGTCATCTGGACCACCTTGAGCGCGTCGAGCACGCGCTGCCTGGCCGCCTGCGCGCCGAGGCCCTTGTGAGTGCGCAGCACCTCGGTGAGCTGACCGCCCATGCGGAGCGCGGGATTGAACGTCGAGCCCGGGTCCTGGTAGATCAGGCTGACCGCCTCCGCCATGAGCGCCGGCGCGACGGGCCGGCGCAGGTCCAGATCGCCGATGGCCATGCGGGCGGCCGTCGAGGTCAGGCCGTCCGGCAGCAGCTGCGCGAGCGACATCGCGGTGAGGGTCTTGCCCGAGCCGCTCTCACCCACGATGCCGACGATCTCACCGCGCCTGATGCCGAAGGAGATGCCCTTGACCAGCGGTTCGTCGCCCGAGTGGATCCACAGGTCGCGGACGTCGGCGAGGTGGTCGCTCTCCGGCGCCGCCTCGTCCCGGGTGGTGGGGGGTGCCGCGCTCCGGCTCGCCGTCGTGCGCCCCCGGGGGTTCGCCGCAGCGGCGAGTCCGTCGCCGATCAGGACCGCGCCCAGCCCGGTCAGGATGACCAGGGCCGCCGAGCCCGCCATCTGGAAAGGCCGGCCCGCCAGGAGCGACGGCAGGGCCTCGTTCAGCAGCTTGCCCCAGTCGTAGGAGGGCGACTGGACGCCGAGGCCCACGAACGACAGCGCCGAGATGGCCGTGAGCGTGGCCGCGAACGTCGAGGCCGACAGCACGAGCAGCGGCTCGGCCATGTTGGGCAGCATGTGCCTGATCGCGATCCGGCCGTGGCTCACGCCCAGGAGGCGGGCGGTCGAGACGTACTCCTGCTGGGAGACCTTAGCGGCGAGGTTCGCGGTCAGGCGGGCGAAGTAGGGGATACCGGACAGGCCGATGGCGATCACCGCTGAGGAGCCGCCCGCGCCGAGCACGGCCGCCACGACGAGCGCGAGCAGCAGCCCGGGGAAGGCCACCATCGCGTCGATCACCCGCAGGCAGATCTCCCTGACCCGGGGCGGTACGAGCCAGACGCCCGTACCCAGGACCACACCGAGGACGACCGCTATGGCCGTCGCGCCGACCGTCATCAGCAGGGTGAGGCGGGTGGCGACCAGGCTGCGCAGCAGGACGTCGTGGCCGGCCGCGTCGGTGCCGAGCGGGTGATCCGACGAGGGCGCGGCGAACCGCGGGCCCAGCGCGTTCGCCTGGCCGGCGAACAGGATCGGGGCCAGTACGGCGATCAGCACGACGCAGCCCAGCACGCCCAGGCCGAGCACGAGCCCGGGGTTCCAGCGGCGCGAACGGCTACGCGGAGACATGCGACCCCCCGAGGGTCCGTGGGTCGATCAGTCCGAGCAGGACGTCAACGAGGAGGTTGATGATCGCGGTGATCATGCCGATGACGAGGACCATGCCTTGGATGACCGGATAGTCGCGGTCGAGGATGGCCTTGATGATGCCGCTGCCCAGGCCCGGCAGCGCGAACACCGATTCGATGATGATCGCGCCGCCGACCATGCCGGTCAGGATCAGCCCGCTCAGGGTGAGCGTGGTGGTGAGCAGGTTCGGCAGCGCCCAGCGGACGTGGCGCCGGAGGGCGGGCAGCCGCCAGCCCCGGGCCGTCCGCATGTAGTCGGTCTCCAGCACGACCGCCATCTCGCGACGGACGACACGGGAGATGGTGCAGATCGGGCCGATCGCGATGGCCACGACCGGGAGCACGAACGACGCGGCCCCGAAGCGGGGTGTGTAGGCCGGAGGGAACAGCGGCACCAGCCCGATGCCGAGCGCGAACGTCACAACCAGGAACGACGCCATGATGTAGCCGGGAATCGAATCCAGGAAACCGGTGACCATACCGAAGGCCACGTCCAGCAACTTGCGCCGGCCGCCACGCGTGAGCACCCCGATGACCATGCCCAGCGGGACCGAGATCACCAGGACCAGGACGATGCCGGTCACCGCGATGGTCGCGGTGAAGGGCAGGCGGTTCACGATGAGCGACGACACCGGCTGCCGGTACATGAAGGACGTACCGAGGTCCCCGGAGAAGACGCCGCCCACGTGGTCGAGGAATCGCTCCCAGATCGGGCGATCGAGTCCGAGCTCAGTCCTGATGCGCTGGATGTCGGCGAGATCGGCGTTGGCGCCGGCGATGCCGACCGCCGGATCACCGGGGATGAGCTGGACGATCAGGAACGACACGACCAGCAGCGCGACGAAGATCATCACCAGGCTGGCGAGCCGCCGCACGGCGAACCGGAGCCAGGCGGAGGAGATCCGTGCCGGACGCTGCCGCGCTCCGGTCAGGGGGTCCGGTGGGGGGACTCCCAGAGCACGCGTGGAATCGAGAGAGGCCATGACTGACGCGCCTTCCGGCTATTGGAGCTATTTGACGATGCGGAGCGTGGCGGGGTCGAGGTAGTCGTCGAAGGTCCTGATGTCGAACCCGGCGGCGGCGACTGTGGTGGCGGGCAGGGTCGCCAGCGGGATCGCGTCCACCCGCTCGAGGAACGACTTCTGCGCGGACTGGAGGGCCGAGCACTGCGCGTTACGGTCGATCTCGCTCATCGCCTTGGTGACGAAGCCGTACCCCTCCTTGTTGGGCTCGCCCGTCTTGTTGCGGCCGCCGTCCTCGGTGGCCGGGCCCATCACCCGCAGCAGGGAGGAGGTGAGGACGCCCAGCTGGTTGTTGTCGCCCTGGACGTTGATGTCCCAGTCCTTGCCGCCGGCCGTGGTCAGCGTGGCCCAGTTGGCGTTGTCGAGCGAGTCGACGGTCACGGTGGCGCCGGCGTTGCGCAGCGCCTCGGCGATGTAGTCGTTGCCGCCCTGCAGCAGGGTGGTGCCGACGATGCGGAAGCGGACCCCGGTCAGCTTCTTGGTGGCGGCGGCGAGATCCTGGGCGACCAGCAGCGACTTGTCGGTGTTGACGCAGGCCAGCTTGGCCGACCCGACCGACAGGGTCGTGCTGCCGCGCTTGCCGCTGATGATGTCGCTGAAGGCCTTCGCGTCGATGGCCTGGGCCACCGCGGTGCGCAGCTCCGGCTTGTCCGCGAACACCGTCCCCGGACGCTCGTTGAACAGCAGGTACGTCGTGGTGTTCGAGGCGACCGACGAGGTGAACGCCTTGTTGCCGTCGAAGCGGGCCACGTTCTCGTCGCTGATCGTCCCGACATCCAGGCTGCCGGCCAGCAACTGGGTGGCGATCGTCGCGTAGTCGGTGATCGGCGTCAGGGTCACCTGCTTGGCGGCCACGCCCGTCAGGGGCTTGGCGAACTTCGGCCAGGCCGCATAGCCCTCGCGCAGCGACAGCTGGTAGGAGACCGCGGGCTGCGAGGCCGTCAGGGAGTAGGGGCCGGAGAACGCGCCGGCGACCTTGCCCGCCGCGAGTCCCTTGGTGTCCTTCAGGCCCGCCGGGCACACGATCCCGGCCTGCGGCAGGGTCAGCCCGGTGAGGAAGTCGGACCACGGAGCGGACAACTCGGCTTTCACCGTGCCCGCCTTGTCATCGGGGGTGAACGTCGCGGTGGCGCCGCCCAGGGCCAGCGTACGGCCCGAGGAGCTCGTCTCCTTGGCCGCGAACCGCGTCAGTGAGGCCGCCACCACGGTCGGCGTGATCGGCGAACCGTCCGAGCAGTTCAGTCCGTTGCGGATGGTGAGCGTGTAGTGCGCGGCGTCCTCGGCGGTCCACGAGGACGCGATCCCGCCCGCGAGGGTGTTGCCCGCGTCCTTGCGTACCACCGTGTCGAACAGCAGTCGCGCCACGGTGAAGTCGTCGCCGCCCTTGGCGAGCGCCGGGTCGAAGGTCGCCGGATCGGTGTTCAGCGACATATTGATGGTGTCGGTGGTTCCCCCACCGGCACCACAGCCGACCGCGCCCAGCGCGACCGCGGCCGTCACCGACAGCGCAAGAATCGATTTGCGATACACCAATCCTCCAGGTCCAACCGCGAAAGGAATGGCGTGAGCTTAGGTTCTGCGTGCTACGTGGCGGGTTTTCGCGACCCACTTTGCACGGAATTGAGGGATAAGGCGGGTCGGGTGCACGATCCTTCCGGAAAGGCCGCCTACCGCAGGTTTCCCGCGCGTTACGGGCACCCGACACTTAATTGATCTTGTGGTGACATCTGCGGAGGTGCCCGATTGAGGGGAGGACCTGGCCTTTCCTGCATGATGGACGGATGGTGGACGGGCTGGACTTTCAGATCATCAACGCGCTCCAGATCCACCCTCGGGTCACTTGGGCGCAACTGGGGAGGATTCTTAGGGTTGATCCTTCGACGATTTCCCGTCGATGGTCGGCGCTCACCCACGAGCGGCAGGTGTGGACGAGTTGCTTCGAGGCCGACGGGCAGCGGTCCCATGGGCGAGAGGTCTCGGCTCTGGTCGAGATCCGGTGCGCCCCCGGCCGACGCGTCGACGTGATCGCCGAACTCGGCCGGCAGGGACCCATTTTCAGCGTGCACTGCACCTCGGGCCCCCGCGATCTCTACATCATGGTCTCGACGCACACCCTGCTGTCCATGGACCGCTACATCGATGAGCACATCGCCGTGATCCCCGGCATCGTCGGCACTCAGACGCACTATCTGCGGCGGATCTTCCTCGAAGGATCGGGCTGGCGGCTCAACGCGCTGTCCGACCAGCAGGTCGAGGCGTTGCGCCTGCTCCGGCCGTCCGAACCACCCGAACACCGCAAGCCCACCCACCGCGACGTGATCACCGCGCTCAGCACGGACGTACGCCGGACGGCCGCCGACATGCAGCGAGAGCTGGGCCGCTCGATCTCGGTGATCTCCCGGGACATCGACGCGCTGCTCGCGGCGGACTGGGTCAGATGGCGCGTCGACTTCGCGCACACCCTCATGGGCTGGTCGGCCGCGGCGGTGCTGTGGCTCGACGTCCAGCACTCCGAGATGGAACGCCTCGTCTCCATGCTCCGGTCGCTGGAGAATGTACGGATGTGCGCGTCGGTGACCGGTGCCACCAATCTGGCGGTCTTCCTCTGGTTGCGCGACCTCCAGGAGCTGGACGAGATCGAGGGCAAGCTGGCCTCGCTGTTCCCGAAGGCGCCGATCAAGGACCGATGGATCGTGCCAAGGATCGCCAAGCGCACCGGCTACATCCTCGACCTCGACAGCCGGCGCCTGCGTTACGTGCCGGTCGGCGGTCAGCCGGTATTCGAGGACTAGCTCGACGCGACTTCGTGCGGACCATGCTCGGAAATTTGGTGTTTCGTGCAGAATCGCGCGCGATCGACCCCGCTCCGCGGTGCCTTCCCTAGCCTGAGCGAGGCGGCCGCCCGGCCGTCGATCATCGTGGCGAGAAGGAGTCTTGTGGACTTCGAGCAGCTCAGGGCGCTTCGGCGAGAAGTGCACCGCAATCCGGAACCCGCGTTCGTGGAGATCGGGACAGCGGCCCGGATCAAACAGGCCATCGACGGCCTGCCGGTGCGTGTCCTGACCGGGAAGGACGCCCACGACCTCTCCCCCGTCGTGAACTACCCGTCACCGCAAACGCTCGACGAGTGGGAGGCTCGCGCGGTCGCGTCCGGCGTTCCCGCCGAAAGCGCCAGATACTTCCGGGAGAACGGCACCGCGATGGTCGTCGATCTGGCCGGCGACCGGCCGGGCCCGCGATGGGGCCTGCGGATCGACATCGACGCGCTGCCGATGCGCGAATCAGACGATCCCGCTCACTTCCCGGTCGCGAACGGCTTCGCCGCGACCAACGGCGCGATGCACGCGTGCGGCCATGACGCGAACGTCGCCATGGGCGTGGGCCTGCTGCACCGTCTCGCGGACCGCGACTTCGCGGGCTCCCTGCGGATCCTGTTCCAGCCCGCGGAAGAGGGGGTACGGGGCGCGCAGACGATGATCGACGCCGGGGCCGCGGACCCGATCGACACCATGCTCGCCGTGCACATGGCGGGCGAACTGGCCCTGGGCTCGGTCGTGGGCAGCTTCACCGGCGGCATGGCCACCCGCAAGCTGAAGGTCGACTTCACCGGCAAGGCCTCCCACGCCGCCGGTTCGCCGGAGACGGGCCGCAACGCGCTGCTCGCCGCCGCCATGGCCGCACTGGGGATCATGGCGATCCCCCGCTTCAGCTCCGCGGACACCCGGCTCAATGTCGGCACACTCGTCGCCGGTGACGGAGTGAACATCGTGCCGTCCGCGGCGATGCTGACCTGCGAGGCGCGCGCCACCGATGACGAGGTCGTCGACGAGTTGGTGGACCGGATCCGGGCCATCGTGGAGGGAGCCGCCCGCACGCAGGGCGTCGAGGTGACGCTCGCCGTGATGGGCCAGTCCTCGACCGTGTCCCCTGACGACGAGGTGATCGACCGCATCGTCGAGGTGGCCGGCACGCTGCCCGAGGTGGTGGAAGTGATCAGGACGCAGGCGTTCGCCGGGAGCGACGACGCGAACCTGCTCATCCGGCACGTGCAGCGGCGCGGGGGCAAGGGCGCGTACCTGATGATCGGCGGCGCCAGCCCAGGGCCGCACCACAGCGCGAACTTCGACGTGGTGGAGGAGGCGATCCCGATCGGCATCGACATCCTCGCCTCGCTGATCCGCCAGAATTGAGCGTCGCTTCTCTGGAGTACGGGTTGTGCCGCCTGGCCCGCGGGCCCGGCGGCACCTGACTGAGTGCCCCGCGCGGCGTGTGACAGTTGCGCCAACCCCCGGGAATCAGTCAAGATCAGTTCATCTGCGCACAGTTCTGGGCAGAAAGCGCCAACCAGACATCCGTCTTAAGCGGCAATTTTCATCTGGAAGGTTAGGAGATCCCGCTTTAAGGCGTGACAGCGCGACGAGACGCCAGGACACTCAGCTTAGAGATATATAAGCGACAAAAGAGGAGAAGATGTCGTGGCGGATGAATCCTTCGACAACGATCCCGCGCCCCCCTCCAAGATCGACGCCGACAAGCCGCATCAGGCCCGGGTGTGGAACTATTGGCTGGGCGGAAAGGACAACTACCCGGTAGATCGCGAGCACGCAGAGCAACTCCGGCAGGTCTATCCGGGAATGGAGGATATCGCCCGCCACGCCCGCGCGTTCCTGGGCCGCGCCGTCCGCTATCTGGCGGAGGACGCCGGCATCCGGCAATTCCTGGACATCGGCACCGGGCTGCCGACGGTCGACAACACCCATGAGGTCGCCCAGCGGGTGGACCCGTCCTGCCGCATCGTCTATGTCGACAACGATCCCCTGGTGCTGGTGCACGCCCAGGCACTCCTGGCCAGTGACCCTCGGGGCGCCTGCGATTACATCGAGGCCGATGTACGCGAGCCGGCCGCCATCCTGGAGTTCGCGGCCAAGACGCTGGACTTCAGCCGGCCGACCGCGCTCATGCTCCTCGGCGTGATGGGCACGATCTTCGACGACGACCAGGCACACGCGCTGACGCGGCAACTGCTGGACGCCCTGCCGTCGGGCAGCTACCTGGTGTTCGAAGACGGTACGAACACCATCAAACCCGACGCGGCCGCGGAGGCTGGACGGCTCCACGACGAGGAGCAGTCGTACTCCTACCGCCTGCGCACCCCGGACGAGATCGCCCGGTTCTTCGACGGCCTGGAGTTGGTGGATCCGGGCGTCGTCTCCGTCTCCCGGTGGCGGGTGGAGTCCTCGGTGTTCGGCGTTCCTGACGAGGTAGACGCGTTCTGCGCCGTGGCCCGCAAACCGTAGCCCTACAGGTTGCCGTCGATCCCCTCGATGATCTTGTCGATGATCGCCGGGGTCGCGGCCGACGGCTGCGCGTGGATGCCCAGCTCGTCCATCAGGTGCTGGTACGGGTGCACGTCGGATGCCCTGGTGAGATACTGCGCGCTGGCGATCTGCTCGAGGTAGACCACGTCGTCGAGCTCGGCCTGGGCGAAGCGCAGCATGGTGATGGGACCGACCCCGCCGATGTGACCGCAGTAGCTGAACGGAAGCACCTGGATGGTGACGTGCGGCAGCTTCGCCATCTCCTTGAGGTGCTCGAGTTGCCCGCGCATCGTGGCGCCGTCTCCGACCCGCCGGCGCAGGGCCGCCTCGTCCAGCACCACCCAGAGCTTGGGCGCCATGGGCCGCGAGAGGATCCGCCGGCGGCGCGTCCGGAGCGCGAGCCGGCGCTCGATCGCCTCGGGCGGGCAGCCCGGGTGTCCGCAGGTGATCACCGCGCGGGCGTAGTCCTCGGTCTGGAGCAGGCCAGGGACGTACTGGACCTCGTACGTACGGATCATCGCCGCGTCCTGCTCCAGCCCGAGGTAGTCCTCGAACCAGTCGGGCACCACCTCGCGGTATTCGTGCCACCAGCCGGGCGCGTTGGCCTGCTTGGTCAGCGAGAGCACGGCCTCGCGCTCGGCCTCCTCGACCACGCCGTAGAGGGTGAGCAGGTCGGCCACGTCGCGCAGCTTGAAACTGGTCCGCCCGCATTCCAGGCGGCTGATTTTGGAATGCGAACCCCGGATGGCGTATCCCGCGGCTTCACGCGTGATCTCCCGCGACTCACGCAGCCGGCGTAGTTGCCTCCCCACTAATATCCGCAGCGCTGTCGGCCCGGACTGACGAGTCTCCCAACCTGGAATTTCGGTCAGGTCGTCAATATTCCGAGCATTCGGCATATACGCTCCTAAGTCGGAAACTGTGGCAGTCTGACGCATCGACAATCCTGCCACGCTAGCCAGCTCCGCCGCCACGAGCCACGTTAATAGCGGAAATACCAGGTCACGGGATGGGCACAGCGCTTGACCGCCGCTTGACCGCCGTCTGACTGCTTCCGATCGGGCGATAGCCTTCGAGTTGGCATGAAAATCATCATCTTCGGTGCCACCGGCATGGTCGGGCAGGGCGTACTCCGGGAATGCCTGGCCGACGACCGGGTGACGGCCGTGCTCACGGTCGGCCGCACCCCCACCGGGCGTACCCATGACAAGCTGCGCGAGCTCGCGCATCCGGATCTGCTCGACCTCACGCCGATCGAGGCCGAGTTGTCCGGCTACGACGCGTGCTTCTTCTGCCTTGGTGTCTCCGCGGCGGGCATGAGCGAGAAGGACTACCGGCGCGTCACGTACGACTTCACGCTGGCGGCCGGCGAGACGCTGGCCAGGCTCAACCCCGGCTCGACGTTCGTCTACGTGTCCGGGGTGGGCACCGACGAGCACGGGCGGGCGATGTGGGCCCGGGTCAAGGGCCAGACAGAGAACGCGCTGCTGGCCCTGCCGTTCGAGGCGTACATGTTCCGGCCCGGCTACATCCAGCCCATGCACGGCGTCACCTCGCGGACGACCTGGTATCGGCTGGCGTACGTGGTGACGGCGCCCTTCTACCCGATACTGCGGCTGCTCTTCCCCACGGCGGTGACCACGACCGAGCAGATCGGCCGGGCCATGATCACCGTCGCGGCCCAGGGTGCGCCGAAGCGGATCCTCGGACCGCTGGAGATCAACGCCCTCCAAGGCTGACCCGCGCGGAATAACCTCGGACCGTCCGCTGCTTGGGTGGTCGTTGAACTTTCAATAATAAGAGGCGATGAACGATATGCAGTTCGGGATCTTCAGTGTGGGCGACGTGACCACGGACCCCACCACCGGCAGGACGCCGACGGAGCATGAGCGCATCAAGGCGATGGTGGCCATCGCGGTCAAGGCCGAGGAGGTGGGGCTGGACGTGTTCGCGACCGGCGAGCATCACAACCCGCCGTTCGTGCCGTCCTCCCCCACCACCATGCTGGGCTACATCGCGGCCAAGACCGAGCGGCTCACGCTGTCCACGGCCACGACGCTGATCACGACCAACGACCCGGTCAAGATCGCTGAGGACTTCGCGATGCTGCAGCACCTGGCCGACGGCCGGGTCGACCTGATGCTGGGCCGGGGCAACACCGGGCCCGTCTACCCGTGGTTCGGGCAGGACATCCGGCAGGGCATCCCGCTGGCCGTCGAGAACTACGCGCTGCTCCACCGGCTCTGGCGCGAGGACGTCGTCGACTGGGAGGGCCGTTTCCGCACGCCGCTGCAGGGTTTCACGGCCACGCCACGGCCGCTGAACGGGGTGCCGCCCTTCGTGTGGCACGGCTCGATCCGCAGCCCGGAGATCGCCGAGCAGGCCGCCTACTACGGAGACGGGTTCTTCGCCAACAACATCTTCTGGCCGAAGGAGCACTTCATCCGGCTGATCACCCTCTACCGCCAGCGGTACGCCCACTACGGGCACGGCACGCCCGAGCAGGCCATCGTGGGGCTCGGCGGGCAGGTGTTCATGCGGAAGAACTCGCAGGACGCGGTGCGCGAGTTCCGTCCGTACTTCGACAACGCCCCCGTGTACGGGCACGGCCCGTCGCTGGAGGAGTTCACCGAGGAGACGCCGCTCACGGTGGGCAGCCCACAGCAGGTCATCGACCGGACGCTGACGTTCCGGGAGTCGTTCGGCGACTACCAGCGGCAGTTGTTCCTGATGGACCACGCGGGGCTGCCGCTGAAGACGGTCCTGGAGCAGCTCGACCTCCTCGGGGAGGAGGTCGTGCCGGTGCTGCGCCGGGAGTTCGCGGCGAACCGGCCCGCCGACGTGCCCGACGGTCCCGTCCACACCACCCGCGACCGTCAGACTGCCTGACACGGAGTTCGGAGGAGTATTCATGAAGCTCGTCGTCGTCACGGCGGGTCTGACCCAGCCGTCGTCCACCCGCCTGCTCGCCGACCGCCTGACCGAGGCGACCGTGCGGCGGCTCGCCGACCGGCCGACTGAGGTGACAGTGCGGGTGATCGAGTTGCGTGATCTCGCCGTCGACATCGCGAACAACTTCGTCACCGGCTTCCCCGGCGCCCGGCTGCGCGCGGCGATCGAGGCGGTGACGGAGGCCGACGGCCTGATCGCGGTCACGCCCGTCTTCAGCGCCTCCTACAGCGGCCTGTTCAAGTCGTTCTTCGACGTCGTGGAGCCCACCGCGCTGGCGGGCAAGCCGACGCTCATCGCGGCCACCGGTGGTACGCCACGGCACTCGCTGGTATTGGAGCACGCGCTGCGGCCGCTGTTCGCGTACCTGAGAGCCATGGTGGCGCCGACCGGCGTCTACGCGGCGTCGGAGGACTGGGGCGGCGGGGGTGACGACTTCGCGGACGGCCTGGCGGAGCGGATCGACCGCGCCGCGACCGAACTGGCCGACCTGCTGCGCAGCCGTACGCCGGCACCCGCTGGGGCCGCGCTCGGCGACGCGGCCAGCAGCAGGCCGCGCCGAGGGCCGGGCCGCCAGCCGGAGCCGGAGCTGGATGTCGTGCCGTTCGAGCAGCAACTCGCCGCACTACGCCGATAAGGGGCCCAATTTCACAACAAAAGCCCCGAAGGTTGACTCCTGTGAGTATGGTTCGTTAGGAAGCTTTCCTAACGAAGAGCAGGAGATCACGTTGCTCCGAACCACTCTCGTCACACTGGTCACCTTAGCCACCACTCTCGTGCTCACGGGCACCAGCCAGGCCGCGGTCGACCTCACCGATCCGCACAAGAAGGACATCGCCATGCAGCTGGTGTCCAGTGCCGAGAACTCCACGCTCGACTGGAAGTCCCAGTACGGCTACATCGAGGACATCGACGACGGCCGCGGCTACACGGCCGGGATCATCGGATTCTGCTCCGGCACCAGCGACATGCTGGCGCTCGTCGAGCTCTACACCAACCGCAAGCCGGGCAATGTCCTGGCCAAATACCTCCCCGCCCTCCGCAAGGTCAACGGCAGCGACTCGCACGCGGGCCTCGACCCGAACTTCACCAAGGACTGGAAGACCGCCGCCAAGGACACCGCCTTCCAGACGGCGCAGAACGACGAGCGCGACCGCGTCTACTTCAACCCGTCGGTCAGCCAGGCCAAGACGGACGGACTGCGGGCGCTGGGCCAGTTCATCTACTACGACGCGATCGTCATGCACGGCCCCGGCACCGACAAGCTCAGCTTCGGCGGCATCAGGAAGACCGCGATGTCCAAGGCCAAGACCCCCGCGCAGGGCGGCAACGAGACGACGTACCTCAACGCGTTCCTGGACGCCCGCAAGGCCGCGATGAAGGCCGAGGAGGCGCACGAGGACACCACCCGCGTCGACACCGAGCAGCGGGTCTTCCTCAAGAACGGCAACCTCGACCTGAACCCGCCGCTGACCTGGAAGGTGTACGGCGACAGCTACACGATCAAGAGCTAATAGACGTACGGCCCGCGCCTCTGCCACGCTCTGATCATGACCCGTACTGGGACGATCTTATTGACAGGGGCGACGGGCGGCATCGGCTCGGCCATCGCCACGACGCTGCTGGATGCGGGCTACCGGGTCCTGGCCCTGGTCCGCGACCCGGCCCGCCTGAGCGAACTCGCCGCCTCAGGCGACCTCGCCACGTCGGGCGGACTCGCCGCCGTGGACCGAGCGGCCGGGCCCGGTGCCATGGACGAGGTCACCGAGCCTGGCGGCACGGACCCGACCCCCGGACCTGACGGCACGGACCGGATCGCCGGGCCTGATGCCATGGATGGGATCGCGGGGCTGGGCGAGATCACCCCGGTCGCGGCGAATCTCCCGTGGCCGGAGATCATGAGCCCGGCCGTACCGTCCGCCGCCGTCGCCGCTGCCGGTAGCGCCCCCGCTGCGGCCATCCCCACCGATGCCACACCCCCCGATGTCACTCCCGCCGAAGTCAGCCCCACCACCGTCACGCACCTCGATGTGACGCCCGCCGGTTTCACGCCCGGCAGTGTCATCGCCATCGTGGCGGACCTGGCCCGGCCGGAGACGCTGGCCGCCGCGCTGCCGCCCATCAGGGAGTTAGACGGGTTCGTACACTGCGCGGCCATCGCCGAGGTGACGACGACCGCGGACAGCACGGTGGAGCTGTGGCGCGACACGTTAAATGTCAACGTCGCCTCGGCCGCCGAACTGCTGCGCCTCCTCCTGCCCGCCCTGCGCAGGAGCCGCGGCCGGGTGGTTCTCATCAATGCCGCGCCCGGCCTGAGCCCCAACGGCTGGCCCGCCTACGCGGCCAGCAAGGCGGCACTGCGCGAGCTGGGCGACGCCGTACGGGACGAGGAACAGCCCCATGGCATCCGGGTCACCACGATCTACCCGGGGGCCACGGCCACCGAACTGCTGCGCAAGGTCCGGACCGACTTCGGCTCGCCGTACGACCCCGACCGGTGCCTACCCCCGGCCGCGGTCGCCTCCATGGTCCTGACAGCCCTCACCGCCCCACCCCAAGCCCAACTCGCAGAGCTCTCCGTCCTCCCGGCCCCCTGACCTCTCTGGCCCACTAACCGTCAAGGACGCGGCCGTCGGCCGGACCGGACGCAGCCGCTGGCCGTCGAGGGACCGCAGCCCCACCAACCCCTTACGCCCCGCTGCCCTCTTACAGCCCCCTGACCGGCAGGCCGGGCTCGGTGACTTCGACCGACAGTTCGGGGTCGGCCACCTCGACCGACAGGCCAGGTGGGAGGCCCGTTACCTGGACTCCGCCTGACCGGTCGATCGACACGGTGACGTCGGCGCCCGCCACCCGCAGGCCGCGCACCGTGACCGCGCCGAGCGGGGCTCCCGTCAGAGGACGCACAAGCACCTTGCCGCCCGGTACGTCCGGATACAGGCCCACAGCCGCGTGCAGCAGCGTCACGGCGGCGGCGGCCGACCACGCCTGGGGACGGCAGGCGGCCGGGTAGGCCACCGGACGGCCGACCGTGTCCCGGTCGTCGCCCGCGTGCAGCTCGGGCAGGCGGTAGTCGAAGCTCTCCGCCGCCGTCAGCAGACCCCGCGCCAGCTCCGCCGCCAGCCGGCCATGGCCGGTCCTGGCGAGTCCGGCGATGACGATGGCGGTGTCGTGCGACCAGACGGACCCGCAGTGGTAGGACAGCGGGCTGAACGCGCCGTCGTCCGCCGACATCGTCCGCAGCCCGAAGGCGCCGGACATCGCCGGGGTGCCCAGCAGCTCCGCCACCCTCGCCTCCTCCCCCGGCGACAGCAGTCCCGTGCCGAGGAGGTGGCCGATGTTGCTGGTCAGCGAGTCGACCGGCCGCTTGTCGCGGTCAAGGGCCAGCGCGGGAAAACCGCTCTCCCAGCCCGCCACCGGCGCGAGATGGCCACTCCCCCGGTCAGCGGCAGGCGCGAGATGACCACTCCCCCGCTCGGTGGCAGGCGCGGGGTGGGTGACCCAGAAGCGGGCGCGGAAGCGGTCGGCCATCGTGCCCGCGTAGTCCAGCCACCGCTCAGCCCCCTTCCGCCCGAACGCCGTAAGCAGGGCGGCCCCCTGGTTGGCGGCGGCGCAGGCGTACCCCTGGACCTCAGCCAGCGCGATGGGCGGCTCCGCCTGGCGGCCGTCGCGAAAGCGGACCGCATCGCCCGAGTCCTTCCACCCCTGGTTGGCCAGGCCGTGGCCGGTGGAGTCGATGTACTCCAGGAAGCCGTCCCCGTCCGGGTCCCCGTGGTCGCCGAGCCAGCCGAGCGCCGCCTCCAGAGCGGGGAGCAGGGGCTCGATCTGGGCGGCGGGCATGCCCCAGCGCCAGGCGTCGTGCAGCAGGCCGATCCAGAGCGGGGTGGCGTCGATGGTGCCGTAGTAGGCGGCGGGCAGCCGCAGGTCGCCGCCGCTGTGCTCGTGGCGGCGCAGCTCGTGCATGATCTTGCCGGGCGCCTCACCGGTGGCCGGGTCGACGTGGGTGCCCTGTCGTCTGGCCAGCACGCGCAGAGTACTCGCCGCCAGGTCAGTACCCAGAGGCAGGAGCATCCTGGCGGCCCAGAGGCTGTCCCGCCCGAACAACGTCAGGAACCACGGCACCCCCGCCCCCAGGAACGTGTCCCCCGGCTCACCGGTCTCGGCCAGCCGGAGGGAGCGCAGGTCTTCGAGCGAGCGGGCCGCCAGCCGTACGAGGCGGGCGTCGTCGGCCGTCACCTGCGGGACGTTCCACTCCAGCGGCTTGACCGGCGCGGTCACCACAGCCTCGGGGTCGTCGATCACGACGGCCCACCGCAGCGTGACGCGCTCACCGGGCGCCAGCGCGACCTCCCACCGAAACCGCCCCTCGGGCTGCGGCTCGGCCGTGGCGTGCTCGGCGGTCGCCCGTACGTGGATGCGGCCGGATCGCCACTCCAGGCAAGCGCCTCCGGCGGACGAGGCCGGGGTGACGGTGGCCGGAGGGGCGCTGCCGCCGGCCTTCACCAGCTCGATCGGGGCGAAGTCGCAGCTCAGGTCGAGCGTGACGGTGGCCGTCACCGGGCGGGTGGCGGTGGAGGCGATCTCGATGAGCTCCGCCATCCGTCCGGGAGAGACCTCGCGGGTGCGGTCGACGCGAACCGTGGGGTCCGCGATCGGGTCGCCCAGCCAGCGGACCAGCGACACGAACCTGGTACGGCCGGCGGCCTGCACCGCGTGCCCCACCGCCTCCGGTTCCCTGCCGTCCACGGCCAGCTTCACCTGCGACAACGCCCTCGCGTCCGCATGGAAGAGGCCCTGCACCCCGGCCGCCCTGATCTGCCCGTCGGTGCCGCTCAGCGCGGTCGTCGGTGCCAGGACGGTGCTGACGAGGTCGTGCAGCAGCGGTTGCAGGCGGTGCGTGGCTTGGTCGAGCACGAGCGGCCCCCAAAATCTTGACAGGCGAATCATCCAAGGGAGATAGTGCGTAACACTCCGTTTACTTGAACGATCCAATCCTGCCATACCGCCGTTTGAACGTTCAAACCCTTAGAAAGCGACATAATGCCCGAAAAGGTGACGATCGCCGACGTCGCGCGGCGTGCCAACGTCTCCCGGCAGACCGTCTCGAACGTCCTGAACTCCCCCGACCTCGTTCGCGAGGAGACGCGTGAGCGCGTACGGCAGGCGGTCGAGGAGCTCGGCTACCGGGTGAACCAGGCGGCGCGCCGCATGCGGACCGGCCGGTCACGACTCCTGGCCGTACGGATCGAGCGGACCCAGGATGGCATGAACGTGTTCGACCGGTTCCTGCACGGGCTGACCGAGTCGGCGGCCAAGGCGGGGTATCGGGTGATCCTCTACTCGGCAGACGATGACCAGTCGGAGATCGCCACGTTCGACGACCTGCTCGGGGCGTACGAACCGGATGCGTTCGTCCTGACCGGCACCCATTACGGCGATGTGCGCACCTCGTGGCTGGCCGAGCGGGAGCTGGCGTTCGTCACGTTCGGGCGGCCGTGGGGCATGCCGGAGGGCGGCGACCATCCGTGGGTGGACGTGGACGGCGCGGCCGGTACGGCCGCCGCCACCCGGCACCTGCTCGACGCGGGTCACCGGCGGATCGGGTTCATCGGCTGGCCCGAGGGCTCCGGCGTCGGCGACGACCGCAGGAGCGGCTGGGTCCGGGCACTCGGAGACACGAGCCCAGAAGACAGCGAGGCGGGCGTCCTGGAGCGGCGGACCGATGGGTCGGCGGCCGAGGGTGAGACCGCGGCGCGGGAGCTGATCGCCGCCGGCGCCACCGCCCTGGTGTGCGTGAGCGACTCCGTCGCCCTGGGCGCCATGCAGGCCGGGCCGGTGCCCGTGATCGGGTTCGACGACACGCCCGTGGCGGCGGCGATCGGCCTGACCAGCCTGAGCCAGCCGCTGTCGGACGCCGCCGTGCGCTGTGTCCGGGTGCTGACCCGACTCCTCGAAGACGACAGCCCGGACAAGCCGGATCACGTACTGCTTCAACCTTCCCTGGTCATCCGGCGTACAGCGTGAAAGGAAACGCGATGAAACACCTCCCCCTGGCGGCGCTCGCCGTACTGGCGCTGGCCGCGACCGCGTGCGGCAGCGGCTTCGAGGACAAGCCGTCGGCCGCGCCGCAGAGCAGCGGCCCGGTCTCGCTGCGGATTCTCATCGCCTCCTCCGGCGACCCGGAGACGACGGCGGTCAAGCAGGCCGCGGACGCGTGGGCGAAGGCGAGCGGCAACCAGGCCACGGTCACCCCGGCGCAGGACATCCACCAGCAGCTCGGCCAGGCGTTCGCGGGCGGCACCCCGCCCGACGTCTTCTACGTGGACGCCTCGCGGTTCGCCGACTACGCCAGTGTCGGCGCACTGGAGCCGTACGGGGACAAGATCTCGAATCCGGACGACTTCTACCCGAGCCTGCGCACCACCTTCACCCGGGACGGCAAGTTCTACTGCGCGCCGAAGGACTTCTCCACGCTGGCGCTGATCGTCAACGACGGCCTGTGGAAGAAGGCGGGCCTGGCGGCGGCCGACGTACCGACCACGTGGGAACAGCTCACCGAGGCGGCCGGCAAGCTCAAGGCCAAGGGCATCACCCCGCTGGCGATCGGCGACACCCGCGACCGGATCGGCGCGTTCATGGTGCAGGCGGGCGGCTGGATCACCAGCGCCGACGGCAAGCAGGCCACCGGCGACAGCCCGGAGAACCTCAAGGCCCTGGAGTACGTCAAGACCCTGCTCCAGGACAAGCTGGCCCAGTCCCCCAAGCAGCTCGGCGCGGAGTGGGCCGGTGAGGCGTTCGGCAAGGGCAAGGCCGCGATGACGATCGAGGGCAACTGGATCAAGGGCGCGCTGAAGGCCGACTACCCCGACATCCAGTACACGGCCCACCCGCTGCCCGCCGGGGCCAAGCAGGGCACGCTGTCGTTCACGAACTGCTGGGGCATCGCGGCCAAGAGCGCCAACAAGACGGCCGCGATCGCCTTCGTCGAGGCGATGACCAAGGCCGACCAGCAGCTCGCGTTCGCCAAGGCGTTCGGGGTCATGCCGTCTCGGCAGTCGGCCAAGGACGCCTACGTCAAGGAGTTCCCCGCGGACACGGCGTTCGTGGACGGCGCCGCCTACGCCCAGGGCCCGGTGAACGCCGCCAAGATGGACAGCGTCCTGTCCGACTTCGACGCCGGGCTCCAGCAGCTCACCTCGCAGGACCCAAAAGCGCTGCTGGCCAGGCTGCAGAAGAACACGCAGTCCGCGCTGGGCGAGTGATGCGCCGCAGCCGGGCCAAGGACGACGTGACGGGGTGGCTGTTCGTCGCGCCGGTCGTGGTCATCCTCGGGGTGTTCCTGCTGCTGCCGATCCTGATGGCGATGTGGGTCAGCCTCACCTCGTGGAACGGCCAGGGCAGCCCGTTCAAGAGCGGCGTGCCGTTCGTCGGGCTGGAGAACTACGTCCGGCTGTTCACCCGCGACGACCTGGCCCGCGAGAACTTCATGATCAGCGTCCGGAACAACGTCTACTACGTGGCGATCGTCGTACCGCTGCAGACGGCGCTGGCGCTGGGCCTGGCCCTGATCGTGAACAGCCGCCTGCTCAAGGGCAAGTCGTTCTTCAGGAGCGCGTTCTACTTCCCGTCGGTCACCAGCTCGGTGGCGATCAGCGTGGTGTTCCTGTTCATCTTCAGCAACTCCGGGGCGCTCACGCAGCTGCTCGGCTTCTTCGGCATCCAGGGGCCGCAGTGGTTCTCCGACGCCAGAGGGGTCATCCACCTGCTGCTCGGCATGGACACGCCGCCGGCGGCGCTCGCCGGGGCGGGGCCGTTCGGCCTGTCGTGGTGGGAGTGGCTGTCCGGGCCGAGCGTGGCGATGTGCGCGATCATCGCGCTGGTGGTGTGGACGACGTCGGGCACGTTCATGCTGATGTTCCTGGCGGCGTTGCAGGACATCCCGGTGACGCTGGAGGAGGCGGCCGTGCTCGACGGGGCGGGGCGGTGGCAGCGCTTCCGGTACGTGACGCTGCCGATGCTCAGGCCGACGATGTTCCTGGTGCTGACGCTCGGGATGATCGGGAGCTGGCAGGTGTTCGATCAGATCTACGTCATGAGCAAGGGCGCTCCGGCCAAGACCACACTGACTCCGGCGTTCCTGTCGTACCGGACGGCGTTCCGGGACTTCGACTATGGGGCGGGGACGGCGATCTCGTTCGTGCTGTTCCTCATCATCGTGCTGCTGACGCTGTTCCAGCGGCGCGTGATGCGGGAGAGGAGGAGCTCGTGACACTCCCCATGAGGGGCAGGACGACGGGAGCCGGGGTGCGCAGGCTCGCGAGCACCTTCACCGGCTACGCGATCCTGATCTTCTTCGCGCTGGTGTTCATCTACCCGTTCGTCATCCAGGTCGCGAACTCGTTCAAGACCGAGCCGGACGCGGCCGCCTCACCGCTCTCGCCCATCCCGCAGCCGGGGACGCTGGCGGGGTTCGAGCGGGTGTTCAGCGGGACCGACATGCCGGTGTGGCTGGGCAACTCGCTGCTGGTGACACTCGTGCTGACGGTCGGGCGGGTGTTCCTCGACTCGCTGGCCGGGTACGCGCTGTCCAGGCTGAGGTTCCGCGGGCGGTCGGCGCTGTTCGGGGCGGTCATCGCGGTGATGGCCGTGCCGGGCGTAGTCCTCTTTATCCCGAAATTTCTGGTCCTCAATCAGTTGGGGATGTATGACAGCTATCTGGCGTTGATCCTGCCGATCCTCGTGGACGCGGCGGGGGTGTTCATCATGAAGCAGTTCTTCGACTCGATCCCGGCGGGGGTGGAGGAGGCGGCCCGGATCGACGGGGCGGGCGCGTTCCGTACGTTCTGGTCGGTAGTGCTGCCGATGGCGCGACCGGCGCTGATCACGCTGACGATCATCTCGTTCCAGAGCGCGTGGAACGAGTTCCCGCACACGCTGGTGGCCGTCCAGAGCCCGGCGCTGTTCACGCTGCCCCGGGGGCTGGCCGATCTGGTCAGCGGGTCGCTGGGAGGCGGCACGCAGTACCCGCTCAAGCTGGGGGCGGCGCTGCTCGCGACGATCCCGGTGGCGGTGATCTTCGTGATATTCCAGCGCCGGTTCGTCCGCGGCGCCAACGAGGGCAGCGACAAGGGCTGATCAATTTTCCCGTTACGCGGGTACGGGCACCGCCTGGAGGTCTTCCCATGCTTCGGCGCCCGATATATCGTCGCCCGTATGGTTAAGAGATCGCCAGTGATGAGCGAGCCCACGTACTTCGTACTGGCCGCGTTACTCGATGGGCCTTCGCATGGCTACGGGATCATCAAGCGGGCCGAGGAGCAGTCCGGTGGGCGGGTGCGGCTCGCCGTCGGCACCCTTTACGGCGCGCTGGACCGGCTGGCGGGCGACGGGCTGATCGCCGTGGACCGCGAGGAGACCGTCCAGGGCCGTCCCCGCCGCTACTACCGGCTGACCGAGGACGGACGTGCGGCTGTCATCAAGGAGGCGACGCGGATGGAGCAGGCCGCCCGGGTCGTCACGGGACGGATCGCCCCGGCGTTGGGGACGGCACGGGCATGAGCGAGGCGTTCACCGAAAGCTGGTACCGGCTGTTCCTGCGGGCCTTCCCCTCCGATCACCGCGCCGAATACGGCGCCGAGATCCTCGGCACGTTGATGAACGACTCGCCGCGCCGCGTCCCCTCGCCGCGGGAGACGGCCGCCCTCGTCACGGCGGGCTTCGCCGCCAGGGCCCGCAAGGCCGCCGAGGGACCCGCACCATGGTGGGCCGACGGCGTACATCTCGGCCTCCTGACGCTGGCCCTGGCCAATCTGGCGTACAACATCGCCGACCACGCCTCCCCCTGGTGGCTGGCCGCTTCGGCGGCGCTGGTGGTCGCGCTGCTGCGCGGCTGGGCGCTGGCGGCACTGCCCTTGGCCTTGGCGGTCGCGCTCTCGACCGGCCGGGCCATGCTGCTCGGGACCGAGGCGACGGGATGGTCGCCGTTCTTGGGCCCGGCGTACCACAACTGGGTCTCGTTGACGCCCTTCGGCCTGCTGGCGGTCGGGGCCGTGGTCCTCGCGGTCAGCAGGAGGTCGCGCGACCTGCGCACGCGACCGTGGTGGTGGCTGGCGATCCCGGCAGCCGCCTTCGTCCTCACCTACGCGCCCGGTTTCGGGGAGTACGGCGAGACCTGGCAGCTGGTCAGAGCGGGCATGGAAGGCGTCCTGCTCTTGGCAGGGGTGTGGGCCACCACCATCGCGCGTAGCCCGCGCTGGGCGTTGGCGGCGGCGATCTACGTCCTGCCGGGCTTGGCGTCCGCGCTCACCAACCCACCGTCGAGCCTGCGGTACACGGCCTATTGGTCGGCCCTTGCGGCTCTCCTGCTGATCATGGCCGCGACGGGATGGAGGCGCGCGGCCAAAGCCAGAGAGTGATCACTGGCTGTCGTACTCGTCGTGGCGGCGCCACCAGAAGCCGGTCTCGTTGCGGCCGAGTGGCGCGCGGTCGAGCCACTGGAACATGCCCCAGAGACCGTCCACCCCGCGCTCGTACGTCGAGTAGGTGTGATACACGACGTCATCCTCATCCTCATCCTCGTCAACCTCGAGCGCGAACGCGCTCATGCCGGGCCCTTGCTGCCGGTACGTCGGCCAGTCCGTGCCCACGCTCGACGCGAACTCGACGAGGACGGGATTCTCCTCACCCGACTCCGACGGCCGGACGTCCATCGAGCGGAAGTTGTACTCGACGACTCCCGACTGCCACTCCTCCTTGGTGTGCGTCACCCGGAAGTCGTAATTGAAGTCGCTTCCGAAGGATGAGGCCCAGGGGAAGCTCCAGCCCATCCGCCGCTTGTACGCCTGCAGTTTGGCGAGCGGGGCCTGCGACACCGCGCAGAGCGTGACGTCGTGGTCGGCGAGGTGGACGACGGAGCCGTTGAAGCCGTCGGCGATCGCCGAGCAGGACGGACATCCCGCCTGGTAGTCAGGCCCGAACATAAAGTGGTAGATGAGCAGCTGCGAGCGTCCCTCGAAGAGGTCGGCGAGGGACGCTGTGCCCTCGTCGGTCTCGAAGCGGTACTCCTTGTCGACGCGGACCCAGGGCAGCTCCTGCCGCTGCCGCGCCACTTGGTCGCCCTGCCGCGTCAGGGCCTTCTCGGCCTCGAGCAGCTCCAGCCGGGCCGCGAGCCACTCTTCACGTGTTCCGATCTTGTGGTCGATCATTGCCTTCTCCTTGTCGTATTAGGTCACGACTCCCCCTGTTCCTCACGTACCCAGATGCCGCTTGAGGGCGTCGAGACTGGAGTCCCAGTCACGGGCCAGCGCGGCGAGAAACTGCTGCGCGACCTGGATGGGGGCCGACTGGAGCCGGTAGCGGACGCGACGCCGCTCGCCGGGCTCGGCGATGACCAGCCCGGCTTCGGCGAGCAAGCCGAGGTGCTTGGCGATCGCCTGCCGGGTGATCGGCAGGCCGGCCGCCAGGTCCGTCGCCGTGGCCGGCCCGCGGGACGCGAGCGCGGCCAGGATGCTCCGCCGACTGGGATCGGCCAGCGCGGCGAAGACCTCTTCCGCGACGGCCTCCGGCTCACGCTCGGGCATCGAGGTATTCGACGAGCTCGTCCAGCTCGCTCTGCCATCCCTTGACGTTGCCGCCGTACGCGCCGGAGTAGAGGTCGTCGGGCAGTTGCGCGAAGCCGGATTCGACCACGGTGAGCCGGGTCCCTTCGACCTCCGGCTCAAGGGTGAACTCGACGTAGGTACGGCGCGGATCGTCGGCCGGCAGGCCGTTGATGCCCCAGGTGTAGCCGAACACGTGCGGCGGCTCGAGGCGCTCGATGCGCAGGTAGGCGTTGTGGCCGCCCTCGAAGGTCAGCTGGGCGAGGCCGCCGACACGCAGGTCGACGGTCGCCTTGTGACCGAACCACGTACCCAATCCCTCAGCCGTCGTGATCGCTTCCCACACCTTCGCGGGCGGGTGGGCGACGCTGATGCTGCGCTCGATGCGATCGGGAAAACCCATGACACACCTCCATCTGTTGCAACCATTCGGTTGCCACAACACTATGGCAACCATTCGGTTGCGTCAACTGGTCGGCTGGGTGAGTCGACCTGCGATGGTCCTTCGTAGGCTGCTATGAAGGTCGCCGTGACCCTTGTTGCGACTCGTGCTGGTACGGTCCGTGGCGTCGATCTCGGGGACGCGCTCGTCTGGCAGGGGATCCCCTATGCCGCTCCCCCCGTGGGCAAGCTCCGATTGCGCCCGCCGCAACCCCCGGTGCCCTGGCAGGGAGCGCGGGAAGCCACCGCGCCGGGAAACGCGGCCATGCAGTCCGTCCTGCCCGGCCTACCTGCGCCGGCCATGGACGAGGACTGCCTGTACGCGAACGTGGCGGCTCCTCCCCCGAACGGCCGGTTGAGGCCGGTGCTGGTGTGGGTGCACGGAGGTGGCTATCTCACCGGCAGCGGCATCGACATGTACGCCGACGGCAGCCTTTTCGCCCGCACCCATGATCTCGTCGTGGTCAGCTTCAACTACCGGCTGGGCAGCCTGGGCTTCCTCGACATCGGCGACTCCTCAGGCGTCTCAGGACTGCTCGACCAAATTCAGGCATTGCGCTGGGTACGGGAGAACATCGCGGCATTCGGCGGCGACCCGGAGCGAGTGACCCTGTACGGGTTGTCCGCAGGCGCCAAGAGCGTGGCCAACCTGCTGGCCACCCCGCTCACCCGAGGGCTGATCCACCGGGCCGCGTCCAGCAGCGGCGGCGGTGACCACGTCGCCACCCCGCCGCAGGCCAAGGCCGTGACCGTACGGTTCCTGCGGGAGCTCGGCGTGAGCGCCGACCGGGTGCGCGAGGTGCCCGCCGCCGAGATGCTCGCGGCGCAGGACGCCATCGCCACCGGAGCGAAGGCACTCTGGATCTGGCGACCGGTAATCGACGGAACCGTACTGGCCGGGCGGCCCATCGACGCCATCGCCGCGGGTGCCGCAGCCGGCATCCCCCTGCTCGCGCAGACCTGCGGGAACGAGGGCGGCACCTTCCAAATGCTGGACGCCAGTACTGCCGAGCAGGCGCCGAGGGTGCTGACCGAGCTGTTCGGCGCGGGCGAGGCGGACACGATGCTGGCCGCGTACCGCGAGAGCCGACCGGACCTCGACGACACCGCACTCGGCCTGGCCGTCCTGGGTGACGAACGGTACGGCATCCCCACAACCCGGCTGGCCGAAGCGCAGGCGAGACACGCACCGGTGTGGCGATCCCGCTACGACGGCCCGTTTCCTGGGGTACCCGCCACGACCCCCCTGGGCAGGCTGCTGCGCGGCGGGCACGGCGCGGACGGGCCGATGATCTGGCAGTCGATCCCACTCACCGACCCCGCCGACCAGACACTGTCGGCAGAACTGCACGACACCTGGGGACGCTTCGCCCGGGGTGACGCGCCCGGCTGGGCACCCCACGACACCGAACACCGCCAGACCATGATCTTCGACACCGGCCAGAGCCGGGTCGAAGCCGATCCACGCCCGGCCGAACGCCGCGCCTGGAACGACCGCGCCTGGCCCTCAGGCACCTGGTGGCACCTCGACGGCCTCACCTGAGACGGCCTTCACCTGAACAGCCCGGCCAGGCTGCGGCGGAGCGAGCCCGGTCACGTCAGTAGTGGTGCGGTGCACCTCAAAAAGGCTCAACTCGCTTCGCGAAGGGGTTGGAACTGGACGGTGAGACGTAGGCCGAGGGCTTCGGCGAAGCGTTCCAGCATGGGGATTGTCGGCATGGTGCCACCGGCTTCGAACCGAGCCACCGCCGGCTGCTGAAGACCTGCGCGCTCGGCCAGCTCTGACTGGGTCAAGCCAAGCTCTTCGCGGCGCAGCCGTACGGCCTCGCCCAGCTCGAAGCGGATCCGAGCGGCTTCGTACGCGGCTCCGGCGCCCGGACGGTTCATGATTTCGGCGCGCTTGTCAGTCCATGCCTTGCGCTCGCTCACGTCACTCATCCTCATCCGCCGTGTGAGCCTCGGCGATGCACCGATTCATAGCTCGCACAGCTCGTTTGACTTCGGCCGTCTCGCGCATCCGCTGCTTGCGGAACACCGTCAGCAGAATGATCCGTCTGCCTGATGCGATCCAGTATGTGATGCGCACAGCCTCTTGAGAGAGATGGAACCGAAGCTCCCTAAGCGTTGCCATGCAGTTGCCTGGTGTACGGCTCGTCGAGCAGCACTCCACGCCACGCCAGCAAATCGACATAGAAGACCGCCGTTTCCTGATCCTCCTGGCTGAGCGAGTCGAACCACTTGTCGACCTCAGGTTCCAACTCCACCTCTCCCCAATTCATAACACGGACGTTATAGCGCAGGCAAGCGCGATGTCCCTGAAATGAGAGATCAGCCCAGGTCACGGGCTACGCTCGCCCATTTGGGCGAAACGGTCCACTCCGGCCCCGCGCCGATGGACGGCCCTCTGTCAGCGGCCGTATCTCTGGGGCCAGGGATACGGCCACTGAACCCGCACATGGTCCAGGTGCCGTTACGCGCGGACGGGCACAGCCCGGCGTCGGGCCTTCCAACGGGCGGGTCCGCTGATGCCAAGCAACCGCACGGTTCCTCTTGCACAGCGGCCCGGCTTCCCAGTCGCGATGGATGAAGTACATCAGATGTGGATCCCAGAGGTGATGACGGCATGGTCGGCCATGTCACTGCCCTTCCGGTGCGTGATTGGATGTTCGCGGTCCAGAACCCGGTCAACGGTGGCGCGTCCGACAGAGAACACATCTATCAGCTCCGCGATGGTGTGGACGCCGGTGGCGTGCATGCGCACGAGCCCCGGAAAGCCCAGGACATCTATGCCGAAAGTGACATCGCCTGCGCCCCGCCGAGCGGCTGGGCACGCGCGGGGTCATGTCCGCATGACGGACGCGAGGAGTGCCAGCTTGTCGGCGCTGTCGGTGCCGGGGTCCGGGTGGAGGACGACGAGTGTCTGGCCTGTCGCGCCGCTGACGGCCAGTCTCTCCCGGTTCAGCCACAGGTCACCGAGCTGGGGGTGGTCGATGCGCTTGGGTGTGCCTTCGCATGTGTTCACGTCGTGGCGGGCCCAGAGCCTGCTGAAGCGAGGGCTGGCGAGGGAGAGTTCGCCGACGAGTTCGATGAATCGGGGGTCGTCCGTGTCGGTGCCGACCGACTCGCGGAAGCCGGCGACCATGCCCTGCGCGGCGTCCTCCCAGTCCGGGTATAGGGCCTGCTCGGCGGGGTCGAGGAACACGTCCCGCAGGCGGTTGCCCCCCGCCACGAGTCGCGGTGACAGAGCGGTCGCCAGCGCGTTGGCGGCGAGGACGTCGAAGTAGCGGCCCTCCACGTACGCGGGGAGCGCAAGCGTGACGACGAGCTTGGCGACGCCCGGAGGGACGGTCTCCTTCCGGGGCCGCCGCCGACGCCGCCGGGGTTTTCCCGCCCCGAGGCGTAGCAAGTAGGCCGTCGCGTCGTCGTCGAGCAGCAGCACGCGGGCAAGCGACTCGAGGACCTGCGCGGAGGGGTTGCGGTCGCGGCCCTGCTCCAGGCGTAGGTAGTAGTCGGCGCTGATGCCGGCGAGCATCGCGACCTCCTCCCGGCGCAGGCCCGACACGCGCCGTACGCCCACGGAGGGGATGCCGGCCTGTTCAGGAGTGACGAGCTCCCGGCGGGCGCGTACGTAATCGCCAAGAAGGTTGGATTCGTCGCTCATGTCCCCACGGTAGTTCGCGCGCCTTCGTGCGTGCCTGGTCCTGTCACCCCCAGGATCGCGGGGGCTCTGGCTCCGTCAGCGGGTGGGCGGAAATCTCGCTTCCGGCACGAACACCGGCGATATCGGCCGATGATCCCTTCCGCGAGCAAGGAGCTACACCATGTCAACATATTTGCTGGTACACGGGGCCTGGCACAGTGGGCGATGCTGGGAGCGGGTGGTCCCGTTGCTGGCATCGGCCGGGCATCGGGTGCTCGCGCCGTCGCTGACCGGCTTCGGCGACAAGGCGCATCTGCTCGGCCCCGAGGTAGGGCTGGACACGCACGTCGACGACGTCGTCAGGCTGATCACCGAGCAGGACCTCACCGACGTGATCCTGGTGGGCCACAGCTACGCCGGGCTGGTCATCTCGTCCGCCGCCAACCGGATCCCGGATCGAATCGCCCATCTGGTCTATCTCGACGCGATGGTCCCGGAGGACGGCGAGAGCGCGATGGATGTGCATCCCATGACCCAGGCCCTCATCGACCGTGCCGCGGAATCCGGGGTCGGGTGGCGGATCCCGCCGATGCCCGAGTTGCCGCCGCCCCTGGGCCTGTTCGGGGTCACCGAGCCGACGGACGTGGCGTGGCTGCGGACGATGTTGTCGGATCAGCCGGTGCTCTGCTTCCGGCAACCGGTCCGGCTGGACAACCCGGCCGTACGCACGATCGCGCGGGCGCACATTCACTGCGTCGCCCGCGCACCGGAGGGCATCAAGCGGCGGCCCGTCCCAGCGATACAGCCCAACGGCAGCCCGGCACAGGTGTGGGAACTGGAGACGGGCCACGACTGCATGATCACCATGCCGGCCGAGCTCACCGAACTACTGCTCAAGCTCGGCTGACCCGCCCACCCTGCGGCCGAAGACCCGGGCTGACCGTTTGCACTGCCCTTAGGTGGGCTCGGCTGGTTGATCAAGGCCGAGCTTCGTGCGTAGGCGGGTGACGCCGGCGTGGAGGGCGGGGGGCACCGTGATCAGGATGACTATGGCGTCGCTGAGGCTGTTCCGTGCGGTTTCCACGATCATCCAGCCGAGCAGCAGGGTCAGTGGGGTCCAGGTGCGCAGGTCTGTCCGTAAGATCCAGCGGAGTACGGACAGCAGATAGTCGGCCGGCATGTGCCGTCTGGGGCGGCGCAGGTTCAGAGCCAGAGCGGGCATGCTGAGAGCCAGCCTGAGCGCGAAGCGAGTGCGGGCCCGCCGGTCCCGCAGTACGTCGAGCTCGCCGAGCCATTCGTCCACATAGCTCGCTCTCACCGCCGCCGGGAGAAGCAGCGCGCCGAGGACGAGCACCTGGTACGTCGCGCCGGTGTCCCCGAGCAGGTGGGTCAGGCGGCCGCGGGCGATCGATTCGAGTTCGTCCGCGACGGCACGCAGGCCGAGGTGCCCGGCGAGCGGTGCGATGATGTCCAGCGTCTGCTCGCTCTTCTGCCGCTGTTTCTCCTGGTCGAGGTGCTGGATGGTGCGCATGTTGTGCAGCCGGTCGAGCACCTTCAGGGCGAGGACGCGGTTGTCCGCGGCGTCCATGGCCGCCTGATCGTCCCTGTGGCCGAGCTCGGTCATGTTCTTGACCAGCGTGGTGATCTCGTCGCCGAACTCCGCGCGGAGCTGTGCGGCGTCGCATCCGGTGTCCTCGATCACATCGTGGAGCAGGGCGGCGCAGACAGTGGCACAGTCCAGGCCGGCGTCGATCGCGATCTCCGCCACGGCGACGGGGTGGGTGATGTACGGGTCGCCACTCTTGCGCACCTGGCCTGCGTGGCAGCGGGCGGCGAACTCGTAAGCACGCTGGATCCGGCCACGCTCCACAGCCGTCGATTCGGCGGGCAGCCGAGCCAGCAGCGGCTCCAGTAAGCCGGTCATGACGTCGCCGGCCGAAGGTTCACGGCAGTTCCGCGAGACCGCTCGGCTCGCTCAAGGGCGGCACGAGCCCGGAGAGCGCCCTTCTCGGTCAGCGTGTAGTAGTAGCGGGCGCGGCGGCCCTGGGCCAGGTGCTCGGCCGCGGCCTCCTTGCGGCGCTCGATCCAGCCGAACTCACGCTCCAGCCTGGCCAGGATCGGGTAGATGGTGCCGCTGAGCTGAGCGGTCTTCTCGCACAGTTCCAGCCCGTAGCGGCGCTTGGTCGGGTCGGACAGCATCTCTTCCAGCACGAGCATCGTCTGCAGGGTCATCCGCGGACCATCCGTCATATGTAGAACTCTAGATATCCAACACGGAACGTGACATCACCTCGCGGGTGACAACCATGTGCCACCCGCTCGATATGCGCGCCACGGGAGCCGTCCCAGCCCGCGGTCACGGCACAAATTCTTGTTTTCGCAGCTGGACCGCGTCTCGCGTGTCCCACCGTGTCCCACGGACGCCGCGCGCGACCTCGCCGCGGTGGTCGGATGAGTCCTGTCACCACGTACCAGCACCAACCCGACGAGAAAGGCAGTGACAGGACATGGACCAGCACGTAAGCGACGGCGTCAAGGACATAGAGCAGCAGCCCAAGGGGCGCCGAACGAGGTTCACGCTCAACGGCGCGCTCTGGTCGCTTCAAGCGTTGTTCGGCTTCTTCTTCGCCGGCAGCGGTTTCGGCAAAGTGCTGTTGTACGACGGAGCCCTGTATGCGGCGGCGCCCCGGGCCGTGGCTTGGTATGCCGCAGTGCCGCAGCCCCTGATCGTCTTCATCGGGGTCTGTGAGGTACTGGGCGGCGTCGGCCTGATCCTGCCGGCGATGACGGGAGTCAAACCGAAGCTGACACCGCTCGCCGCCGCCGGCCTGACACTGACGATGATCCTCGCGGCTGGTTTTCACATCATCCGCGGCGAATACGCATTGGTGCCGGCGAATATCTTGCTGGGCGGCGTCGCGGCGATCATCGCGGTCGGACGAGGGAAACTGAGGCCCGTCGCGCCCGCGACCATCACCACCTCACGCGTACTCAAGTCGTTGGCGGTCCTCGGCGTGCTGGCCCTGCTGGCTTTCGCTCCGACGTGGTACACGATGACCAACGTCCCATTCTGATCACCTCCGTTCCGCACGCCGACCGCCCCGACCACCTCACCCAGCATGAGCAACGCGTGGTGAGCCAGGGAATCACCTGATCAATCGATACCGCGAGTGTCGTGGTCGCATCAGTTCAGTGGCATGGAGACGGAGGAGTCCCAAGCCTTCACTCCGGCCAGCTTGGTGTAGAGGGTAGAGCAGCTGTCGCCCCCAGTGATGATGCCCATCGCACGCACCATGGTGCTTCCGCTCATACCCTGGTACACCGCGCCACCCGAATCCCCCGGCAGGGACGTCGTGCAGTCGTACTGCCCGTCCCCGTCCTGGTCGGACTGGATGAACGCCAGATGACGCACGTACACCCCACCGACGATCCCCTCCCAGCTCGCGTCGGTCACGATCTGCCGGCAGATCTGGCCTGTCCTGATACCACTGGTGCAGACGGAGGTGCCGTTCGCGGGAGTCGACCAGCTCACGTCCCCGACCAGCAGAGACGAACAACCGCCCGAAAGGGAGGTTGTCACTTCAGGTGTGTAAAGATCGTTCCTGAGAGCTTGAGAGCGGTCTTTACCTGATGCGGCCTGGATAGGCGATGTCGAGTTCGATGAGTGCTTCGCGCCAGCCGATGGTGCGCTGTCCTTCGATCAGGCGGGCGGTGCTGGGCGAGTTCTTGATCTTTCCGG
>NZ_JBFAVX010000019.1:0-211525 GCF_040680095.1 Nonomuraea sp. NPDC052129 | reverse complement strand
GGGCTGAGCACCTCGACCGGCGACGGCGAGGTCTGGGAGCCGGTCCCGCACAACGAAGGGCTCCTGCGCTGGTTCGTACACCGCAAGCCGCGCACGCTGCTCGCGATCCTCGCCGAGATCGGCTTCGAGGTACGCGAGCACGCCGAGAACACCACCCACCGCACGTGGCTCAGCGTGCTCGCGATCCGCCGCGAGGTTTGAACCACCCGCGTGCCACTGCCCACGCTCACCATCACCTGTGAAGCCGACGTGCTTGTGAAGTAGCGATCAGTCGGCCAAGTCGTCGGGGTCGGACCTCGTTCCCGTGTCGAACCTCGCCGTCACGGGCGCCGCGCTCCAGTCGCTCACCTCATCGCCCCTGCCGACGCGCAGCAGCCGCGCCTGCATGACGTCCGTCAACTGGTCGGCGCCGGGCAGGAGCAGGCAGGACCTGCGGCCCAGCCTGCTCCGGTCGCGCCGCGACCGTGCCGTCGCCGGGAGCGGCTTCCTGCTGGCGCGGGTGAGAGATATCGATGGCGCGGAGCGCGATGAGTTTTGCGGGAGCCGGCGGTCTGAGTGTGTGAGTGACCAACCGCTGAGCACGAGCTGATCGAGCGGTGGACACTGATCGGAGCTCAGGCAAGCGCCCCTGCGGCGTTGGGCCCGTGCTGGGAGCGTCCCGGCGCGGGACAAAACAAATGGAGGCACCGGATGCGGAAGTTGATTCTGGGTTTTTACGTCTCGCTCGATGGCAAGAGCGCTGACGGGGACAACGGAATCCGGGACGTCATGATGAGCATCGACGACCCGAAGCAGGAGGAGTACTTCGTCAGCCGGCTGTGGGAGGCCGGGGCCTTCCTCATGGGCCGCAACACCTACGAGATCATGGCCGGATACTGGCCCACCTCCGACCACCCCTCTGCCAAGGCCATGAACGAGATCCCCAAGGTCGTGTTCTCCCGCACCCTGAAATCGGCCGACGACTGGCCCGAGACCCGGATCGCCGGCGGTGACACCGCGGAGGAGCTCGCCAAGCTCAAGGCCGAGCCCGGCAAGGACCTCGTCGCCGCCGGCGGCACCACGTTCATGCACTCCCTGATCAAGCTCGGCGTGGTCGACGAGTACCGGCTGTGGGTGCTGCCCGCCGTCACCGGCAAGGGCGCGCCGCTGTTCCCCGAGCTGGATCAGGCCGTGAACCTGCGCTTGGTGAAAAGCACGGCCTTCCCGTCGGGCGTCCTCGAACTGGTGTACGCGCCGGCCGACAAGTGAGCCCCGGCAAGCGACACACAGTAACGGTGGCACCGGGGCCAGGCGTCTGCCCGTCCCCAGCACCGGCCGCGCCTGGAAAGCCGAGGGGGCGGCAAGTCAGGCCGTGAGGGCGGCCGCCGCTTCCCGGTAGATGACATTCGGGTCCTCGGACAGCCATGCCTTCACCTGGCGGCTCCAGTCGTCGGCGAGCACCTCGGGCCGGTGCGCCTCGATGCCGTCGAGGGCCGCCGCGACGATCACCTCGGGGGCGCCCTTGTCGCCGTCGTACCAGGCCATCATGTCGGTGTCCGCAGCGCCCAGGTGCAGGCCCGTCACCAGAGTGCGCTGGTGGGCCAGCTCCAAGCGTACGCTGTTGGTGAGCGCCCACTCGGCGGCCTTCGCAGCGTGGTATCCGCCCGCACCGTCGAAGGCGAGCCACGAGATCGCGGACAGAACGTTGAGGATCGCGCCGTCGGCCAGCTGGGGTGCGAAGGCACGGATCACGTTGAGGGTGCCATAGAAGTGGGTGTCCATCTCGCGGCGAATCGTGTCCAGGTCCCCGTTGACCAGATTCGCCCCCGTCGAGATTCCCGCGTTGTTGATGACGATCTTGACATCAGGTGCCGCTGCCGCCGCGGCGGCGACCGATGCCGGATCCGTGATGTCGAGGCGCAGCGGGACGACCCCCGGTACGTCGATGAGCTCCGGGCGGCGGGCGGTGGCGTACACCCTGCCTGCGCCGCGGTCGAGGAGAGAAAGGACGAATTGCCGTCCGAGGCCGCGGTTGGCCCCGGTCACCAGCACATGTGCTCCGTTGATCTGCATGCGGATAGGCTAAAACCTGACGTTGACGTCAGAGGCAAGTCTTGTGATGGAGGTCACGGTGCGTATCGGCGAGTTGGCGGCAAGGTCGGGCGTCAGCGTGCGGGCCCTGCGCTACTACGAAGAGCAGGGACTGCTGACCGCGTACCGGAGCGGCTCCGGGCAGCGCCACTACCCCGAGTCGGCGGCCGACCGTGTCCACCTGATCCAGATGCTTTACGCGGCCGGTCTGTCCAGCCGGACCATCGCCGAACTGCTGCCCTGCGTCGAGGCCAAGGTCAGTACTCCGGAGTCGCGTGCCCAGCTCGCCGCCGAGCGCAATCGCATTGATGCCCAGATCACCGCGCTGACCCGTACCCGTGACCGCCTGGACGCGGTCATCCGGAGCACCGAAAGCCCGGACAGCGGCTGCGGGTGGATCGCGGACCAGGACGTCGCCGCAGAGGCGAGTCACTCCGCGACGCCGTAAGCGCTGCCGTCGTTTCTCGGGGCGGACTCAGGGTTGCCGGCGCACGGGCCACCCCCGGGCAGCGGCGGCGCGCCGGGCGGCGGATCGGTGACCACCTTGCTCAGGGACGCGCCGCGTGCCGTGTCACGTGCCGGAGGCGCGTCATCCGTCCGCGGCGTCCTCGGCCTCCCAGCGCAGCAGGTCGCCCGGCTGGCACTCGAGCACCTCGCAGAGCGCGTTGAGCGTCGTGAAGCGCACTGCCTTGGCGCGGCCGTTCTTGAGTACCGCCAGGTTGGCGGGCGTGATCCCGATGCGGTCCGCGAGCTCGCCCACGGACATCTTCCGCTTGGCCAGCATCACGTCGATGTCGACGACGATCGGCATCAGATCATCTCGTCCAGCTCGGCCTGCATCTGCGCCGCTTCGCCGTCGCGCGCGACGGCCTGGGCGAGCAGCACCCGCAGCACGCGTACGATGAGCGCGACCCCCAGGATGGCCACGCCAATGCCGGCCATGATGACGGTGACGCCCGGGTCGTCCCGCTGGCCCGGCGCGTTGATGGCCGTGACCGCGAACCACACGAGGGCGGCCGCCACGATCGCGCCGATCACGATGTCCACGTACCGGAAGGCGGCGTGGGAGAACACGGTTCCGCGTCGCACCATCGTCACCAGCCGCCATACGCAGACCACGGCGACCTGGACCGACACCATGCCCAGGATCGTGATCACGCGCAGCGGGGTCAGCGGGAGCGATCCGTCCTCCGGGTCGTTCCCGCTGATCAACGTCCACACCATCAATGCCTGTATGGACACGGTGCCGGTGAGCACCACCCCGAGCACGGCGCGCAGCGCGAGCACTGTCAGCTTTCCCATGGCGCATCCTTCCATCGAGTTGCGATGGAAATCTATCGAGTTTCGATAGGTTAAGCAAGGGCTGGACTACAGCCTGCCCGCCGACCAGGGCGGGCCGGGTCCGAGGATGGTCTCCCCCCGGTTACAGGTATGACGGGCCGGTCACCCGGTGCCGGAACGTCCACCAGACCCACGCCTGTGAGGCCACCAGGAACGGGATCAGCGTGAGGATGAGCGGCACCAGAAGCGGGCCCGAGGTGCCCGGGGCCAGGGGCAGCCGGAAGCCCGCCACGACGCCGATCGCCACGAGGGCCGTCGCCGTCAGGGCGTACGTGCGGCCCTCTCCGGTGCCGCCGGACAGCACCGCCGCGCGCTCGCGGAGCACGCCCCGCAGCCGCAGCGCAGCGAACGACAGCCCGTGCGTGGCGAACAGCGCGGCCAGCAGCAGGGCGGGCAGCAGCGCGAGGGGCCCGTGGATGCCGAGCAGTACGTCGCTGAGCAGCGAGCCCCAGCTCAGCGCCAGCCCCCAGCTGCCCGCCACGACGGCGCCGTCCCAGAACCCTTGCCACCGGACGCCCGCCAGCCGCCCACGCAGCCACAGGCCCATGTCCCGGATGACCCAGGAGAGCAGCAGCGCCACGACGAGCGAGTAGTTGCCGCTGAGCAGCGAGCCCTCCAGAGAAGGGAAGAGCCCGGCGAGCACCCCGGCGGTGGCCACCAGCCACACCTCGTTGCCGAGGAAGAACGGCGCTATCGCGGCGATCGCCTCGCGTCGCTCGCCCGGGGTGCGGCCCAGGTACGGCAGCACCATGCCGACGCCGATGTCGGCCCCGGCCAGCACGAGGTAGCCGAGGGCGAAGAAGGCCAGGATCAGGATCTCCATGACGGCTCCTCAGAAGGTCAGGGCGGGGGCGGGGGTCTCGGCTGCCGGACGGTCGTCGCCCAGCGCGACCTCGCCCGGTCCCTTGCGGGCGGTCCTGGCCAGCAGCCAGTAGTTGATCAGGATGAGTACAGCGAACACGGTGACGAACGCGGCCAGCGAGAACCTGATCTGGCCGTACGACACCGGTGACATGGCGTCGGCGGTCTTCAGCAGGCCGTACACGGCCCAGGGCTGACGACCCATCTCCCGGAACAGCCAGCCCGCGATCATGGTCACGAACGGGACCGGGATCAGCGCGGTCAGCAGCCAGTGCCACGGCCGGAAGCCCCGTACGACCGGCCGGAACAGCATCAGCAGAAAGCTCGCCCCGGAGACGAAGAAGAGCACCGCGAAGAGCGACATCATGGTGATCCCGGAGACGCGCACCCACTCCAGCGACGGCAGGTAGTCGCCCGGACCGTACATGGCCACCATGTCCGCCTGCACCTCGGCCATCCGCCGCGCGCTGCCCGACCAGGCGGCCAGCTTGGTCAGCTGCAGCGTGTCGAAGCCGAGCCCGCCGAACGTCGCGGTGAACAGCGTCGCGGGCAGCGCCACGCCGATCCCGATGCGCAGCGACTTGCGGAAGAAGTCCTGCTCGGCGGTGCGCTTGGCCAGGTGGTACGCGCTCACTCCGGCCATGAGGAAGCCGCCGACGATCAGCGCGCCGCCGCCGATGTGGAAGAAGGCGACCAGCGCCGCCGGATTGGCCACCAGCGCGCCGAAGTCGGTGAGGTGCAGGACGCCGTCCTTGAGCTGGTAGCCCACCGGGTTCTGCAGGAAGCCGTTGGAGATCAGGATCCAGAACGCCGAGGCGTAGGCCGTCAGCGTGACGACCCAGATCAGTGCCAGGTGCGCCCAGCGGTTCAGTTTGTTCCAGCCGAAGATCCACAGGCCCAGGAAGGTGGACTCGATGAAGAACGCGACGATCGTCTCGATCGCCAGGGACGAGCCGAACACGTTCCCGGCGAACTCGGTGAGCCCGCTCCACGACAGCCCGAGCTGGAACTCCATGACGAGCCCGGTGACGATGCCCATCGCGTAGTTGATGATGTAGAGCTGCCCCCAGAACCGCGTCATCCGCATGTGCACCGGGCTGCGGGTCAAGGTGGCCCAGGTCTGGATGACGGCCACCAGCGTCGCCAGGCCGAGGGTCAGCGCGACGAACAGGAAGTGCGCCCCCGCGGTGAGGGCGAACTGCAGGCGGGCGAGGTCTACGGTCTCCATGGTCAGAGGTTCCGGCCAAGGTCATCTGCGCCGCGTCATGCTGGGGCGGGCACCTGCCGTACACCTGTGGTGTCAACCGGCCGCCCGCCGTACAACTCAGGGAGTAAGCCAGCCCGGGGTGATCATGCCGGCCTCGTAGGCGAGCACCACGAGCTGCGCCCGGTCGCGCGAGCCGAGCTTGGTCATGATGCGGCTGACGTGCGTCTTGGCCGTGGCCGGGCTGAGCACCAGCCGGGCCGCGATCTCGTCGTTGGACAGCCCGGCCGCGACCAGCGCCATGACCTCGCGCTCGCGCTCGGTGAGCGCGTTGAGCCGGGGCCCCGGCTCCGGGCGCTTGACCCGCCCCGCGAACTCGGCGATCAGCCGCCGGGTCACCGAGGGCGCGATCAGCGCGTCGCCTCTGGCCACCACGCGCACCGCGTGGATCAGCTCGGCCGGTTCGGTGTCCTTGACCAGGAACCCGCTGGCCCCCGCCCGGAGCGCCCCGTAGACGTAGTCGTCGAGGTCGAACGTGGTCAGGATGATCACCTTGACGCCGTCGAGCCGCGGATCGGTGACGATCACGCGGGTCGCCTCCAGGCCGTCCAGCTCGGGCATCCGGATGTCCATCAGCACCACGTCGGGCCGCAGCTCGCGGGCCTTGGCCACGGCCTCGGCGCCGTTGGCCGCCTCGCCGACCACCTCGATGCCGTCCTCGTCGCTCAGGATGGACCGGAACCCAGCCCGTACGAGGTTCTGGTCATCGGCGAGCACGGTGCGGATCATCGAACTCCGTTCAGCGGTAAGTGAGCGACGACATGGAAGCCGCCATCAGGCCGGGGGCCCGCCTCCAGTGTGCCGCCCAGCGCGGTGGCGCGCTCCCGCATGCCCTGCAGCCCGAACCCGGTCCCGCCGGTGAACGTCGCGCCCGGCCCATCATCCTCCACGCGGATCACGATATGTCCGGACTCGTGGGTGACGGTCAGCCGAGCCGTATCGGCTCCCGAGTGCCGGGAGACGTTCGTCAGGGCTTCCCTGATGATGCGCGCCGCGGCCAGGTCCACCTCGGCCGGCACCTCGTCCAGCCGCCCGGACAGCTCGGTCCGTACGTCCAGCCCCGACGCCGTGACCAGCGCCTCCATCCGGGCCAGGCTGTCGGCGGGCGCGGTCGGCGCGTCCTCGTCCACCTGCCGCAACACCCCGAGCGTGGTACGCAACTCGCGCAGCGTCTCCTTGCTGGCCTCCTTGATCGCCCGGAGCGCGGCCTCCGCGTCGTCCGGCCGCTTCTTCAGCCCGTGCAGCGCCGCCGCGGCCTGCACGTTGATCATCGAGATGTTGTGCCCCAGCAAGTCGTGCAGTTCCCTGGCGATGCGCAGCCGCTCCTCGCCCGCCCGCCGCCTGGCCTCCTCCTCCTTGCCGCGCAGGGCGTCGAGCACGCGCTGCTCGGCCTCCCGGAGGTAGGCGCGCCGGTTGCGGGTGACGCCCCCACCGGCGACGGCGGCCACCACCCAGCCAGTGATCATTATGAACATACTGTCGTCCACATGCCTGGTCCCGCCGGTCTCGCCCAGGCCCATGGCCAGCATCGTGGTCGCGCCGGCGGCGATGGCGGCGATCAGGTGGCCCAGGTCGGCGGCGGTGTAGAGGACGACGAACGCCATGATCAGGATCGGCCCGTCGAGCCGGGCGAAGGGGTAGTAGAACGCGACGGTCGCCAGCACGACGATCATCGCCACCACCGGGTAGCGGCGCCGGGCCAGCACCCCGGCACTGGCCACGAGCGGCAGCACGATGTCCAGCGCGTTCGGTGTCAGGGCGGGCTGGAAGAAGGAGGTGGCGACCGTACCCGCCAGCGTGACGATGATCACCGCCACCGACACGATGGTGCTGGCCGACAACCTGCGCATGGGGCCCATTCTGTACGGCGGCCCCCACGGGTGGCCAACCGCCCCGCAATGGGTAGAGCCGGAGCATGAGCGAAGAAGACGACTTGCGACACGTCGAAGAGGACCTGGCCAGGCTGCGAGCCGAGACCAAGGACCTGCGCGACCAGATCCGCGACATGGGCGCCACCGACCAGGTGGAGATCAGCGCGATGATCGGCATGGCGGACGAGCAGGAAGAGCTGATCGCGGAGCTGGAAGGCCGCCGAGACGAGCTCCTCCGGCGTCTCAAGGGCGCCAGTGGCTAGCGCAGGGGCGCGCCCACTTCGTGCAGATGCCGCAGGGCCTGCCCGTACGAGGTGATCAGTCCCGTCTCCAGGTAGCTGACGCCCAGGTCGGCGCAGTACTGCCGGACGATCGGTTGCGCCTTGCGCAGGTTCGGCGACGGCATGTTCGGGAACAGGTGGTGCTCGATCTGGTAGTTGAGCTGCCCGAGCGCCACGTCCACGAACACGCCGCCCTTGACGTTGCGCGAGGTCAGCACCTGCTTGCGGAGGTAGTCGAGCTTGTCCTCCTTGGTGAGGATCGGCATGCCCTTGTGGTTCGGCGCGAACGTGCTGCCCAGATAGACACCGAACAGCCCCTGGTGCACCACCAGGAAGAGCAGCGCCATGCCGAACGGCAGCACGGCGAAGATCAGGCCGAAGTAGCAGGCGAAGTGCGCCAGCAGCAGCGCCCCCTCCGCCCTGCGGTGCTTCGTCGTCGGCTGGAACACCGCCTTGACGCTGGCGATGTGCAGGTGCCACGCCTCCAGCGTGAGCAGCGGGAAGAACCAGTACGCCTGCCACTTGGCGATGAACCTCGGCAGCCCCCGGCTCCGCTCCACCTGGCCGGTCGACCAGACGATCACGGCGGGCGAGACGTCGGGGTCCTCGTCCTCGTGGTTGGGGTTGGCGTGGTGGCGGTTGTGCTTGGTGTTCCACCAGCCCCAGCCCAGGCCGATGCCGAAGTCGCCGATGATCAATCCCAGGATGTCGCTCGCCCGGCGGGTCCTGAAGACCTGCCGGTGACCCAGGTCGTGGGCGACGAACCCGATCTGCGCGGAGGCCACGGCGAGCGCGACAGCCACCAGCAGCTGCCACCATGAGTCGCCGACCCACACGAACAGCGCCCATAGACCGACATAAGCGGCCAATACCAGGGTCAGTCGCACGGCGTAGTAGACCGGACGCCGGTCCAGCAGGCCGGCGTCCTGGATTTGTCGGGCCAGTTTGGCGAAGTCACTACCACGGGTTTCGAGCGTGCCTGTATCGGCCACAAGTCTCCTTACTTAGAGGTGGAAGTTACCCCCACCCGGCGCATTCTCCGCGATAAGGAGAGATCACGGCTAGTGCTCCGCCATCGCGCCTGCTCACTAGGCTGCCCAGTATGGTTCATGCCAAGCATGCTCGGCGCGGTGACGGCGGCTGACGGAGACTTTCACGGGGACGACAGCGCGTACCTCTCCGGGTTGGGGATCGCCGCGCCCCTGACCAGGGCGTCCGCGTAGCGCTCCGCGCCCAGCGCCGCCCGGCACCGCCCGGCCAGCGCGACCACGAACGGATCGGCCGACTCGGTGATCCCGCGCAGCACCCGGGCCGCTCCCAGCAGCTCGGCGGCCATCAGCGGGTCGCGGTGCTCGGCCACGCCTTCGAGCACGGTCGCGCGAGCCGTCCGGTCCTCGCAGGTGGCCATGAGCTCCAGCGCCCTGCGCGACGGCTCGGCCGGCTCGGCCACGCGGGCCAGCTCGACGTTCATGAACGCCCTGAACTGGGGAGGAGCGTCGACGTCCATGGCCAGGGCGCCGCGCAGCAGCCGGGCGGCCGCGCCCGGATCGCCGGAGCGCCGGGCCAGCTCGGCTCTGGCGTGCGTCACCCGGGCGATCGTCAGCGCGTCCTCGGAGCGCAGCGCCGCCTGCCAGGCCCGCTCCAGGGTAGTGGCGGCGCCCGCGTGATCGCCCGTGCGCATCATGAGCTGGCTGAGCCGCAGCAGGAACATCATCGGCCCGAGCGGCGCCCCCAGCCCGGCCAGCTCCGTCGCGATCGGCTCCGGCTCCTTGGCTAGGGCCAGCGCGCGGGCGAAGTCGCCACGGTTCTCGGCGGCCAGCGACAGCCAGAAGTAGGCGGTCCACTGCCCCCAGCGGTCGCCGGTCCCGCGCAGTCCGTCGAGCGCCGGCTCCAGCAGGGACTCGGCCCCGTGGACCGCCCCGTACTCGAACCGCACGATGCCCGCCACCAGCAGCGCCGTCGACCTGGTCCACGTGTCGGGATGCTCACGAAGCCGCTGGGCGCTCGCCTCCGTGACGGCCACCACGTCGCGCGGCGGACCCATGGCGATGCCCATCGCCCAGGAGTGCAGCGCCGCCGGATGGTCGGACTCCCGGACCGCCCGGCTCGGCTCGGCGCCCATGGCGGCCATCATGCACAGCCCATGGGCCAGCTCCCGCCCCTCGGGCGGGACGTCACCGACCCTGCGCAGCGCGGCGGCCGCGTTCGCGATGACCTCCTGCCGCCGCCCGCGCATGATCCACGGCCACAGCCTCGGCAGGATGACCCGGAGCGGGTCGTCGGAGTGCCGGAACGCCGCGTCCAGATTGCCCTGCTCGGCGTCGAGCACGGCCAGCCACTTGACCTGCTCACCCGTCCGCAGATGCGGCTCGGCGGCCTCGGCCAGCTCGGCGTAGTAGCAGGCATGCGCCTGCCTGAGCTCCAAGAGATCAGCCGTGGTGCTCTCCGCGACGTACTGCCTGATCGTCTCCAGCATCGTGTAGCGGTCACCGGAGAGGGCGATCAGCGACTTGTCGACCAGCGCGGACAGCAGATCGAGACCGCCGCCGCAGACCCGCCCGATCGCCTCGGCCGTCGCCCCGCCGGAGAACACCGACAGCCCGCGCAGCAGCTCCCGCTCCTCCCGCGACAGCAGGTCCCAGCTCCAGTCGATGACCGCGCGCAGCGTCCGGTGCCTGGGTTCGGAGGTACGGCTGCCGCGAAAGCCCAGCCGGTCGCCGAGCTGCTCGACCAGCATGGACACCGACATCGTCCGCAGCCGGGCGGCGGCCAGCTCGATGGCCAGCGGGATGCCGTCGAGCTCACGGCAGATCCGCGCGGCCTCGGCCGGGTCCGGGCTCAGGTCGGGCCTGGCGGCGACGGCGCGGTCGCGGAGCAGCTCCACGGCGGGCTCCTCCGCCAGCGGGAGTACGGGGTGCAGGGTCTCGCCGGGGATGTTCAGCGGCTCCCTGCTGGTGGCGATGACCCGCAGCCCGGCCACCTCGCCCAGCAGCCACTCCGCCACGCGCGCGGCCTCGTCGATCAGGTGCTCGCAGTTGTCCAGCACGATCACCGGTGACGTGCCGCGCAGCGCCCTGACCAGGTCGGACGTCTTGAACACGGCCTCCAGCGCGGCCCGCACCCCGGCCGCCGGGGCCAGCTCGACCAGCCACACCCCGTCGGGCACGCGCAGCGTCGCGGCCGCCTCGACGGCCAGCCGCGTCTTCCCCGCCCCGCCGGGCCCCACGAGGGTGATCAGCCGAGCGCCCGTCAGCGGCCGGATGCGAGCGACGTCATCGCCGCGGCCGACGAAGAGCGTCCGGATACGGGCGACATCGTCGCTGCGGCCGACGAAGCTGGTCAGCCGGGCGGGCAGGTTGCTCCTGGGCTCCGGCTCCTCCTCACGCAGCGCCGCGAGGTGCGCCTCCCGCAGCTCGGCCCCCGGATCGACGCCCAGCTCGTCCGCCAGCCGCGCCCTGATCCGCTCGAAGACCTCCAGCGCCTGGCCACGCCGTCCGTCCGCCACCATGGCCCGCATCAGCAGCGCGTGGAACGGCTCGCGCAGCCGGTGCTCGGCGACCAACTCCTCCAGCTCCGCCACGACATCGCCACCCGCGGCCAGGTCCGCCGCGATCCGGCCGGCCAGCGCCGCCAGCCGCAGCTCCTCCAGCCGGGCGGCCGGGGCCAGCGCGAAGGGCAGGTCGATGCCGCCCAGCGCCGGGCCGCGCCAGAGCGCCAGCGCCGCGTGCGCGTCGCCCGCGCGGGCCAGCCGCTCGAACGCCCACGCGTCCACCTCATCGGCTGGTACGTCGAGCAGGTAGCCGCTCGGATGGGAGGAGATCAGCCCGGGAGCCTCCCTGCGCGCCCTGGACACCAGCGACTGCAGCGCTGCCATGGGATGCTCGGGCGGCTCACCCGGCCACAGGTCATCGATCAGCCGGTCGTTGGTCACCACCCGGCCGGGATCGAGCGCCAGGCGGATCAGCAGCGCCCGCACCCGCGCGCCGCCGACCGCGGCCCCCGCGATCTGGAGCGGCCCCAGGATCCCGATCCGCATCCACCCTCCAACAAAGGGCCGCTCAGCTCTTGGGGCTGGCGCTCTGGACGACCTCGAACGACCAGAGCTGGGATCCGGACGCGGCGGGCCCCTGGCCGTGGCCATGCCCCTGGGCGGCCCCGGCTTGCGCGTGCCCGCGCTGGAAGGCCTGACCCTGCTGCCACGTCTGGAAGTCGTCCTCGCTGCGCCAGCGGGTGTAGACCAGGTACTGGTCGGTGCCCTCGACCGGCCTGAGCAGCTCGAACCACTCGAACCCGTCGGCCGACTCCACCATGCCCGCCCGGTTGGAGAAGCGTCGCTCCAGCTCCTCCCGCATCTCCGCCGGCACGGTCAGGACGTTGATCTTCACGACTGACAACGGAACCCCTCTCCTCCCCTCCAACGCTAGCGTCAGCGCGCCACGCCTCGCGATCTGGGTGCGCGAAGCCGGTCGCGCACCGCGCGGAGGGCGCGCCGCACCTGACCCCGCTCCAGCAGCTTCGACAGTGTCGGCTCCTCCAAGGTACGGCGTTGGACTACGAGAACACCTTCGCCTTGAGCGACGGGAAGCGCTGGACCGTACGCAGGAACGTCTTGAAGCCCATCCTGGCGGCCCGGCTCTCGCCGATGAACTGCTCGGCCGCGCGGAGCGAGTCCCGCACGGCCGCGAAGCCGTACTCGCGCATCCGCTCCTCGTAGTCCGCGATGGCCTCGACCGTGTCGCGCCCGCCGGTCAGCGCCAGGCAGAGCAGGCGGGCGTCGCGCAGGGCGGTGTTGGCGCCGATGCCGCGCATCGGCGTCATGCTGTGGATGGCGTCGCCGAGCAGTGTGATGGTGGTGGCCGGCCACGGCTCGATCGGGATCGAGGTACGGATCGGCAGCAACGAGACCGTGTCGGGGTCGGACAGGTCGATCAGCTTGCGGAGATCGGGATGCCAGGACTCGATCATCTCCGCCACCGTCTGCTTGAGCCGCGCGCCCGGCAGGTCAGCGACGTCGGCGGGGAAGCGGTCCTTGGCGGCGCCCACGGCCCAGAGGATGTAGCTGCCGGCGTTGTCCATCAGCGCGCCCTGCTGCTCGGTCGTCCCGATGGCGCCGACCGGCGCGGTGTCGCTCAGGTCGTGCGGGGCGCAGAACAGGCCGAGGCCCTTGGGCGGGATGATGGTGTTCGGGCCCTCGACGAGCCGCCGCGAGATGAGCGCCCTGGTCTCGTCGGTGAGCGGGAACTTGCCCGCCACCGTGGTGATGCCGGTCTCTACGCGCTCGGCGTGCGGCAGATACTGCTTGCGCACCCGCGAGTTGCCGCCGTCGGCGGCGACCACGACGTCGGCCGTGTCGCTGGAGCCGTCGGCGAAGAACAGCTCGACCCGCCCGTCGGGCAGCCGTTCGTAGCGCTCGTACGTCTTGCCGAACCGCACCACCTCCTCCAGCCCGGTCAGCAGCACCTGCCTGAGCGTGATGCGGCTCACGGAGTGGTGGTCGTCGGCCGGGTCGGCCGCGGGCGGGGTCTCGATCAGCGCGAGCGTGCCGAGCCGCTCGGTGAGGAAGCCGAAGTCCTGGCCGCCCTGCCCGGTCGTGGCGAGGAACGCCTGCCAGAGCGCCGCCGGCAGGCAGTCGTGGAGGGCGCGGGCGCCGTTGGGGTCGATGTGCACCCGGTAGCCCTGCAGCCGGTCGGCCGGGGTGCGGTCCCGCTCGTAGACGGTGACGTGCTTTCCGGCCTTGAGGAGTCCGTGAGCGAGGCAGAGGCCGCCGACCCCGCCGCCGATGATCGCGATGTGCTCTGTCATGTCCATGACTATCAACCGTATGGATGATTCTGTCAACCATCCGGATGGATGATAGTGTTCCGGGCATGAGACGAGCGCCGGAGGAGAAGCAGCGCGATCCGGAGCGCACCAAGGCCCGCATCCTTCAGGCGGCGCTGGAGGAGTTCGCGGCCAAGGGGTTCGCCGGGGCGCGGGTCGGCGAGATCGCGGCCAGGGCCGGAGTCAACAAGCAGCTGATCTCTTACTACTTCGGCGGCAAGGAGGGGCTCTTCCGCGCGCTGAACACCCGCTGGCAGAGCGAGGAGAGCGTGTTCGCCGATCGCGGGTCGTCGCTGGGCCGGCTCATCGCGGGCTACGCGCGCGCCAATTCCAGCCGCCGCGACTTCGGCAAGTTGCTGGTCTGGCAGGGGCTCACCGACGACGCCCCGCCCGATCCCGCCTTCGACGACGAGGTGCGCCGCGACCTGGAGCACCTGCGCGCCCGCCAGGAGGCGGGGGAGTTCCCCGCCGACCTGGACCCGGCCGCGGTGCTGGTGGCGCTGTTCGGGATGGCCGCGGCGGGCATCGTCTTCCCGCACCTCGTCCGGGCCGCCTGCGGGCTCGACCCGGGCTCACCCGAGTTCGGCGACTACTACGCCGAGCAACTGGAGCGGCTCGCCGACCACCTGCGCGACTAAAGCTGGACTACGAGGTCACGGGCAGCGGACGATCATCCCCGCGTAGGAGAGGTTCCCGCCGAACCCGAACAGCAGCATCGGCGCCCCCTGCCGCACCTCACCCCGCTCCAGCAGCTTCGACAGCGCCAGCGGGACGCTCGCGGCCGAGGTGTTGCCCGATTCGACCACGTCACGGGCGACGATCGCGTTGACCGCGCCGAGCTTCTGCGCGATCGGCTCGATGATCCGCAGGTTCGCCTGGTGCAGCACCACGGCCGCCAGTTCCTCCGGTTTGACGCCGCCACGTTCGCACGCGCGCCGGGCGATCTCCGGCAGCCGCGTGGTGGCCCAGCGGTAGACGGTCTGGCCGTCCTGGGCGAACCGGGTCGGCGTGCCGCCGATCCGGACCGCGTTGCCCAGTTCGGGCGCCGAGCCCCAGACGACGGGCCCGATCTCCGGCTCCGCCGCCGCGCTGAGCACCGCCGCCCCGGCGCCGTCGCCGGTCAGTACGCACGTCGTACGGTCGGTCCAGTCCGTCACGGCCGTCATCTTGTCCACCCCCACGACCAGGGCGTGCGTGGCGGCCCCCGCCTTGATCGTGTGGTCGGCCATGGCAAGCGCGTGGGTGAAGCCGGAGCACGAGACGCCCAGGTCCATGACGGCCGCGTCCGGTACGCCGAGTTTGGCCGCGACGCGGGAGGCGATGTTCGGCGCCCGCTCGGTCTGGGTGCAGGTGGCCACGAGGACGAGGTCGATGTCGGTGGCGTCCAGCCCGCTGCCCGCCAGCGCCTTGGCCGCCGCGTTCCCGGCCAGCTCGGCCACGCCCTCCTCCGGCCCGGCCATGTGCCTGGTACGGATCCCGACCCGCTTGGTGATCCACTCGTCGGAGGTGTCGACCATGGCGGCGAGGTCGTCGTTGGTCAGCACCTTGGCAGGTTGGTAGTGGCCGGTGGCGACGAGTCTTGATCCAGTCATGGGCGGGACTATAGCAACCGACCGTTCGGACGCTAAAAATGCTCCGGACGCTAAACTGCCTGGATGAGTCCACGGAGATCCGTGGCGGAGGCCCTCGGCACGCGCTCCGCCATCCTCGACCGCTCGGTCGCCATCGCCTCCCTCGAAGGGCTGGAAGGGCTGACCATCGGCCGCCTCGCGACCGAGCTCGGCATGAGCAAGTCCGGCGTTCTCGGTCATTTCGGCTCGAAAGAGGCGCTGCAGCTGGCGGTGCTGGAACGGGCCGGCGAGGTCTTCCGCGCGGAGGTCTGGGAGCCGGTCATCCGGATCGAGCCGGGACTGCGCCGGCTGCAGGCGCTCTGCGAGGAGTGGATCTCCTACCTGGAGCGCGGCGTCTTCCCCGGGGGCTGCTTCTTCGTCGCCGCGGCCCACGAGTTCGACGGGCGGGTGGGGGCGGTGCGCGACGCGGTGGCGGCCCGGTTCGACGCCTGGCGGGGGCGGCTGCTCAAGGAGACTCGGCGGGCCGTGGCCGCCGGGGAACTGCCGGGCAGCACCGAGGTCGATCAGCTGGTGTTCGAGCTGCACGGCCTGGTCATGGCCCTGAACCACACCTTGCAGCTGCACGGCGACCGGCAGGCCGTCGTATGGGCGCGCCGGGCCGTACGGGCTCGTCTGGGCATGCCTTAGGACGCCGTATGGGCTCGTCTGGGTACGCCTCAGGACGCCGCGTCGAAGTCGAAGTCGGCGTCCGGTCAGGCCAGGTCAGCTCGCGGAGAGCTCCTCGAAGAGCGTGAGCGCCGCCTGGCGTACGTCCTGCGGTGCGAGGCCGTCGAGCGTCTCCCTGGCCTGGACGACGTCGCGTGTGGTGGCCAGCGTGATGGCCACGGACGCGGCCGCCGCGCGGTCCAGCGAGCCCGCCGGCGCGGCGTCGGCCAGCTGCTGGGCGCTCGCGGCGAGGTCGAGGTTGTCTCTCAACGGGCCTCCTCGGGTGATTGCGGGTTGGCCCATTGCATCACTTGGCAGGGTGATTCATCCACTCTTCTTGGGGCCGTTCCCGTTTCGTCGGTCGAGAGGTCGTGCATACGTCCCCGCTTACCCCGTCTGACCACACGTTACGCACCCGGTACCGCGAGGCCCGATTCGTAGGCGGTGATCACCGCCTGCACCCTGTCGCGCAGCCCGAGCTTGGCGAGCAGGTTGCTGACGTGCGTTTTCACGGTGTGCTCGCTGACCACCATGGCCTTGGCGATCTCCGCGTTCGACAGTCCGCGCGCGATCAGCTGCAGCGTCTCACGCTCTCTCGCGGTCAGTACGGCAAGCGCGTTAGCGGGCCTGGCGGCCGGCCGGGAGGTGAACTCGGAGATCAGCCTCCTGGTCACCGTCGGCGCCAGCAGCGACTCACCCTCCGCGACCACTCGTACGGCGTTGACCAGATCGTCCCGGCGCACGTCCTTCAGCAGGAACCCGCTGGCCCCCGCCCGCAGCGCGTCATAGACATAGTCGTCGTGGTCGAACGTGGTGAGCATGAGCACCCGGCAGCCGGTCTCCGCGCACACGATCTTGGCCGCCTCGATGCCGTCCATCCTGGGCATGCGGATGTCGAGCAGGAGCACGTCCGCGTCGTGTTCGCGGACCGCGGCGACGGCCTGGAGCCCGTCGCCCGCCTCGGCCACCACGTCGATGTCCGGCTGCGCGTCCAGGATCATCGCGAACCCGCCGCGGACCAGCTCCTGATCGTCGGCGACGACGACCCGGATGCTCGGGGCCGCGTCCTGGCCGGTCATGCGCGGGCCAGCGGGAGCCGTACCGACACGTGGAAGCCCGGCCCGTCGGTGCGGGGACGGGCCGCGGCGGTGCCACCGCAGGCGGCGGCGCGCTCGCGGATGCCGATCAGCCCGTGCCCGCCCGAAGGCAGCCCGCGCCCGCTTGACGGCAACCCGTGTCCGTCGTCGGTGATGTCGAGCATCAGGGTGTCGTCCTCCCAGGTGAGCCGGATGTCCGCGTGGTTCGCGCCGGCGTGCTTGACGATGTTGGTGAGTGCTTCCTGCGTGACCCGGTACGCCGCCACGGCGCAGTCGGGCGAGACGGGCCGTGGCGTTCCGGTCGAGGCGTACGCCACCCGCAACCCCGCGTGGGAGACCTGGTCCGCCAGAGCGGGCAGGTCGTCGATGGTGGGCTGCGGCGCGCGCGGCGCCTCCTCGTCCTTCAGCACGCCCAACATCCGGCGCAGCTGCATCATCGCGTCCCGTCCCGCCGCGGCGATCGCGTCGAAGGCGGCCTCAGCCCGCGCCGGGTTGCTCCTGACCACCACGGGCCCCGCCTCGGCCTGGACGACCATGAGGCTGACCGCGTGGGCGAGGATGTCGTGCATGTCGCGGGCGATCCTGGCGCGCTCGTGCTCGGCCGCGCGTTCCGCTTCCATCTGTCGCTCCCTTTCCAGCCGTTCGGCCCGTTCCTCCAGCGCGGCGGCGTGGGCGCGGGAGGTGGCGGTGGCCCTGCCGATGGCGTACGCGGCCACGAACAGCACCGTCCCGCGCAGTGCGGTCTCCGACGAGCCGACCACGAGCAGGCCACCGGTGACGGTCATGACGAGCACGAGAATCCGCTGCCAGGTGCCGGAGTAGGCGGCGACCGTGTAGAGCGCGACCATGCCGCCGTACCAGACGGGCTGGCGCGCGACGTGGTCGGCGAGATCGTAGAGGGCGCCCGTGCACAGGCAGACGACCAGTACGGCGATCGGCGCCCGCCGCCGCCAGACCAGGGGCAACGACGCGGCGACCACCACCACGTACCCCCACCAGTCCCAGGGCTCGCCGGTCCGCTCGTCGCTGAACAGCAGGGGCCAGAGCTGGGCGATCAGGATCACCGCGGTGAGCGCGGCGTCCACCCAGAGGTGAGGGAGCGCCGCGATCCTTCGGCGGACGATGTCGATAAGCGACAAGTCGGACACGGTGCCCCATCTTTCCGTATGCCGGCTCATGCTTCCCGTACGCCGGCTCTCACGCATGTACGGGAGCGTGCCTCGCCGTCGTCGTGCGGCGGCCCATCAGCGGCAGGAACGAGACCAGCAGCAGGATCGCGCCCACCGGGATGAGGTCCAGGTTGACCGCCGACAGCACGATCTCGGCCAGCACCGCGACCGGCACCCAGACCTTGACCAGCCGGTGCCCGGCGAGCAGGGCGGCGAAGGCGAGCTGGGCCACGTAGAACAGGATCGGTCCCGCGCTGTAGACGGCCAGGTCCACGCCCGGCACCGCCTTCACCTGCTCGAACATCGGGCTCATCGCGTCATGGTCGGCCGCCAGAAAGCCGACGATGATGTCGATCGCGAACTGGGCGGCCGCGCAGCCGATCCCGACGACGCCCGCGACCAGGGCCGCGGTGGCGAGGGCGGACCGCTCCAACATCCTCCGCATATCCCAAAATATCGGGACAAACAGTGTCAAAGCCCCGAGAAAAGCGAGGTGCCCGGCGGTCCAGGCCAAGCCAGGACCTCGGACGCCGTCGAAGCCGTCGACGATTCTGAGCAGACCGTAGGTCAGGACGAGCAGGGGGGCGGCGATGAGCGCGGTGCGGTTCTTCACGACCGGTTCTCCTTCAAAGCTGCGGGATATGCAGCCCATCCTCGGAGTTCGCCGCTCAAAGGGGATCGCCGCGACGGGCGATCCTCGGTCTCCCTCTCAAGAGCGAGTCCCGTCGCCCAGGAGGGCGATGGCGATCGCCGAAGGACCGGGCATCGACTCCTGGTTCATGGGCCACAGCGAGCTGGAGCCCCGCGAGAGCGGCAGCACCGTGCTCCGCTTCGAGATCGAGCACCACGCTGGGCCTGGTCGGCGCTTTGCGGGACCAGGCCGCGGGGTCGATGAGGTCGCCGGCGCTAAGGGTTGGCCGGGCGGTCGCGGGAGTTGTTGATGCGTAGCGCCTCGGCGAGCTGGTCTTCCAAGATGATGATCCGGCAAGCGGCTTCCAGGGCGGTGCCCTGGTCGACGAGCTCGCGGGCCCTGGCCGCCAAGCGCAGCTGGTAGCGGGAGTAGCGGCGGTGGCCGCCGTTGGAGCGTTGCGGCTCGATCAGTTTGGCGGCGCCCAGGCTGCGCAGGAAAGCCGCGCTGACGCCCAGGATCTCCGCGGCCCGGCCCATGCTGTAGGCGGGGTAGTCGTCATCGTCGAGTTTGGCTTCAGCGCTGGCATCCACCGCCGCAGCGGAGGGTGACAGGATGCGGGACTCGGCTTTGTCGCCGTAAGCGGCGCTTGACGCGAGCGTGGAAGTAGCGGCCGTGGTGCGGGGCTTGGGCTTGCTATCGGGCCCTGCGGCCAACTCTGGGGATGTTCGATCCATGTAACCTCCTGAACGCGGACGAGGGCCCCGGCGCCATTATGCGCCGGGGCCCGCAACTAGGTTGTTCAACACCATCTACCGGCCAAGAGGCCGAATTGCCGTTTCCGCAACAGCCGCCCGCTGTGGGCGGGGGTGCGGGGATCGCGTAAGCGTGACCGTAGACCACCTTCCCGTCTGTGGAGCTGCGGTACCCGTGCGGCGAAAACACACCGGCGACGGGCGATCCTGATGGCGTTCAACACTCCCTTCGCTATCTGTGAACCTTCTACAACCCTTGTCATGAGACGGCCTTCGACGGCCGCTCTGGCAGCGCGTCCACGCGTCGGGCCCCTTGCGACTTCTTGGCCCTGCACGTCCGACCTTCTGCCGATCACTCCTGCTATCCACGCTCGTCCGGGCGGCTCGTCGTGACGCCTGGGTATCTCGTGCGCCGCCCTCGTGGATCCGTTCCTTGCGATGGCAGAAACACTAGCCACAACAGCGACGAATGTCTACCGTGGCGACTATAGATTTTCGATCCCTGGCGCAGCAGCATCTCCGGACGCCTCTGGCGAGGAGTTCGCGGTCAGGAGGCCGCTTCGATGACGCCGTGGACGGCCCGGGAGACGCGCTCGGCAGCCGTGCCGGGATCGGGCCGTCCGGCGTCCAGCCACGCGATGACCCCTTCGACGGTCACCGCGAACACCAGCCGCGCCGCCCAGTCCGCCCACTTCGGATCGACGATCCTGGCGGCCAGATGATGCCGGGCGATCCGGACGGACTCGCGACTCGAAGTGCCGGTAGAGGATCACCCGGCTCTGCAAATACCGTTGTTCACATGCCAGTGAACAAGCTTCCCTTCGAGCAGCCTGAGCTCCTCCGGCCGGCGCCCCTGCTGCGCGCGCTGCAGGCCGAGGGGCCGGTGCATCGCGTAAAGACGAGCACGGGCGACGACGCCTGGCTGGTGACCGGCTACGAGGACGTGCGGCGCCTGCTCGACGACGATCGGCTCGGCCGCTCGCACCCCCAACCCGAGACCGCCGCGCGCATCGGCGAGTCCGCGCTGTTCGGTGGCCCGATGGGCGACTTCGACACCGAGCACGAGGACCACACCAGGATGCGGGCGGTCTTCCAGCCGCATTTCTCGCCGAAGCGCATGCGGGCGTTCCGTCCGCGCGTGGAAGAGCTCACCGACCAGCTGCTCGACGAGCTGGAGCAGCAGGGCTCACCGGCCGATCTCCACCAGGCGCTGGCGCTGCCGCTGCCGATCCTGGTCATCTGCGAGCTGCTCGGCGTGCCGTACGAGGATCGCGACCAGTTCCGCGCCTGGACGGAGGCGGCGGGCAACACCGCCGATCACGCCCGCTCGATGCAGGGCCTGGTCGACCTGTACGAGTACGGCAAGAGCCTCGTCGAGCGCAAGCGGCACGCGCCGGGCGACGACGTGATCTCTCGCATGATCGAGGTGCCCGACACGAACGACGACGAGATCGCGCGACGGGCCATGAACCTGCTGTTCGCCGGACACGAGACCACGGTCGTGCAGATCGGCATGGGCGCCCTGTACCTGCTGGCGAACGCGGAGCAGTGGGACGCCCTGCTGGCCGAGCCCGGGCTGCTCACCGGGGCGATCGAGGAGATCCTCCGGGTGCCCATGGTGAACGGCACCGGCGGCATCCCCCGATACGCCCGCGTCGATCTGGAGATCGGCGAGGTCACGGTCCGGGCGGGCGAGCTGGTCCTGCTGCACATCGGCATGGCCAATCACGACGAGACGATGTTCGCCGACCCGGAGCGGTTCGACATCACCCGGGAGGCGATGGCTCACGTCTCGTTCGGCTACGGTGCCCGCTACTGCATCGGGGCGCCGCTGGCCCGGATCGAGCTGCAGGCGGTGTTCGCCCGGCTCATCCCGCGTTTTCCGGGGATGCGGCTGGCGGTGCCGGTCGAGGAGCTGCGCGTGCGCGCCGACTCGCTGACGGCAGGCCTGGTGTCACTGCCGGTGAAGTGGTGACGTCGGCTTGCCCTTAGATGTAGATGGTGACGTCGGCTCGCCCTTAGGAGGAGGGAATCCGTTCGAGCAGGCTCTGCATGTCGTCGGCGTGCTCCTCCTCCTTGGCCAGGAGCTCCTCGAACACCCGGCGGGTGGTGATGTCCTTGTCGCCCAGCCACTGGATGATCTCGGTATAGCTGGCCACCGCGATCCGCTCCGCGACCAGGTCTTCCTTGATCATGTCGATCAGTCCGCGGCTCTCGTCGTACTGGGAGTGGGCGCGGGAGCTGAGCGTGTCGGGGTTGAAGTCGGGCGCGCCGCCGAGCTGTACGATCCTGGCCGCGAGTTTGTCGGCGTGCTCCTGCTCCTCGCCCGCGTGCTCCAGGAACTCCGCCGCCACCGACTCCGACTGCAGCCCGGACGCGGTGTAGTGGTGCCGCTTGTAGCGGAGCACGCACACCAGCTCGGTGGCCAGGGCCTCGTTGCAGACCTGGATGACGCGTTCCAGGTCGGCGCCATAGGCGTCGGTGATCGGGCCCTTGTCGATCTCGGCGCGGGCGCGCTCGCGAATGGTCTTGATATCGGTCAGGAACTCAGCCATGGCGCCCATATGCCCACTCGATTGGCAAAGACGCCCCTTCGTCCGCAAAAGTGCGGTCAGCCCTCACCGTTGGCGAGCCGGGTGACGGTGTCGGCGACGCGCCGCTGCCTGGTCTCGGCCTTCTTGGCGCCCTCGACCTGCAGGACGTAGCGGAGTTTGCGGGAGTACGACAGCCCTTCGAAGAAGCGCTTGGCCTCGGGAGCGTCGTCGAGCGCCGCGGCCAGGTCGGCCGGCACCGCCACCTCCCGGGGCGCGGTGTCGAGCTCCAGCGTCACCTCCACCTCGTCGCCCGCGGTCACCCCCGCGCCCTGCCGGTTCTCGGCGCTGAGCGGCAGCATGTACCGCCCGCCCATGGAGGCGACCGTGCTGCGGTAGCCGTAGCCATTGATCGTGACGCTGACGGCGGGCCGCCTGCTTCCGCCGAGACCCTCGACGACCTCGGTAGGGACCTCGATGCCCGTGGCGGTCTTGCCGCCCAGTTCGACGACGGCGCGGAATCTCATCGGAAGAACCCCTCCAGGACCGGCGCCAGGGCCGCGGCCTTGACGATGTGCGTCTGGCCGTCGAGCGTGTGGTGCTCGGCGTTGGGCAGCACGTCGGCCCAGGCCCGCATGCCGTTGCGCATCCACGCGGGGCTCTTGCCGCCGCAGATCACCAGGGTCGGGATCTTGACCGAGGCCCAGGGGGCGGCGGGGAGCGGCTTGCCGCGCTCGTAATCGGCCACGAACGCGACGTCGTAGAGCAGTGTGTGGACGATGGCCTTCATACCGGACCAGGCGGGCATGAAGCGCATCATGGCGACGAGCACGCCGGGCAGGTTGACGCCCTCGCGCATGAAGTAGGCGACCGCCTGGCCCCGGCGCCCGGTGGCGACCATCTCTTCGAGCTGCCGCACGTAGTCGTCCGGGATCGGCGGCCGGGTGTCGTCGACCACGAACGGCGCCTCGTAGACGGCCACCTTCGATACCGGCAGGCCGCTCTCGACGGCCGCCATGGCCAGCGCCGCGCCGGAGGAGATGCCGTACAGGAAGGCAGTGCCGCCGGCCTCTTCCACCAGCGCGGCCAGATCCTCGATCTCGCGCTCGGGGGAGAACGGCGCGGTGTCGCCGCTGTCGCCGCGCCCCCGGCGGTCGTAGGTGTAGACGGTGAAGCTCCGAGCCAGCTCCTTGGCCAGCGCCGGGTTCGGGCCGGCCGCGCGGTGGCACATGGCGCCGTCGACGAGGATGACCGCCGGACCCTGGCCTATGCGGTCGTAGGCGATCTGGGTGCCGTCTTTGGAAGTGATCGTGTCCATGGTTGGAGCATGCTACCGACAATTATTTTTGTCAAGTGCTGACCTGGCCTAGGGCGAGTTTGTGACGACCAGTCAACGTCGCCGTGGTGAACTTGAAGAGTTCCTGCGTGTCAAGCGGGAGGCCCTCACGCTCACCGCTGTCGGCATGCCCACCGGAGGGCGCCGCGGTCCTTCTGGACTGCGCCGGAAAGAGGTGGTCGTGCTCGCCGGTATCGGGGGGTTCTGGTACACCCGGCTGGAGCAACGACGAGACATCAAGGTCTCCGACGCTGTGCTGGTCGTGGGCGCCCGCGCACTGAAGCTCGACGAGGCGGAGCGGACGCACATGTACGCGCTCGCCAGGCCGCCCGGGTGCGGGGTGCGGGGCGCGTGGTGGGCACCATGGGCAGCCCCGCCAAGATCGAGACCGCCAAGGCGTTCGGCTACGACGAGGTCGTCCTACGCGAGCAGGTGGCCGAGGCCGGTCGGTTCGACGTCGTGGTGTACATGGTCGGCGGTACGGCACGATGGAGCAGCCTGGACCTGCTCGCGCCGATGGGCCGGATGGTGGTGATGGGCCGGGCGGTGGTGATGGGCCGGGCGGTGGTGATGGGCCGGGCGGTGGTGATGGGCCGGGCGGTGGTGATGGGCCGGGCGGTGGTGATGGGCCGGGCGGCGGCTGCGGGGAGCAGGCCCTGCGCCGGCCCCTGCCGTCAGGCACCGACCGATGCCGGGCGCCGTCTGATGATCAAACCCGCGCCCTGCGTCCGGTCGTGCTAGGTGGCTTTACCCCGGACGACTTCCACATCGACGCCGGCCCGCCACCGTCATCTGCCCGTCGGGCACCCGGCCTGTTCCACCAACAAGATCTTCAGCGGTGTTCTAGCTAGGCAGCACGCCGCTGACGGTGGTGCCCTCCCCTTGCGTACCGGTCACCGACAGGCTGCCGCCCAGCTCGGTGAAGGTGGCCTGCATCCGCGCGATGCCGCGCCCCGCCCTGAGCGTGGCGAAGCTGTCGCCGTGGTCACGGATCGTCAGCCGGAGGCCGCTCTTGCCCGAGGTCACCGCGACGGAGACGAGTTTCGCGCGGCTATGGGTCTCGACGTTGCTCAGGGCCTCGCGCGTGGCGGCGAGGATGCCCGCCGCGACGCCCGACGGTACGTCGGTCGAGGGCAGCGCCCATGTCTCGACGGCGATGCCCGTGCGCTCCGACCACTCTGCCAAGTAGGTCTCCAGCGCCTCCGCCAGGCTTTGCCCCCCGCGCGTGCGCGTTTCTTTCGACAACTCTCATCGCCCCTCTGAGCCCATGGGGCCCTCACCGGCCCCATGTCGATCTCCCCATGCGCGTACGCGCAATCCCCTTCGGGCTCGCGCACACAGCTGATGAGGCTGTGCCCGTCTCCCCTTGAAACAGGTGTAGTCCGCCTTCTTGCGGGACCAGTGCTCGCCGCTCCAAGCGGCACACCGCGAGGCCCCTTGGTGGCCGCTGATCCCACGGCAGCCGAGGCGACCGCCACACTCATGATCTTTTTCGCCTAGCGAGACTTACTCTTCCTCGACTACGCGGAAAGTGTCGCAGTAGAGGCTTCCGAAACGCTTCTCCTTCACTTCTGCTCGCACGCTCGTCGCCCTCAGAAGTGGTGAGGCCCTGACCGTATACCGACGGGGCGGACGGAAGGACGGTCAGGTACCTCAGCGTTGTTGGGGAAGCCTCCGAGGGCAGTGAGCCCCGGATGAGGGAGAGGCCGTCCCCGTCAGCGTCCTGGGCACATGCCGCCTGACACCGCCCTCGCTGATCCGTACTGCCGGCTCGTTCGTAAGGTGGCAACATGAGCATCGCCGATGATCCGGACCGCGCACCCGCCCGCTCTCACCTGTACGCCATGGGACTGTCGGAGGAGGAGATGCGCCGCCCCATGATCGGCATCGCCTCCACCTGGACCGGCACGATGCCCTGCAACCTCACCCAGCGCGAACTGGCCGCGCACGTCGCCACGGGGGTGCGCAGGGCGGGTGGCACGCCGATGGAGTTCAACACGATCGCCGTCTCCGACAACCTGACCATGGGCACCCCCGGCATGCGCGCCTCGCTGGTCAGCCGCGAGATCATCGCCGACTCGATCGAGCTGATGGGCCGGGCGCACGGGTTCGACGCGCTGGTGTGCATCGTGGGGTGCGACAAGACCGTACCGGCGGGCATCATGGCGCTGGCCCGCCTGGACGTACCCGCCGTCGTCCTCTACAGCGGCAGCATGATGCCCGGCCGCTGGCGCGACCGGGACGTCACCATCCAGGACATGTGGGAGGCCCTCGGCGAGCGCGCGGTCGGCCGGATCGACCAGGCCGACGTGGACGACCTGGCCAAGCACGCGTGTCCGGGCCCCGGCACCTGCGCCGCCCAGTACACCGCCAACACCATGGCCTCCGTCGCCGACTTCCTCGGCCTGGCCCCGTTCGGCATCGGCGACATCCCGGCCGTGGCCGAGACGAAGAACGCCGCGGCCGAGCGCGTCGGCGAGATCGTCATGGACGCGCTGGCCCGCGACGCCCGGCCCTCGCGCATCCTCACCGAGGACGCCCTGCACAACGCCATCGTCTCGGTGGCCGCCATGGGCGGCTCGACGAACGCCGTACTCCACCTGCTCGCCATCGCCCGCGAGGCCGGGCTGCCGCTGCGCGTCGACGAGATCGGCGCCATCTGCCGCCAGGTCCCCATCATCACCAGGCTCATGCCCAGCGGCGCGCACACCGCCGCCGACCTGTGGCGCGCCGGCGGCACCTCGCTGGTGGCCCGGCGGCTGCTGGACGCGGGCCTGCTGCGCGCGGACGCCGCCCTGGTCGACGGCCGTACGTACGCCGACGTCGCCGCGGCGGCGACGGAGACGCCGGGGCAGCAGGTGGTCACGACCGTTGAGAACCCCGCCAAGGCACGCGGGGCACTGGCTGTCCTGCGCGGCTCGCTCGCCCCTGACGGCTGCGTGCTCAAGCTCAGCGGCAAGGCGGATTTCCGGCGCGAGGGCCCGGCCAGGGTGTTCGACTCCGAGGAGGCGTGCTTCGCGGCGATCCAGGAGGGGCGGATCCTGCCGGGCGACGTGATCATTGTCCGCTACGAGGGCCCGGCCGGCGGCCCTGGTATGCGGGAGATGCTGTCGATCACGGGTGCGCTGGTGGGTACGGGGCTGGGGGATTCGGTGGCGCTGGTCACCGACGGGCGGTTCAGCGGGGTCTCGCATGGCATGGTCATCGGGCACGTCGCACCCGAGGCGTACGTCGGCGGCCCGCTCGCGCTGGTGCGTGACGGGGACGTGGTCGTCATCGACAGCGCGGCGGGGACGCTGGACCTGAACGTGCCAGAGGAGGAGTTGGGGCTGCGACGGGACGCCTGGGTACGGCCGGAGCGGCCGGTTGAACGGGGCGTGCTGGCCAAGTACGCGGCGACCGTCAGGTCCGCCTCGGACGGTGCGGTGACCGTCTAGCCCTCGCCTGGGACAGGCCGATGGAAGAACGACCAGCGCCAGACCTACCGGCTGGCTAGCCTGCGACAATGACTCGAACCTTCTTCGAACCCGACGAGACCGACGAGTTCGAGGCGGCCGTGGGTCTGCTGACCCGCCGCTGCCTCGCCTGGGCGGACGAACGCGGCCTGCCCGCCGACGACACGGTGCTGGCGGCGGCCCTGGAATCGCGCCACCGCAGCCGCGACGGCCGCCTGGCCTACTGGGACACGGACCAGGTGCGGCGTTTCCTGCTGGAATGGGTCCCGCACTACGTGGTCGCTCCTCGGGACATCCTCGAGGCCGCGCCGGACTGCCTGCTGACCTTCCTGCGCTACCTCGATGCCTCAGGTCTGCGCGACCCACGCGGCACCGCGGTGGCGGACCTGTCGTCCGCCGTGACCGAGGCCGAGTACACCGCCGCGCTGGACGATCCCCTCCGCCAGAGCGTCGCGAAGTTCTGGACGCAGACCGCGGCCGACAGGGGTGTCGATTTCGACAATCGCCGGGCGGTGGAGAATTTTCAGCGGGACGTCGACGCCGGGCGGGTGACGTTCGACGCCGAGGTCCTCGACCAGCTGATGGCGCGGCTCACCGAGCCGGGGCTGGACGAGGAGCGCGCATACACCCAGCCGCCCATCGCCCTCCCGCCCGCGGTGGAGCTCACCGAGGCGGCGGCTCAGAGCATTCTCGTACGGCGACTCGCCGCCGTGGCGGAGTGGGCCGGAGCGGACGGGCGACCGCTCACCGCCGCGGGGGCTCCCCGGCGCCCCGACGCCCGAGAGCTGGCGGCACTGCTGGAAACCGGGGAAGACAACCTGCGCGTCGTCGAGATGCGCCAGGTGAACCTCCTGCTCGCTTGGGCGAAGAAGGCCCGCCTGATCCGTACGAGCAAGGGACGGCTGTTCCGGGTGGCCAAGGCCGCGCCGATCCTGCGCGATCCGGACGCCCTTTGGAGACGTGCGTTCGAGGCGTTCTTCGAGCTGGGCAGCACGATCGGGGCGCCGCCTTCGTCCTGGTACCCCGCCTCCATGCTCGTCGAGTCCTTCGACGAGATCCTGCCGGACGTGCTGAACTCGATGTACGGCCTGCCGAGTCCTGTCCCCGTGGTCCGCCTCCAGGAGTCGGTTTGGCTGGCCTGCAAGGAGTACTTCCTGGTCGATGACAAGGGGTTCCGGGAGGAGGCGTGGCGGCGGCAGGTCGATCTGGACCTGGTGGCCGCACTCGAGGCGCTTGCCGCGCTCGGTGCCGTGGAGCTGAGCCATGGGGCGGCCGACGAGCTGTACTCCAGCGACCTCGATGACGAAGCCCAGCCCCTGGATTCGGAGGCGGCCACCCGGCTGCTGGCCCGCCTGCGCGATCCTGACCTCCTGCTGGCCCGGCTGACGCCGCTGGGCCTGCGGGCCACCCGGGAGCGCATGCTCGCGGAAGGCCGTGACGCCCCGCTGATCGGCGAACTGGCCACCGCGCCACCCGCCGAACTCCTCGGCCTGCTCGCCCAGCACTACCCGCCCGAGGCGGCCGCCGTTGAGCTGTCCGGCTGGCTGGCGGTGCCGGGGCAGGACGTCGAGACGCTGCTGCAGGCCATACGCGATTGTCCGTTCCGTACGCGAGCTTCGGCCACGCTCGGCATCCTGACGGAAGCCCTGCCGGACGGCCTGTCGATGCTCCGGAGCCTGCGCGCCGACCCCGTCCTCGGCCCCCTCGCTCTGACCGCGCTCCTCGACGGCGGAGACCTCCAGCCGGAGTCCATCGAAGATCGCGAACAACTGCTGCTACTGGCGGAAGGGCTGCTCAACCTTCTCGAACTCGGAGGACCAGAGGCCGTCCTCGAGCAGGACACCGAGATGGCGGGCAAGGACGCGACGGGAGTGATCGAGGCGGCCGTGAGCTCCGGGCATCCTGATGCCATCGGCTTGGCGGAGCTGGGCGAACTCGTTGCCCAGTCGGCCCGTGCCCACCCGCTGCGCCTCGTGCCCGGCAACGCGCCGGGGGCGCGCGGGCGACGCCACGGCCACGGCAAGAAACGCGAACACTGAACTTCCCTGCACGCCGACCTCTGCCCGCCGGCCGCCTCGACCTGGAGACCTTGGAGACGGTCGGCGCCTTGAGCGGGGGAACGCCTGGGTACGGCCGGAGCGGCCAGTCGAGCAGGGGGTGCTGGTCAAGTGGGAAACGATCATTTGTCGCATTTCATCTCCGCGGCAAGCCCCCCGATGCGATCATGATCGTGACTTGAAACTCCACACGATGAAAGGTAGGGACATGACAGATCTATCGGCGTTCTCCGAGGACGAGCTGGACCAGCTGTTTCACGTGCCAAGGCAGGTGGTCTGGGCGGCGCAGCTGGTCGAGAGCGAAGGCATCATCGGGATGGCCAAGGAGCTCTATGCCGGCGGCAAGGTGTTCGTGGAGGCCGAGCAGCACAGCAACGCGCTCGTCAGAGGGCTCGCGGCGCGTACCCCCAAGGGCGAGGCGATCGGCGGCCAGGACGCGGATGCGGCGATAGCGGACGCGCTCGCCAAGGCCCCCGCGGCCATCGCTCTGCTACGGAGCAAGGGCACGGAGGACGACGTGCACGCCTACAGCCAATGGGTGCTCGAAATCGCCACCAAGGTGTCCGACAGCGCCAAGGGCGTTTCCGGGGCGGAGCAGGAGTTCATCAACAAGCTCACCGAGGCGATCAAGGGCTGATGGCTCAACGCGTTCCAGCCCCGGCCTCATACCGTCAATGATCTGCTGCGTGTGAGCCGCGCGCGGGGGTCTGCCTCGTCTAACTGAATGGCCTCTTGTTGGTAACGGATGGTAGTTATACGGTCACGGAAGTTGGTCATTTCAAAGCGAGGAAGGCTCACGGCATGGGCAAGCACGAGGGCGAAAAGCCGAAACTGAAGCCGTTCGAGCTCCCAGACAAGGAAAAGAGCACCAGCGACGGCGACGGTAGCGGCGGCAGGCACGAGGGAGACGGGAAGGGCAAGGGCAAGTGACGCCCGAGCTCGATGCCAGCGTCGAGGGCATGATCGCGGCGATCAGCAGAACTCGTGCCCCGATCAGGGGCACGATCATCAACGCACTACACGCGGTGCCGCGGCACCTGTACGTGCCCCCGGTGGGAGTGGCCACGACGGACGCCGGCCCCGAGCTGATCGACCGGGGCAGCGATCCCGAGGCGTGGTGGGCGGCCGTGTACGGTACGGCTCCCATCGTGACGCAGCTCGACAAGGGCGCGACGGACATCCGCGACGTGGAAGGGCTTTACACCTCGTCGAACTCGGCCCCGGGCACGGTGGTCGACCTGCTCACGCAGCTCGACCCCGACCCCGGGCACCGTGTACTCGAGGTGGGCACCGGTACCGGGTGGACGGCCGCGCTCTTGTCCCACCTGGTCGGCGATGCGTCGCGGGTGACGTCGATCGAGGTCGACCAGGCCGTCGCCGAGCAGGCGGCGAAGAACCTGGCTGCGGTCGGCGTGCACCCGCACCTGATCGTTGCTGACGGGGCGCAAGGCTGGGCCGAGAGAGCGCCGTACGACCGCGTGCACGTGACGTGCGCGGTGCACACCGTCCCGTACGCCTGGATCGCGCAGTGCCGCCCGGGCGCGGTCGTCGTCACGCCGTTCTCGACCGGGTTCGACACCGACCACTCGCTACGGCTCGTCGTCATGCCCGACGGCAGCGCCATCGGGCGGTTCCTGGGCTACGCCTCGTACATGATGATGCGCTCCCAAACCGCGACTCGCGGAAACCCGGACGACGGTAGTGGCCGGCGGTTCACCACGAGAGTGGATCCTCGCACGATCACGTACGCGCCGGCCGGCGCCTGCCTGGTGATGTCGGCCCAGACCGGTCTCCGCATGCGGCTCGACGACGAGAAGCGGCTGTTTCTCGTTGACCCCGGACACCCTGGCCAGTGGGGCACCGCGATCTACGAGCCCGACGGCGAGCCGTGGGTGTACGAGCTCGGCGACCGCCATCTCTGGGAGGAGGTGACAGAGGCGTACTTTCGGTGGGTGAGCTGGGGTGAGCCGGGCCTTGAGCGATTCGGCATGACCGTAACCCCCGAAGGACAACAGCTCTGGCTCGACACGCCCGAGTCCCCCATCGGCCCGCGTCGACGGCTGATCGCGGTTCACACAGGGCCCGGGTAGCCGACGGCGAAGGCCCGCTTCAGGTAGTCCCACGCGCGGGCGCTGAGGACGCCCTTCGTGGCCGCCTCTGCTCCCTTGGTGTCGATCTTGGCGTAGAGGGCCGACAGGGCGCTCCTGTCGGCGTTCACCAGCCCGGCCATCGCCTCAGTCCAGCGTCGCGCCAGCTCCTGGACAATGGGATCAGCCGGGTCGGTGCCGCGTTCGGCGAAGCCGTCGGCCTCCGCTGCCAGGTCCGTGAGCCCGCGCAGCCGATGCGCGAACCCCTCCTCTCCGAGCTCTCGGTGCCGGGCCTCGAATCGGGCGAGCTGTTCGGGCGTGAAGTGCCGGGCCTGCATCATTGCCTCCATTGCCTCGATGAGCTGGTCGATCGACGGCTCCTGGGCCGCCCGCAGCGCCTCGGTGACGCCGAGCAGCTGGCGACGCAGGGCGTGTTGGGCAGCGAGCCGACGTTCGACCAGCCCGAGTTGGCGCTGAATCGTCGCTTGCAGATCGGCGCCGTCCAGCGAGTCGGCGATCTCGGCGAGCGGCAGCCGCAGCTCTCTCAGCGCCAGGATCTGGTAGAGCCTGCGAACGTCGTCGCCGGTGTAGACACGATGCCCGGCGGTCGACCGCTCGGCCGGGCATAACAGGCCGATCTGGTGAAAGTAGCGCAGGGTGCGTACGGTCACGCCCGTGGCAGCCGCGAGGTCGCCGATGTTCCAGCGTCGTGCGTTCACATCGACGACCGTAGGCGCTGACGTCGCGTCAGGCACAACACTCCCCGGGCTTAGCGGACCTTTCGGAAGAACGCCCGCACGTCGTCGACCAGCAGGTCAGGGGCCTCCATGGCGGCGAAGTGGCCGCCCCGGTCGTACTCCGACCAGTGGATCACGTTGTGCTCGCGCTCCGCGATCCGCCGGATTCCGCCGTCGCCGGGGAAGACCGCGACCCCGTGCGGGACCTCCGAGCGTTCGACCGGCGTTCCCCACTGTGCCGAGCCCTCCTTGTAGAGCCGGGCGGACGAGGCGGCGGTGCGGGTCAGCCAGTAGATCGTCACGTCGGTGAGCATCTGGTCCAGGTCGACCGCGTCCTCGGGCAGGTCGTGCGCGGGGTCGGTCCACTCCTTGAACTTCTCCACGATCCAGGCCAACTGGGCGGCGGGGGAGTCGTGCAGGCCGAAGGCGACGGTCTGCGGGCGGGTGGCCTGGATCATCGCGTAGCCGGAGCGGTCGTTGTCGGCGTACTGCTGCATGCGGGCCAGCTCGGTCTCCGTGAGGCCCTCCATCTCGGCCGGGTCGAAGGTCGGGAAGCCGAGTGCGCCGTTGACGTGTACGCCGGCCACCCGGTCGGGGGCGAAGCGGCCGAGTTCGGGGGAGATGACCGAGCCGCTGTCGCCGCCCTGGGCGCCGTAGCGCTCATAGCCGAGGCGGCTCATCAGCTCGGCCCACGCGCGGGCGACCCGGCTCAGGTCCCAGCCGGTCTCGCGGGTGGGGCCGGAGAAGGCGAAGCCGGGGATGGACGGGGCGACGACGTGGAAGGCGTCGGCGGGGTCGCCGCCGTGGGCGCGGGGGTCGGTGAGCGGGCCGATGATCTTCATGAACTCGACGATCGAGCCGGGCCAGCCGTGGGTGAGGACCAGCGGCAGCGCGTCCGGCTCGGGGGAGCGTACGTGCAGGAAATGAACATTCTGGCCGTCGATCTCGGTGGTGAACTGGGGGTACTCGTTGAGCGCCGCCTCGTGCTTGCGCCAGTCGTATCCCGTGCGCCAGTACTCGGCCAGCCGCTGTACGTACGAGACCGGGATGCCGTACGACCAGCCGACGCCGGGCAGCTCGTCGGGCCAGAGGGTGCGCGCCAGCCGGTCGTGCAGGTCGTCGAGCGCGGACTGCGGGATATCGATGCGGAACGGACTGATCTCCGTGGTGAACGTCATACAGAACACGTTAGGAACGAGCTAGGTCAAGAGCGGTCCTAGGAGTGCGGCAATCTGGAGAGCATGTTGGAGACATCGGCCCGGTTGCTCAGACTGCTCTCGCTCCTGCAGACCCATAGCGAGCGTTCGGGCGTGGAGCTGGCCGAGCGGCTCGGCGTGACCGTGCGTACCGTCCGCCGTGACATCGGGCGGCTGCGCGAGCTCGGCTATCCCGTGCACGCCGTCCCGGGCGCGCCCGGTTACCGGCTCGGCGCGGGTACGGACCTGCCGCCGCTGCTGTTGGACGACGAGGAGGCGGTGGCGGTCGCGGTGGGGCTGCGGACGGCGGCCGGGGGCTCGGTGTCGGGGATCGAGGAGACCTCCGTGCGGGCGCTGGCCAAGCTGGAGCGGGTGCTGCCGTCCCGGCTCCGGCATCAGGTGCACGCGCTGCAGTCGATGACCGTGCCGATGGGGCGGGCGGGTTCGGTGGTGGACCCGGCGGCCCTGACCGCGATCGCCGCCGCCTGCCGTGACCACGAGACCCTGCGGTTCGACTACCGGGCGCACGACGGGCAGGAGAGCGTCCGCGCGGCCGAGCCCTGTCGGCTCGTCCACTCGGGGCGGCACTGGTACCTGCTGGGGTGGGACACCGACCGGGCCGACTGGCGTACCTACCGGATCGACCGTTTGAGCCTGCGGACGCCGAACGGGCCGCGGTACGTCCCCCGCGACCCGCCCGACTCCGACGTGGCGGCCTACATGTCCCGGTCGATCTCCAGCGCGCCCTATCGGTACCAGGGCCGATTCAAGATGTACGCGCCGGCCGAGGTCGTCGCCGGGCACATGCCGGCCACGACGGGGACGATCGAGCCGATCGACGAGCGCTCTTGCATGCTGTCCAGCGGGGCGAACCACCTTGACGAACTCGCCGTCTGGGTCGCGCTGATGGACATCGACTTCGAGGTGCACGCGCCGCCCGAACTCGTCGATCGCGTCCGCGCCCTCTCCACCCGCCTCGCCACCGCCGCCGGCTCATCCCCTCTCGGGCCAGCCTGACAGCCTGACGGCCCGCTTGAGGAAGACGACGCCGTCGATCAGGTCGAGCTGGGCCGGGTCCAGCGGGAAATAGGCGAAATCTTGGGAGACGCGCTGGGCGGGCTTCGTGACGGCCTCGGCCAACTGGCGGGCGTCGATGAGCGAGTGGTCCCAGGGGAGCGCGGACAGGATGCCCTCGACGGTGTCCGGGGACGGGGTGTCGTCGCCGACCGTGCCGAAGGCCGAGGCCAGGAAGGCGTACCGGTCGCCCAGCTGCGTTCCGGTGATCGCCCCCGCGCTCCACCACTCCAGCGTCTGGTCGCCGAACGACATGAAGCTCTTGTGCCGCTGCAGGTGGAGGTTGGCGGAGAAGACCAGGGCCGGGCCGTGCTCGGCGATGGCCCGCAGGTTGGCGGCCATCATCGCGTCCCGCAGGGCCGACAGCCGGGTCCACCGCGCCGGGGACGCGTCGGCCATCCAGTAGTGGAAGCGGAGCAGGCCGACGGCCGTGCGCCCGTACAGTGCCGCCAGCTCCCTGTCCTCCCTGCTCAGCCCGGGCATCTGCGTGTCGAGCAGCGCCACCAGGTCCTCGGCGATCAGCCGCAGCCGCTGGGCGTCGGCGGACTGGCCGATCGAGAGGGACGGATCCATGGCCGTGGCCTCGTTCGACCACCGGTCGTCCGGGCCCAGCAGCGTGTCGAGGGTTTCCCTGGTTACTACGGCGCCGAGGAGTGGGCCGTCGAGGAGGTCGTAGAGGCCGGTGAGCGCCTGGCGCGGGCTCGCCGCCCAATACTCCAGCGGGCCGTCGAAGCCGAAGAACCGGAGCTTTTCGTGGTGGTCCTCGTTGTACGTACGCATCCAGCGGACGAGTTCGCGGTTGGCCGGGGAGGTGCCGAAGTTGTGGCTGAAGCCGCGTTCCATGACCTCGTCGAGCGTGCCCGTGCCCGTCGTGATGTAGTCGTTCACCACGAGGCCCATGAGGCAGTCGCTCTCGATGGCGAACGACCGGTAGCCCTCGTGCTCGACCAGATGCCGGAAGATCTCGTTGCGCGCCTCGCCCAACTCCTGCACGAAGTGCCGGGCCTCACCCAGCCCGAGCAGCAGGGGCTTGGCGGGCAGCGACCGGAGGAACGCCGAGATGCTCGCACCGTCGAGCGGACGGGCGGTGTCCTTGATATCCATTCCTTAAACAGTATCGTTGAACTTTCGGTGTAAACTTTGCTCCGCAAATACCCCCTTCCACTGCGATGGACCTTCAATCGGTGATGCATCCATGAGGCCAGTGGATCTGGCGCGCGAGCACGGTCTGTCCACCCAGGCGATCAGAAACTACGAGGACGCCGGTATCCTGCCCGCCGCCGAACGCACCGCCCACGGCTATCGCACCTACACGCCGCTGCACGCGCAAGCCCTGCGCGCGTTCCTCGCCCTCGTGCCGGGCCACGGTCACCACACGGCCACGTCGATCATGCAGGCGGTCAATCGGGGTGCCACCGAGGAGGCGCTGCGGCTCATCGACGAGAGCCACGGCCAGCTCCTCGACGACCGCCGCACCCTCCAGGCCGTCGAAGCCGCGCTCCGCGATCTGGCGCCGGTGCCGCAGGAGCGCGGCGACACCTTCATCGGCCCCCTGGCGCGCAGGCTCGGCATCCGCCCCGCCACTCTGCGCAAATGGGAGAACGCCGGGCTTATCCAGCCGCGCCGCGATCCGCAGACCGGCTACCGGATCTACAGCGCGGCCGACGTACGGGATGTCCGGCTGGCCCACCAGCTCAGGCGGGGCGGCTACCTGCTGGAGCAGATCGCCCCGCTGATTGCTCAGGTACGCTCCGCCGGAGGCGTCGCCCCACTGGAGTCGACCCTGCGCGACTGGCAGGCCCGCCTGTCCGCCCGGGGCCGCGCGATGCTCAAGGGCGCCGCCGACCTGGACGCGTACCTCCGCGCCCGCTGAGGTCGAGGTCATGGATTGTTGGCGAGCACACAGGCGACGGGCGGATCGAGCTCAAGAGTCTCGACCCGGAGCTGGGTGAAGCCGGCCTGGGTGAGCAGATCCTGGAGCTCTTGAGCGGCCCGGACCGTGGTGTCTCGGGCTGCACCGGGGCAGCGGGGCTGGCTGACGAGCGCGATGCGTCCTCCGGGGCGGAGCAGACCGCGCAGCTCGCGAAGCCGCGCCACCGGGTCGGGCCAGAACCCCAGGGAATTGACGGCGAGGATGGCATCGAGCGGATCGCCGAAGCTCGGCAACCGCTCCACGGAGACGCACGAGAGGTGCACGCGGCGGGCGCGGACGGCGGCGGCGTTGTGGCGGGTGGCCCGCCGGACCATGGCCTGCGAGTGGTCGACGCCGAAGACTTGCCCTTGGGTGGCGCGGCCGGCGAACTCGGCGATGGCGACGCCGGGACCGAAGCCGATCTCGAGCACCCGGTCGGTTGGCTGCACGTCCAGCAACGACACCGCCCAGATGTTGCGCTGCCGGTTGGAGGGGCGATGTGCGAACATCCAGCCGTTCGCCCACCCGACGATGCCCCGAGGGCGATGGGCCTGGCCCACCAGGTATTTGATCACGCGTTGCTTGAGAGATGTACCCGCTGTCTGCATGATCGCCAGTCAACGGCTTCAAGTACGCTTGAAGTCAACATGGACTCTTGAGGCCAACATGGACGAGCAGTTGACGATCGGCGAGCTGGCACACCGCACCGGTGTGGCCACCTCCGCCCTGCGCTACTGGGAGGACCTCGGCCTGCTACCGGCACCGGCCCGGGTCTCCGGCCAACGGCGTTATCCGCCATCGGCGGTCGACCTGGTCGGTGTGGTGTTGCTGCTGCGAGGTGTCGGTTTCACGTTGCGGGAGGTCAAGGCGTTCGTCGCGGCTCGCTCGCCGGACGGCGACGGTTGGCGGGAGCTGCACGAACGCAAGCTCACCGAGCTGGATCAACGCATCGCCCAGGCTCAGGTGGCCCGCACCGCCATCGCCCATGGGTTGGCCTGCCCGCACGAGAACATCTTCGAGTGCGCCAACTTCACCAGCGGGGTCACGGCGCTCCTGGCGGGACATTCTGTCGAAGAGGCGCATTCGCAGATTCATTCGCACCCGTCTTAGGAACGGCGCGCGTTTCGCAGGTGCTCGGCCATCGTCTCGCTGACCGGGATGTTGGTAGGGAGCTGTGGAGTCTCCGCGGTTCCGACAACATGATCGTGACCATTGTCGAGGTACGAGCCGCCTGATCGCAGGTTTTCGGGGGTCACTCTCGCCAGGATCAGGCGATCCACCAGGAGTCATGATCACTAGCATGGGGGGCTGCGCGTGCACGATGATCGAGGCGCTGAGGAGCATGCCATGACCTTCGACAGAATCGGCTATTGGACCTGGACGGACATGGAGGAGGTCGGGCGGTGGCTGGCGACTGGCGCCGACCCCAGCGCGCCGGCGGCCGTGGCTGGAGGTGTGCCGCTGATCGCCGCGTGCGGTCGCGGTTCAAAGGACGTTGTGGCCACGCTGGCGGCTCGGGCCAGTGACGTGAACGTGCGCGGGGAGGATGGCCACACCCCGCTGTGGGAAGCGGTGTGGAAGGCCAACGCCGGCGCCATCGAGGCGCTGCTGGCGGCCGGGGCCGACCCGTGGATCGAGGTGATGTGCGGATGGTCGGCCGGACGGCTGGCGCTGGCTGGGCCGCAAGCGTCGTTGTTCGCCGGACTTCCCGGGGTCGTTCCGCTGGAGGAGGAGCATAGAGCCGCCGTCCAGCTGGCCCGTGAGCGCAAGACACTGCTCAGTAACACGGAGCACCTGGGCGGCGAGTGGGCGGTGGGGATGGGACTGGCGCTGGTCACGGGAATCAGCGCTGATGAGGCGATCCGGCGTCTTGGGGCCGACCCCGCGCAGTTCGCTCCGCATCCCCCTCGCCCGGCACCGTGGCTGCCAGAGGATGAGGATGACGAGGATGACTTTTACACAGCCGGGTTGCAATACGTCGCCGTCACCGAGATCGCGGGAGGATGCGCCCTGGTCCAGCCGGAAGGCTTCGCCGTCACCCTGAACGAGACGATGAACCCCTTGTCGGCGGGCACCCACTGCGTGGCGGTCTACTTCAATGCCAAGAGCGGCACACAGAGCAGCTACGTCATCGACGGCGAATTCGTCGACCGCGATCCCGTCAGCAGTGACGCACGCCCCGGCGAGGACCCGGCGCGTACGCTGAACTGCTTCCTCTACTCCTGGGCCCAAAGCAGAGCGGACCCGATCGCAGCCGAGATCGGACACGCGTTCACGCTGCTGGGCCTGGATCCCGGCGACGGCTCCTGCGTCAAGGGACCATGGTCCAGGTGGGTCCAAGTCCCGGAGTGGAGCCGGTTCTGACGCGTGGCTGCTTCTCCGGTTGCTGCTTTCGATGTGGACGCCCAGGAACGCCCTACGTCAGGAGCCCGTGATGCTGAGCAGTGAAAACCACTCATTGATGACGCGAGCCTTTCCACGAGACGGTGGTATGGCGGCGAGATAGCTGCTCACGCTATTGCGCTTGAGCCGCTTCTTGAAAGTCTTGCCGTGGCTCAGAGCGGCGGTTTCGCGATCATTGAAGCTCGCCGTATTCGTGCTTCCAGACCGGGCGATGAAGCTGTCTCCCTGCAGGTATCCGTACCAGATGAGGGCTCCGCCGGCAGAGGTCTTGAGCGCGAAGATCTCCGGTACGAGTTTCGGCTGGTAGCGCACATTCCACTGGCCGCCCAGCCCTTTCCGCTCAGCCAGCACGAAATTGGCGGTCTCGGTGGTGAACCTGCCTGGAGCGATCGTCTGCCGGGCACGCGGGTCGGCGCCCGCGGTGGCGATCAGACGTACATGCGACTGGGCCGCCTGCCGGGGCGAGATCGCGAGAGTTCCGCGCTCGTCCACTGGTAGCGCGGTGGCCAGTCCGTCGCGATCCTTGGCTATGGCCGGCACCTTCATCGTCGAGTCCGTGAAGGAGGACGCGACCACGCGCCACCCTTGGACCGTCTTCTGGAAGATGACCTGCGTCCAGGACTTGCTCCCTTTCCGCGTGAATTCGGCCAGGAACCACGGCGCATTAGCGCCGCCGCTCCTGGGAATGGTGAAACGCGTCTTGCGTATCTCCATCGGATTAGTGCTGCGGTTGCCGATCATCCCGTTCAGGCGCTGGTCGGCCTTGGTCTGCCGCAGGGAGAGCCCCGCCTCCGCGGCCTCCCACCCTTTCCCCTGAAGTACGGCTTGGTCGGACAGTTTCTCGTACCGGCCGAGAATGCCCTTGGCCTCGGCCGGGGTGACCACGCCTTGCTGGGCTGGAGTCGTGCGTGCCTGACGTCCGCCGACTGCCCATGGGGGTTGCTGAGCGGATCCACTCCCGCAGGCGGCGACACCAGAAAGGACTAAAATTGCAAGAGTGGGAGCTGAATGGCGAATGTTCATCGCTGTCTCCGGATGTCGATTGCCACGATGTACGTGGCGCCTATCGGCCCGGGTTCAGACAATTGCCAGACATTCTCGTTATAGATCGCGCTGAATTTTCAGCTGATGCGGGTCACCGCCCCTTGCCGGGGAAGGAACACTGCTCAGCTCTTCCCAGGAGCCTCTTGATGAACCCCCAGGGAGGGGCGTTGTCGAGGGCGCAAGCCTGGTCGACGCTGACGGACACGCCGGGCAGTTCACTCGCGGCCTTGGCCACGGCCGAGAAGTCGGCACCCGCCCTGAGCCGGGCGCGGAAGGACTCGGGCATGTCGGTGACGGTTGTCGCCTTCAGGAGCTGGGGGTTGTCCTTGTACGCCTGACGGAAGCTGTTCCAGGCCTGCTGTTGGTCCTCAAAGCTGACGCTCTCCACCTCAGGCCGGGCCGCCAGCGCCAGCTGGAGACTCTTCCGTTCTGCCGTGGTGATTTCGCCGCTCGCGCAACTCGCCATGCAAAGGAAGACCGAGACCTCGGGCCCCCCAGATGGCACCGTGCTGCTCGGTGACATAGCGACGATGCTTTCCTGCGGCTCCAGCGAGGGAGTGGTGAGCTCTACCACTCCGAAGGCCGTCGCTGCGACTGTCAGAGTGACGGCGGCGACCCTGATCATGCCCTTCCTGGAGCCGCGGCTGGGCCGCGGGGCGGGGAATGGACGTTGGTCGTCGCGGACGATCTCCGCGCGAGCCGTCATGGCGTCGCGGAGTCGCTCTTCAATGCTGTTCATGCGTTGTCTCCCAACACGTGAAGGAGCCTGGCCCGGGCTCGGGCGGTCATGGACCTGACGGTGCTCTGCCTGACGCGCATGGCCTCGGCGATCTCGGCGTCGGACAGGTCGAGGTAGAAGCGCAGCACCAGGGCCTCTCGCTGGCGCCGTGGCAGGCGGGCCAGCGCGAGCAGCACCTCCCGCCGCGACTCCCCGATCAGCGCGGCGGTCTCCGCCGAGTCGGCCAGGCCCGCGACCGGCTCGACCCGTCGCAGCGCGAGCGCCCGGCGGCGAAGGACCGACCGGGAACCATTGAGCACGCACGTCCTGACATAGGCGATCGTCGTGACTCCCGGCCGCCATCTGCCATGAAGCCGAGCGAACACGTCCTGTACCACGTCTTCGGCCGTCTCCTGGTCGCCGAGAAGCAGCACCGCGAGCCGCACAAGACCGAGCCGATGCTGGCGATAGAAGGCGACCAGCTCAGCCTCAGGGGGCGCGGCCGACGGGGCGGACACCTTCGATGCCGGCTCCCCCAGCCGCAAGATTTCGCTTTCCATGGTCTATGAACGCGCACCTCTACCGATCCGCTGCTTTTCTACAAGCGCGATCTCGCCTGATCACTTGTCTCGTTCTGCTTCGCGCGCAGTTGGTGAAGCGTCACACTGTGTGTGCGGCCATCGCCCCTTCGGTCCAGGTCATGTTCTCGAAGGACGACGCGATGGCCGTCTCCATCTTGATCCTGGGCAGCACTGCGCCAAATCTGTACATCCCGGGCCCGTCGATCTGCTGATCGGATGGGCGCCCAAGGACACTGCTGGCATGGACGGGCGTGAGGGGAGTGCGGCGGCGGAGCGGGCGGAGTTCGGGGGTGCCGTGTACGGCTCGCTGCTGGCGGCTTCCGTGGTCGCCGGCTCCGCCGCGGAGGGCGGACCGCCGTCCCCGCCGGAGCTCGTGACGCTCCTGGTCTGTACGGGGGTGGTGTTCTGGATCACCCATGTCTATGTCCAGGTCGTGAGCTCTGGTTATCCCGCCAGGCCCCTCACCTGGGCGAATTTGCGCACGGTCGCCAGGCGCGAATGGCCGCTGGCACAAGCCTCGTTCCCGCCGTCGATCGCCGCGGCCATGGCCTCGGGGCTGGGCATGTCCAACGCGGTCGCGGCTTGGGCGGCGCTGTGTGTCGCGGTGGCGAGCCAGGTCACCTGGGCTGTGACGGCCGCGGTCAAGATCGGCTCTTCCAGAAGAGTCGTCGTCATCTCCGGAATCGCCAACCTCGCCCTCGGCCTGGCCATCGTCGCGCTCAAGACCGTGGTCGCCGGCCATTGATTCCGCCAGGACAGGCTCGCCGGGGAACGTCGGCGCGTGACCAAAGACTGTAGGTCGTACATCGATGGATGTACGACCGTTTTCGCCTGGTCGGACGAGATCGGCGGGGTTTCGCGCGGCCAGCCTTGAAGCATGACGAGACGGATAGACGCACTGGACGTGTTACGCGGTGTGGCGATCATGGGCACGCTCGGGACGAATATTTGGATCTTCACCAATCCCGGCGGCCCGGCGGAGCTGATGGGACTCGGCGGCGACATCGGCGTGGTGGAGTCGTTCCTGCGGTTCCTGTCCAACGGGAAGTTCCTCGGCCTGCTGACCCTGCTGTTCGGCATCGGCCTGGAACTGCAGTACCGCAGTGCGGTGCGCAAAGGGCTGACCTGGCCGGGCAGGTACCTTTGGCGCGCGGCCCTGCTGTTCGCCGAGGGCGCGCTGCACTACATCCTGATCTTCGAGTTCGACGTGCTGATGGGCTACGCGATCACCTCCATGATCGTCGCGTACCTGATCGGCAGGAGCGATCGCACGGTACGGATCTGGATGATCAGCGCGGGCACTGTGCTCGTCTCTCTGGTGGGCCTTCTGACGATGGGCTTGCTGGCCTCGGGCGACGATGCCTTCACCAGCACCGCCACCACCCTCTACAGCCAGGGCGGCTGGACCGACCAGATCGCCTCTCGCCTCCAGCAGTTCGCCTTCTACCGTTCGGAACTGGTCTTCATCATCCCCATGGGCGTGGTGCTGTTCCTGCTCGGTTCGCGGCTGCTGCGCGCCGGCGTCTTCGATGAACGCGGCGCGGGCCTGCGCAGGAAGCTGACCGTCATCGGACTCGGGGTCGCCGCGCCGCTGAACCTGCTCACCTCCTTCGCGGGGCCCGCCTGGTTCGCCGTCGACCGATACATCCTGGCTCCGCTGGTCGCCCTGGGCCTGCTGGGGCTGATCAGCTCGATCCTCCTCGGCATGAGCGGCTCGCCCGGCGTGGTCCGCAGGGCCGTCTCGAACGTCGGACGTACGGCGCTGTCCTGCTACGTCTTCCAGAACCTGGCCGCCAGCGCGCTCTGCTACGGCTGGGGCCTGGGCCTGGCCGCCGAGCTCGATTGGCTGCGCCCCTGGTGGGTGCCCGTGGCCTGGGCTGGGATCTGCCTGCTGTTCGTCATGCTGGCCGCGCTGTGGCTGCGCCGGTTCCAGCGCGGGCCGCTTGAGCTGGCCTGGCAGTGGGCCTACCAGGCGCCTTGGGCGAAGGCCGCAAGGGGACAGATGTGAGCCGTTGGGGCGACACGGTTCACTCAGCCTTGGTGTCGGCGTCCGGCCCAGGTTCGGTCGCGCGTTTGTCCGGCACGACGACGAGGCTGACGATGCGACGGGTGCGGCCGTCAGCCTCAGCGTGGCCGATCCGTGTGACGACCGCGCTCTCGATCTCCTCGATCATCGCGGCGAATTCGTCGTCGGTCAGCCATACCGCCGCCTGCCGGTAGACCACGCCGTCCGAGACCGGATCGGCATCCTCGTGGGCGAGGTAGCGGTCGAAATCCGTCAGCAACGATGCCACGAACGTGGTGAACGCCCGCTGGTGGTCCTCCCGCGTCATCGCCGCCCGCGCCGCGGGGTCGACCACCGCCTGCTCCGGGCGAACCCGGTAGCTGCGCTCCACCGTGCCCCGCACCCGTTTCTCGCTCACCACCTCCAGCACGCCCGCCTCGGCCAGCACGGCGATGTGCCGGTACATCGTCGCCGGTGCGATGTCGAGCAGGCGCTCGCGCAGCTGTGCGGTGGTCATCGGATCGGCGTCGAACAGCGTCTGCAGGATGCGCATCCGGACGGGATGCAGGAGAAGATCAGCGGTTGCCATGGATCTATCGTCTCACTACGATAATGTTCTCATAGTCGATAACATTCTCAAGGATGATAGCTATGGGCATGACTGTCGCAACCCCTGTTCGCCGGCGAAGCGGCCTTGCCCTTTTCTGGGCTGTCACCTTCACGACCAGCTGGATCTTCTGGCTCATCGCCATCAAACTCGGTGGATCGCCGATGGCCTTCCCCACCGTCATTCCCTACCTGCTCGGCGGCTTCGGCCCGGTGATCGGCGCGATCGTGGTCCGAGCGCGCCGCGCCCGCCACCGTCAACCTGCCCCTGCTCATACCGTGAGACTCCGGCTCAGCAAGCGGCTTTTCTGGGTGCCGCCCCTGCTGGTGATGGCATCGGCAACCGTGTTAGCAGGCGCGCTGCTCGCGCACCTCCTGGGTGGTCCCGCGGTGAGCTTGGCAGCGGGGCGGAGTCTGATTTCGACCGTCGGCGGACTTGCGCCGTTCTTGGTCAGCATGCTGATCGCTGGTCCGTTGGCCGAGGAGCCCGGTTGGCGCGGCACAGCGTATCCCCGCCTGCGTGCTTCGTTGAGCCGCTTTCAGGCCGGTTTACTGCTGGGTGTCGTCTGGGCGGTATGGCATCTGCCGCTGTTCTTCGTCTCCGGAACCGTCCAGGCCGTGCTCGGTCTGATCAGCTGGAATGGCCTGCTGTTCACGCTCAGTGTCATCCCGATGGCGCTGCTGACCGGTTACGCCTACGAGCGTGCCGGGGTTGCGGCGTCGATCGCGGTGCACTTCGCCGTCAACGTGACAATGGCCCTCTTGGGCGTGAGTTCGCCCGTGACGCAGGCATTCATCGTGGCGGTGCAGATCATTGTCGCGATCACGCTGCTTGCCTGGCAGCGCGATCGCAGGGCGGATAGGTAACCCCAGATGTCAACCGTTAGGTGCGTGTGAGTCTCGCGACTATCGGAAAGTGGGCACTTTGCATACCCATGGACATCCCCCTAGAACTCCTGGATTACGCGGAACACGGTCCATGCAAGCGAGGTAGGTGCCTACAGTGGATTCATCGGGGTTTATCCGAGAAGGAGTGTTGGATGGATCCGATCGTGGTGGCAGCGGCAACGGCCTTAGTGGGGGCTATGGCCACCGATGCCTGGCAGCAGACCCGCGCCGTAGTGGTGGCCTGGTGGCGCAAAGTCCGCTCCGAACAGGCCGAGACCATACAAGCTGAGCTGGAAGCGACACAAATCCAAGTGCTCGCAGCCCGAGAGCGAGTGGATCCTGATACAGAGCAGGCCCTGGCAGGGATATGGCGACTGCGGCTGCAGCAGATGCTCGACGAGGACCCGGCCATCGGTCAGCAACTACAGCGTCTGATGGATGAGCATCTGGCACCCTCATCGCGGTCCGGTAAACAGTTGCGCATCCAGCAGAACATTACCGCCCATGCTCGCGACCAGTCCCGACAGTTCATCGCAGGCCGAGATCAGCACATCACTGAATCGTGAGTCGGCCTGAAAAGGAGCTGAAGAATACCCAGGCGCGCATTGAAGCAGTCGCCAAGGGACAAGCCCGGCAGATCATTGCTGGTCGAGATCAAACGATCTACACCGGCCCCACACCAGCTCCTGCCGTGACGATGCGTACGCTCCGTCGGGATGTGGCGGGCTTCACCGGCCGTAACGCCGAGCTGCGATGGCTCATCACTGCCGCATCTAGAACATCTGGCGCGGTGGCCGTCTGCACCATCGATGGGATGCCCGGTGTGGGGAAGACTGCTCTGGTCACACGTGCCGCACACATGCTCACTGACGCTTTCCCGGATGGGCAGCTGTTCGTCAATTTACACGCTCACACCCCTGGTCAGCAGCCCGCTGACCCCCGTGACGTGCTCGGAGATTTGCTGGCCTGCACCGGCATGCCTCAGAGCGAGATCCCTGCAGGCCTGGAAGGACGAGCGCAACGGTGGCGCGGACGTCTCGCCGGGAAGAAAGTGCTGATGGTCTTGGACGACGCCGTCGACCATGCCCAGGTAGAACCGTTATTGCCAGGGACGGCAGGAAGCGTGGTCCTGATCACCAGCCGCCGGCGCCTGATCGCCTTTCCTGATGCCGAGCCGGTCTCGCTGGCCACGCTACCGCCCAGTGAGGCATATGAGCTCTTCGCTCGCGTGGCCCATCGCTCGCCTGTAGGGCGGGAGAGGGCTGCTGTTGCTGACCTGGTTGAGGGATGCGGCCATTTACCGCTGGCCATTACGCTGCTCGCCAGCCGCTTGGCCCATCATCCCGCCTGGGATATCGCCGCCTTGGCGGATGCTTTTGCCGCCGCGCAGGATCGGCTGAGCGAACTCGACGCAGGTGACCGTACGGTGACGGCCGCCTTCGGCTTGTCTTATCGCGCCTTGTCCACCGACCAACAGCGCCTCTTCCGTCGTTTAAGCTTGCACCCCGGCCCTGAATTCGACGCCTATGCCGCTGCTGCTCTCGATGCCCTCTCTCCTGGGCAAGCCCGCCACGAACTCCACGATCTGTACGCCAACCACCTCATCGACGAACCAGCGGTTGGCCGCTTCCGCCTGCACGATCTCCTGCGGGCGTACGCTCAAGCCCTCGTAGCCCAGGACCCAGACGAGGAACGCGAGTGCGCAATCGATCGCTTATGTACCTACTACCAGCGCACCATCGAGGCGGCTGACCGTCTCATCGGGCATTCTGGCCCTGACAGCACTGTCCTGCTCGATGCTTCTGTCGACATACCGGACTTGGCAGGCCGGGAACAAGCGGTGACGTGGATACGTACCGAACGCTCCAACCTGCTTGCTTGCGCGAGCGCCGCCATCAATGTGCACGACCGCCGCGTAATTCGACTCGCTAAGGCCATGGCTTCCTTCCTCTCTCAAGAAGGCGCCTGGGATCAGGCCGCGGTTCTCCACGAGGCGGCACTTACCGCCGCTCGACACATCGATGATCGTCCTGCCCAGGCCGATGCCCTGCACAACCTGGCCAGGGCTCGGATTGGAATGGGTGCCTACTCGGCAGCGGAAGACCTCGCGGAGCAGGCACTGGTCCTGTATCGCACCTTGGTCGATCAGCACGGCGAGGCCTATGTCTTGCTGACTCTCTGTCACGCCCGGCGTTTGACAGGGAAATACGAGACAGCGGCAGACCTGGCAGAGCACGCGCTGGCCTTGCATCGCTTCCTCGGCGACCGATATGGCGAAGCGGAGGTTCTACGGGCACAGGGCTGGATCCGGCGTGTGGTGTACGTGGAGTACGCGGCGGCAGCTGATCTGCTGGAACGGGCGTTGTCCTTGCATCGTGATCTCGATGACCGCCTAGGCGAGGCCAGGGCTCTGTCCAATCTCCGCGTCGTACGGCAAGCGCTCGGAGAGTACTCAACGGCAGCGGACCTGGCTGAGCAGGCCTTGGCGCTCTATCGCGCGCTTGGCAATCTGAACGGCGAAGCGGATGCGCTCCGGGGTTTGAGTTGGGCACGGTGTTCGACGGGGAATTACAAGGATGCGGCGGATCTGGCAGACCAAGCTCTAGCCCTGTATCGCTCCCTCGGTCACCGACACGGCGAAGCCGAGGCCCTGCAGGCTCTCGGCCGAGTACGGGTCATGAACGGCGAATTCCAGGTGGCAGCCGGTCTGGCCCGGCGAGCCCTGACGATCTATCAAGCTCTCGACTTTGGCCACGGCAAAGCCAACGCCCTCCGTCTTCTTGGCCAGGCACGATATCTCTCCGGGAACTACTCGGAAGCAGCTGACCTACTGAAACAGGCCCGGACCCTATTCCGTCATTATGGTGATGATCAAGGAGAGGCCGAAGTACTGAACTGCATCGGTGCTCTCCTAGCCGACACCGCCGGACCACAGGAAGCACTTCCCGCATACCGGCAGGCTCGTCAACTGGCTTGCAAGGTGCAGAGCCCGTTGGACGAGGCAAATGCTCTCCAAGGAGCTGCCGAATGCCTAAAACGCTCCGGCCGACGACGGGCCGCCCTCGTTGATCTACGCTCGGCAGTGGCCATCTACCAGCGAATTGGGGCTGCGGAGGCTGTATCGGCTGCAGAGCATCTGGCGGCCCTCCAGGCGAACGCCTGCAAACACTAACGGCCCTGGCACGAATTCCGCGTAACTGGGCGCGGCAAGCTGCGCCGCCGACGACCTCGCCGAAGCCACCAGCGAGGCCTTCCTACAGCAGCTCACCAGTAGCACACGACCCCGTATCACCCCCGCTTGTGAGCCTTGGAGGCATGACTCACCATGGTTTGTTGTGACCGAGGAACTTCTCACTGGCGGAAACAACGCCCTGCAAGTGGCACGGGCCGGCGATACGGTGCGTCGCACGCGCGACGCGGGGTCCGCGTTCGCTGCCCGGGTCCTGACCCACCTGGTGTCCGTCGGCTACTCTCACGCGCCGCGCTACCTCGGCATCGACGAACACGGACGCGACATCCTCAGTTTCATCCCCGGCACCACCACCGACCACCCCACACAGCGAGCACAAGGCGCCTACGCAGCTGGTGGCCGGATGCTCCGCGAGCTGCATGAGGCCACCGCCAGCCACGTCCTGTCCGCCGGTCGGGAATGCGTGATGCACGGTGATCCCGGTCCGTTCAACACCATCTTCCAGCAAGGCCTGCCGGTGGCCTTCATTGACTGGTCATCCTGCCGCCCCGGCGACCGGCTCGACGATCTGGGCTACATGGCATGGACCTGGTGCATCCAGTCGCAAGGCCGGGTACCGATTGCCGAACAAGCCCGGCACCTGCGGGAACTGCGCGACGGTTACGGCACCGTCGAACCGGCACACCTCCTGGGCGCGATGGTGCGCAGGCAGACGCACATCGCGGATATGGAGGCGGCGAACATCGCCGATCCCACGCTCACGCCCGCTCGCCGCCGCCACGCTGAAGCAGCCATGGCATGGGCCACAGCTGATCGCGAGCTCATCCACCGGCACCAGCCGCTCCTGCTGTCCGCACTGCAATGGACCGGCTGACCACCGACCGCTCGATCCAGATCCGCGCGCCGCAGCACCTTTGAACACCGGATCGACCCTGTTGGTTGCGACAGGCAATTCGCGCCCAGGCAGCAAGCCGTTGGTGCGGAACAGTTGGTTGAGGGCAAGCTGCTCAGGCTCGGTGAAGGTGCCGGGTGTAGTCGTACGAGTCCTCCTCCGGGGCGAGGCCACGACCGGCGGGACAGCTCGAATACAGCGTGTCCGGCTTTGCCGGGGCGATGTCCTCCACTTCGATCTGATGCCGTCACTCATCGAGCCTGCGAGTCGACTTGTCAGCAGATCCTGGGAAGTCCTGTGCCAAGTCTGTATATCGCCGTGCCCATCGATCGGCTGATCGGGTGGAGGCAAATGACACTGCTGTCATGAACGGGCGTGAAACGGGTGCGGCATCGGAGCGGGTGCACTCCGGGGTGCCGTGTACGAGCCGCTGCTGGCGGCTTCCGTGATCGTCGGCTCTGCCGCGAAGAGTGGACCGCAGACCCCGGCGGACCTTGGTCGGCTTGCGCCACGCGGTAGCGCGAGCCGCAGGAGGGGTCAGCTCGACAGGCCGTGGGTCTTGACCCACTCGGTGGCGACCTCGTCCGGGTCCTTGTGGTCGTTGTCCACGAGCGAGTCGAGCTTGCTCAGCTCCTCGGTGGTCAGCGCGGTGTTCAGCTTGGCCAGAGCGGTTTTGACCGTGTCGGTGGCCTTGTCGGTGCGGATCAGCGGGACGATGCGCTGGGCCGGGATGAGGTGCTTCGGGTCGGCCAGTACGACCCAGCCGTTCTTCGCGATGTCCACGTCGGTGCTGAAGAGGTTCCCCAGTTGGACGTCGCCGCTCTTCAAGGCTCCCTTGACCAGCGGTCCGCTGGCGTCGAGGGACTTGAACTCCTTGAACTCGACACCGTAGACCTCCTTGAGCCCGACCACGCCGACCTGGCGGGTCTTGTCCTCCGGGGGGCCGCCGAAGACCAGCTTGCCGTTGTGCTTGGCCAGGTCGGCGAGGGTGCTGAGGCCGTACTTGGCCGCGGTCTCCTTGGTGACGGTGAAGACGTCCGCGTCCTCGGCGGCCGCGGGCGGCAGGACCGTCAGTCCCTTCGGCAGCTTGGCGGTGAGCGCCTGCTGCAGGGCGTCGGAGTCGCTCGCGGTGGCCTTGGGGTCGAAGTGCAGCAGGAGGTTGCCCTGGTATTCGGGCAGCAGGTCGATGTCGCCGTTCTGCAGCGCGGGCACGACGATCTCCCGCGAGCCGAGGTTGGGCTTGACCGTCGTCTTCACGCCCGCGGCTTCGAGGACGTCGGCGTACAGGTAGCCGAGGATCTGGTTCTCGGAGAAGTTGGCCGTACCGATCACGACCGTGGAGCCGCCAGACGCGGCGGTGGCCGGCGGCGTGTTCAGGCTGGTCGTGCCTCCGCCGCAGGCGGCGAGCACGGGAAGTACGGCGAGCGCGAGCGCGCCCGCGACGACGTTCCTGCGGTTCATGAAAGCTCCATCAAGTAAGGCGGTGGCGGAAGAGAACGCGGTGGATTCCGGCGAGGATGAGGTCCACGGCCACGGCGAGGACCGCGACGAGGACGGCGCCGCCCAGGACCTGGGTGAGGTCGCGCTGGGCGAGGCCGTCGAAGATGTACCGGCCGAGACCGCCGAAACTGACGTAGGCCGCGATGGTGGCGGTCGCGATGACCTGTACGGTCGCCAGCCGCAGCCCTGTCATGATCAGCGGGGCGGCGAGGGGGATCTCCACCCGCCACAACGACTGAAGCCCGGTCATCCCCATGCCGCGGGCGGCGTCCTTGGTATCCGCCTCGACCGCGGCCATGCCCGCGTAGGTGTTGGTCACGATCGCCGGGATGGCCAGCGCGACGAGGGAGATGTACACGGGGGTCATGCTCAGGCCGCTGACCAGGAAGACCAGGGTGACGATGCCCACGGTCGGGAGGGCACGGCCGAAGCCCGAGAGGTTGATGGCGAGGAACGCGCCTCGCCCGGTGTGGCCGATGAACAACCCGATGGGCAGGGCGATCAGCGCGGCGACGAGAGTGGAGAGCAGGGAGTACTCCACGTGCTCGAACAGCCGCTGGGCGATGCCCTCCGGGCCGGCCCACTGGCCGGCGGAGGTCAGCCAGGCGACCAGCTGGGAGAAGAGATCCATCATGCGCGCGCTCCCTTGCGGATCCAGGGGGTGCAGAGCCATTGCACAACGACGAGCACCGCGTCGGCGGCCAGCGCGAGCAGCAGCGTGAGGACCACTCCGGCGAGTACGGGGGTGGGGAAGCTGCGCTGGAAGCCATCGGTGAACAGCTGGCCGATGCCGCCGTACCCGATGTAGCTGGCCACGCTGACCAGGGAGATGGTCATGACGCTGGCCACCCTGACCCCGGCCATGATCACCGGTAGGGCGAGCGGGAACTCGACTTTCACCAGCGTGCCCAGACTGCCCCTGCCCATGGCGAGGGAGGCCTCCCGGACCTTGGCGGGCACGCTGTCGAGCCCTTCGACGGTGTTACGGAGCAGGACGACCAGGGTGTAGACGGTCAGCCCGGCGATCGCGGTCGTCCTGGTCAGTCCCGTAATAGGCAGCAGCAGGACGAACAGGGCCAGCGACGGGACCGTGAACATGATGTTGGAGATGCCGAGCAGCAGCCCGCGGAGCGGACGGACCCGGTGGGCGACCACGGCGAGCGGCAGCGCGATCAGCAGGCCGAGCAGCACGGCCGGGACCGCCGTCGCCAGGTGGTCCAGCGTGAGCGACAGCAGGTCGTCGGTGTGTGTGGTGAGCCAGCCCCATTCGATGGTCATGCGAGGCTCCGCTGATGGGCGTGCACGACGTCGTCTCTGGAGGCCCCGACCAGCACGCCCGCCGCGTCCACCCGTACCGCCATCCCGGTGGGAGAGGAGACGGTCTCGTTGAGCGCCGAGAGCAGCGAGTCGGAATCGGTCAGGCCGCGCACCGGGGTGAGGGTCGCCTGCCCGATCGAATCGGACCCGTCGAGCGCGTGGACGTCCAGCCAGCCTGCGGGTTTGCCGTCGGGGGAGACCGCGAGCAGCCAGCGCCCCGTCGCCTCCGCGCGTGCCTGCGCGGCCGTGTCGGTGGTCCGTACCGCTGCGATCGGCTCGTACGGCACATCCTGCAAGGAGATGAGAGACAGCAGCTTCAGCCCGCGTTCCGCCCCGAGGAACCCGGCGACGAAGTCGTCGGCCGGTCGGGCGAGCAGTTCGGCGGGTGGGGCGAACTGGACCATGTGCCCGCCGGTGCGGAAGATCGCGATGCGGTCGCCGAGCCGTACGGCCTCGTCGATGTCGTGGGTGACGAAGACGATGGTCTTGCGTAGTTCGGCCTGCAGCCGGATCAGCTCGTCCTGGAGCAGGGTACGGACCACCGGGTCGACCGCCCCGAACGGCTCGTCCATGAGCAGGACGGGCGGGTCGGCGGCCAGCGCGCGGGCGACGCCCACGCGCTGTTGCTGACCGCCGGAGAGCTGGTGCGGATAGCGTTTGCCGGACTCGGCGGCCAGCCCGACGACTTCAAGAAGCTCGGCGGCCCTGGCGCGGGCCTTGCGCCGGCCCCAGCCGAGCAGGGTCGGCACGGTGGCGATGTTGTCCAGGACCGTACGGTGCGGGAACAGGCCCGCCTGCTGGATGACGTACCCGATGCCGCGCCGCAACTGAGCCGCGGGCAGCTCCCGTACGTCGCGCCCGCCCAGGCTGACCGTGCCAGAGGTGGGATCTACCAGCCGGTTGATCATCCGGAGCGTGGTGGTCTTGCCGCAACCGGAGGATCCGACGAGCACCGTGATGCCTCCTTCGAGGAACTCCACGGAGAGGTCGTCCACGGCTGTCGTGCCGTTGGCGAACCTCTTTGTGACTGACTCGAATCGGATCATGGGCACCACCCTTGCCGGTCTGCATGTATTCATGCAGACTCATGCACGAATGAAGATGTGTCAATAGTCGGTTTTGTGCAGGTGAAAGGGAGTTGAACGCCGTGGCGTCTCGAATCGTAGGCGTGGCCGTCCCACAGATCGAGCTCGACGGACATGGTCTCGACAGTGAGACGGTCGCGCTGCTCGCCGACGGCGTGGCCTGCGTGGAGGTGCCCCTGTCCGCCTACGACAAGGTCGAACGGTCGTGGCACAGGGCGGGCGACCTCGTCGCCACCGGGCGCGTCTACGGGCGCAGCACCGGCGTCGGCGCCAACCGCACCCTTGATGTCGATCCCGCCGACTTCGACCTGCACGGCCTGCGCCTGCTGCGCAGCCACGCGGGCGGGATAGGGGCACTGCTGCCGGCCAGGGAGGTCCGGGCGATGATGATCGTCCGGCTCAACCAGCTCCTGGTGGGAAACGCCGGGCTCCGTCCCGAGGTGGTCCGCGGGCTCGCCGCGGCGTTCAAGGCCGGAGTGCACCCGCCGGTGAACGAGTACGGAGCGGTCGGCACCGGTGATCTGGCCGCGCTGTCCCAGCTCGGATTGGCCCTCGCCGGAGAGCACCCCTGGCACGGGGGGCCCACCCCGCCACCTCCGATCAGCCTCGAAACCGGCGACGCACTGGCCCTGATCAGCAGCAACGCCCTCACCCTGGGACAGGCGGCGCTGGCCCGCCACAGCCTGGACCGCCTGCTCAGGGCCGCCCATGTGGTGGCCGCGCTCTCCCTGCTGGCCGTCGACGGCTCGCTGGAGGCCTTCGCCGAGCCGGTGCACGCCGCGCGCCCGCATCCGGGCAACATCCGTGTCGCCGCCGAGGTCCGCCGGCTCGTCGGCGCGCCGGATCGGCCCGCGCCGCCGACCGGCCGCATCCAGGACCCGTACGCCTTCCGCTGCTTTCCGCAGATCCACGGGCCGGCCTTGGAAGCCTCCGACGCGCTGGAACGGGTGCTGGCCATCGAGCTCAACGCGGGCGCGGAGAACCCCCTGATCAGTGCGGAAGGCCCGGACGGCGGGCCGGCGTCGTACCATCACGGGGGTTTCTTCTCGGCTCACGTGGCGCTCGCGCTGGACCAGCTGTCTCTCGCGCTCCTGCCGACGGCGCGGCTGTCGGCGGCGCGGCTGGCGGCCCTGAACGAGCCGGGCATCACGGGGCTGCGTCCGTTCCTCGCCGGTGGGGCGTCGGCCGGCTCCGGGGTGCTCATCCTCGAATACAGCGCGAACGCCGCCCTCGCCGAGCTGCGGAACGCGGCGACTCCGGCCTCGTCCGGGCATGCCGTACTGTCACGGAGCGTGGAGGAGGCCGCGAGCTTCGCCTCGCAGGCCGCCCGCCAGGTCCTGCGGGCCGTCGAGACGTACCGGCTGGTGCTCGCCTGCGAGCTCGTCGCCGCCGTCCGCGCTCTGCGTCAGCTCGACCCCAACGGCGTGAAGCTGGACCGGTCCTTGCCGGTAGGTCGCGCGTACGCGCTGGTGGACGACAATCTTGAGCTATCGATGGAGGACCGGCCGCTCACGGCGGACGTCTCGGCGGCGGCCGGTCTCCTCGACGCACTGGCCGATCTGTAGACCCCTGGAGAGTCATGAACACGGACGATGTCGCGCCGGAGGCCCGCTTGCTGCGGCTGTTCGAGGGGCATCGGCTGACCCCCGCCCAGCGGCGGATCGCGCACTGCCTGGTGCAGCACGCCGGGCAGGCGGCCTTCCTGTCCAGCGTGGAAATCGCCGAGCTCGCGGGGGTGAGCCAGCCGTCGGTGACCCGGTTCGCGATGACCCTCGGGTACGACGGCTACCCCGCGCTGCGCAAGCAGATCCGCGAGCTCGGCCTGCCCGACTCGGCGGGCCGGGGCGAGACGGGCGAAGGCGTGCCCCTGAGCGAGACCCAGCGGGCGGTGCGCACCGAGATCGCCAACCTTCAGCATCTGGCCGACTCTCTGTCGGACATGACGGCGATCGTCAAGGCCGCCCGGCTGCTGGCACCCTCCCGGCCGCTGCTCGTGCTCGGCCTGCGCGCGGCCGCGGCGCAGGCCGCGGGCTGGGCCTACTTCGCCGCCAAGGTCCACCCGGACGTACGCCTGCTCAACGAGGGCGGGTCCATGCTCGCCGACCGCATCGAACAGGCGGCCGACGCCGGGGCGAGCGCCCTGCTCTGCTTCGCGCTGCCCCGCCACCCCGCCGAGCTGACGGAGGCCCTGTCGGCGGCCAAGAAGGTGGGGTTGAGCGTGGTGACCATCGCCGACAACGCCTTCGCGCCCTCGGCGGACCTCGCCGACGTGCTGCTGCCCGTGCCGGTCGGCACGGAACTGGTCTTCGACACGGCATGCGCGCCCATGATGCTCGGCCGGGTCCTGCTGGAGACCATGGTCGACGAGATCCCGGGCGCGCAGGCCCGCCTGGAGGCGTTCGAGCAGTCAGCGGCATCGCGCGGCTTGTTCACGGACTAGCTATTGACTGAATCTATTCATTCTGGATATAGATGCATGAATAGATGCGCAGAGGGGGAGGTCAGGAACATGGACCAGATCAGCGGTCCGCGCCCGGTTCGGGCTCCGCGTGGCACGACGCTTCATACCCAGGGCTGGCAGCAGGAAGCCGCCCTGCGGATGCTCATGAACAATCTCGACCCCGAGGTCGCCGAGCATCCCGACAAGCTCGTCGTGTACGGCGGCACCGGCAAGGCGGCCCGTGACTGGCGCTCCTACGACGCGATCGTCCGCACCCTCGGCACGTTGAAGGCCGACGAGACGCTGCTCGTGCAGTCGGGCCGCCCGGTGGGCGTCATGGCCACGCACGAATGGGCGCCGCGGGTCCTCATCGCCAACTCCAACCTGGTCGGCGACTGGGCCACGTGGCCGGAGTTCCGGCGGCTGGAGCAGCTCGGGCTGACCATGTACGGGCAGATGACGGCCGGCTCCTGGATCTACATCGGCACCCAGGGGATCCTCCAGGGCACCTATGAGACGTTCTCGGCCGTGGCCGCCAAGAAGTTCGGCGGCACGCTGGCCGGGACGATCACCCTGACCGCCGGGCTGGGCGGCATGGGCGGCGCCCAGCCGCTGGCCGTCACCATGAACGGCGGGGTGGCCATCTGCGTCGACTGCGACCCGCGCTCCGTGGACCGGCGTATCGAGCACCGCTACCTCGACGTCAAGGCTTCGTCGCTGGATGAGGCGCTGCGGCTGGCCTACGAGGCGAGGGACGCGCGCCGGCCGCTGTCCATCGGCGTGGTCGCCAACGCGGCGGAGGCCGTGCCGGAGCTGCTCGCGAGTGGCGCGGAGATCGACATTGTCACGGACCAGACGTCGGCGCACGACCCGCTGATGTACCTCCCGATCGGCGTGGCGTTCGAGGACATGGCCGCCGAGGCGGACAAGGACCCGGTGGGGTTCACCGAGCGCGCCCGGCACTCGATGGCCCGGCACGTGGAGGCGATGGTCGGCTTCCAGGACGCCGGGGCCGAGGTGTTCGACTACGGCAACTCGATCCGGGGCGAGGCCCAGCTGGCGGGCTACGAGCGGGCCTTTGACTTCCCCGGCTTCGTGCCCGCGTACATCCGGCCGCTGTTCAGCGAGGGCAAGGGGCCGTTCCGCTGGGCGGCGCTGTCGGGCGACGCCCAGGACATCGCCAAGACGGACCAGGCGATCCTGGACCTGTTCCCGGAGAACGAGTCGCTGGCCCGGTGGATCCGGCTGGCGGGGGAGCGGGTGCACTTCCAGGGCCTGCCCGCGCGCATCTGCTGGCTCGGCTACGGCGAACGGGACAAGGCCGGTGACCGGTTCAACGACATGGTGGCCCGTGGCGAGATCTCCGCTCCGCTGGCCATCGGCCGTGACCACCTCGACTGCGGCAGCGTCGCCTCGCCGTACCGGGAGACCGAGGCCATGCTCGACGGCTCCGACGCCATCGCCGACTGGCCGCTGTTGAACGCCATGGTGAATGTGGCTTCTGGCGCGTCGTGGGTGTCCATCCACCACGGTGGGGGTGTTGGCATCGGCCGGTCCATTCACGCCGGGCAGGTCACGGTCGCTGACGGGACCGCGCTGGCGGGCGAGAAGATTCGCCGGGTGCTTACCAACGATCCGGGTATGGGCGTTATTCGGCACGTCGACGCCGGGTACGACCGGGCCACTGAGGTCGCGCAGGAGCGTGGTGTGCGGATCCCGATGCGTGAGGGCGACTCGGCGTGATCGATCTCGCTCAGGTTGAAGGCAACTTCCGGGGGATGTGGCGCGAGCTGCTGCCCGTGGGCCGGTATGACTCGACCGGCGGATATCGCCGCCACGCTTGGAACGCGGCCGACGGCGAATGCCGGGTCTGGTTCAGGGAGCAGGCGCTAAAGAGGGGTTTGACGTACGAGGTCGATCGGAACGGTAACCAGTGGGCCTGGTACGGAGATCCGGAGGCGGGGGACGCCATCGTCACCGGCTCCCATCTGGACTCGGTGCCTGATGGGGGAGCGTACGACGGGCCGCTTGGCGTGGTGTCGGCGTTCGCGGCCCTGGACGCGCTCCGGGACCGGGGCGTGCTCCGGGACCAGGGCGTTCTCCAGGATCGGGGCGTTCTCCGGGATCGAGGCGCCGCGGGTGGGCGCCCGCTTGCGATCGTCAACTTCGGTGACGAGGAGGGCGCCAGGTTCGGTGTGGCCTGCGTCGGGTCCCGGTTGCTGGCGGGGGTCCTGGACCCGGATCACGCTCGGGCTCTCAGAGACCAGGACGGCGTCCTGCTCGGCGACGCGATGGAGCGCGCGGGGCACGACCCCGCCATGATCGGCCGCGATGACGAGCGGCTCGGGCGCATCGCCGCGTACGTCGAACTCCACGTCGAGCAGGGCAGGAACCTGGGCGACGCGCCGGTTGGCGTCGCGTCGGCGATCTGGCCGCACGGCCGCTGGCGCTTCGACTTTCACGGAGAGGCGAACCACGCAGGAACCACCCGCCTGGAGGACCGCCGGGATCCGATGTTGGCCTACGCCGCCACGGTCCTGAACGCTCGCGAGCAGGCCAGGCTCGCCGGGGCGCTCGCCACCTTCGGGAAGATCTCTGTCGAGCCCAACGGCACCAACGCCATCGCCTCCCGAGTGACTGCTTGGCTGGACTCGCGTGCTGCTGACTCCGCCACCCTCGACACGCTCGTGAAAGAGATCATTCACGAGTCGGGGGCGGAGGTCACTCGCGAGTCGTACACGCCGGTGGTCGAATTCGACGGGCCGCTCAGGGACCGCTTGGCCGCGCGGCTCGGTGGGGTTCCCGTCCTGCCGACAGGGGCGGGGCACGATGCGGGCATTCTCGCCTCTGCCATCCCCACGGCCATGCTCTTCGTACGGAACCCGACCGGCGTCTCGCACTCCCCGTCGGAACACGCCGAGGAAGTCGACTGCCTCGCGGGCGTGGCTGCCTTGGCCGCCGTCCTGGAGGACCTGCTGTGAACAGCCGGTTTTGGGCGAGGTACGCGTGGACCGGCGTATCGGGGGCTGGTGCGTTGGGGTCCGGCGCGTCGGGGTCCGGTGCGGTGGAGTCCGGCGTTCTCATCGAAGTTTCGGCGGACCGTATCGCCTCCCTGCAAGCGGGCAGCGCTCCTCCCGGCGACGCTGTCGTCCTGGACGGCCTGGTCATCCCCGGACTGGCCAACGCCCATTCGCACGCCTTCCACCGGGCGTTGCGCGGAGCCACGCAGCTCGGCGGCGGCACCTTCTGGACCTGGCGCGAGACCATGTACCGGGTCGCAGCGGCTCTCACTCCCGATGAGTACCTGGAGCTGGCACGGGCGGTCTACGCCGAGATGGCCCTCGCGGGGATCACCTGCGTCGGCGAGTTCCACTACCTTCACCACGCTCCCGGAGGCGTCGCCTACGACGACCCGAACGCGATGGGAGAGGCGCTCATCGAGGCGGCCGCCCAGGCCGGCATCCGGATCACCCTGCTTGACACCTGCTACCTCTCGTCGGGGTTCGGCGCTCCACCGGACGAGACCCAGCTCAGGTTCAGCGACGGCTCAGGGGAGGCATGGGCCGAGCGGGTCAGCGGGCTGAAGGAGCGCGATCACGCCCGCGTCGGCGCGGCCGTCCACTCGGTCCGAGCCGTTCCCGCCGACCAGCTCGGGGTGGTCGGCACCTGGGCGGCACAGCGGAACGCCCCGATCCACGCGCACGTGTCCGAGCAGCCCGCCGAGAATGAGGGCTGCCTGGCGGCGTACGGCGTCACGCCCACGCGCCTGCTCACCGACCACGGGCTGCTCGGGCCGCGTACCACCGCCGTGCACGCCACACACCTGACCTCGGAGGACATCGCGCTGCTCGGCGACTCCGCCACCACGGTGTGCATGTGCCCCACGACCGAGCGCGATCTCGCCGACGGCATCGGACCCGCTCGCGAGGTGCAGGCCGCGGGATCGCCGCTGTCGCTCGGCAGCGACAGCCAGGCCGTCATCGACCTGTTCGAGGAGGCTCGGGCCATGGAGTTGAACGAGCGGCTGCGTACCCGTCGTCGCGGTCACTGGACGGCGGACGCGCTCCTGCGGGCCGCCACCGCCGACGGCCACGCGTCCCTGGGCTGGCCGGAGGCGGGCGCGCTTAAGGTCGGCGCGCTCGCCGACCTCGTCACGGTCTCCCTCGACTCGGTTCGGACTGCGGGCCCGCTCCATGGTGCGGAGACCGCCGTCTTCGCGGCCACCTCCGCCGACGTCAGCGACGTCGTCACGGGCGGCCGGGTGATCGTACGGCGGGGCGTCCACCAGCTCGTTCCCGACGTTGCGGGCGCGCTGCGGCAGGCTCTCGCACGGGTGGCGTCATGACTGGCGCGGCTGCGGGAGGCTCTCGCGCGGTTGGCGGTACGAGCGGCGTGACTGGCGCGGCTGCGGGAGGCTCTCGCGCGGTTGGCGGTACGAGCGGCGTGACTCGCGCGGCTGCGGCAGGCTCTCGTGCGGTTGGCGGTACGAGGGAAAGCCTCCTGATCACGGGGATCTCCACGCTGGTCACCAACGACCCCTTGCTGGGTGAGGGTCCGCTCGGGCTCATCACGGACGCCGCCGTCGTCATATCCGGCGTCTCCGGCGAGGAGATCGCCTGGGTGGGGCCGGCTTCGCGGGCTCCCGCGGCGGATCGGATGTACGACGCGGGCGGCCGGGCCCTGCTCCCCGGTTTCGTCGACTCCCATGCCCACCTGGTCTTCGCGGGAGACCGGACTGCCGAGTTCGATGCTCGGATGCGCGGCCTGCCCTACACCGCAGGCGGGATCCGCACAACGGTGGCGGCCACCCGCGCGGCGAGCGACGAGGAGCTATCGACGGGAGTGGCCCGTCTGGTGGGCGAGGCACTGCGGCAGGGCACCACGGTCATCGAGTGCAAATCAGGCTACGGCCTCACCGTCCAGGACGAGGCACGCCTGCTGCGCATCGCCGCAGAGCACACGGATGAGGTGACCTACCTCGGCGCGCACGTCGTACCGGCCGAGCAAGACCCTGATGCGTACGTGGCGCTGGTGACCGGGGCGATGCTGGACGCCTGCGCTCCCCATGCTCGATGGGTGGACGTCTTCTGCGAGCGAGGGGCGTTCGACGGCGACCAGGCGCGGGCTGTACTGGCGAGTGGCATCAAGCGCGGCCTCGTACCCAGGATCCATGCCAACCAGCTCAGCCACGGACCAGGCGTCCAACTCGCCGTCGAGCTGAACGCCGCCTCCGCCGACCACTGCACCCACCTCACGGAAGCGGACGTGGACGCCCTGGCCTCCGGGACCACAGTCGCGACCCTGCTGCCCGGGGCCGAATTCTCCACCAGAGCCCCGTACCCGGACGCCCGCCGCCTCCTGGACGCGGGCGTGACTGTGGCACTGTCGACCGACTGCAACCCTGGCTCCAGTTTCACCACCAGCATGCCGTTCTGCGTCGCCCTGGCGGTTCGGGAAATGGGCATGACTCCGGACGAGGCGGTATGGGCGGCGACATTGGGCGGGGCGCGAGCGCTGCGGCGCGACGATGTGGGCCGGATAGTCGTGGGCGCACGCGCCGACCTGATGCTGCTGGACGCTCCCTCGCATGTCCATCTGGCCTATCGACCTGGGGTCCCGCTCATCTCCGCAGTCTGGCAGCGCGGCCGCCAAGTGGTGTCCTGACCGACTCCGCGCAGGACTCGCACGGTCATCATGGCGCTGCTACATCCCACCCGTGTGCGACGAGCAGCCGCCGGACGCCGTACACGCCCAGCGGGGTCCGGCAGACAACAGCGCTGTCACGCACCGCCGTGAGCGCAGGTCGCAGGATCGTCTGGAGGAATTGCTCGGCCGACAGCCCTCGAACGGCTGTCGGATCGTCATCCGCCTCGTCGGGCTCTTCGGGGGCGAGCTCCTGGTAGAAGCCGGCCTCCAAGTCCTTCATCATGCGTTCGGCCACGTCAGGGTCTATGGGTCGGCTGACCGGCTCGATCACCCCGGCCAGCGCCCAGTCGCTCATCGCGGCCCGCACAGCGCCAAAGAGGCTGTCAGTCAGACCGTACAGACCGATCACGTCGCCCGTGGCCGCAGCGATAGGCAGGGCCGGAAGCAACACAGGACTGTGGCCGTCTGCGGTCATCTCTGGGCCGACCACATAGTGCTCTGACCGAATAGGCTCACCGGGTTAGGGCCCGCGTTTGGTGGGCCGGGACGTCCGGTCCAATCACTCGAACCGCATCTGGGGACGCCCGCGTGCCCTGGGAGGATTTCCCGCATGTTCGAAGAGAAGCTCGTCGCGCTCTCGCAGATGATGGCCGAGCATATGGCCATGCCGTTCCCACCTGGCTTCTGCGGCCTCGACATCGAGGACCAAGACATGGTGATGCTCGACGCGGACGCCTACGGCTTCGCCGCAGGCGTCCTCAAAGGCCCGCTCAGCGAACAGCACCGCCCTGGCCTGACGCGGCTGACGTCGGTGCTCGAGGAGGTCCTCCCGACGATCGACGACGAGTATGCGACCAAGTACTACACACATGTGCACGATATGGCAGTGCTGGCCGCCGGAATCGAGAGTCTGCGCGAGAAGTAGTCCTCTGACCATGACATTCGACACCGAGGCATGGAAAGAGCAGTGCGGTCAACAACCCGGCGAACGTAAGCGGTTGAATCGCCCCGGCTTCGGTGGAGACTTGATCTCTTGAGAGGATCGAGTCCATGCCATGCCGGCGATGGTCACCATGAAGGTCTTCATCTCTTGTGGTTCCTTCGATCCTTCGGTGTGCAGCATCATGCAGGCGAGAGTCCAGGTGGATCGGGACCCTCGCTTGGCGAAGACGGGTCAGCGGTACGGTGCACGCTTGACAGAGGGGCGGGATTCGACCTTCGAGCCCGCGAGCTGGATTGCGCCCCTGAGCACGAATTCCGGATTGGTCCCGGTCAAGGACTCGCACTTCGTTTGCGCAGACGTGGCGGACCAGCCCGGGGAGGCGTCCGCCGCACTGCTCTCACCGGGCCTCGCCTTGGAGGATCTGATCGAAGGTACGTTTGGCGACAGCGTTCAACGTCCACGCGGTTTCGCGGACGGTGCCCTTCTCTCGGTCCGTACGGCGGACGAAGCCCTGGCCGGCGGCGGCGCACAATTCGTACGTCATTCGGCGGCACTCGCAGGTGTGTGAGACCACGCGGATACGCTGAGCCCGCTGGGTCGATTCGTACCAGGTCAGCTTGACATTGCCCGGCTGGGGCGACGCGACGTGCGGACCGTGGAAGTCGGGGATCTCATCCCACCATGTCACCAAGTCCGTCCCTCGAAGATCTCGACGAGGTTCTTGAGCGCGATGTCGACGCGAGCCATGACGAGTTCGCGGATGTGATCGCCGCCTCGAGGCAGCTGGTAGCCGTGCTTCTCGAGTACGGCTTGGATCTCGGCTGTCAGGCAGGACTCGAATCGTAGGTCTGTGATTGGGTTACCCATGGGTCGGACCTCCCGTGTCCGATCAAGGGCCCGTCTTGGCGTTTGGGTCGCGAGGACGGGCCCGACTCCCTTGAAGGCCGTGCAGAGCCCAGGCTAAAGCAAACGTCTGCAAACGTCTGCCCCCGATCGCAAACATGGGCGAGTGATGGGCCACGGATGCGGACATTTACGGTCTATGTTCATGACGATCGACCATGAAGGGCCGGTGCCGCTCTATCGCCAGCTCGCAGACCTGCTGCGAACACAGATCGCGGACGGCACACTCCCGCCCAACCGGCCGATCCCGACCGAGCAGAGGTTGATGCACGAGCACGAAGTGGGCCGCGACACCGTCAGAAAGGCCATCGGCATCTTGCGAGAGGAGGGCTTCGTCATCGCGATCCAGGGCCGCGGAACCTTCGTGGCGCCCCGTGAGAACTGACCTGAGCAGTCGTGATGCCCACAGCTGCCCCAACCGCGCCCTCGGTCGTGACTGGAGTTGCCCCGGTTTGGTGGACACGTCAGGGCTTGCGGCTAAGCGGCAGCATAGTCACCTTCTTGGGTGTTCTTGAATGCCTGTCGGCGTTCGTATTCGGCGGGGCTGAGTTGGCCGTTGGCGGAGTGACTGCGGCGTGGGTTGTAGAACCCCTCGATGTAGCCGAACACCGTCCGTTCGGCCTCTGACCTGGTCCGGAACGTGCGCCAGTCGATCAGTTCGCACTCCAGGGACGCGAAGAAGCTCTCGATGATGGCGTTGTCGAAGCATGTCCCGGTTCTGCCCGTGGAGGGCGGATGCCAGCTTGTTCGCAGCGCTGGCCGAAGGCGATGGAGGTGTTGCGACGACCAGTTGGATCCGCCCTGGCTGCCATTGTCACTGTGATGGATCACTCCGGTGCTGAGGCGGCGCTGGTGGAAGGCCATCGCCAACACATCGGCCACCAGCTCGGTGCGCATGTGGTCGGCCATCGCCCAGCCGACGATGCGGCGGGAGAAGATGTCCTAGACGACCGCGAGGTAGACGAAGCCCTGCCAGGTCGGCACATAGGTGATGTCGGCGGTCCAGATCCAACTCGGCTCGACCGCGCTGAACTTCCTCTTGACCAGGTCGGACGCGGCCACAGCCTATTTGTCTGCGATCGTCGTCCGGCAGCCCTTACGCCTGCTCACCCCAGGCAGCCCCGCTACCGGGCCGCCCAGGCGAAGTAGCCCTGGCGCGACACACCCAGAACCCGGGGCCAGCTCACCCTTCTCGGCGCTGGTTAGGCTGTCTTGCGGCGGCCGTCATCCAGGTCGGCCTGGCGCACCCAGACACGGATCGACTGCGCGGAGGGCTGGAATTCCTTGGCCAGTTCCCCGGCGACCGTCCCGCGCGCACCAGCTCCACCATCTGCCGGCGAAACTCCGGCGGATAGTTGTTCGGCACAGCAGACTCCTTCTTCCGGGAACCAGGGTTCCCCAGAGATCAGGTGTCCAACAAACCGCACCAAAACCAAGGTCTCCATCAAAGTCGGGGCGGTTCACTTTTTGCAAGGGCGCGCAGATGTCCCGCCGTCTTGCTCAAACGGGAGTAGCAGCCTGTGGACGAGCCGACAGCCATGAATCCCTTCAACGGTGAGCAGACGATCGCCAACTGCCTCGTGCGGTCCGTGAGTAGGGTTGTGGCGGACGGGCTTGCCCAACTATGTCCGCGCATCAATACGCATCTGATGAGGCACCATGCCCTGCTACATGTAGTATGCGTGACTGCTTGCGCATCGCCATCACTTAGATGACGAACGTGAGATGTATGCCACTGCGACTGGCAAACGTCGAGCCTGTTGGCGGAATCCTTTTCGCACAGTCTCTCGGACGATGTAAAGGTGTAGTCTGTGGGTCTTGGGTGGCATCACTTAGTAAGTGAGGACACGGTATGAGCGAGAGCAGCGAGCCTCGATTGCTGCATCAATATCGTAGTTGGATAGAGCAATTGGAGGATGAGCACGTTGATACGCACCAAAGAGAGTTTTTTGAGCACGCGCTAATCGTCCTAGACACGAATGTTCTCTTGAGCCTATATGAGCTGCATGCGTCTGCTCGTGATGAAGTGATCAATGCTCTGAAGCGTGTGCAATCGCGTCTTTGGCTCCCTTATCAAGTTGGATTGGAGTTCGTTCGGCGCCGGCATGCGGTGATAGCAACGAGGACTCGCACTCTAAATAGCGCTCTAACGGATCTAGAGAAAAGATTCACAGCTGCACGGCAGTCTGTTATTGCCGCTCGAGATGAGGTCGTCCAACTATATATAAAGTACGCTTGGAATTATGAAATCGGACAGGAACTAGCTGAATCGATAACGCAGCAGTCCGTCGATGCGGCTCTATTGAACATGAAGCAGGATCTACGCAAGAGAGTTAGGAAATTAAAGGACGATCACGATCTAGCACTCGGATCACTCGACTCTGATGATCGTGTGCTCCCTATAGTTGGATGGCTCTATGGTGACCGGATAGCCGCTCCTGTGCCAGGTGCAACAATCTACGAACGGGTCAATCACGCAATTTCCTATAGGTTTCCAAATAGGATTCCGCCTGGGTTTTCTGATGCAACAAAAGAAACCGATCTGGATCGCGCGGGAGACTATCTTATTTGGGAAGAGATCATCGAGCGGGCCCAAGAGCTGCCAGAGCCAAGACGTGTAATGGTTGTGTCCTCCGATGAAAAGATGGACTGGTATCAGCCGGCAGAACCCGGTCGCGCAGCGCGTCCCTGGCCAACGCTGTCGGATGAGTTATGGGCCCGTGCCCATGCTGATCTAAAAATTCTAAAGTCGGCGGAGTTTCTTAAAGGCGCTCACCTGTACTTGGATGTGCAGATCAGCTCGGCAACGTACGAAGAGATCGATCGTGCAACCGAAACGCTTGTAGAATCAAACGTCAACCAGGACGCCGTTCGAGCAGTAGACGATCTGCGCCGCCGCCTCCTATCGGGGGAACCTCCAGATGACGTCCTCGACTCGTATGTACATGTAAAAAACGTTCTTGCTCAGTCCATGCAGGCTCTCGCGCGTAATCAGCTCGATGAGGGACGATCGGCCTTCCATAAACTCCGTGAAGAGATCGCTCATTTTGTAGCCTTGAAGTTGCAAGGAAAGATTCCAGAAAAGTATCTTCAAATACCTTATGGGCGCCAGAGCCATGAAGAGGTCTTTGCGCTTCTCTATCAAAATATGGACAGGCCAGTGTCGTCCGAACATCTTCGCATCCTTACTGGCGGATCTATTCACGCAGAGCGTCGAGTTAGAGAGCTGCGTGAATTAGGTATTCCCATTGAAGCGGTAGGGGGGAATGGCGAAGCCCTATACATCCTGCGGCGCTTGGATGTTAACATGTCGCAAGTCATTTCTGTCTTTCAATCTCACATACGAAACGACCGTGCAAGTTCACCTGCCGAAAGAGATCGTATCCTGCAACTCTTGGATGAAATTAGGATCGAAACTGATGACGAGTGATTTCACCCACATTAGTTCGAGTTGCATGGAAAGCTTCAATCGGCTCGTACAGTGAACTCTTTTCATCCTCAGGCAGCTTGTGCGACGCGGTGGTTCTGAAGGGCGGCGATGGCCTTGCAGAGGTGGCCTCGCGCGAGCATCCAGGCGCTCTCGTCGATGATGTGCAGAGCCCCATCGGAGATGCGCCGGACGAACCACAGCACGCCTGCAGTGTGCCGCGCGAGTTCGCCGGCTGTGCCTTGTCGTTGCAGATGCCCAATGACCTTCGCGAGCGGTTGAGCGCAGTGGGCAACCGGACTGGTGGGCCAGAACGGGGATTTCTTTGCTGGCTGGCCGGTTGAACGCTGATCTTGCGCGAGGCACTTGAGCCGCGAAGTATGCCCTGGCCTGCGTGGCTCGTGCACAGCACCAGGACGCCTATCTGTAGCAAGCCAACCGAGCCCCGTGGACGCCGCCAAACTCAACCGGCAGTGGCCTTCGCATAGTGGAACACATCGGGTGGGAGCGGGCGATCCAGGCGCCAGACGAAACGCATTGGTCGTTCGCCTTCGTGGCTGACGTACCGCATGGGACCGGCATAGGTGTACGGCGGCGCGCCCAGCCCTTCGTCACGCTTGGACCGGCGTATCAGCAGGTGAACGGTGGACTCTCCGGATAGGTAGCGGCGAGAGGTTGCGGCGGAGGAGCGCAGGGTGCTCTGCGATTCCCATTGGAACAGCTCTTCGCTGATCGCCCGATCGTGGTACAGCGTGGTCGGGGAGTAGTGATCTTCAGCCTTGTCGATGGTGACGAAAAACAGGTCCGCGTTGTGCTCCTCAACATATTTGACGCCCTCACGCATGTGGGCGGGCCTGTCGACGCCGAAGGCGGCCAAGACTTCGTTCTTGCTGTAGCGCGCGTGGACGTGCAACGGCACGATCGGGTCCAACTGCGGGGCGACGTGACGAATCCCTGAATGCAGTACGCCGGCTAGTTCTCGAAGCTCCGGAACCCGAGCACCAGTGAGCTGCGCGAGTCTGGCCTCCATGCCGGAGACAGGCTGGGTACCGCCCCACAACATGACATCCAGCATGGCCAGGAGACGCAGCTCACGGGGTGAGCGCGGGGTTCGGCCGTTCAGCACTTCGGTCAGGAAGGCGAGGCGCTCGACGTCGTCGATATGCAGCATCCGGCCGAAGGCACGGCCCAACTGCTCATCTGGGGTATCCGCTTCAAGGCCAGCGGCGTGCCGTAGGGAGGCCCATCCCTGCCGCCGCCGGTAGAGGTCCTCCACATCCAGTCCGGTCTCTTCTAGGAACCGCGGCAGAGTGACATCGCCGAGATCGCGCAGCTCGCGAGACAGGTCCTTCCAATTGAGGCTGAGCGCCTGCCGTACGTTCTCAAGGACTAGGCGGCGTACGTCCCGGTCCAGGTCAATGACGCACCCGGCGGGCAAGGTGGGAAAGCCCTGCTCGATCTCGCGGGCGATTCCGGTACGGCTGGCACCGGTGAGCGCCCGGTAGCGCCGATCGAAGCGAAACTGCTTGTGCTGGTTGCCAACGAAGTCGAGCACGGTTAGGCACGGCTTGTCATCGGCCAATCGCAGACCACGGCCGAGTTGCTGCAGGAAGACGGTTGCACTGTCGGTGGGGCGCAAGAAGAGTACGGTGTCGATCTCTGGAACATCAACGCCCTCATTGAAGAGGTCAACCGTGAACACTGCGTTGATCCGGCGTGCTCTCAGGTCGCGCAACGCTTGGGAACGATCGCCCGGCGAGCTCTGCGCCGTGACCGCAACCGAGGGGAGCCCTGCTCGGGTGAAGCGGTCGGCCATAAAGCGGGCGTGGTCGATGCTTACGCAGAACCCAAGGGCCCGCATCCGCCCGACGTCACCGATCTTGCGATTGAGCGTCTCCAACACAACGGCAACCCGGCGGTCGTTGCCCGTGTAGACACCGGACAACTGGCCTGTGTCGTAACCCTGTCCCCGGCGCCAGCCGACCTGACGCAGATCGGTGCCATCGTGGATACCGAAGTACTGGAACGGGGCGAGTAGTCCACGCTCGAGTGCTTCCCACAACCGCAGCTCGGCCGCGATCCGACCGCCGAACCAGTGCTTGATGTCTTGCCCGTCGGTACGTTCTGGCGTCGCGGTGAGGCCGAGCAGCACCTTCGGGTGAACTGTGGACAGCAAGCGCCTGTAGGTCGAAGTCGCGGAATGGTGGAATTCGTCCACGATTAATACGTCGAACGCATCCGTCTCTGGCAGTGGGTTGGCGTGTAGAGATTGGATCGAGGCGAACACGTGCCGCCATTGCTCGGGGCGCGCGCCGCCGACGTACAACTCGCCAAATGTCTTGTCGCGCAGCACCTGACGGAAGGTGAGCAGGCTCTGCCGCAAGATCTCCTCACGGTGGGCGACGAACAGCAGCGAGTCAGCCTGTCCGGCGTCGCGTAGCCGGCGATAGTCCAGGGCAGCGACCACGGTCTTGCCGGTACCCGTGGCCATGACCACCAGGTTCTGCCATCTGTCGTGGATCTGGCGTTCAGCGGCGAGCTCGTCAAGGATCTCGCGTTGGTAAGGGTATGGGCGAACGTCGACGTGGGCGAAGTCGATGACGACCTGACCGCTGCCGGAGCGCTCCGCCGACAACGCATGGTCGAGCCGCTCGGCATCCTGCACCGGGTCATACGGCTCGAACGCGGGGTCGCCCCAATAGTCGTCGAAGGTGGCCGCGAAGGTGTCGATCAGATGGGGCTGCTCGGCCTGGGCGAGCCGTACGTTCCATTCCAGGCCGTGACTGAGAGCCGTCTGGGACAGGTTCGAGGAGCCCACATAGGCCGTGGACAAGCCTGACTTCCGGTGGAACAGCCATGCCTTTGCGTGTAGGCGGGTCATTCGGGTGTCGTAGGAGACGCGGATGTCGGCGCCCATGGCAGCCAGCCGGTCCACTGCGAGGCGGTCGGTGGCGCCGATGTAGGTGGTGGTCACCAGTCTTAGCTGTCCGCCGCGCGCCAAGAACTCCTCGATCGCTTCTGCCAGCACCCGTACGCCGTTCCATTTCACGAAGGCGCACAGCAGGTCCACGCGATCTGCGGAGGCGAGCTCGTGCTTGAGCTCGTGGCCGATCTCTGGTTGGCCTCTGCCGTTTACCAGCAACGCGCTGTCTGTGAGAGGAATTACTGGTCGCGCCGGGAACCGCACCTGCCCGCCTACGTCCCGGTTTCTGGCGAAGCCCAGTAGCTCCTCGGCGGCCTCCACGAGTTCTTCAGGCGCGGCGGCCTCGGGCACCAGGTCGCCGATTAGATCGGCGATACGGTTGACGATCTCGACTTGCCGGGCCAGCCGTGCCGAGTCTGTTTCCCCTCGGACGGCGCGCAGCGCCCGACGCGTCAGTGCGGCCAGATGCCGCGCCAGCGTCTCGTGGGAGTCGGCGATGTCCAAGGACCGTCGGTCGATGAGCTCGCGGTCGGGTACTGCGCGTAGCAGGGCGCCTACTTGACGGGTAATTAGGTGCTCGTAGACGCCCGGCTGGAGATCGCTCACGCCCGCGACTATAGGGCGCCGCATGGTGATGTGAGGGCATAAGCGGCTTGCTGCCTCAGCGCAGTAGCCGAACTACCTCGGACAACCATCGAAAGATCACCAAAGACCGAGGCTAATCCAACTTTGGGGTTATACGCCACGCAACCGAACGCCATTCGCAGACTAGCTCCGATCTTCAGGTGCTCGGCATCAAGTAGATGGACCTACTCGCGAGCCGTACCCGTTGTCCATCGTGCACGGTGGTGCGCCACATACTGCGGATCGATCCGATGTGGGCGGTTCACGGTGAGGGCCCCCGTGGTCTGACCGGTTCGAGCATCGATCACCTTGAGATCATCGGACAGGTAAATAGCTCCGCTGTCGAACCGAACATGATCGTTTGGGCAGAGGCAGAGGACGTTCTCGACAATGTCGGGGCCGCGGTGGGGTCTGCCGAGGGCTTGAATATGGGCTCCCTCGCTGTAGCGGCCGCCGGCCACTTCTATGGCAAGTCCACAGACTTGGCACTCGTGGTTGTACCAGGCTTTAACTTGCTGAACGACCTTGCTGCTGCGGACGATTCGCTGAATTACGGTCTCGATCACCGAGGCGGGGCCCGGGGCGTTTGTGCCCATATCGATCGCGCCCTGAAGAGGAGGCGGCGTAGCTGTCGTAGGCGCCTCGTCTGGGATCTTGACCAGGGTGAATTGCCAGATTCGGAATCCGTCGATGCCTACCCTCGCGGCGTGGGACTCCACACGAAACAGCCCGTCGTACCTGAGTCCCGAGGCAGGAGCATAGGGCGAGGCCGCGTTACGGCCTCGGACCACACGAACGGGCAACCCTTCGAGCTCGCTGCGGACCAGCCCGGCGTTACCGGGATCGGATAACTCCTGATCGCGGACCTGCCGGCCTGTGTCTGCGTCGCGACCGCCATGACCTGTGTAGACGATGATGTCGCCGTAGTCCTCGTCGTCCACGTACCCGCCGGAGACCACGATGGAGTCGGCGCCGTCCTTTCCAGTTCCCGAGATGCCCGCCTGGAGCGGAGCATGGACGCCCGCATCGTGTAGTGCCCGTCGATTCACGTACGTCGACCCTACTCGTTGGGCCTGAATGTGCCCGAAGATCCTCGCCATGCCGACATAACTAATATCAGCGTCAAATGGTTCCAAACGGGCGGATCATCTTGTGTTGGCCATCAGGATTGGCATAAAAGCCCACGTAGCTGACGTCGTTGGTGGCCGCTTGCCTCTGTGATGTGACACGGTCGGGGGAAGGTGGCCTGTTCGCAGAAGCAGTCTGAGAAGTTCGAGTTGGATGACTGCTAATCGAAGAAGTCGAACTCTCCTGCCCGAACCCCGGCCAGGAACGCCTGCCACTCCGCCCTGGTGTAGACGATCGCGTCACCTTGGAGTTTGCTGTGCCGGACCGCCACGCGGCCCGTTCCGTCGTTGAGGGGGCCGGCCTCGACGCAGTTGCCGCCGCCGTCGGCGCTGAAGCTGCTGATGTGCCAGGAGATTACGGGGGTGCTCATGATCGGGCGGCTCCATCTCTAGGCGTCGGAGATGCTGTCCGCAACTGCCGCGATCAGTTCTAGCGAGTCCTTGGCATTGAGCGAATCGTGGCTGATGCGGTCATATTTCAGCTTAAGCCTGTCGGCTTCCTGGCCTTCCACGTAGATGGAACCTCGGCGGCCGCAAGCGGACGAGCGCGGGATTCCCGCATCGGATGCGAATCCAAGGGTGCTCATCCCTGATCGTCGCCAGCCACGGTGAACCCGAGGGCATGGTCAGACGGCGGGCTTGTATGTGGCGTCCGTGTGGAGGAACTGCCCACACGGACGCCACGAGGGCTACAACTGGAGGATCAATGCCTCGACCTGCTGCAAGGTACTGACACTTGCCTCGGCTGCGCTGCGTGCCTTGGTCAACTTCTCCATCCACTCGATCCGCTGGTCAGCGGAGAGGGGTTGTTCCTCTAGAAGGATGCGCAACTGCCGGGCCGTGTCGAAGTCGGCCAGAAGGATTTCGGCGGACTGGACCGCTTGGTCGTATACGCCTGCAGTGAGCTCGATCCGGGCGGGCAGTTCCCGCCGAAGATCATTGAGTCGTTCACGAGGGTCCGCCGCCACGGCTTCGGGCGCTCGCGTCACGGTCATCACGCCGCCAGTTTCTCCGCTGCCGGTTTGGTCGTCGTTCCCGTGCTCTCCCTCGTCCCTCGTGGAGTTCATGGCCTGGGTCAAGTCGGGCTTGAAGGTCTCGTCGAACCACGCCTTGTCCATGACGAAGGCGGTGGGATTGCCCTCGCTGTCTGGAACAAGGATCATGCCCGGGACGATCGGCGTTCTGTTCTCCGGGTTCCAGTCGTCTTGCTCGCCGTAGCAGACTGGAGCTGTTCCGTTGGGAGCCACCGGGACGCTGGAGGCATCGGGATGGGCGAGGACGTCCCTCGCGAAGGCGGCGAGCAGTTCCCGGGTGACGGTCGGTGTTCCCCGTGTGTAAGCCATCTTCAGCGCGGCGACGGCGCTTGAGGGGCTGCGGCGCATTCCCTTTCGCTGGTCGCCCGCCTCACTACCCTGGCCGGGAGTGATCAGCGGCTCGGGGGCGTGGATTAGGTTGGGCACCATGCGGTCGACCAGTGCTTTCCACGCTGCTGCATCGCCGGCCTTGGCCTCCAGAAGTAGCTTCCTGACGGATCGGGGATCTTGCCGGGCGCCCTCCCTGGCGTCTGGAACCCCGAACAGGCCCGTAGCAGACAGGATGTTGCCGCGCTGCAGGAACAACTGGGCGATGGCGGCGGACCAGAGCCTCGTGCGGGCCGCGGCGGCCTTGGCGCTGATCTGACTCCAGGCCGGCTCTTGGAGCGCGCTCCGAACGATCGGCCAGTTCAGTCCCGTGTCGCGGATCTGGCGGCGTCCGGTCTCCGCTGGCGCTGCCGGGACCTTGGGAAACACCAAAGCGGTGATGGAGCGGATGGCGATGTCACGCAGCGCCATCGGGTCAGCCCCCTCCTCCCCCGGCAGCAGTGGAATGAGGGGGGCGAGCGGACCGTTCGCGGTGAGCGCCGCCCGCACACCGGCCACGTCAAGCAGGCTGGCACCCCGAGCGTCGGGGAAAGCATCGCTGAGCGCCGGTACGAGTCGACGATCGGTGACGTACGCGTCGACGAGAATGGCCCACAGGGCGATGAGGCGAGCGTCTTCGTCGTACGGCTGGATGCCGCGCAGGTGGTCGTCGACGTTCAGCGTCCGCAGTACGTGTTCTAGGGCCGCTGGGTCGCTGCAGCCGATCACGATGTCCGTTGGCACGGTGGTGATCCTTGCGGCGCGGTGGGCCGCATGCTCCTGGCCCGTGTCTTCTCCCATGCGAGCGGCATTGAGGGTGTGGGAGATGCGGTTCAGGACCTCCCGCTGGTTGAGCAGCAGGAGCGTGGGGTCGGAGTTCTCGTTCGGCATCGGCCACCGCGATGGGGGCATGCCCGTCACCAGGTGCTCGGCCTCCACACCGTAGATGCCAAGACGGGCCAGGGCCCTGTTGTTCGCCGTCACGGCGACCATACGCCACAGATTCGCCGTCTGCCCGTCGGACTGCTGGAGCCGCCACTGCTGTAGGACACACATCCCTCGCGACAACTGGCCGGACGCGACCAGCGACTCGACCAGGTCGTAGCCCCGGCGGCGGCCTGCACGGTGGAGCTTTTCCACCGCGTAGCGCTGAAGGTGCACAGCGACTTCCTGCGGCTGGGGCGCGAGTACAAACGCCGCCGCAGCCTGCCCGTCGCTGTGCTTCGCGGGCTGGACAACGGGGCGAGGCCTGCGGTCGCCGAGCGACGATGACAGGCGATCCCGCTCGCGCCGTGCTTCCTTCGCCACCGTGTCGGCCGCTCGGTACTTGTCATCCGCTGCCGCGAGCACGGCGGCACTGTGCGGCTCGTTGCCTCCCTGGCGGCGACGAGCGTCGCGCTCCATCTCCGCCAGTTTTGCGGCCTTGTCAGCCCTCTCCACGGCGAACTCGGCAGCGACCAGATCCTTGACCCGCTGCATCGCCTCCTCGCTGGGCGGTGTCCAGGCTCCGGCAGTCCGGTCGTTCAGGTCCCAAGGGACGATGCCCGCGCCATGGACCTCGCAGCTGAGCAGGAGCACCTTCGCTTCGCCAGCCTTGACGACTCGGTAGGCATGGGGGGCGAGGATCTTCTTACCGCGTTGGGTGACAAATAGTTTCTTGATCTCGGTGTCGCCTAGGGCGGTGGCCAAGCCCTCGACGATCGCGTCCCGCGGCGGTGGCGTAACCTCCTGTTCCGCGCAGGTGCTTTCGACAGCATCGGCGAGATGCTCCGCGTAGGTCGTGGTGCTGATGTAGGGGAAGATTCCCTCGGGCCGCTTCACAGCCATCGTGGGTTTCTGCTTTCTCCGGTCTTGCCGGGAGAAGCACGCCCTCGACTGTCGAGGGCGTGACACGCACCCGAGTCGAGAGCCTCGCGCTAGCAGGACGCGGACCCCCGGGAGGGGGCCGACCTGCTCCGTACGATCCGCCTGCCGACGCCCGCAGAGGGATCAGCCCCAACAGCGCCACAGTGGCGCTTGGACGTCTCGCGACTGGTTCCTGCTCCGCCGACGGCGGCATGAGGCGGACGTCGGTGGAGAATCACCGACGTGTGCGGACGATGCTTGCATATTCGAGCCTTGAGCGAGGGCGAAATGGGAACGTCGCATAAATGATCATTTGCTGATGGGGGCTGAACGGCGTGTCAGTTCCTTCGCCGCTGAGGGAGTAACGCACGCAGACGATGCGGCGATAGTTACTTTCGGTTGATGCTGCGAATGCAGTCGAGAAGAGCACGTCATAACGGCTGATTGTCGACATCTTTGTCATCGAATTGACCGATCGAGGCGGGGCCACCGTGCTTCTCGGTTGATCGCGAAGTGCTGGAGAGCTAGGGGAGATGACGTGAAGGCCAACGAGACCACGCTTCGCAGGCTCATCCAGGGAGACCAGCAGTTGCTGGTCCCGCTGTACCAGCGCCAATACACGTGGGAACGCCCGCAACTCGTCCAGCTGTGGGCCGACCTCAAGACCCAGGTCGACGTCCTGGCCGAGGGGCGGCAGGACGCTCCCAGCCATTTTCTGGGGTCTGTGGTGCTGGCTCCGGGGCCCGAACTGGCGCCGAACCGGTCGCAATGGATCGTGGTGGACGGCCAGCAGCGGCTGACCACGCTGATGCTGGCGCTCTGCGCGATTCGCGACCACATGGTGGCTGAGGACCCGGGACACCGGGAGCGGATCGACGAGTTGCACCTGATCAACAAGTTCCAGCGTGGTGAGATGCGTTATCGGCTGCTGCCTACGCAGGGGGATCGGGCGGCGTTCAAGGCCTGTGTCGATGGGGTGCCGGAAGGTAGGACCGACAGCCTGGTCGGTAACGCGTACCAGTTCTTCAAGACCATGCTGGTGGAGTTCGACGACCCGGCCGATCCCCATGACATCGACCGGGTGGAGACGGTGCTCCTGGACCGGCTTAACCTGGTCCAGATCCTGGTGGAGAAGGACGACAACGCCTTCCGCATCTTCGAGTCGATCAACAACACGGGGATGCGACTCAGCCAGGTCGATCTGATCCGCAACTACGTGTTCATGTGCCTTCCCATGCTCGGACAGCATGTCTACGACGACTACTGGAAGCCGACCCAGGATCTACTCGATCCCAAGGCACTGGAACAGCTGATGTACCTGGTGCTGGTCCTCAAGGAGGGTGATGAGGCCCAGTACAACGCCGTCTATCGGGGCCACCAACAGCTCCTGCTGGAGCTGGCGGGCGACGAGGCGAAGGTCGAGCAGTACGTCAAGGATCTGCACCGCCGTGCCCGGCATCTGAAGCAGATCCTCAACCCGGATGGCGATTCGCCTGTCGCGGCGCGGTTGCGCTTCCTTAAGGAATGGCAGGCATCCACTGCCTACCCATTGGCGATGCGGCTGCTGGAGCTTCGCGAGGATGATCTCATCACCGACGAGGAGGCGGCCCAGGCGCTGTCGTACGTCGAGAGCTTCCTGGTCCGCCGCCTGCTCGCGGGGGTGACCACCAGCAACTTGAACCGCATCTTCCAGCGACTGGCCGTACAACTGACTGGCGAGGAGGAGGTGCCGCGGGCGGTGCGGACCGCGCTGTCGCCGGCCCGTCTGTACTGGCCGTCCGACGCGCAACTGCGCGAGGAGATCCGCAGCCGCGCCTTCTATTGGCAGGGCCGTACGGCGCAGCAGAAGCTGGTCCTGCGCCGCATCGAGGAATCGCTGGGTAGCAAGGAGCGGGTGGACCTGGCCGACAAGCGGATCACCATCGAGCACGTCCTGCCGCAGTCCATGACCGCCGACTGGCTGAACGAGCTGTCCGGCGAGGGCGATGCCGCCGACCTGCTGCACCGGCAGCTTGTACACACCCTAGGCAACCTCACCCTCAGCGGCTACAACTCCGAGCTGAGCAACAATTCTTTCGCCACCAAGCGTACGCAGCTTGGACAGAGCGGTCTGGTTATGAACCAGGAGATCGCCGGCTGTGAGCGCTGGGGCAAAACCGAAATCCTGGCCCGCGCTGACCGGCTGGCCGAGCGGGCGATCGCACTCTGGCCCGGCCCCGAGGAGACAGACCGGGGCAGCGCCGCTTCCCGCGACTGGACCCTGTTGCACACCGCGCTGGCAGCCCTGCCACCCGCCACCTGGACCTCCTACTCGGATCTGGCCGAGCTGATCGGCTCGCACGCGGTGCCCGTGGGCGTGCACCTGGCTACGGTCCAGGTCCTCAACGCCCACCGAGTGCTCACCAAGTCCGGGCAGGTGTCCGAGGGCTTCCGCTGGATCGACCCGGACGATGAACGCGATATCCGTGATGTCCTGCGCGCCGAGGGCATCTCGCTCGATGAGTCCGGCCGCGCGGTCGCTGACCAGCATGTCAGCGTCCGCGAGCTCGCCGAATTGCTTGGTCTGCCCGCCGCCGAGGACCTGGCTGAGTCTGAACTGGCAGGGGAGCACGATACGGACCTTGAGGTCGTCGGTGAACATGAGCAGCGTTTCGTGCGCCAGCTCAACGAGCAGAGCGGCCCGCAGGCCGCCGGCGCGGTCCATCGGGTGTTGGAGCACTGGCGAGCACGCGGTGGCCAGGTGCAGTACGGCACTGCCGCCGGTGCCTCCTGCGCTCCGGTCATCAAGATCGATGGAAAGCTGATCAACGTCATTCGCTTCTACGCCAAGACCGTCGAGATCCCTTTCGGGACGCTCAAGAAACGCCCGCCCTTCGACGACCCGGCATTGCGTGAGGAGCTACGGCAGCGGCTCAACGACGCGCCAGGCGTGGACATCCCCGTGGCCAAGCTGGAGCTCTACCCCTCGATCAAGAACACCCAGCTGGTCAACATGGCAGTCTTCGACGTCATCGTCGCTGTTCTCGACTGGTTCACCGCGCAGGTAACTGACTGAGTGGATGGGCCTGGACCTGACGTGAAGCACTCGCCGTTCATGATCAGGGCACGTTGAGGGCACTCCGCGTCCTGCCCGACGCTCATGGGGCCGCCCGGTTTACCTTTCCAACCCGATCGGTCTTAAGGAAGTCAGGAAGCGCCCGCCTGCGTGAGGGTAGGCCCCCGGATGCCTCTGGTATCGGGATGGATGCGGGCGTACTCTCACATCGAATAGGCGTTCGATCGCTGGGTTGTTGCAACTGGTATAGGCAGGTGTCCCCTTTCAGTTAGCTCATTTATGCATCAAGAGCATCAACGGTGATCTCTTTTCGCATCAAAACCAAAAACAAACCAGATGGCGGAGTCGGGAGACATGAACGACGAATTCTTCCCAGCCGGTTCTGTGGCTCATGATGATCCAGCGGTCGAACGGGCCATGGCGACGATTGAAGGGCTCCAGCCCTCCGAACGGAGGGAGCTCCTGCGCAGCTCCTACCGCGCAGCACTGGCCTTCCAGCAAACGAAAGACGTTGACCACCTTTTGAATTTCGCGAACAATCTCCTCGCGACCGTTCGTCTGCGCGGTATCCCCGATTATGTCGAAGCGGTAAGGAACGCTCCCAAAGACCGGAGCCGATCGGGCGAGTCGTTAGACATCGAAGAGGTGCTCACCAGACTCATGGAGTAGCCATGGCCGGGCTCCGGCTCCAGGCAGGAAGCGACAAAGTACTCGCGACATGGTGGAACTCAGCTAGTCCTAGAGACGGGGATCACCAGCTTGTCGCAGAGGTTCTGGGGACCATCCGCACCGGGACCTGGCAATCTCGATGGTACTGGACCGAAGATATAGCTGATGACCCGACTATCCTTCGCCCGATCTCCATCTGGCCACGCGACAACTTGGTGGTAACAGTCCGATTCTGGCCAGCCGAAGATCCGCCCGAGGTTGAATTAATCAGGATCGTTGATGTGGCAGACCTTCCAGAAGTTGACCTTTGAGAAGAGGTCTAATGCTCCAGTCGCACATCGAGATCTTGGGCTGAGTGTCTCGTCGAGGGCATTTCGGAGGTAGACGCAAGAAGGTAGGCGGCCACCGCTGTGATCATTCAGGTGTGTTGTGAAGATCATGCGGTGGGTGCGATGGCTAGGTTAGAACACCTGCAACGTGCTCGTCTGCTAGCTGGGCTGGATGATGTGTTGTAGCTCTTCCGTGCGTACACCTTTGAAGCGGCACGCCCGATCCGACGGACATCTACTTTCTCTCGATCACGTGGAGTTCGTACGCTTTGTTCTGCTTGTCGGCACCCATGACACGGATACCCGCAGGGAACGGAGGGCCGATCGCGGTCCCGAGCGGTCGTAGTGAGTGGGAGGGGTATCAGGCGGCTCAGCGCAGAGAAGGCGAACAACGAGCACGCGAGGCCACAAGACAGGCCAGGGAGAAAAGCAAGAACGCCAGCGGCAGCATCTGAAAAGCGGCAGGTGACGGCGCGGTCAGAGTCCTACTGCTCCATCGATCTGTTCCCGAAGCAAGTCGGGGTGTCCATTGTGCCGCGCGTACTCCTCCACCATGTGCATCAGTACCCAGCGCAGTGACACGGGTCCTTCTCCGGGTTCATTCCCGGTGAGTTCGAGGTCCGGCGACCGGTGACCGGACCGGCACGCCCAAGCAGCGCGACGGCCGCATCGAGGCGCTGCGCAATCTGCGCATCGCCCAGCGCAGCGCCGTCGACCAGTTCCTGGTCACGCCGAACAAAACCACGACCGGATCCACGGCGAGGCCGCTTTCGCCATGCTGAGCGGCGTCGCACCGATCCGTCGTGTCACCCTCGTGGGGGAGCGGTCGACTCCCGCACCACGAGCTGGGGTACCACGACGCTCGAGGTCGCGGTCATGTCGCCGTCGACGAGCTGTTCGAGAATGGTGAAGGCCCGCTCTCCGAGGTCCTCGAAGTCCTGATCGACGGTGGTGAGCGACGGCTGCCACATGGCGACCAGCGGCTGGTCGTCGAACCCGACGACAGAGATGTCACGGGGTACGTGTATCCCGCGGTCGGCCAGTGCGCGCATGAGGCCGATGGCGATCTCGTCGTTGCCGCACAGGACGGCGGTCACGTCGTCACGGCCGGCGATCCGCTCGCCCCAGCGGAATCCAGAGGTGGCGTCCCACTCGGCGTTCATCACCGCGGGGACGGGAATCTTGGCGTCGGTCAGTGCGGCGCGCCAGCCGTCGGTGCGCCCGGAGTGCTTTCCCGCGGTTGGGCCCGCGATGTGGTGGACAGTCCGGTGCCCGAGCCGGAGCAGGTACTCGGTGGCCTTACGTGCGGCCGTGCGCTCGTCGATGAGCGCGGCGGGGACGCCGCCGGTCCGGCGCGAGCCACCGCCTGCCACGATCACGGGGAGCCCGTCGGGGAGCATGTGCCGGGCGTTGATCCCGGCGCGATCGAACTCCAGGACGATCGCTCCGGCGGTCGGCTGGGCGAGCGCGAGATCGATGGCCCGCTTGACGTCCTCGTCCTCGCCTGACTCCACGACGGTGATCGTCACCGACATCCCCGCCTTGCGGGCCGCGGTCTCGATGCCCTGGAGGGTGCGGGCGTAACCGTAGTTGGCCGTCGCTCCGGCGAAGACCGAGACGAGGGTGCGCCGACCGGAGCGCATCGAGCGCGCGGCGCCGTTCGGGCGGTAGCCCAGGCGCTCGATCGCCTCGTGGACGCGGCCGGCGAGCTCGGGAGCGACGTACTTGGTCCCGTTGAGGACACGCGAGACGGTCGGCACGGACACCCGGGCGGCACGGGCGACATCGGCCAGAACCGGTGCGCGGTAGCCCTTCTGCGTGGTCATGCACCGAGGATATGCGCTGCACTCGTCGGATCATCGTTTTCCCACCGGCGTACGGCAGCAGATTTCCTGGAGGTAGCGAATTTGCTACGGGCTCTTGTCAGGATGTTGGGCGTATGTAGGATAACGATATCCCAGACAGTGGCTCAGAGGTGGGTCGATTGGTGCGGGATGGTCAGAACGATTCCTCGCCGGGCCGACCGGCGGGGATGTGTCCACGCGCCCGGGGGACAACGATTTCCCGTCGAGATGATTCGGGAGCGTGCACAGGCCGTCTCGAAAGAGAGAGCTGATGAGGATCAAGCGCACCTGCTCCGTGACGACAGGGATCGCCGCCGTGGCGACCGCGCTCGGGTGGCGCGACGAGTGGACGATCGACCCGGTCACCGGAGCGGTCGCGTGACCGTCACGCTGCCTGGGCTGCCCGAGGAGGACGAGCAGCACCTCGAGTGGGGCAACGACGTCCTCCGGCTCGTGATCGCCCACGGGCCGGACACCGCCCCCCGGCTCGTGGCCCTCTGGCACGCCGCCGAAGGCGGGCCGGACCTGATGGCGTTGCGTCGTTCGGCACTGCCGGTGCTGGAGACGGCGGTCCTGGGCGAGGGCCGGTCCGGGACGTCCGGCAAGCGGCACGTCGACGGCGCGGCCGCCCAGCGGCTGCGCCTCACCGGCCACCGCGAGCGGCGCGACGGCGATCGCACATGCCTGGAGCTCGACCTCGCCGAGGAGGAGGCCGGGCTGCGCGCCTGCGTCACGTACGAGGTGCACGACGGCGTGCCGGTGGTGCGATCGTCGGCGACGGTCACCGCGGTCCGCCCGGCGGTCCTCGACCACGCGACCACCGGCGTACTCTCGGGCCTCGGCCATGGCGCACGCTGGGAGGAGGAGCTCGTGCTCTGGGCGGCGGCCAACCCCTGGAGCGGCGAGTTCCGCTGGTGCCGCGCCACGCTCGCCGAGCGCGGGCTGATCGACGTCGGCATGGTGCGCCACGGCCAGGTCGGATCCAAGAACCGGGTCAGCCTGACCTCCACCGGCGCCTGGTCCACGTCCGAGTACCTCGCCCAGGGCATCGTCGAGGACACCCGCACAGGACGGATGCTCGCCTGGCAGGTCGAGACCAACGGCGCCTGGCACGCCGAGCTCGGCGACCGGTACGACGACGTCTACCTGCTCGCCACCGGACCGACGACCCTGGAGCACCAGTGGGCCGGCTCCGTGGGACCCGGAACGCAGGTGCGGACCGTGCCGGTCAGCCTCGCCGTCGTGCCCGGGCACCCGGACGGGCGCGAGACCACCCTCGGCGCGGTCGCCGCCGCATTGACCGCGCACCGCCGTCGCGTCCGCCGCCCGCACCCCGACCACGACCGGTTGCCCGTCGTCTACAACGACTTCCTGAACGGCCTGATGTCCGACCCGACGACCGAGCGGGTCCTGCCCCTGGTCGAGGCCGCCGCCGACATGGGCGCCGAGTACTACGTCATGGACGCCGGCTGGTACGACGACGAGCTCGGCGGGTGGTGGGACTCCGTCGGCGCTTGGGAGCCCTCCGTCAACCGGTTCCCTGGCGGAGGGCTCGGGGCCGTGCTCGACCGGATCCGCGACCTGGGGATGAAGCCGGGGCTGTGGCTCGAGCCCGAGGTCGTCGGCGTGCGCAGCCCAGTCGCCCGGAGCCTGCCCGCCGAGGCCTTCTTCCAGCGGCGCGGGCACCGGGTCACCGAGTGGGGCCGCCACCAGCTCGACCTGCGCCACCCAGCGGCCCGCGGCCACCTGGACGCGGTCGTCGACCGCCTCGTGGGAGAGTTCGGCCTGGCCTACCTCAAGCTCGACTACAACGTCGACATCGGCCCGGGGACCGACGCCGGGCGCGGCGAGCCGCTGGGCAACGGGTTGCTCGGCCACGACCGCGCCCTGCTCGACTGGGTCGGCGCGGTCATGGACCGGCACCCGGGCCTGGTCGTCGAGGGCTGTGCCGCCGGAGGCTCACGCACCGACGCCGCGACCGGGGCCGTGTTCCCGATCCAGTCGCTGACCGACCAGCAGGACTTCCGGCTCACACCCCCCATCGCGGTCGCCGCGCCCCTGGCGATCCCGCCCGAGCAGGCCGGTGTGTGGGCGTCCCTCGACGGGACGATGACGCTTGAGGAGACGGCGTTCTCCCTGGTGACCGCCCTGCTCTCGCGGGTCCATCTGGCCGGGCGGATCGACACCCTGCGCCCCGGGCAGCAGGCCGCCGTCCGCGAGGCGCTGGCCGTCCACCGCGCCGTCCGCCACGCCGCGGCGAGATCCGTGCCCGTATGGCCCCTCGGCCTGCCCGGCTGGCGCGACCCGTGGGTCGCACTCGGCGCACGCGACGGCGGAGACCTGTACCTGGCGATCTGGCGCCGTGCCGACGACGAGGGCCGCGAGACCCGGGGCGGGGACAGCGTGCACCTGCGGCTACCCGGGATGGTCGCCACCGGGGGCGTGCAGGTCCTGTACCCGACGTGGGGCGGTGAGTCCGCCGCGGCCGTCGACGGCGGCACCGTGGTCGAGGTCAAGCTGCCGGCACCGCTGTCCGCCCGGCTTCTGCGGGTCCAGGTCGCCGACCGGCCGGGCCCTTCGTGATGAAGGCGACCAGGGGCCTTCGTCCCTGAGCAGAGGTACAGCGCAGCCGGCCAGCTGCGTCCTACGAGAGAGGAGACCGACGATGATCACCACGAGGCTCGGCCGGCTACGACACTGGCGGCGCATGGCCGCTGCCAGCGTGGTCGGGGTCGCGCTGAGCACCACGCTCGCCGTACCAGCCGACGCGGCGGCCGCCGAGGTCGCCGGGACGGCGTTACCCAAGATCGTCGAGACGACGAGCGACACCGGGTTCGTCCACCCAGGCGTCGGACTGACCGCCGGCAACCTGGAGAACATGCGGACCCAGGTGCTCGCGGGCACCCAGCCGTGGGCCGGCTACTACGGCGCGATGATCCAGACCGGGTTCGCCTCACGGACTTTCAAGGCGCAGAACGCGGGCACGTCGGACGAGCAGCCGCTCAGCGACGCCTACAACGCCGTCTCGATGCGCTCCCGCGCGCTCAACGACGGCGTGGGCGCGCTGACGCAGGCGCTGCGGTACGTCGTGACCGGCGAGGAGGTGTACCGGGCCAACGCACTGCACGTCATCCGCACGTGGAGCAGCCTGGACCCGGCCAAGTACCGCTACTTCGCCGACGCGCACATCCACACCGGCGAGCCGCTGTACAAGATGCTCGTGGCCGCCGAGATCATCCGGTCCACCACCCCGGTCAACGACACCCTCGACGGGTACGACCTGCGCTGGACCGACCGCGACCAGCAGCGGATCAAGGACAACCTGATCCACCCGGTCCTGAACACGTTCCTGTACTCCCAGAACCGCCTGTGGAACCAGCACCTGTACGGCGTGGTCGGCATGATCGCGGCCGCCATCTTCCTGGATGACGCCGACCTGTACGCCGAGCGCGTCGAGTGGTACACCGTCAACTCGACCTACACCAGCGAGCACACGATCAACGGCGGCGACGTCAACGGGTCCCTCGCCTCGCTCTTCCGCGTCATCTCCGCCGAGGACAAAATCAACCCGTACGGGCACGATTTCGTCCAGCACATGGAGATGGGGCGCGACCAGGCGCACGCGCAGGGCGACGTCGACATCCTGACGACGCTCGCACGGATCGTGAACAACCAGGGCACCCGGCTCGACCCGGTGGCCGGCACCGTGTCCACCGCCGGCAACGCCGTCAGCCCGTACGAGTTCCTCGGCAATCGGACCCTGGCCGGCGGCGACGTCTTCTACGCGTTCATGCTCGGCGAGGACGTGCCCTACGTCGACACCTCCGGCGGATCCGGCAAGCTCTCCGGGGCCTACCGCGGGCGGCTGATCGACTCGGTCAGTGAGCTGTACTACCAGTACACCTATGTCGCCGGCGTCGACGTCAAGGCCAAGGCGCCGCACGTCGCCGAGGTCTTCGCGCACCGCGACGGCCCGCTCTACTACAACGGCACCGGGGTGGCGAACTTCTGGAACCTGCGCGGCTCGGACTTCAACGCCGCCGAGTACTGGGTGGCGTTCCCGCCTGAGCTCGCCGGTTCCAGCGATTCGGTGCCGCCGGTTCAGGACGGTCCCGAGCTCGATGTCGCCCAGTTCGGCCACGCCGTCGGCGACGGCGCGCAGCCGGGCGCCGACGAGGACGGCACCCGGTACGTGCGCCTCGACGCCGCCGCCGACGAGGGGCGGCTCGCGGTGCGCCGGGCCGTGTGGCCTGGCCGCGTCGGCACCGCGCTCATCGGGTTCAAGGTCCGCACTGATGCGGCCGCGACCCTCGAGGTCCGGCCCACGCCGGGCGCCCAGACGCACGCGACCGTCCAGCTCCCCGACACCGGGGGGCGGTGGCGCTACGTCACGCTCGACATCGACCAGGCCAGGCACCCCATCTCCCCGGTGGGCGACAACATCGTGTTCCTGCGCGCCACCGGTGGCAACGGGCACGTTGACGTCGCAGGAGTGCTCGCTCAGGCGAACGGGACGCTGACCCCGGCCGTCTTCGCCGCCGGCGACTCCTTGGCCGCCGTGGCCGTGGCCGGCGAGCCGTTCACCCGCATGCTGTCGGCAACGGGCGGCAGCCCGATCACGTTCCGCATGCAGGGCTCGCCGTCGTCGGCCACCCTGTCCAGCGACGGAAAGCTCACCTGGACCCCTTCCGCCGGCGACACCGGAAACCACACGTTCCTTGTCGTCGCCTCCGTCGGGGAGACCGACACCGCGCTGCCGATCACCGTCACGGTCGCCAAAGACCGGGCGGCGGCTGTCGAGGCGAGCCTCGACGGGCTCAAAGCGCCCGAGACGTACACGACGGCCACGTGGACCGACGTCGCCGCCGCTCGGGACGCCGCCCTGGCCGCGGTCGCCGACGCCGGCCCCGCCGAGTTCGCGACGCTGCTCGAGGACCTGCGCGTCGCCGTCGACGGTCTCGCGCTGCTCAACCCGCGGCTGGAAGACCGAACGCTCGACTTCTCCAGGATCGTCACCTCCCCGCTGTCCACCCCGACCCTCGTCGCCCTGACCGACGGCGACAACCAGACCACCTGGGGCGACCAGCGCGTGCTGAGCGTCGTGCTCGACTTCGGCGTCGGCTACCGGCTCCGCGCCGACGGGTTCGGGTTCCTCGCCCGGGACACCTTCCCCAACCGTGCCGAGGGCACCAACGTCTACGGCTCCGTCGACGGTCAGACCTGGACCCTGCTCACGGAGCACCCGAACGCCGGCGACGACGTCGGCATCGAGCGGGTCCCGGTCCGCGCCGACCTGCGCGACACCGCCTACCGGTATCTCAAACTGCAGGTTGACAAACCCGGCGTGCCGTCCGACCCCGCCTACCCGGGCATCTGGACCCTCGCCGACTTCCGCATCGACGGCGAGCGCTCCGAGGTGGGCCTGGACACCGTCCTGGACCTGGCCGATGCCGTCGACCTCGCCCCGTACTCCCGCGCGTCCGCGATCCTGTTCACCCGTGAAGCCGACGCTGTGCGGGCCCTCGCGCTGGAGCAGGGCGCGGACACCCGGGCGCTGGCCGTCCGCCTCCTCGACGCCTGGGAGCTGCTGGAGCCCGCCCCGGTCGGGGTCGCCAAGGTCCAGCAGCCGTGGGTCACCGCCAGCAGCCCGTCCTGGGACGGGCGCAAGGACGCCGCCGCCAACGGCTGGTCGATGTTCGACGGCAACGCCACGACCTTCACCGACACGACCCAGTCCTCCGGATGGGTCAGCGTGATCCCGGAGAACGGCGCCACCTTCACGGTGGAGTCCGTGCGATTCCTGCCCAGGGACGGGTTCGCCGCCCGGGCGAGCGGCGTCCAGTTCCAAGGCTCCGGCGACGGCGGGCAGACCTGGCAGACCTTCGCCACCGCCGGCACCGTGACCAGCGCCTCCTGGAACGAGATCACTCTCGACCAACCGGTGACCTACGGGGCCGTACGCGTCCTGGCGCCGTCGGGCAACACCAACCTCGCGGAGGTCCAGCTCGTACGGACGATCGTGGACACCACGGCCGTGCGGCTCTACCTGGCCGAGACCGACGGACTCGCGAAGGACGACTGGACGCCGGAGAGCTGGGCGACGCTCACCAACGCACGCACGTCCGCCTCCGCGCTGGTCGCCGACGGGGCCGAACCGACCCAGCAGGCCGTCGACGCGGCGGCCGGCGGCCTCGCGAACGCCGTCGCCGCCCTGGAGCCCGCGATCCCTGCCGGGACCACCACCGAGCCGCCCGGCCAGGGCGTCCTGTCGAGCGACAGCGGCTGGGCCGACGGGCTCGCGGATGGCAACCACACTGTCACGATGAGCTTGTGGTGGGGCCCGAACGCCACCCGGGTCAAGCTCTACGAGAACGGCGAACTCATCGCGACCCGCGACCTGACCGACGACACCCCGAACGCCCAGCACGTCTCCGTTCCGGTCACCGCGCGCCCGAACGGTGACTACGAGTACGTGGCCGTCCTGATCAACCGGAACGGGCAGAGCACGACCAAGCCGCTGACCGTTCGCGTCACCGACGCCGAACCCGGCGTCGGCGTGCTTTCCCACGACAACTGGGACAAGAACGACTCGTACACCGTCTCCTTCGACCTGTGGTGGGGGACCAACGGCACGGCCTACCGGTTGTACGAAGACGGCGTGCTCATCGACACCCGGACGCTGACCGCGGCGACCCCCGCTGCCCAGCACGTGGCCACCGCACTGACCGGCCGGGCCGCCGGCGAGCACACCTACCGCGCCGAGTTGGAGAACGCGGCCGGCGTCACCCGGACTCGCGAGATCGTCGTGAAGATCCGCTGACCGGGAAGGCCGCCCGCCACTTCGCGGGGCCTGTTCGAGCATGTGGAGGGCTGGAGAGCCGATCGGGCTTCCCAGCCCTCACGGAGGGCGACACGCTTGCCCGGCGGGCCAGCGCTTGATCAACCCGATCCCTCGGGAGGAAACCGCCCCCGCGAAAGGACACGAGATCGCGGTTCTACCAATCGTCGGGGTTGGCTCGCACCTGGCTCATGTCGCCTGCCCGGAGTGCTTTGGCCGGGGCGACAAACCGCACAATGCCCCCGTCGCCCCACTCCCACATATCGGTGCCGGCCAGAGTGAGCAGGTGAGCATAAGGCTCCTCCTGCGACAGCTCCTGCAACAGGTCAACGCCGTAGCTGCGGATCGGCGGCCAGCCGAACGCCTGATTGCTTATGCCACCCCACTCGATGCCTTGCTCGTCCACGCAGTACCTCGGCCAGGCATCCTCGCCGAACTTGTCGACCACCAGCCAGCCGGGATTCACGCGGTAAAGGGATGACCGCTCGATCTCGTCTCCGTAATCGAGGGTGCTGAGTACCGGATCGCAGTCGTAGGACGACATCGAGGGCAAAGTGACGACAGGGTCGGCGCGCATCCGAACCCGGTCGAACCTCGGGGCCGGATCCGGCGCCGGGACCTCGACCACGCGTTGCGGGTCGGCAGGCACGACCCGGCATACCCGCGGATCGTCATAGCTGAAGCTGCCGGCATCTTTCGGAACCTCCCTGGATCCGGTCCATGGATCCAAGAAGAAGAAATTGAGCAGCGTGGACCCGGTCGACGGGATCTGATCACCGAGCCATGGGCCGAGCGCGCCGACATCGAGCACGGCATACAGGCTGAGCGGCACACCCGCGTACACAGGCCACTGTGTGCCCGGCTCCAGCAACGCCGGGCCGCCCCACCGGCACAACCCGGTCGCCGCGGCGTCATCATCCGCGGGCTTCAGATCGAACCCGGGCCGCGCCAACGCCGCCAGCTGGGCCCCCACGTGTTCCCCCAGATGTTCAACGCACAGCTCACGCACGCCGGACAGCGTCTCTTCGTACCTCACCCGACCATGAAAGCAGCACAATGCACCTGAAGATCACCAGTTCCGAACGTTTCAGATCAGGGGAAGGCCAAGCCATCGGCACGCTGGATCTAGCACCGGGCCTTTCGGTCGCCCTCTCAGAAGCCTGAGAAACGAGAGAAAGCAGAGAAGAAGGCCAAGCCGATGACGACCGCGATAAGCCCGACGACGATTCCGCTGTAGCCGCCGCCGACGTCGTCCGCTAGAGCACCTCGGTCTCATTGCCGATGCCAAGGTCGGAGGTGGTGGCTGCCTCGGTGGTGATTTCCCGCCCCTCCACGGTCGTGAAGGTCAGAACAGGCCGCTGCATCGCCCTCAAGTGCTCCCCCCGACCCACGAACGTGGTCCGGACGTCGCTGACCACGCCCGGCACCCGCTGTGCCTGCCGGACGAACTGCTTGCCGTCGATGATTCCCTTGATCGAACGGAGAATGATCAGTGCTCCAAACGCCACGAACAGCAGCGGGAAGTACGGGAACAGATCTTCCAACGTGGATCTCCTTGGGTCGGCTGCATCGTAGAACGTCCTAGAGGACCGAAGGTTCCCGTCGTCAGCCGATGAGGAACTCGGCGTCGGCGTAGCGGTTGCTCTTGGTGGTGCGGTCACACGCACTGACAAGGTTGGCACCCAGCACGGTCACCTGCTGTGCCCGCTCTCTTCACGGACGACAGGGCGAAATGGTGTCATCTCATCCACGAATCGGCACGTCAAACGCCTCGGCGGAAAACTCCAGTCCCTCCGGCACACTTTTGACCCTGGTCAGCTTCACATCGAAGGGCAGATCCCCCTTGAACGGGATCGGGTAGGAGATCAGCTGCGCGATCTGGTCAGGCACGGGCACGCCCTGGATCTTGTCGGCCTGGAGTTTGATCCTCCCGTCGGCGACCTCGACGCGCATCTCGGCGTTGAACTTCACCTTGTCCGCCCCGATCGTTATCTCTCCCGAGGCCGTGAGCCGTCCCCCGTTGCCGCCGATCTTCACGCCACTCGGCGCGTATTCGTCGATCGTCGCCCTGGTGAGGGTGCCGCTGATGCTCACGCGACCTGCCTGGACACGGGCTTGGTTCTGCAGGACATCGGCCAGGGGCGCCGTCACGTCGTACGCGGCGCCCCGTAGGTTCCTGACCGGCACGCCGCCGTAGCTGAAAGTGCCGAGGTTGAACCGCACCTCTGGATAGCGCCCCGACACGGCCTGCGTGAGAAACGGGATGCCCTCGATTGACACAGCCGGCGTGCCGGAAAGGCCGGGAGCGGCGGCGATTCTGTTCGCCAGGTCGCGCTCGACGTTCGCTACGGCGACTCGGTCGATGATGAGGAGGACGACGAGCGCGATCAGGAAAACGATCACCTTCCGCATGGGGGACTCAGCATGCGCCGGCGGCCGCGGAAGGTCTTGGCTGCCGTTCCGGCATCACTAATCCGTCGATGACCCGCTTAACGCCGGCGTACTAGAACGGAAGGCGGCGACCAGAAAGCCGGCCGACCCCAGCCCCAACAGCGCGACCCCCCACAACCCAACCATCATGAGCTGGGGGAACATCGCCAGCATGACCGGCGAGAGCACCACCACGCTCCTGCGCCCTACCGGAGACTGTGCGGCCACTCCGCAGACCACCGCACTCAGCCCGAGCAGGAGCAGCTCGGGCGGCACCCCGATTTCCCGCAGGGCAGCCTCCAGCTGCCACGTCCCGACGACCACCGTCAGAGCCGCCCCGGACCACGCTAGGATCCGCCCGCGCCCCACCAGCGACAGCCCTTGACGCGGCTGCGCCACCCCCGTCAGCACCGCCGCCACAAGCGCGAAAGAGCCAACGATGCCGCCGAGTGCCACCCCCATATCCAAGGAGAAGCCTGTGGCCGACAACATCGCCGCGGCGGCCATGCCCGCGCTGAACAGGAGGGCCCAGATCCACGCGACCGCCGCAGCAGGCCAGCGGCGATTGGTCCAGGCCAGGAAGACGGTCAGGATGCCCATCAGAAGCACCTCACCGCTGATGCGCAACTGCATCTGGTAGATGAGCAACACTATGGGACCGACCACCGCGACGACACGCATCGCATCCCGCCACCGCGCCATGGACTCCGGCCCGAACGCCCAGCGCGCCCGGATCGCGGCGGCCCCCTTGACGAGGTCGAGGGTGTCACGCGGCTCCGGACGACTCTGCCCTGGCCGCGCCGACTCCATCAGCACATTGAGCATCTCCTCCTCGTGCCGCTCGCGGTGCTCGCGCGGGTACCAGCGGAGAAGGCTGCGGTAACGCCGTTCGAGGTCGCTCACGCGACACCTCCGGCGGGGCGCGTGTGCAGCCGGGCGGCGGCGGTCCTGACGTTGCGCCGCAGCCGTTCGACCTCGGCGGCCAGACGGGCGCCGCCCTCGTCGGTGAGCCGGTAGTAGCGCCGCAACCGCCCGCCGACGATCTCCTCCCGGTCCTCCGCGATCAGGCCTTCGGACTGGAGCCGGTCCAGGGCGGCGTACAGAGTCCCGGCCCGCAACCGGACCTCACTCTCGGAGATGCGCTCCACATCGCTGATGATGCCGTAGCCGTGCTGGGGCTCGGTGGCCAGCGCGGTGAGTATGAGGAACGAAGGCTCCTGCAAAGGGCGTAACTTGGACACAGGATCTTTATATACCGATAGTCGGTATATTGGAAGGATCTAGAAGTCGATTCCGATGTCCCCAGCGAAGCGGCGTACTGGCGCATCCATCCCGCCGGCCAGCACGCGCAAAGCCGTAGCTCGCGCGCCACGAGGCAGACCTGCTCAAAGCGGGATATCGCGTCGAGCCTGATCCTGGTGATGATGAGGTGCTGCGGGTGTGGGAGGTCTCCCCACCCAGTACCGCCTGAAGATCAGCGAGTTCGTCGGCGGTGGGCGGGATCGGCTTCGGCGGTGATGCGGGTGGAGGTCTTCTCGCCCAGGCGGACGTAGTGGCCGAGGCCGGCCAGGTGCTGGTGGTGGCTCTTGGCCTGTAGTTCGGGCGCGATGCGGCCGGCTTGCGCGAGGTGCTGCAACGCACTGTGGTGGAGCTGGTGCAGAGTCCAGCTGGCCCGGGTTTTCGCATGCCGTCGGTCGTGGGGCCGCTCCGATCGGTTCAGTCGTTCCTGCCTGGCCTGAAATTCTGCCGTCGGCCGCGGACACGTAGGAGTTGAAAGCCCGCAGCGTTCGGAAGGTCTGACGAGGATGACGCGTGAGTGAACAAGATGATCGGTCCCGGTTTGAGGCGGTGTACCGGCGAACCTATGAACAGATCCTCGGCTACGCCGTGCGGCGGTGTTCCTCTCCCGAGGACGCCGCCGATGTTGTGGCCGAGACCTATGTGATCGCCTGGCGGCGGATGACCGAGCTCCCGGACGGTGAGGCCGGCAAGCTCTGGCTGTACGGCGTGGCCCGTCGGGTCCTGGCCAACCACCACCGTAGCGAGCGGCGCAGGCTCACCCGGCACGCCGAACTCACCGACGAGATCGAACACCTCTACGCCGCCCCCTCCCACCACAGTGAGCAACACGGCGTGGATGAAGCCATGGACCTGCTCGCCGACAGCGATCGTGAACTGCTGGCCCTGACTCTCTGGGAGGGGCTCGATCCCGGCGAGATCGCCACAGTGCTGGACTGCTCCCGCAACGCCGCCCGTATCCGCCTGCACCGGGCCCGCAAGCGCTTCGCCAAGGCCCTGGAGAAGACCCGCCGCCCATCGGCCGCCGGTTTCGCATCACGGCCGCTCATCGAGAAGGAGTCAGGGTGAACAACGACCAGATCTTCAAGGACCGGGCGCGAGTGCTGGATGAGGACCTGACCGGCCGGGCGTCCACCGCGGGGGCGGACGCGCTGCTGGCGGAGATCGTCTCGCTGGAGCGCGTTCCGGCCCGGCGGCGGCTCCTGCCCTCCCCTGGCCGCGCTCTGCTCGGCCTGGCCGCAGCCGCCGCCGCGGTAGCGGTCATCGCTCCAGTGATGCTGTCTGACCGTACGATCTCTATCGCGCCTCCGCCCAGCACGTCGGTGTCCGCGACGGCCGAACCGACCGCTCGGCAAATCCTGCTCGCTGCTGCCGTCGCCGTAGAGAAGGCCCCTGCGAGCGGCGACTACTGGCGCACCGCGACCGTCAACCAGTGGATGTTGACCGACCCCACCCGCAGCTATGTGCTCGAGGGCAGCCGGTCCCTTGAGACCTGGCTGGCGAAGCGGCCGGATCTGCAGTACTGGCGCATCTGGCAGGATCTCGGCATCAAGCCCGCGACCCCGCTGGACGAGGCCGCCTGGCGGGCCGCGGGGGCGCCCACCAGCTGGCGATACCCCAAGAACATGAAGACGGAGAACCTGTTCTCCGTCCCATCCAGGCCGCTGGAGGCAGCGGCAGGCGAGCGAACCGCCGAACGGCTTTACGGCAAGTGGAAGGGCTCGGCCGGTGACCTGGCAGGGGAGGACATGTCCTGGGAGGAGGTGCGCGCGATTCCCAGCGAGCCCGACAAGCTCCGGAGCTACCTAGAAGAGCGCATCGGCCGGCTGGAGCTGGCCGGATCCGGGATGGATGTGGAGGAGGCGAGGGCGCACATCCTTCTGCGGAACTGTGTGGGCATCATCAGTGGCCTGCCGGCCTCGCCCGAGGTTCGGGCATCCGCGTACCGGATCCTTGCGTCTCTGCCCGGCATACGGGCCGAGGGGGAGATGACCGATCCGCTGGGCCGGCGCGGGCAGACGCTCAGCTATCAGGAGGAGATAGAGCCGGACCTGTTCACCCAGGTTCAGCTCGTGGTCGATCCCAGCACCGGCCTGCTTCTCGCCGAGGTGAGGACAAACACCACCAAGCTCGCGAATGGGCGGCAGGCGGAGCTGCGTCTCTCCACCTCGTTCCAGGCGATCGGCTGGACCGACGACCGGCCAGAACTGCCCACGCATCGGAACTGAGCCGCTCACCAATCCGCGTGTGAGGGCCGGCAGAGGGGTCGGCGCATCATGTTCTTAGTGATCACCGCCGCCGACGCCTGCCAGGGCTGGCGGCTTGCGCTGCTCCGACCCCAAGCTGGCGTTATGCGTCGTTTTTGGGTGTGGTGAGGCTCTGGAACTGGTCCCACTGAACCTGGGGCCGGGCCAGGCCGCGGCGCTGCTGAAAAGCACGTTCGGGAGAAGACGTCCGTCAGGGGCGGCCGAGGCCGGCGTCGCGGGCGCGGATGATGGCTTCGGCGCGGTCGGCCACCTGGAGCTTGGTGAAGATGCTGGAGATGTGGTTGGCGACCGTTTTCGGAGCGATGACCAGGTGGCGGGCGATCTCGCCGTTGGGACGGCCGGCGGCGATGAGATCGAGGATCTCCCGCTCGCGGCCGGTGAGCTCGGGAAAGGGGTCCTGGACGGTCGGCGGGGCGGCGAAGAAGCCCAGTACCCGGCGGGCCACGCCGGGGCCGAAGATGGCCTGGCCGGCGGCGACGGCGTGGATGGCGCGGGCGATCTCGTCCTGCTGGGCGCCCTTGAGCAGATAGCCGCGGGCACCGGCACGCATCGCGGAGAACACCGAGTCGTCGTCCTCGTACATGGTGAGCATGAGCACCGCGACGTCGGGCGCCGCGCGGGCGATTTGGCGGGTGGCCTCGATGCCGTTCAGACGCGGCATCTGGATGTCCATGACCAGGACGTCGGGCTTGTGCGTCACCGCCTCGCGTACGGCGGCGTGGCCGTCGGCCGCCTCCGCCACGACGGTCAGGCCGCTGATGGAGTCCAGTAGCGCGCGCAGGCCGCTGCGCACCACTGGGTGGTCGTCGGCCAGCACAATTCTGATCATTTTGCCCCCAAAGGTAGCGTGGCCGTCACGCGGCCGCCGGTGGGCTCGGGGCCCGCGATGCAGGTGCCGCCCAGTTCGGCGGCGCGCTCGCGCATCGATCGCATGCCGACTCCCGGCGGCCACGTGCCGGATCCACCTCCGTCGTCGGCCACCTCAACGTGCAGGTGGTGGGCGGCCGGCTGTCCGTCAGCGTGGATCCGTATACGTACTCGGCCGGCGCTGGAGTGCCGGACCGCGTTGGTGAGGGCCTCCACCGCGATCCGGTACGCCGCCGCCTCCACAGCCGCGGGCAGGGCGGGAAGGCCGGTGGCCTCGACGCGTACCGTCAAGCCGGGGCGTTCGAGCTGGGCGGCGCGTTGCCGGATCGCGCCGGCCAGGCCGAGGTCGTCCAGGGCCGGCGGCCGGAGGTCGTAGACGAGCCGCCGGATGTCGTCAATGGCCTGAGCGGTTTCGGTGCGAAGCTCGGTCAGGAGCGCCCGGGCGCTGCCGGGGTCGGTGGCCAGGAGGTTGCCTGCGGCATCGGCCTTGAACGTCACGCCGGTCAGCACCGGGCCCAGGCCGTCGTGCAGATCACGGCGCAGGCGCCGTCGTTCCTCCTCGCGGGCCACCACCAGGGCCTCGCGGGAACGCTGCAACTGCTCGGAGAGGGCGACCGCGTGCACCGCCACCGACAGCGGCGCCGCCAGCAGCTCCAGGACCGCCCGGTCCGGGCCGCCGAGGCGTTTCTCACCGGCACGCAGGCCGATGACCATCTCACCCACCCGTACCCCGCCGTAGGTGAGCGGGATCGTGTGCAGCAGTTCAGGCGGTGCGCCGCAGGCCGCCACCTCGGTGTCATCGGTGCGGAGGGCGGCGAACGGCAGGCGCAGCGCCTCCCGTACGGCCTCCAGCACTCCGGGAAGACCGGTGTCCAGCCGCGCCCCGACCCGTGACACCACCCGTACGGGATCGGCACGGTCCCCATACACGATCCGGTCCACGATGCGCTGGAGGCGTACGCGCACCGGGTTGAACCCCACGGCGATCAGCACGGTGACCGCCGCCGAGCTGCCCAGCCCGGCCTCACGCCGCATCACGCTGTCGAGCAGAGCCACCAGGCCGATGTACGAGGCGACGACGACGGCCGTGAGCAGCGCGTACAGCACCGTTCTCGAGAGCACCAGCCGGATGTCGAGCAGCTGGTGGCGCAGGATCGCCACGGTCATCGCGGCGGGAATGAGCGGGATCGCGAGCAGGACGTAGACCGGCGCGTTCTGCAGAACCCCCCACGGCACCAGCACGATCAGGACGAGCAGCACCGCCTGCATCAGCCACAGCAGCTGACGGCGCCGCCGCTCGTCTCCGCGCCGGTAGCGCACCCCCAGCGCCACCAGGCCTACCGCTATGGCGGCCAGGCCGCGCACCTCGACCGCCGTCCACAGCGGGTCAAGGTCGGCGTGGATGATCAGGTAACCGGGAATTCCGGCGACGACGGGATCCGGGCTGGTGCCCATCTCCAGCGCGAACAGCGGCGAGGTCACCACGGTGGCCCACATCAGCCGCCGAAAGACGGGACGGCCATCGGGGAAGAGCTGCAGGATCAGCGGCAGGCATAACCCGATCGACCACGGCCACGCCCACGACGCGACGGTGACGAGCGTGCGAATCAGTCCGCTGGGCCAACCGTCGCGTACACCGGTCTCGGCCAAAGGGACGATCGCGGCCGTCGTCGCGTGCCCGATCCCGGCGGCCAGCAACAGCCAGCCGACCGGGTTGCGAGGCCGGTGCCAGGCCACCAGGACACCGCCGATCGGAAACGACAGGCCCATCGCCGCGTTGGTCACGACGAAGTGGTCCCACGCCTCGATCCAGGTCATCCCGGCCACCGCACTGCCGATCACGGCGACGGCGACCTCGGCAACGGCGATGCCGAAGAGCCCGGCGGCCAGTACGACCGGCCACCGTGCCTGCGTCGGCGAGGTGGCGGAATCACCCGGTGTCATGAGCACATGATGAGGTGCACAGGCCCGTCTGTCGTGGGTGTGCGTTCCTGGGACGGCCGGGAAATCCTTCGGGCCTCTCGGCGGTCCTGGCCCATGCGCCTGGGAACGGCGAAGGCGGACGCTTCTGGCATCTGAACCCCTACGATCTCGGAGGCTCTTGCATGACCACCGCCATGCCCACGACCACGCGCGAGGCCGTTCCGCTCTCCGATATCGGGCGCGCCTGGGCGCGCCGCCTCATGTGCGTTTCGCGAAGGTTCACATCCCCATCACGCCGCAGACCGCGCCTCGTGAGCTGTTCGTCCGCCGGGTCTTCGAAGAGATCCACGCATCGGGGATCGAGCACCAGGTCACCATCCAGTCCTTCGACTGGGGCGCATTGCTGGAAATGCATCGGCTTGCGCCAACGTGGCCGCTGGTGGCGCTGACGAACTACGACTTCCTTCAGATTGGCAAGCCCGGCGCCTCCCCGTGGCTCGGTGGTATTGACGTCGACGACTACGAAGGCGATTTCGTGAAGGCGGCCGCCTCCATCCCCGGCGTCACGGCCCTCTCTCCTAACTACGGCTTCCCGCAGAGTGGAAAGGTCGGTGACCCAGGCTTCCGCTTCTACCCCGATCAGGCGATGGTGTCGGAGGCGCACGCCCGGGGCCTGAAGGTCATCCCGTGGACCTGCGACGACCCCGCCACCATAGCGGCCCTCATGGACATGGGCGTTGACGGCATCATCACGAACTACCCGAACCACGTCCGGCAGATCATGGCCGACCGCGGCATGCGACTGCCGAAGGCCTACGCGCCGCGCTGACTCCCTCTCGGGCCCGCGGCATCGTGGGAAGACTCCGATCTCGCGGCCCAGGTACCCCAATCCCAAGCCTGCTACGGAGTCGGGCGATCAACAATCGGAATACACCAGCCGGCGTCCGTGTCGGCCCAGGGAACTGGTGACCAACGCTCTTAGTCGGGCATCTTTCGACACTGATCGAAAGATTTGCCTCATAGGGTTCGCATACATTGCAGGACCATTTCAGGGAGCAGTCAGATGTCGAACCAGCACGCTGATGCGGCCGTTGCAGTCGAGCATGTCTTCCAGGCGTGGGATGAGGCGCTGGGGGCTAAGGACCTGGACGCGGCGATGGCTCTGTACCACGAGGACGCCACCCTGGAGAGCCCACTGGTGTGTTACCTGCTCGGCGTCGAGGAGGGGATGATCCGGGGTCGTGACGCGATGCGTCTGTTCGTCGAGCGGGTCTTTGCCCACCACCCGCCGCAGCGCCGCCGCTTCCGCACCGGCTTCCTGTCAGACGGGACGGTGTTGACCTGGGAGTATCCTCGCCAGACGCCTGATGGCGAGCAGATGGACATTGTGGAAGTCATGGAAATTCGAGACGGGCTGATTCAGCATCACCGGGTGTATTGGGGATGGTTCAGCGTCAACATGATCAAAAATGGCGCGCTTCCCCGTTAGCGGCTCGGCTCTGCACCGATTAAGTGGTGAGCTCCGAAAGTCTTCTCAGCACGAAAACGGCCCTGTGATCACAGAAGTGATCACAGGGCCGTTTTGTTTGGCCCACTTCGCCAACGAGGTCAAGCCGGAGGGTCTTCTACCTGCGGAGGGTCGGGATCTGAACCCCGGATGGTGTTGTCGCCGGACCTCGGTTCGATCTCAGAAGTCAGAGAAACTAGAAAAAGCAGCGAAGAAGGCCAGGCCGATGACGGCCGCGATGAGCCCGATGACGATTCCGCTGTAGCCGCCGCCGCCGCCGCCGACGTCGTCCGCGGGCATGGCGTTGGTCGGGTCCTGCGGGTCGTAGAGCACTTCGGTCTCGTTGCCGATGCCAAGGTCGGAGGTGGTGGCTGCCTCGGTGGTGATTTCCCGCCCCTCCACGGTCGTGAAGGTCAGAACAGGCCACTGTGCCGCCCTTAAGCTGTCCCCCTGCCCCACGAACGTGGTCCGGACGTCGCTGACCACGCCTGGCACCCGCTGCGCCTGCCGGACGAACTGCTTGCCGTCGATGATTCCCTTGATCGACCTTAGAATGATCAATGCTCCAAACGCCACGAACAGCAGCGGGAAGTACGGGAACAGATCTTCCAACATGGATCTCCTTGGGTCGGCTGCATCGTAGAACGTCCTAGAGGACCGTAGGTTCCCGCCGTCAGCCGATGATGGTTCTGCTCATGAGAGTTGACCGCAGTTGCTCGCTGGGTGTGACCGTGGTCCCTGTTGTGGCGAAGCCGTCAGAGGAGTCGTTGCATCCACAGCGAACTGATGTACTGGCCGTTCTTGGTGGCATATTCGCGGAAGGTGCCGACTTCTGTGAAGCCGAACTTGCGATGGAGGGCGACCGACGCGTCGTTTGGCATGGCGATTCCCACGACGATGGCGTGGATCGGCTCGTCGGCGATGCTTTCGAACAGGGATCGATACAGCGACGTTCCCACGCCCCGGCTTCGGCAACCAGCGTCGAGAGAAACGCTGAGCTCAACGGTGTCCCGGAACGCCTCGTGGTTCCGGTAGGGCTGACTACAGGCGTAGCCGACTATCCGACCGTGACGCCGAGCGACCAGCAGCCGGTAGGGGCCTGTCGGGGAGAACTGCTCGAACCAGGCGTGCCGCTCGGCCACGCTGGTCGGCCGGGTATCGAAGGTCGCGATCGAGCTTGCCGCCACGTCGTTCAAGATGCCGACGATCCCGGGGAGATCGGTCTCGTCCGCAATGACGATCTCAATGGGTTCTTGATTCGCAACCATGCCTACAGTGGTCATTCGTCACATCATGTCCGACTAGCCACCGCCCCGCTACCGCCGAAGCAGAAGCACGGTCATGTGTTGGCTGCCTTGCGCAGGATTCCCTGCCGCCGAACCGGCCAGAGGTGGTCGCGAGCATCGCGCGAAATCTCTGCTCGCGGCTTGTCATCGGGTAACCGTTGGACGCTTGCGCCGCTGCCCGCATCGGCCTCGCGATCAGGTATTACGGTCGTCAGCAGGAGTCGTCGACGTCGATAACGCCTACCTGTTCGGGACCCACCAGAACCAGTTGGGCGCCTTCGCCGCGAAACTCCAGCGGCCAGCCGTTGCTGTACGCGAGCAGCGGCTTCTTGCCGTCACCGGCGATCCGTTTGGTGAGCGTGTCGATGAGGTCGCGAAGGACAGGGATGACGAGGTGGTCTACGGGTGGCTGGGGGTCGTCCAGGTCGTCGTCCTCGCTCAAGCACACGGCCAGGGCCATGTTGGCGGCGGCTTGTTCGGTCTCGGCAAGTACGGTGGCCAGGGTTTCGCCGTCCAGGAGCCGGAAGCCATCAGCATCCTTTTTCCAGGTGCGGAAGATGGCGTCGGTGTCCAGGACGAGGCCGTGAGGTTCGACGGTTACCTCGAAGCCGACCTCGTTGTTGTTGTTCATCCAGAGGAACTGGCTGAGCAGCGTCGTGTCCCAGGTGATCCGCGCGTCAATGCCGGCAGGCTCGCGGTCCGGTGGCACTGTGGCGCTTGGGGCTACGGACAATCGGCATGCTTTTCCATCGTGATCGCGTACGAGGATGTGCAGTTCGTCGTCCAGCCGAGCGCTGCCGGGCTCGGTGGCGACGTGGATCCGCAGCAGGTGCTCGCAGGCCCACTGCGTCAGCACACCGGCAAGGAAGCCCACAAGCGACCGGACGCGCTGGTCGAGCGGTCCGGACCCAGCTTCCAAGGTCTCGGTCAGGGCCTGGATGACGTAGGCGGCCGCCTCGTCGGGTCGGCCCGCTGAAGCCCGCTGGCCGCAGTGGTAGTCCAAGCCTTCCTCGAACTCCAGCAGCTCGGCCTCGACGGGGAAACGGTCCCCGTGTGCGCCGAACGTCTCCGGGAACCGGCCGTACTCGCTCACCTCTGTCAGCGGCGGCGGCGATTCCCAATCCTCGTCGAACACGCGAGGCGCACTGCCGCCGATGACCTGCACGCGCCATGCGGGGGCACCGGTTCGCGAGTCGGACGGCAGCCACTGCTGGAGTAGACGCGCCGTCGTTGTGAGCAGGTGTTCCTCGATGGCCATGTTCGGTACTTTCTGGTCGGTCCATAGCATTTCGCAGGAGGGCGATCAGCCTAGCGATCAAGCAGCGGGTCGGAGTGGCGGGCGCGTAGAGCCCAGGTCTGGAGAGTGCGGTCCTGGGATGGTCGGCTTGGCGAAGAGTCCTCTTCGGCCGGGCGATGGGCGGACGCAGAAGCCTAGAGCTGGCGAAAAGCGCGGATTTGGCGGGCGGGGCAGGATGTGTGCTGTGGAAGTCGAGGGAGCCAGTGCGGGTCGGTTTCGGGATCCCGGTGTCCGTCTGTGGCATTTCGCCAAGGAGATTCTGGTCCGGTGTCCACGGTGTGACGGGCGTGTGTTGGTGGCTGTACATCCTGATCATCGCGATGGTCACGCGTACGCCATGGGCTGGTTGACGGCGCCGCATCGGTTGATCTGTCCTGGCTGTGGGTACGTCGCCGAGTGGGTGCGGCGGCGGTGGAGTAGTGGTGCTGGGGATGCGTACTTCAGCGGTCGTGGTGCGCTCATGGTGCCGACGTTCGGCGGGCCGGATGACCCCTACTTCGGGCTGCCGTTGTGGTTGCGGCGGGGGTGTTGCGGGCGGGTTGAGGATTGAGCTCTTCGGAGTAGCCGTTGTTCAAGAAGGCGCTTCCGCAGGTCAGAACACTGTGACCGCCGAACCCCCAGGGGTTCGGATAGAGGGCGGCAACCACACCGGCTGCTATCGCAACGGCCCCGAGAACCCAGAGAACCCACCAGACCCTGATCATCGTTCCATGACGGGGGAGGTTCAACAGTCTCTGTCGTGGCTCTCGCCGCTTGGGCGCGCGCGATGCGATCAGCAAGGATGCCCTGAAGAGGATCAGCGTGATCGGCCCAGACCACCGGACATAGCGGATGGTATCCGCTCGACCCCTTTACGTAATCGCCGCTACTGCCTACAGTGCCGCGGGGGTGTTTGCATGCGCGGTGGCCGCCGGGTGCGGTGGACGGTGACGTGGCTGGGAGTGACCGCCGTCGCGGGCGCCGGTGTGCTGGCCTCTGTGACGCTCGGCGCGGACACGGGCGCGCGGGTGGTCGCGGTGCTTGGGCTGGCCGTGGCCGTTCTCGCCATTGGGGCGCCCTGGGCGTGGCGCCGGACCGCAGCGCCGGTCACGACGAGTGCCGCGCAGCTCGATGCCGCCGCCGAGGCGCTGGCGTACCTCGTCCGAGAGCAGTGGAGCGCTGAGGCGACGCTGCGCCGACTGTACGAGCCCTGGCCGCTGTCCATCGTCTGGACGGCCCGCGAAGACGCGGGCTCGGCGCGGGTCACAGGCATCGCGGAGGGCGCCAGGTACGAGGGGGCCGCGGCGATCGCGGCGGCCTGGGCGGGTTCGTCGGCCCGGCGCCTGATCCTTCTCGGCGACGCGGGCGCCGGGAAGAGCGCCTGCGCGCTGCAGCTCACTCTGGCGCTGCTCGACGACGAGCGAGTGACGCAGGTGCCCGTCCTGGTGTCCGCCACCGGGTTCCGGCCCGAGAGCGAGACGCCGGTGGAATGGCTGGCCCGTCGGCTGCGGCGCGACTACCCCCTGCTGGCCGACGTCGAGCGCTTCGGGCCGCGGGTCGCCGAGGATCTGCTGGCCGTGTACCGGGTGGTGCCCGTCATCGACGGCCTCGACGAGTTGCCCACGCCACGCCTGGAAGCAGTGCTGCGGGCGCTGGTCGTGGCGGGGGATCCGCGCGCACCTCTCGTTGTCACCTGCCGTACCGCCGAGTTCAGGGCCGCCGCCGCGCGGTGCGGGATGCTGCCGCGTGCCGCCGTGCTCGTACCCTCGCCGGTGACGGTGACCGACGCCGTCCGGCTGCTCACGCACGCCGACCCGGTCGGCCGGGAGGCGTGGCGGCGCGTCGCCGTTCGGTTGCGGGCCGATCCCGCGCAGCCGCTGGCCGTCGTGCTGGCCCGGCCGCTCGGCGTCGCCCTCGTACGGTCCCTGTACGCCCACGACCCCACCCCGCTCCTCGACCGCGATCGTTTCCCCGACTCGGCAGCCCTTGAGGAACATCTGCTCGACGCCTTCGTACCCGCGCTGTACGAGCGGGCGGCCGCACAGGCCCCGCGCATGCGCCATCGTGACCCCGAACGCGCCGAACGGTACCTGCGCTTCCTGAGTGAGCAGCTTCAGCAACGCGGGACGACCGACTTCGGCTGGTGGCACCTGCGCGACTGGACGCGGCTGACCCGGTCACGCTTAGCCGTACGGGCCCTGGCCGGCGCGATCACCGGCCTGGCGATCCTGCCTACGGTGATGCGGACGAGCCGGCAATTCGCCGACATCGACGGCGATGACTGGCGGCACATCGCGGCGGCCAAGGTGCTGGCCGCCATGCTGTTCCTGCCGGCGCTGCTGACCACGTCCGACTGGTTCACGCGGCGGTGCCCGTCACGGTCCGGGGCGCTGCGGACGATGCTGCCGGCGGTCGGCGTCGCGTCCCTGGTGCCCGTGGTCATCGTGCTGGTGGAGCAGTTGCTGTTCATGGGGCTGTCGCCGCTCGTGATGATCCTCTCCGAGACGGGCATTCTGGCCTACTACGTGGGCCTCGCGCTGCCCGTCGTGGTGGTCGTCGGGCTTCCGGTCATGCCGGTGGAGCCGCGGCGCGGGCGCTTCTCCTTTCGGGAGTGGAGGCGGCGGCTGGGTGGTGCCTGCGCGCGTTTCGTCTCCGCGGGTGTGTTCGTGGCTGTGGCCATTCAGCTTGGCTCGATGGCGGTGTACTGCGTTCAGGCCCGTGCGGAAGTCCAGCTCAGTACGTCCTGTGCCAGGAGCGTGGCCATGGTGCCGCTGATCGCGGGCGGCGTGGCGGGCCTGCTCGCCGCGGCGGCCTGGTGGTACGAGCGGGCGGGTGGCCCTCCGGTCTCGAGCCCGCGCCGGTCGATCCGTACCGACAGAACGCTTGGGCTCGGATCCGCGCTCGCGGGCTCGCTGCTGATCAACCTGGACGGTGCCGCGACGATCCTGCTGCCCACCCCGATGGCCGCCCACCTCGACGCCCAGGACATCACCAGGATGTTGCTCACCGACTGGCTGACGATCTTCGGGCCGACTGGTGCGCTGATTGCTCTGTCCGCCACCTGCTGGCCGTACTACTCCCTGGCCCGGCTGCGCTTCGCTGTGACTGGGCGGCTTCCCTGGCGGCTTCAGGCGTTCCTGGCGGATGCCCATCGGTTGGGCGTGCTGCGGCAGGCGGGCGCGACGTACCAGTTCCGGCACGCCACCCTTCAGCAACGCCTCGCCTGCGCCCCGGCCACCGGCATCGGTGAGAGTGGGTGAGGACGGGGTCGGTTTCCCCTTTGCGATCAAGATGCTCCATGCTGTTGACCTTGCCAAGCGGTGGTGATGAGCAGTTGGGGTGATGGGGCGTGAAGAGGCGGAGCATAGCCTTCCTCCTGACGGTGGCATTGGCGGCCGTGCCGACACTCAGCACCTCCGCTCCACCAAGCTGCCAGGTGCGGCCACTCACAGATGCCGAGGCCGAGAACCTCGCTGTGCAGAAGCCGTTCCTGGGGGAAATACCGAAAGAGGAAGAGCTCCTGCCCAGCGCGGATCCGTCAGCAGTGGCGTCCGGCGGCTACATGCCTGATGTGAAGGCAGGGACTGTGGCACCCATCGGCGTTGAGATCGTGGAGCTGCCAGGCTGCCCCGAGATCAGCGATCAATGATCCCCTTGCTCGCTTCCTGACCGAGTTCATCACCACTCGTCGGTCTGCCACCATGGTCCGCGAAGACGTCGCCGCTGAGCTCAACCAGGTCGGCCGCCGACTGCGCCAATACCAGGACGTCAGCGGTTGTCTCCATCCCCGTCATCCGCTTGTACGAGGGCGCCCCGTAGCAGAGGCATCCCGCTGGGGTAGATCGTCGCGCGCACTCAGCCGGCGCTTGCCGAAGCCTGGCAGCACGAGGGCGTGCGCATACTCCCAGGCTTCGGCTATGTCGAGGCCGAGCCGCTCTCATCGACCCGGCATCCAGGGATCTAAATGGTGACGCAAGGGAGCCCTATGGTGTGCCAGACGCCGAAATTGTCTCTATACCATCCTTCTACGCAGTACGTCCCTCGCTGAAATGGTCCGTACCATTTAGTTTCCGTTGGCGGCGTACCAGAACAGTTTGGCAATTCCGGTGTGTTGAAGTCGAAGCCAGGGCCCCAGAAATGGAAGTGGGACTGAATCCAACAGTAATTCCAGCGCCATGATGCCTTGACCATGCCGGTCGTTGCGCTGTTGGGCCCTGCTTCGATGCATACGTAGTTACTACATCCGTCCGCCATGATCGCTGACTGCCCTATGGAGGAGGAGGTCACTCGCGAAGCGGCAGTCGCCGCCGAGGATGCAGGTAGGGTCATCATCGCGATGCCCATCAGCGTCGTTACGAGGCAGGTGATCGTCCGACGGATTTGCATGTCCGCTCCCAGAGTCGCAGGTCAATGTGTGATCGATCCGTGAAAACGCGGTGTCACCGTCCGTCCGCCTTCCCGGGCCGCCATCGAGGCTGCCGCTCGAGACTCGGTGTCTGAGGACGAAGCCCTGTTACCCTCTCCGGGCATCGGCAACTGCGGAACAAGGGCTCGGTGCGGCGCTTACGGGAGAGTTCGGCGAAATCGCGGCCAGTAATGGAAGGCCCAGTACCGCCAATATTCTCAGATACGTCATCGCCCCCCTACTTGTGGAGTAGAACACTCCGCGACGGGTCGGTAGGCGGCACCATTGAATAAGGGTCGCATTCCCATCTAGGGGTCGACGAGGGCACTCACCGGACATTTACCGGACAATTGCGCGCCTGCGGGCCGACTCTCTACGCCTGGTGCGACACCCTGTGCGTAGGACTTCAGACGTCCGTGCGGACGAATTCGAAAATCGACACTCACGACACCGTTTGTTGAGAGGATGACGGGGGTCAGAGCCCTACTGCTCCATCGATCTGTTCCCGAAGCAGGTCCGCATGGCCATTGTGTCGCGCGTACTCTTCCACCATGTGCATCAGCACCCAGCGCAGTGACACGGGTCCTTCTCCGGGTTCATCCCCGGCGAGTTCGAGGTCCGGCGCCGCGTTGACGAAATGATCCGCGAACGCGATCTCCGTCTGCCACGCGTGCCACGCCTCCGCAACCATCTGCGCGTCCGCGTTCGCCACAGTGAATGCGTCGTGGGGGGCGAACAGGGGTGGGAGCTCCTGTCCAGCCATCACCCGACGGAACCAGAAGCGCTCGGACTCGGCCGCGTGCCGCACGAGGCCCAGGAGCGACAACGCGGATCGACCTACCGCGCGCTCCGCGAGTTGCTTCGGCTCCAGGCCGGCGCACTTGTGTGCCAGGGTTTCCCGATGCCAGCGCAGGAATGCCACCAACGTCGTACGCTCATCCGCTTGCGATGGCCGTTTGGCGCGGGAATTGCCGTCACTCTGGACGAACGGAAGGCTTGACATCCCGTCATCATTCACCACCACAGGCTCGCGTGCTGCCTACCCGGCGGTCCAGGCTAGGAGAACTGGGCGAGCACGAGCCCTCTTCCCAGCGCACTTCCGACCCCTGCCTGGCACAGCCCCTTTTCCCGCTGGGTAGCCTCGTCCAACACTTAGAACGACCTTCGGTCTGACAAAGCCCGTAATAAGGTCCTGGATCATGCCCGAGCCTCTTTATCCGGATGATCCACCCGCAATCGGCCCATATCGGCTGATTGGCCGCCTGGGAGCCGGCGGACAGGGTGTCGTTTACTTGGGCCAGGCCAGGGACGGGCGGTACGTGGCGGTCAAGGTGCTGCATGCCGCGGTCTCCGACCAGGTGCTCGAGCGGTTCGCCAAGGAGGTGGCCGCCGCCCGGCGGGTCGAGCCGTTCTGCGTCGCCCAGGTGCTCGACGCCTCCTTCGAGGGCCGGCGACCGTACATCGTCACCGAGTTCGTCGAAGGGCTCTCGCTGCAGCAGGCCGGTGTACACCACGGCCCCGCGCTCCACCGGATGGCGGTGTCCACCGCCACGGCGCTCGCCGCTGTTCACCGGGCCGGAATCGTGCACCGCGACTTCAAACCGGCCAACGTGCTGCTCGCCAAGGACGGCCCCCGCGTCATTGATTTCGGCATCGCCCGCGACACCGAGGCATCCCTCACCGTCACCAGCAGCATCGTCGGCACCCCTTCCTACATGGCACCGGAACAACTCGGCGGCCACTACACCGGACCTGCCACCGACGTGTTCGCCTGGGGTTCGGTGATGGTCTACGCCGCCACCGGCCGCCCGCCCTTCGGCGTCGACCATCTGCCCGCAGTCATCTCCCGCATCCTGTACGCCGCCCCCGACCTCGGTGACATGGCCGAGCCCTTGCGTTCCATCGTCACCAGCTGCCTGACAAAGGAACCGTCCCGCCGCCCCACTATGCAGGACGTGCTGCTCCAGTTGCTGGGGCAGCAGCGCGTACGGCCGATCGCCCCCTCCGAACTGGTCGCGGACACCAGGCCCACGGTCCGTTCGACGCCCCTGCGCACCGGCCTGCTCGTCGGCGGCACCGCCGTCGTCGTCACCTCCGTCACCGTCACGGTGACCCTGCTGCTCGGTCTTCCGGGGGGAGGCCCGAACCAAGCCGCGGACGGCGCCACGAACTCACCGATCGCCGAAGCCTCCGCGTCCCAGGGGAATCAGAAACAGGCACAGGATCCCTCGACGAGTTCCCCCAAGAAGTCTCCCAAGAGTTCCCCCACAAGGCCTTCGCCCACGAGGTCTACTTCCACAAAGACCCCCACCGAGTCCACGCCGCCCCCGGCCAATTCGACGCCGGAGGCCATCGTGTTCGGCAGCCTGGTCGCGCAGGGCAGCAAGAACGGAACCTGCTACGAGAGCGGCGTCCGCGTCCGGTTCCGAGGCAGGATCCTCGACGACGTGGAACCGATAGGGCACCGCTGGGTGCTCGACGGTCGTGAGATGGGCATGACCACCAGCTACAGCCCCAAGGGGCCATTCGAGGTCGTCACCCGGGAAGGTTTCTCCGAACCCGGCACCCACACAGCCACCTTCTGGCTTCTCAGGCCGGGCACGCGTCGCTCCAGGACCATATCGATCAAGGTCTGCTGACGGACGCGACCACTCTTGCCGGGAACGAACGGCAGGTTCATGGGGGACCTGTCGCGTTGCCCAACCCTGCCAGCCCCGTGTTGATGAGCCGGGCCGCGCTGCGCACGCCGGCGATGACGGCGTGCCGGACCTGTTCGGGCGTGCGTTCGCCGTTGAGGATCACTCGCCGATTTCGAGGCCGGGCGGGCAGTCGATGGGCCCGATGGAGCCATCGGGATGCTGGATTTCGCACCGGGTGTTGCGGTCGCCCTCTTCGAAGCCAGAGGGACCAGAGAAGCCGGAGAAGGCAGAGAAGAAGGCCAGGCCGATGACGATCACGATGAGCCCGATGACGACTCCGCCGTAGCCGCCGCCGGCGTCGTCCGCGGGCACGGCGCTGGTCGGGTCCTGCGGGTCGTAGAGCACCTCGATCTCGCTGCCGATGCCAAGGTCGGAGGTGGTCGCGGCCTCGGTGGTGATTTCCCGCCCCTCCACGGTCGTGAAGGTGAGAACCGGCCACTGTCTCGCCCTTAAGTGCTCCCCCTGCCCTACGAACGTGGTCCGGACGTTGCTGACCACACCTGGCACCCGCTGCGCCTGCCGGACGAACTGCTTGCCGTTGATGGCCCCCTTGATCGAACCCAGAATGATCAGTACGCCAAACGCCACGAACAGCAGCGGGAAGTACGGGACCAGATCTTCCAACGTGGATCTCCTTGGGTCGCCTGCATATAAGAACGTCCTAAAGGACCGTAGGTTCCCGCCGTCAGCCGATGAGGAACTCGGCGTCGGCGTAGCGGTGTCAGCGCTGGCCGAAGAGGTCCTCTCCGTCACTGCCTCCGAGGAGGAAGGTGAAGCGTTCCAGGTCGGCGCGGAGGGCGTGCGCACAGGCCGCCCGCGCCGGCAATCTGGTCGCCGTCTCCGGGAATGGAATGTCCCTTGGGGGTTAATCACCCCTAAGGGTGACTCGTCAATGGATCTCCATTGACGAGTCGCGAGCGGAAGAACAACATTGCCGCAGCTTTCCCGTCATTCCTCTCAATGTTTTAACGCGCTGGAAAGGAAGACGGTTCACCGCGCAAAGAAACCGTTCGCGAAAAGACCGCGTGGAGGCCAGATGCATCATCATGCCCATTCTGTCACTCGACGAGCGCTGTTATCCGTCGCCTGCGCCACGCTGCTCGTCCTCAGCGGGGTGATCACCGCTACGGAAGCCGACGCGGCCGTCCCCTTCGAGGTCCAGAGGCTCGACGGCGCCGGCAACAACGTCGCGAATCCCGCATGGGGAAAGGCGGGCACCGCCTATTCGCGGGTGGGTCCGACCCGCTACGCCGACGGGGTGAGCACCCCTCGTACGGGGCCCAACACCCGTTTCATCAGCAACCGCATCTTCAACGACGTCAACCAGAACATCTTCTCCGAGCGGCGGATCACGCAGTGGGCCTTCACCTGGGGCCAGTTCGTCGATCACACGATCGGCCTGCGCGACGCGGCCGGACCGACCGCTACCGCGGCCAACATCCCGTTCAACAGCAATGATCCGCTTGAGACCTTCACCAACACCCTCGGCAACATCGCGTTCAGCCGCTCCGCGGCCACCCCGGGCACGGGCACCGGCACCGGCAACCCGCGCCAGCAGACCAACACGGTGAGCTCCTACCTCGACGCGTGGGCCGTCTATGGGGGCACCGACCAGCGGCTCGAATGGATGCGCGAGGGTCTAGTGGACGGCAACCTGGCCAACAACAGCGCCCGCCTGCTGATGCCCGGCGCGTACCTGCCCCGGCGCACCAGCCGGGGGAACGCGGCCACCGCGCCCGCCATGGACGCGGACGGCAGACTGGCGGCCGCCCCGAACAACGCGATGGTGGCGGGGGACGTCCGGGCCAACGAGAACATCGCGCTGACCGCGACCCAGACGCTGTTCGCCCGCGAGCACAACCGGATCGTGTCGCTGCTACCCGCCGCCCTGTCGGAGGAGGACAAGTTCCAGATCGCCCGGCGTGTGGTGATCGCCGAGCAGCAGTACGTGACCTACAACGAGTTCCTGCCGGCCGTGGGCGTCACCCTGCCCGCCTACACCGGCTACAAGTCCGGCGTGAACGCCAATCTCAGCAACGAGTTCGCCACCGTCGGCTACCGCGCGCACAGCCAGATCCACGGCGAGATCGAGCTGGAGACTGACGCCGACCGTTACACGGCCGCCCAACTGCAGGCCTTCGAGGATCAGGGCATCGAGGTCGCGGTCGAGGACGGAGAGGCGGAGATCGCGGTCCCGCTGAACGTGGCGTTCTTCAACCCCGATCTGGTGCCCTCCCTCCAGCTCGGCCCGCTGCTCCAGGCCATCGGCCTGGAATCCGAGTACCGGAACGACGAGCAGATCGACAACCAGCTCCGCAGCGTGCTGTTCCAGGTCCCCGTCGCGGGCAACCCGGGATGCTTGGACGGGCCGGCCCTGCCCCAGTGCTTCCGCGGCGTCGTCGACCTCGGCGCGATCGACACCGAGCGGGCCCGTGACCACGGCCTGCCCAGCTACAACGAGCTCCGGCAGGCGTACGGGCTCGCGCCGCGCACCAGCTTCACCGCGATCACCGGTGAGGCCACCGACGTTTTCCCCACCGACCCCGTGCTGACTCCCGGCAACGAGATCAACGATCCGGACAGTCTCACCCACACCCAGCTCTTCAACATTGACGGAGCGCCGCTCACGGTGGGCGACGAAAACGCCGGGACGCGATCAGTTCGCCGAACCACAACGGCGGCGCGACTGCGCGCGATCTACGGGAACGTGAACAACGTGGACGCGTTCGTCGGCATGGTCGCCGAGCAGCACGTGCCCGGCACGGAGTTCGGCGAGCTCCAGCGCGCCATCTGGACGAAGCAGTTCCAGGCGCTGCGTGACGGCGACCGGTTCTTCTACGGCAACATCGCCGGCCTGGACACCATCAAGCAGCAGTACGGGATCGACTTCCGGCGTACGCTGGGGCAGATCATCGCCGCCAACACCGACATCCCGGCCGCGGAGCTGAACGACAACGTCTTCCTCGTCTCCGACGCCGAGCTGCCCCCCACGACCTGCAAGATCGACTACGCGGTGGCCTCGAGCTGGCCGGGGCACTTCCAGATCGCCCTGAACATCACCAACCTGGGCACGGCCCCGACGCAGGGCTGGACCCTGCGCTGGCGGTTCCCGAACGGGCAGACGGTCACCCAACTCTGGAACGGCGTCGTCTCTCAGGCGGGCGTGAACACGACGGTGACCAACGCGAGCTGGAACGCCGTCATCCCGCCGGGCGGCACGCTCACCGGGGTCGGTTTCAACGGCACCTGGGATGACGCCACCAACGCGGAGCCGCCTGACTTCACGCTCAACAACGCTCGCTGCGCCCGCGGCTAGCGCGCCCCGCCTTATTCCTGAACCGCCCGATTCCTGAACCGCCCGATTCCTGAACCGCCCGATTCCTGAACCGCCCGATTCCTGAACCGCCCGATTCCTGAACCGCCCGATTCCTGAACGGCCTTACTCCTGAACACCCAAGCTCACCCCGAGCTGGTACGCGATGACGAGCGTCTCAGGTCTGTTCCGCGCACCCAGCTTCCTGAACAACCGGGCTTGGGTGTTCTCGACCGTTTTGCTGGTGATGCCGAGCGTGCGGGCAGTCTGCCGGATGGTGTGCCCGCTGGCGATGGAGCGGAGGATGTCCCGCTCTCTAGACGTGAGCTCCGGGACGCGCGGGAGGCACTCCGCCTGCCCGGAGAGGTACGGGGAGGTGATGACGAAGCAGTAGCCCCGAGCCACCAGTCTCAGGACCGTTTCCAGCTCCCGGCGGACATCGGTCGCGCAGATGAGGGCACGGGCGCCACGGCGGAGCGCGTCCGTGACCGCGTCGAGGTCCGGCACCGCGGACCGGACGATGATGACCGGAGCGCACAGACGCGTCGGCAACCTCCAGTCCTGTGGAAGAGGATCCACGAGCAGGACGATCAACGGGCCCCGGTGCCGGTGGATCCCGGGGTCGCCGATCACGTCGTTCGTCCGGGTGAAGACGAAGGCCCTGCCAAGCTCCAGGAGCGCGATCCACAACTCGGGGCAGACACCCTCTGGCCGGGCGTGCACGATCACCAGCTCTGAACATCCGGGTTCCGGACGGCGCCGGCGCACGTTCTCGGCATTCTTGGGCACGTCGAACAGGCCGAGGGAGATCCCGCGAGACACCGCATGGATCTGCGAGCTCACGCCAAGTTTCCGGTAGATGTGCCGTTTGTGGCTCTCGACGCATCGCGGGCCGATCCTGAGCAGGTTGGCGATCTCCGAGACGCGGTGCCCACTGCCGATCAGCGAGAGGACGGTGATTTCGGTGCTGGTGAGCGCATCGATGGGGGTAACTTTCACTCGGACCTCCCCGACGGAAGTTCCGTATATAGAGTGAATTGATGCGACATGAATAGTCAAGAAAGTTGGCTATTTGATTGGTGTGCGTGCGGTCGCGGAACCTTCACCGCGGAGGTGCGAGCGGCGCATCGGGCTCAAGCGCGTTCATCACCCGGCGGGCACGGACGCCACGTCGCTACGCGGGGCCGCTCCTCTGCGCCGGCCGGCCACCGCACCGCCCGAGCCGGGATCGGACGCTGCCGCGCAGCCCATAGCCAGGCCAGCCCGTAGCCGACGAAGCCGGCCCCCATGAACGGGCCCCAACTGTCGACCGTCGTGCCGGCGGAACCGGCGCCGGGGATCGCCGCGTTGCCGAGCGCCACGTGGAACAGGCCGATCGCGACGCTGGTCCAGCCCATCAGCTGTGTGGGTATGCGCAGAACCCTGGCGGCGCACGGCTCTTCGCCGCACATCCGTACGCCGATGTGCTGATGGAGGAGGTCGCCGAAGAGGCCGGTGTCTCCCGGGCCAAGAGCGCCCGCGAGGCTGTGTCCGGCGTTCTGAAGAGCTGGCTGGTTTTCGTCCAGGTGCTCTGCGTCGACTGGCTCACCCACGCGACCTGTACCCGCACCGAGCTGCGCGATGTCTGCGTCGGTGCGGTTCTCGGCGCCCTCCGCCCGCTGTTCGCCGAGGGCCTCGCCCCCGACTGGCCGCGCCAAGGGCCCGGCGCCTGGGCGCCCTGAACGACACTGTCTGTTCGGGGTGCGCCGACTTTGTGCAAATTTACGAGTGCAAGTCCCATAAAAGTTCCGCACAAGCCATGATCAAGGTTGGCCGCACGCTCGTAAAACGGGGGGCGTGTAGGCCGACCAAGATTGGAGCAACGTGCGAAGAAGGACAAATCTGCTCGCTACCGCATTTCTAGCACTGGCGGTGGCCTTACCTGTTCCTGTGGCGTCCGCGGCGACCGAGCCGGAAGCCACCATCACCCCGGCCACAGGGCAGAGCAGCATCACCTGGGCGCCCTGTGAGGAGGAACCCAGCGCCGAGTGCGGCAAGCTGACCGTCCCCATCGACTGGTCCAAGCCGAACGGCGAGACCATCGACCTGGCCATCGCCCGGCGCAAGGCCACCGACCCGACGGCTCGGGCCAGCTCCCTGGTGATCAACCCGGGCGGCCCGGGTGGGTCGGGTGTCGAGGCCGTGTACGGCGCTCCCGACTCCTACACCGAGGAGCTGCAGAAGCGCTTCGACATCGTCGGCTTCGACCCCCGGGGCGTGGGCCGCAGTCACCCGGTGATCTGCTCGGCCTCGGTGTACAACCAGATGCCGCACACCGTCATGTCGAGCCAGGCCGACTACAACGCCTGGGACGCCTTCACCAAGAAACTGCACCAGGACTGCCGGGCACGCACCGGCCCCCTGTACGACCACGTCGACTCGCGCAACGTCGCGCGCGACATGGACGCCCTGCGCGCCGCCCTCGGTGAGGAGAAGCTGACCTACTACGGCATCTCGTACGGGACGCTGATCGGTCAGATGTACGCCGAGATGTACCCGAACCGGATCCGGGCCCTCGCGCTCGACAGCAACATGGACCACAGTCTCGGCGTCGCGGGCTTCCTCAGCACCGAGGCGATCGCCATCGAGGACGCCTTCGACCAGTTCGTGGGCTGGTGCGAGGCCGACACCAGCTGCATCCTGCACGGGCGTGACGTCCGAAAGATGTGGAGTGACCTGCGGGCCAAGGCCCGGCGCGGCGAGCTGTACTACCCGAGCGCCCCGGACCGCCCGATGACCGAGCTGCAGGTCATCTACAACGCGGCGCTCGGCACCGAGGGGCCCGACTGGCGCCTGCTGAGCGAGGTCATCAACTGGCTGAGCGGCGGCCCAGAGCCGTCGTGGGTGCCGCCGCTGCCGGGCCGGGGGCCCGTGGAGGGCGACACCGCCGAGCTGCCCACCCGGATCCTCTGCCAGGACTACAACCTCCGGGTGCGGAACTACGCCGAGTACGCCTTCTACATGGGCGTTTCCAAGCGGTTGGCGCCCGACGTGCGGTACCACCCGTACCCGATCGACGACCTGCCCATCTGCCTCAACTCCACGCCGACCAACCCGCCGCACCGGCTGAAGTACACGGGCGACGCGCCGATCCTGCTGGGGAACTCGCTGCATGATCCCGCGACGCCGTACATGTGGTCCGCCAACGCGGCGCGGCAACTCGGTCCGAAGGCGGTGCTGCTCACCTATGAGGGCTGGGGGCACCGCATCTATGGCAAGGACAAGTGCCAGACGGACATCATCGACCAGTACCTGATCGCTCTGACCGTGCCTCCGCCCGGCACCCGCTGCGCTGTGGGCACGCCTGAGGAGAGCATGCGCAAGCAGCAGCAGTCGCCACAGAAGACGTGGCCAACGGACAAACAGCACTGGTAGGTAAACGCGGAGCCGCCGGACCACGGCACACGCCGCGGTCCGGCGGTTTTCTCATGCGGGGGGTGGGACCTCGTCACCTTCCCTGGCGGGCGGCCTTGCCACCGGCGCCGAAGAACAAGACGGTCGCGGCCAGACCCAGCACGACGACGAGCACGTCGGCGACCAGCGTGAGGGTGGGCAGGGTGATGAACAGGTCCACCAGCTTGAACAGGACAGAGACGATGAGGATGATGGTGGCGAAGATCCGGACGGCGCCGCCGCCGCGCAGCGCCAGCCAGGCGAGCAGGACGAGCACGAGCGACCAGAAGATCGTGCTGTAGGCGAGCCCGGAGTAGATCGTCTGGAGCGACTCGAACCGGTCGCTGTGGATGTCGACCTCGTCGAGGCTCACGGGGGCAGAGCCCCCGTCCGAATTCGCGGCGATCTGTTCTTTGATCGCCTCTGCGCCGGAGATGAGGAGTCCGATGGCGCTGATCACGTTGAGCGCCGCGGCGGCGATGGCCGCGTACACCGCTCGGGTTAAGTTCGCCGGCCTCTCGGGGGTCTTGCCGGCGCGCCGGGCTTCGAAGTCGGCGGGTGCCTGGCGTTCGTACATGGCCATGCGGACCTCTTTCAGGAACGTTTTGCGTCTCGACGATGCGGTGATTGCCGACCTGCGTCAGGCACTCCGCGATCGTTAATGCCGTGCGCATTTCGAACGGCCCTGAGAGGTATAGCAGATTCGCCCGACATTCGAGGTCGGTGGCTAATCCCGGAACCGCCGAACGATAGCAATCCGCTCCGTTGGATCGGCGGCGGAAAGCGGCTCTTTAGGTGGCTATTCCAGCGCTCACCTGCGGCGGAAGGTGGGCGGAAGAAAAACGGAAGAGCGATACTTTAATGTACTGCGACGTCAGTCAGGCTCACCTCCGCGATAATCACGTACTGCAAACAGAGCCTGAGGCTCAAGGCCGAATATGTGCGGCATCTCCGCTGAACCGAGCTGGCGGAAGAATGGGTCAGTTCGCGGGTTCGCGATGGCTGCCTGAGGCCAGGCGGCGAACCTCTGTGGCGACCTCGTCCCTGACGGGTTCGGGGAGTTCGTGGCCGACTCCCGGCAAGGCGACAAACCGCGCGCCGGGGATGCGGGCCGCGATGCGACGTCCGGCGTTCGGCTTGATGAGTGGGTCGGCGGTGCCGTGCAGGACGAGCGTCGGGGCCACGATGGAGCAGATCGGTGGGCCGTGCCATTGCGCGCCGATCTGGCGGCTCTGGGATTCCCGGTCATGGACGCCGGCGTCGGCGAGCTGTTCGATCAGCTTGCGGGTGGCCTGTTCGTCCAAGGGATAGGCGGGCGAGGCGAGGATGCGGGCCACCGCGACGCCCGCCTCGATGTCGCCCTCCGGCGTCTCGGGGAACTTCAGGCGGGCGAACCTGGCGAGCGTCCCGGGCCGGATGTAGCGCAGGGTCCCCAGGCCCGCGGTATCCCCGGGGACCGCGGAGACCGTTGTCAAAGTCCTGACGCGGCCCGGATGCCGTATCGCGATGCGCTGTGCGACGGCGCCGCCGAGCGACTGTCCGAACAGATGCGCGGACTCCCACCCGAGAGCGTCCAGGACGGCGGCGGCGTCGTCGGTCATCTCCTCGGCGGTGTACGCCTCGCCGCGCTTGCGGAGCAGTGCGGTGATGGGGCTGCCCGTGGCTGCCGACTCCAGGTGGGTGGACTCTCCCGCGTCGCGCTGGTCGTAGCGGGCCACGGTGAAGCCGTGCGCCGCCAGCGCCCGGCACAGGCCGTCGGGCCACCGGCGGCGAGCGACGCCGAGCCCCGTGACCAGCAGGAGCGGGTCTCCTTCGCGGCCGTCGGTCAGCCGGTCGTAGGCCAGCCGGATCGTCCCGTTCTCGGCCCAGCGGACGGGGGTCCACAGGTCGGCCGGTGCTGCACTCATCACTCCTCCAAAAACTGCAATCAGTGATCGCAGTATTAGCATAGGCGAAGGATCGCGAGAGAGGGCAGGTATGGCCGACGAAACGACAGTGGTGTGGGAGCGTCCCGAACGCGGCGCGCGCGGTCCCGCGCCCGAGCGCAGCCGCGCTCAGATCACCACGGTCGCGGTCGAACTGGCCGATGCGGGTGGGCTGGCCGCTCTGTCGGTCCGGGCGGTCGCCAAACAGCTGGGGACCGGCTCCGCGTCCCTGTACCGCTACGTCTCGAGCCGCGACGACCTGCTTGATCTGATGGCCGACGCCGTCACCGCCGAGGTCGACCTCAGCGCGCCGCTCAGTGGCGATCCAGCCGACGACATGGTCGCGCTCGCTGCCCAGATCAAGGCCCTGCACCTGCGCCACCCTTGGCTGAACGACATCCCGCCCGAGCCGCTGCGGCTGGGCCCGAACGGGCTCGGCTACCTGGACCGGGCCTTCCAGGCCCTTGCTCCCGCGCCGGTGACCGACCGGGCCAAGCTGGAAGCCATCGCTGTCATGAACGCGCTGGCGACCCTGTTCGCACGAACCGAACTGCAGGCCCGGCGCGCGCCGACAGGAAGGCAGGCCGCCCAGGCCGCCTACCTCGCCAGGGCCGCCGCTGAGGGTACGCACAGATGGGTGACGGCGGCTATCGCCGACGGCACCACCAGTGTCCCCTTCCAAGATCCCGATGCCCTGTTCGCACGGATCGCACGACAGGTTCTCACCAGCCTCATCGACTGACCACCCGTCCTCGGGCATTACCTCCTGGCACGGGGGTCCATGTGGCTTGTCGGGCGAAAGCGATGGCCATTCAGTTCAACGAGCGACCGAACCCAGGGTCCTTCCCAGGCGTGGTGGCTTGCTCAGGGCTGATCGACATCGGCTTCGCCGTACTCACGCCTTCGGGTGAGCCTGCCAGCACGACCACCGCCGGCTCGGTCGGGACACCGAGCGCGAGGTCGGCCTGCCCGTCGCGGTTGAAGTCGGACAATCGCAGCGCGGCGCCGAACGGCTGACCGTCCTGCGTAATGCCCATGTCACCCGGCTTGAGCAGCTGGGCTCCGGCGTCCGGCAGACGGTCCTTTCCCCCGTACAGCAGGAAGACCGCGCGTGATGCGCCGACCGCCACATCCGCGTACCCGTCGCGGTTGATGTCGCCGACCGCGAGATTCCCGCCGAACCCATCGCTGTCCTCGGGATCCTTCGGTACGCCGGGAGAGCTCTGGGAAACCGGCACGCCCTTGTCCTCCGGTCCTGTGGCCGAGCCGCGGTAGATGAAGATCTGGCCGCCAGGGTCGTCCGCGTCGGCATAGCTGTTGCCCGCGATCACATCGCCGAAGCCGTCTCCATTGACATCGCCGACGGACAGGGATCCCACCCCCCATGCGTCGAAGGTGGGACCGGCCACGTCCGTCAGCCCGCCGGAGGAACCTCGGTAGACGGCCCCCGTACCCTCATCGGCCGGATCGTCGTCAGAGAAGGCGACCACGAGATCGTCGACCCCGTCGCCGGTGACGTCGCCCGAGGCCAGCGCATTGATGGCACTGGACTTCCTGAGCAACCGAGGCCGCGATGGACGCTGCCGTATTCGACTGCCTCCATAAACCACCCAAACCGCCTCAACCGTCGCCACTCCCAAATCCTGGTAGCCGTCCCCATTGAAGTCGCCCGCCGTCAGCAGCTGCCCGAACGCCGGGTCTTCGTGCGTGAGCCGAACCGTCGACCGGCCGGACAGTCCTCGCTCGCCGCCGAAGATGATCGTCACAGCGGCGGGCAAGTCGGCGCGTTCGTTGTTCGCGCCAACGGCGAGGTCGGCGTACCCGTCGCGATCGAAATCGCCGCCGGCAAGCACCGCGCCGAAACTGTCGCCCTTGGCCGAGACGCCCGGCAGACCCCCTCGCCCGGGCTGGAAAGAGTTCCGGCCATGCGTGCCGAGTCCGTCGGCTCCGCCGTATGAGACGACTACATATCCGGAAACCGTGGGATCTTCTTCGTCCGACCACCACCCCGGGGCACCGATGGCGAGGTCGGCATAGCCGTCACCGTTGTAATCGCGGGCCTTCACCGTGTCGCAGCCCACCCGACATTTTCCGTGTGTCGCGGGCGTCTTCAGCGGAGCTCCCGCCGGAGCCGGCGAATGGGTCGCGGAGGGATTCTTCGCAGGTTCAGCCGCTGGAGGCTCGGCCGAACACGCGGCCAGGCTCACCGCGACACCCACGGCGACCAACCCGCGAACGATCATCAGCATGATCGGCAGCATAGGCCGATCTGGAACGAACCGCCGCTAAAGACGCCGAGCGGAGCGGACCGGCCCCTCCCTGCTGACGGCTGGTCACAGGCGGGCGGTCCACTCATGGCTCGTGAGGACCTCGACGCCCCTGGCCGGGAAGACGCGGTTGATCAGGAAGTCATGCACGTCCGGTTCCCCGTCGGCGCAGGCGTCGCTGAGCACGGTCAGGCGGTAGTCGCGGTCGGCGGCGTCGTAGAGCGTAGCGGCGACCATCGCCCCGGTCGCGACACCGGTCAGCACGATCGAGTCGATGCCCTGGGCGCGCAGGAGCAGGTCGAGGTCGGTCGCCGCGAACGCGCTGGCGCGGCGCTTGAGGACAACGGCCTCGCCCGGCAACGGCTCGATGCGCGGGTGCACGAGAGTCTCGGGGGATTCTTCGTGGAACAGCGTCCCCGCCCCGTGCAGGGCGCTGATCAGCGGGTTTCCCGCTGCCAGATCAAGTCCTGAGGCCCGGAGCCCGAAACGTATGAAGATCACGGGGATTCCGGCGGCTCTGGCCGCGGGGAGAACCCTTTCCATGACGGGAAGCACGTCGGCAGCGAAGGGGTAATTGTCCACGATTCCCGCCTGCAGGTCGCCGACGATGAGCGCGGTGGTGGTCATTCGGTTTCCTTGTCTGTACGGCCGTATCCATGGCGTTGTCGTCGAATCTAGGGGACGCCGACCTCGACTCCGAGGTGCTCCATGACGGTCCGGAGGCGCGGGAGAAGAGAAACGGAAGCCTTGGCTGCGAAGCTCGATCAAATCCCCAATGATCGGAGCACTGTGCGGAGACACATCGCACTCCTGATTTCCTTACTCGCGCTCACTGCCTCAGTCGCGCCCATGGCGTCGGCTGAGGCCGGCACGACCTCGATCTCGTGGCAGCCGTGTACGGAAGATCCAGCGGTCGATTGCGGAACGCTGCTACAAGCAGGACTGCCGAGCCCGCACCGGCCCGCTGTTCGACGATTCCTTCCACGAGTTCGTGAAGTGGTGTGACAAGACCGCGTCGTGCGCCCTGCACGGCAAGAACATCCGCACCTTCTGGGCCGACCTGCTGGCGCGCGCCGATCGCGGCGAACTGCACTACCCGGGCCAGCCGGACACCCCCCTCACCAAACTGCTGCTCATCTATGAGGCGACGGGCGGGTTCTTCGGTCCCGACTATCGCGAGTACGCGGCGCACCTGGCGAGTTCCCGCCGCTTCGCTCCCGACATGCAGGCCGGTCCTGAAGCGCTGGCCACGATGGCCGCGTGCCTGGGACAGCGGGCCCCGATCCTCAATCCGCAACACCGCCTGCGCGTGTCCAGCCCCACGATCCTGGTGGCCAACGCCCTGCATGACCCCGCCACCGGCTACAACTGGGCGGTCAGCACGGCTCAGCAGCTTGGCCGCGCGGGAAGGCTGTTCACCTACGAAGGCTGGGGCCACCGCATCTACGACCATGGAGAGTGCGCCGTCAACGGCATCGACCGCTACCTGGTCTCCCTCGAACCGCCGGCCGCGGGCGCCAGATGCCCCGCCATCCCGCCCACCTCAACCAAGGTTTCCGGGTACAAGCCGCTCCCCGGCCCCGTTCCCGGCCTTCCCGGCTGGGTGAAGTCGTGACCTCATAGCTCAAGCAGCGGCAGCTGCCGCAGAAGACGTGGCCAACGGACAAACAGCACCGGTAGGTAACCAGAGCCGCCGGACCACGGCACCCGCCACGGTCCAGTAGGTAAGCAGAGTTGCCGGGCCACGGCACACGCCGTGGTCCGGCACCGTTTCGGTCAGCGGCTTCCCGCTCGGGCCAGTGCGTCCTCAGCCTGCGCGGCGAGGGCTCCGACAAGGTCGGCTGCGGAGGGCAGGTCGTTGATGAGATCGATGGCCTCCCCGGCCCACATCGGCAGTGCGGGGATCTCGCCTCGTGTCACGCCATCCTGGTACGCCTGCTTGCGGCCGCCAGCACCGGCACCGGTGCCGCCAGGTCCACCACAACCGGCACGAACGGCAACGTGGAGCGCCCGTGCCGAGCGCCATGCCCACCGCTTTCGACCCCCTGCGCCACGATGACATCGGCGCCCAGGTCCACCGCCCGCCTGGCCTCCTCCAGATCGGTGACCTGAATGATCAGCGCCGTGCCCGCCCGGCGAACGGGCTCGGGTCTCCGAAGGACAGCATCACCGCCCGGGGGGCGTACTCCAGGGCACGCTCGACCGCCCCAACATCGATCTGCCAGGTCAGGAAACCGATGCCCCATGGCCTTCCGCCGGAGCCCTCGGGCAACGATCGGCACCTCGCGGGCCAGCCAGTCCGGATCGCCGTTGCCGCTGCCCAGCAGTCCGAGCCCGCCACCCCGAGAGACGGCCGCCGTCAGCGCACCACCGGCCGACCCGCCCATCGGCGCCAGGGCAAGGGGGTGCTGCACGCCGAACAACTTCGTGAATGCTGCGACAGCGCTATAACTACAATGATCACCCTTTACTGGCTTGTACGCGGCGACCGTCCTGCGCATGCCGCGCAGGACGAGGAGACGATCGCCGCGGTGCCAGCGCCGGCGAAGGGTTGATTCACCTGACCACGTACATGCTCAGCCAGGAGAAAGGGCCTATGTGGGCTGCATCGCTCACGGTGACGCCGGCTCCGGGAGCCGACCGAGGATCCAGGTGCAGAGTTCTTCGGTGATCTGGGTGTGCGCCTCGTTGTCGGACGCGCACAGGAACTCGTCCAGCTCGCTTTGCGACGGGCGCAGGCTGCCGATGTTGGCGTACACATCGTCCTGGTTGTCGAGGTCTCGGATCGCCACGGCGCTGACCGCGGGGACAAAACAGATGGAGCGGTAGTACACCTCGGCCTGACCGTGCTTGTTCAGGGCGTCGGCCAGAATGCCGAAAGACTCCAGCGTCCCGCCCGGTGCGCCGTCCAGCTCGGGCAGCCCGCTGGTACGGATGTCCTTGTTGGCGCCGAGGATGCTTCTGAGCACGGCCACCTGCTGGTCATCCCCGGTGGACTGGGTGTAGAGCACGGTGCCGTTGAACACCAGGCCGGTGCACTTGAGCGCTTCGACGCCGGCCGGAACCCCGTTGCCGGTGCCGTTTCCCATACCGTTGGCGACCCCTATCTTTCTCGGGACGCTGGGCCATGAGCCGACCGCGCGGAGCTGGTCGAGGAATTCGGTACGCAGCGTGTCCTGCTGGGGTTCGCTGCCGACCTCGGAGATGTGACGGAACAGCAGCTGGCGCGCGGCCGGGCTGTTGATCTGGCGGGAGAAGACGGGGTTGGCCGGCCTGAGGAAGTGCGCGAACGCCTGCAGGGAGATCGGGATCCACGCGCCCCGATGCGGACTGTCGTAGGAGACGTAGAGAGCCGTCTGATGGTCGAGGCCGTCATGCTCCATCTTGGCCAGGGCGTAGCGGGTGACCAGGCCGCCCATGCTGAATCCGCCGACGGTGAGCGGCGTGTTCCCGTACCGTTCGGCGAGCGTCTGGGTGATGGCGGCGATCGCGGTCTGCGCGTTGTCCAGGATCGACGCGCTGCGCTCGGCGAAGCCGAGGATGACGAGGTCGCGGCCACGGCGGCGCAGCTCGCTGATGAGGGGGTAGTCACCCCGCTCCAGGAAATGCCAGGACTCGTGCAGGTTGGACGGACCTGTGTTGAAGCCGTCGGCGAGGATGACCGGATTGACCAGGCTCTGGTGGCCTTCTCCGTAGTACACCCAAGCGGTGCCACCGGGAAGCTCCCACATCCTGTCCGGTGTGGGTGCCGGTGCGGAGACCTCCAGTGGCGCGATCAGCCTGATCGGCCCGATGGCCTGCTCTGCCTTTACTGCCTGCTCTTCGCTCATCCGTTTCCCTCTCCGGTGCGCACAGGTGATCCGGCGGCCTTGCCGGACTACTGCGATGATTACGGACCGCAATAGGGCGAACGCTGATCGACATGACGGAGAAGGGTAAGGATTGACCATCCGGCATAGATCAATTACATGGTTCGCGTTCCTGTAGGTCGGCCCACATGCGGGTGTGACTGCGGTCAAGAGCCCGACTGGGCGGTGAACCTCGCGAGGATGGCAACTCCAGGAAGGGGGACGGCATCTAAACGACGTAGTCGATCAGCGATGCGGAGTGGTGAGATGGCGTCGGCCCTGCTTCCTGGCGACCCTCTTCAACTGGGGGATTTCTGGCTGGCCGGGCGGCTCGGAGCCGGCGGGCAGGGGGTGGTCTACGAGGCGTACGACGCCGAGGGCGCCCGGGTGGCGATCAAGGTGTTGCACGGGAACGCCGCCGGTGACCGGGGTCTGCGGGCCCGGTTCGGCAAGGAGGCCGCCGCCGCCCAGCGGGTGGCCTCGTTCTGTACCGCCCGGGTGCTGGCGGTTGATCTGGACGCGCCCAAGCCGTACCTGGTCAGCGAGTACGTCGAGGGGCCCAGCCTGCGCCAGGCGGTCGACGGCGGGCGCCGTTTCAGCGGCGATGAGCTGCACCGCCTGGCGACCGCGGTGGCCACGGCGCTGACCGCCATCCACGACGCCGGGGTCATCCACCGAGATCTCAAACCCGACAACGTGCTGCTGGGGCCCGACGGGCCGCGCGTCATCGACTTCGGTGTGGCGCGGACCCCGGAGATGTCGCTGACCGCCACCGGCCAGGTCACCGGCACCCCGACGTACATGGCTCCGGAGGTGTTCACCGGCCAGCGCGCCGACACTCCCGCCGACGTGTTCGCCTGGGGCGCCATCATGGTCTACGCGGCGACCGGTGACGATCCTTTCCGGGCGGAGAGTCTGGGCGCGGTCATGCACCGCGTCCTGTCGGCCGAGCCGGATCTGACGGTGCTGCCGCGGTCGGTGCGGCCGCTGGTCTCGGCGGCCCTGGCCAAGGACCCGCTCGCCAGGCCGGCCGCGCGCGAGCTGCTGCTTGGCCTGGTCAGCGGCGGCCTGGTCGGCGGCGGTCAGGGCAGTCAGGCCGACCTGCTCACCGTCGGCAGCGTCGAGGCGGGGCTGCTAGACCGTGGGGCCCCAGCCGATCCCACTCTCGGCACCCTGGCCGACGACGCCTACGAATGCCTCGACCCCGCCGAGCGTGATCTGGTCCCCGATCTGTTCCTGCGCCTGGTGAACGTCACCGAAACGGGCGAGGTGACCGTACGGGTGGCGTCGCGGGAGGAGTTGTCGGAGGCCAGGACGTCGCAGGAGCGGGCCGCGCTGGAGCGGATCCTGGAGGTCTTCGCGTACCTGGTGACCACGCGGGGCGATGACATCACCCTGGCCCGGCCGGCGCTGGTACGGGCCTGGCCGCGGCTGCGAACCTGGGTCGGCGACGAGCGCGACGGACTGCCCACGCACGACATGATCCATACCGGCGCCCGTCACTGGAACGCCCATGGACGTCGTGACGGCGACGTCTTCCAGGGCAGCCGCCTGGAGACGGCACTGCGCTGGGCCGCCACCGGCCGCCGCCACCTCACCCTGAGCAAGCTCGAACGCGACTTCCTCGACGCCTGCAACGCCGCCACCCGCCACCGGGTCCGGCGCCGCCGCCTCCTCACGGGCGCCTTGGCCGTCCTGCTCGTCCTCGCTCTGGCGGGCGGCGGCCTCGCCCTGCGGCAGAGCCGCCTGGTCTCGGAGCAGAGCAGGATCGTCGCGGCACAACGGGACGAGGCGGTCGCGGGCAAGGTGGCGGCGCAGGCTGACACCATGCGGGCCACCGACCCGGTCCGGGCGATGCTGCTCAGCGTCGCCGCCTGGCGGCTGGCTCCCATCTCCGCGACGCGGGCGACGTTGCAGAACGCGTGGGCACAGCGGGAGCGCGCGGTGTTCACCGACCCCGACACCGGCGCCGAGACCGTCCGGCAGATGACCGCGGACGGGCGTACGTTCGTCAGCGTGTCCCCGCAGGGCGTGCGGCTCTACGACGTGCGTACGGGCAAGAGGATCGGCGGCTGGAACGACCTGAAGATGGGCGCGGACAGGTTCCTCGGAGCCGACCTCAGCCCCAGCGGCCGGCTGCTGGCCGTGGCCGCGGGTCATGCCGTCACCATCTGGGACACGAGCACCGGCAGGCGGACGGGAGCCAGGCGCAAGATCGATGTGCCGGGATTCTTCGGCGGCGTCCAGTTCCTGACCGGAGACCGGTACGTGAACGTCGTGGGGTCCCAAGGCGGCGACCTGTGGGACATACGGACCGGCGCGACCGTCTCCACCAGGGCCGGCATGCTGCGGCCGGCCGTCACTCCGGCCAACGACCTGGTCGTGAACGCCGACCTCGAAGGGCGTTTCCAACTGCTCAGCCTGCCGGGCGGGAAGCCGGTGGCGAGGTGGCATGACGGCGAGACCTGCGTCAAAGACGGGCAGGTGGCGGCCATCAGCCCCGACGGTCATACGGTCGCGTGCGGCACCGGCTCGGACATCTCGTTCGTGGACCTGCGCACCCGGCGTACGCTTCCCCAACGGATGTCCACGGGCGGCGGCCGGATCTGGTTCAGCCCCGATGGCCGCTACCTCGTGGCCGACGGCAACGACCGCTTCGAGCTCATCCGCGTCTCCGACGGGAACACCCTGCTCGACTACCCGGTCGCCCCGCAGAATGTGGCCTTCGACGGTACGACCCTGCGCTACCTGGCCGACGAGAGCGTGGTGAGCCTCGACATCTCCGATCTGCTCCATCCAGTGCGGTTGCCCGGCCACCCTCCGGAGGCCGCCGTGTTCAGCCCGGACGGCCGGTTCCTGGCCACGCAGCAGAAGGCCGAGTCGCGGGAGTTGGTGCTCTGGGACGTGGCGCGTCGCCGCCCGCTGGGCGCCCCGCTGAAGGTCACCATCGGAGACAGCCAGATGGCCCTCGCCTTCAGCGCCGACGGGCGACTGCTGGCGTCCATCGGCGGCCTGGGACAGCGGCTGGAGACGCGGGACACCTCGCAGCCGTCGCACGTGTCCGCGGCCCGGCTGCCGGACCCCTGGACGGCGTCCACCGTGGCGGTGAACGGGAACGGGACACTCGTCGCGGTCGGCGCCGGCGACACCAACGACGACCTCGAAGGTATGGGGCACAGCCGGGTGTTCATCTGGGACGTACCGCACCACACGTGGATGCGGTCCGTCGAAACCGGGAACCTGTCGGGGGTCGTGTTCCGGCCGGGTAGCCCGATGATGGTCCCGGTGACCAACTCGGCGAACCGCCTGATCGATCTGTCCACCGGGCAGCCGGTGGGTCCCGGATTCGGCCCGGGAGGTCTCAACGGCGCGTTGCGGACGATGGCCTTCAGCCCTGACGGAGCGGTTCTCGCCACTGGCGACGAGTCGGGCAGGCTCGTGTTCTGGGACGTGGCCACGGGCGGCAAGCGCGGCCCGACATTCCGGGCGAACCCCAACGACGGCGTCGGGATCACACAGATCGTCTTCTCCCCGAAGGGGGATGTGGCGGCGTCCATCGGCGCGGGGGAGGTCCAGTTGTGGGACGTCGCCACTCCGCGCAAGCTCGGGCCATCGATGGCGGCGGAGGGGGACTCCGTGTCAGCCGCCTTCGGATCCGATGGGGCGGTACTGCACACCCTCGACGACAAAGGCGTGCTGCGCGACATGTCCGTAGGGCCCGAGGCGACGGCCGCCACGATCTGCGCCCGCGCCGGGCGGGGGCTGACGCGGGCCGACTGGCAGCGGTATCTGCCCGGTGTGCCGTACCGGGAGGTCTGCCCGTGATCGTGGGTCCGGCCCGTTCCCGATCGAGCGGGGACGGGCCGGTCGTACGTCTGGCCGAGGTCAGCTCAGGAAGCTGCCGTACGGACCGGACAAGATCTGGTTCTTCTGGCTCTGGTTGAAATGCGTGTTCGGGTAGTCGTAGAACGACGCGGACATCGGTGTCCCGTCGGTGGAGGACGAGTCGGGCAGGCCGAAGGCATGGCCGAGTTCGTGGACCATCCCGCCGTACCAGCGGTTCATCGGGCCGTTGACGCCCGCGGCGCCATCGGCGTCGTGCTGGTTCAGGATCACCCAGCCACCTCCGCCGCCGCCACCCGCTCCGTTGCCTTCCGCGCTGATCTCACCCACGTTGATCCAGCGCGGGTCGGGTGCCCTCAAGTTCAGCTTCCTGAGGAGTTCTTGCTGCATGTTGAAGACGGTCCACCAGTACGGGTCGCTCCCGTTGGGGGTGGTCTCGTACCAGTTCTTCACGTGGTCGCCGTTGACGACCTCCACCACGGGGTTGTTGAGGGTGAAGGTCTTGCCCAGCTCCTGCTTGTAGTAGCGCTGCGCCTCCCGCAGGACATTGGCGATACCGTCCGGCCACCGCTGGTCGAAGGCCACGTCGGATGGCTTCAGCCAGTACACCCGGATGGTCTTTTCCGGGGGTGTGGTGGGGTTGCCGCCACCGCTGGTGTAGTTCGGCAGCCGCCAGGTCCGTGAGGACACCGCGTCGCAGGGCAACTGTACGAGCCCGGTGTTGGCGGCCGACGAGCCGCCCGCGGGGACGACGCACTTGCTGGAGTGCACGGCCTGGAGCCTGAAGGTCTTGTCGGTGCCGCTGACCGTCACCGGGACCAGGCGGAACTTCTGGTTGTTGGCGCCTGAGCAGTTCCACTGGATGACCGTGGCGTTGTCGGCGGTGGACGCGCCGTAGACGTCCACGCATCTGCCGCTGGTCGACGTGCCGACGGTGTACTGGTCGGTGGTGCCGCTCACCGGGGTGAAGGTGAAGTTCTGGTTGCCGCCACCGTTACAGGACGCCTGCGTGAGCTGGACGCCGTTGGTGGTGGAGCTGTTGGGGAGGGTCAGGCAGTTGGCGCCGTTCTGGTTGACGGCTGTCGAGGTGAATGTCGTCGCGGCGTTGGCTGGTGGGGCGCCGACCATCGTGATCACAAAGACCAGGGCGGTGGTCAGCGAGGTAAGGGCGGCGGCTAATCGTTTCATCGATGCGCGTCCTTCCGAGTCCTGGGAGCGAGGGCAGGCGTGTGAATACGATGACGCGCGAAAAGGTTTTCGGCAAGATCTTGTGAACGTTACATGGAGCGCGGCGAGGACAGCAGGTCGTAGGGGTGACAGCACTACGTAGGCCAACACAGCTTGCGAAATGCTTTTCGGTAGAGGATGCGAGATCTGGGTGGTTGAGGGGCGGTTTCTGCTGCTGGGCTCAGTGGTCGTTGGCGGTCTGTCCGGCGGCGAGTCTGGCGAACATGCCGCCGTCGACGACGATCTCCGCTCCCGTGATGTAGCCGGCGCCCGAGGAGGCGAGGAACGCGACCGTACGGGCGATCTCGTCGTCGGATCCGATGCGGCCCAGAGGTACACGGGACGCCATGTCCGCCCGGAAGCCGGCGAGCGCGCTGGCGGGGAGGCCCTGTTTGTTCAGGGCGGGGGTGTCGATGGGGCCGGGGCTCACGGTGTTGACCCGGATGCCGCGGGGTGCGAGTTCGATGGCCAGCGCTCGTGCCATCGAGAGCAGTGCCCCCTTGGTGGCGGCGTACACCGACCAGTTGGGAAATGCGCGGGTCGCGAGCCGTGAGCTGCTGAAGATCACGGAGCTGCCCTCGGCGAGCATGGGCAGAACGCGCTGGAGCGTGAACAGCTGCCCCTTGACGTTGATCCTGAAATGCTCGTCGTAGAAAGCCTCGTCGACGGCCTCCAGCGGGGCGAACCGCGCCACCGCCGCGTTGAGGAACACCAGGTCCAGTCGCCCGAATCGCTCGCGTACCTCGGTGGCGAGGGCATCGGCATCGGCCAGGACGCCTGCGTCGGCGCGAAAGACCGTGATGTCGTCGGGCAGCGTACGCCTGGCTGCGGCGAGGGTGGCGGGATTCTGTCCGGTGACGAGTACGGAGAACCCTTCGGCGTGCAGGAGTCGCGCCGTGGCCAGACCGATTCCGGTGGTGCCTCCGGTGATGAGTGCGATGGGATGGGATGTCGCCTTTTTCATGTCAGTCTCCTTGTTGCTGAGGGTCAGGCGCTTGCGGCCAGTCCGCCGTCCACGGCGAGGTTCACTCCCGTGATGAAGGCGGCCGCGGGGGAGGCCAGGAAGGCGACCGTGCGGGCCACCTCCTCGTCGGATCCCATCCGGCCCAGCGGGATCCGGGAGGAGAGGCCGGTCCGGAAGCCGTCGCGCACGTGCGACGGCAGGCCGAGTTTGTCCAAGGCGGGCGTGTCGACAGGTCCCGGACTCACGGAGTTGACGCGGATCCCGCGCGGGGCGAGCTCGACGGCCAGCGTACGAACCAGGGACATCACCGCGCCCTTGGTGGCGCTGTAGACCGACCAGTCGGCCTGGCCCAGCTCCGCGCCCAGAGCGCTGTTGAAGATCACGGAGCTGCCTTCGGCCAGCATGGGCAGGACGCGCTGGAGCGTGAACAGCTGGCCCTTGACGTTGATGTCGAAGTGCTCGTCGTAGAAAGCCTCGTCCACGGCCTCCAACGGCGCGAACCGGCCGACTCCGGCATTGAGGAACACCACGTCCAGGCCCCCGAACCGCTCCTTGGCCTTGGCGGCGACAGCCTGAGCATCGGCGGGGACACGGGCGTCGGCGCGGAGGACCGTGACCTCGTCGGGCAACGTGCGCCTGGCTGCGGCGAGGGTGTCGGGGTTCTGTCCGGTGACGAGTACGGCGAACCCTTCGGCGTGTAAGACCAGGGCCGTGGCCAGGCCTATTCCGGTAGTGCCGCCGGTGATCAGCGCGGCGGGACGAGAAGCGGATGTGGTCATGTTGGTGCTCCTTGGCTTTCGTGCCGCTCTTGCGGCGGGCGTCGGCTCAGAAGGGGGCGCCTGGGTCGCCTGGAAACTGGACGGATTGGTCCAATGTAACTTCAGTGGACTGATCCGTCCAGTACGAACTAAGCTTCAGACCATGGCTCACCAACCGACCACCGACCGCGGGCGGCGCAGCCGCGCCCGAATCGTCGAAGCGGCCTCCGCTCTGATGAGCGACCACGGCGTCAGCGGCACGGGCGTCGACCGGATCCTCGCCCGGGCCGGGGCGAGCAAGAGCCAGCTCTACCACTTCTTCGACGACAAGGATGACCTGGTCCGCGCGGTGATCGCCGCTCGGTTCGAAGCCGTGCTGGACGAGCAGATGTCCCTGCTGACCGAGCTGGACAGCTGGGCGGGGATCCGCCGCTGGCTCGACATGTTCGCCGACACGAACGAAGCGTTCGGCCTGCCCGGCTGCCCCATCGGCACCATGGCCAATGAGCTCGCCGGCCGCGACGAAGCCGCACGAGTCGACCTGGCCTCCTGCTTCATCAGATGGGAGCAATACCTGAGCGAGGGCCTGGAGCGTATGCGGGCCCAGGGCCGGCTCGCCCCGGACGCGAAACCGAAAGAGCTCGCCATCGTGGTGTTCGCCGGCATTCAGGGCGGATTGCTGCTCGCCAAGACGCAGAAGGACGTAGGGCCACTGCGGATCGCGTTGGACGCCGCCTACGCCCACCTACGCTCGTTCAAGATTCCGCCCGAGGCGCGTGGTGGCAGCTGCGTGGAGGCTCAGTAGGTGTGGCCGGGCCAGTGCGGGTCGTCCCAGCGGGCGTCTCCGGTGAGACCGAGCAGTCGCAGCCGGTGAAGCAGGTGTTCGGGCGCGCCATGGGCACGCAGGCGTGAGGGGGCATGGCGAACAAGCCAGCTGGTCAGTGCAGTGCGCAGCTCTTCCTCGTTGTCGGTCCAGTTGTGCCAGGGGAGTTGGTCTCCGAGCAGGTCGCGCTCCCAGTGGGCCACGGCTTCGGCCAGCCGCTGATCGGCGACGGGGTCGCTCAATGTCTCCCAGTAGGCGAGCCAGGGGCCGAGTGTGGCAGTGGCCGCGGCGCACACGGTGAGGACCTCGTAGGCGGGGACGGCGGCATCGGGTGCGGTGAGACTGTGAGCCCACCACGCGTCCAGGAAGGCGCGAACCGCCGCAGCCTGTTGCGCGGGCCATTGCTGCCAGCCACCGCGGGCCAGCGAGTAACCCACTCCCTCCAGGTCGTAAAGAACCGGCACCACCAGGCCGTCGACCAGAGCTGCGGCGAGCGAGGGCAGGATGCGGCGCAGCACCGCCGCGTGGTCGTCCCAGTCGCTCGCCTCATAGCTACGCCGTAGCAGGTCGGGGTCCAGCGCCACGTCCGGCGTCTTCAGACGGGCGAGTTCTTGGGCGCTGCCCCAGTGGCACGTGCAGTTGATCTCGTCGGGGTCGGCGGTCATTCCGCGAAGGGTGGTGGCCAGGTTGTCCAGCGCGGCATCCAGGCGAAGCCGTACGGAGTTGGTCATGGGCGTCCGCCTCGGGGGACTCCGGGGGCTTGCGCCAGCCGAAGATCGCTACGTTACCGGTTCCGGACTGGAGCTGGAAGTCGTGTTCCGATTCATAACGGTTGGAAGCAGCTCCGCTCGGTCTGCTCAACGGCTGGGAGAGGTGCGTGCGGCCGAACAGGGCCGCACGCACCAGACGGGTCTCGATCTACCTAGAGCATGAGCCCGTACTCGATGGCTGTGGCGGCGGAGGCTGCGGCCTGTACGGCTGCAACGGTGACCAGCGCTACGGCGATCATGATCACGAATCTGATGGCGGTACGCATGCGGGTTCCCTTCAGCTGTCGGTTGGCGGGTTTTCCCTCTCTTCGACCTCTTCGACGCGGGGCGGAGTCGGGATGGCCCGGTCAGGCCGTTCGCGATCGGGAAGTTGGGCCTGTAAGGCTTATATTTGGTGGTCCAGATCGACCAGACGACCGTCACGGCGCCTTGAAGCCGGTTACCGTGGAGATGCCCTACCAGTATGAGGCGGCGTAGTTGTGCAGGAGCGTCCGCATAGCCGAGCGAGAGTCATGCGCCGGCTTTGCTCAGGAGCTGCACCGCAGGGCATGCCTGACGGCCGACGCGGACCGCAGTACGCTCAAGGCGCAAGCCCGGAGCTACCCGGCGCTCACGGTGGTGAGGCGAGCACGTAGTGCCGACTTCACTGCCGGCCATTCAGCGACGACCACAGAGAACATAGCCGAATCTCGCAACATCTCCGCTTCACCGGGTGCCCACGAGGGAGACCAGCTGCGCAACACGCCCTCGAAGTGCGCGCCAAGGCCCTCGATGGCCCGACGCGATCTCTCGTTTCGGGCGTCCGTCTTGAGGTCGACGCGGGCCACGCGCAGCGTCTCGAACGCATAGGTGAACAGGAGGAGCTTCGCCTCCAGATTGATCCCGGTGCCCTGCGCCGATCCCGCGAGCCATGTCCAGCCGATCTCAATGGCGCGCAGGTCCTGCCGGCCCGGCCAGGTGCGGGGGTCCCAGAACGCGGTGCACCCCACCGCCACCCCGTCCCGCACCCGAATCTGCGCGAACGGAGTCAGCCCCTCGTTCCTCCGAGCGAACTGGGCCGCCAGGTACTCCTCGATCTCGTCGGCCCGGGGCACCACGGTGAAACCGTAGGAGGAACGATCCTCCTCCGCCGCCCGCGCCAGATCCGCCGCATGCCCCATCGCCAGGGGCTCCAGCCGGACGGACGATCCATGGAGCACGGGAACATCGAGCATTGAACTCTCCTCATCGTTCCTGGCATTGGCACCTTGCCCTTGGGCAGGTTGCCGGACCGTCATCGGGCCAGGCCCCTCGGATCCTCTGGATGATCTCGGTGGAGAGATCCTGCCCCAGCGCGAGAACGGCGTCAAATGGTAATCGCGAGCAGAGGTGGCATCCGTCTTCACACCAAGGCCCGGGAGCCTTGGTCGATTCAGACGAGGAACGGTGACACCAGCCAGGCGGCGGCCGCGCTGGCGAGCGTCCAGACACCTACCTGGATCAGGAGATACTTCGTCCGGACCAGTCTGCTCATCGCGAAGATCTGGTTGGCCAGCGTATCCAACTCGGCCCTCGACGACCGTTCCAGCGCGGTGATGAGGCTGTAGGACGATTCCTGCCTCAGCGCGTCGCCAAAGAAGCTCACCAGCGTGTTGGGGCGGCTGCCGCTGCCGCGCCTGGGATAGACCGCGGCCAGGAACAGCACGATGGCAGTGCAGGCCAGGGCCGATCCACACCACCACAGCCCCTCGCCAGAACCGAGGTCGTGCGGCCGCCAGCGTCCCGCGAATAGGCCGCCGAGCACCGCGCCGACCGCGACAGCGGTGGTGGCGAGCAGGATCGAGGCCTTGGTGTCCGCACGGGCCGCCTCGTCCCTGATCTCGCCCAGGATGCGCTGAGCATGAGCGGCGGATCGGTTCGAGTCGGTCATGGGACCGTCTCTCCGCCGGGCGCGGGCTGGGCGGTCGGAGAGACCGACATGCCGGTGGAGAGCTGAGCGATCCATTCTTCGCGTAGTATCCGAAGTTCCTCCTCCAGCGAGTCCGGCCGGAACCGCTGGATGGCTTCCTCGACTTGGTGTAGAGCGCCGAACTCCGGCTCGGGGCCGATGACTCCGGCCAGTTCAGGCTGGACACGGTCCCGGAGCGAGCTGCCCCGCTCTGTGTTGGAGAATGCGGGAGGAAGGCTGCCAGCCTTTTCGTGGAAGCCGCGAGCGTACATCATGAACTGATATGCCTCGCTGTACCGCTCGGAGATGCGACTGATCAGATCGTCGCGTAGCGCACTCAGGTTGCTCCAGGCCACGCTGTGCCGCCTGACGTCGGCGCCAGCCTCGCGCACGCGGCGCTTGCTCGCTCTCCGGGCCTTGCGTAGGCGCCACCGGGCGTCGAATTCCTGGCTCGCGTATGCATCGTGCGCGGCGATCTTCAAGGCGAACGCGCAGAGTGTGAGCGTGACGATCAAGATCGTCACGAAATCCTGCGGCAGGGCGAGCTGCGTTACGTCACCTGACTGCGCGGAGGTTGCGTTCGCCTCCCTGGTGCGTTGTACCGCCCAGCTCGCGGCGACGAGCAGGAGCATGGAGGGCAGCAGCAGGAGGAACGCCCAATAGCCGAGCCCGGCCAGGAAGCGGCCGAATCCGTGCCGGGTCTTCTGACGTCCGGTATGCAAGCGGATGGCGCGGTGCACTGGTTCGCCGAGCGTCGTGCCGGAGATAAGTAGCCCAACCGTCAGCGTGATCCCAGGCAGGAGAGTAAGAATCTCCTCCAAGCCGTTGATGTCGGAGTTCCCGATGAATTTCTGGAAGACGTTCCTGAAGTACCAGGTGTCGAAACCGCCGACGGCCACGATCGTGGGCCACACGATAATCCGCAACCAGAGCGGGCGCCTGGGAGTCAGCGTGGCGATCCGCGCCTCCCGCAACCGCCACAAGTCCTGTGTCGCGTTGCCGAGCGCGCCGCCGCACACGATGGCCCGCAGCTCCGCCAGGGAGGATTGCGCCTCGTGGTACTTGCTGATCAGCCCTCCCCGCAATGCATCCATCTGCTCAGCCTGCTGCCGCACGAGTTGCGAGGCCCGCTTCTTGGCGCTGAGCAGGGCGTGCGACTCCAGGTTGTCCAGCTGCTCTGGCTCCCGGGCGGGTGTCGTCTGGAGGTACATGTCGAAGTTGCGCTGCCAGCAATCGCAGCCGTGGTGGCAGAGATGGACAGGGTGCCGCGTGCCGCCCGCCGCGTCGTGGCCCTCGGCAGGGGGGACGATCCGGCCGTTGAGCGTCTCGTCGTCCGAATGGAGGTTGCCGCTGCTCATCCTATCCACGCACCTTGTACTTGATCTCCACCCTGCGGTTGCACCGGCGGTCGGCCGGGCTTGTTCCCGCGCACTTCGGCGCCTTCTCGCCCATCCCCACCACATGCACGTTTCCCAGCCCGGCCTCCTTCAGTACCCTGCGCACTGCCCCGGCCCGCCGTTTGGACAGGTCCATGTTGTATGCCGCGTCGCCTTGGTCGTCGGTGTGTCCAAGGACTTTCAGCCACTCTGGCGCCTTTGGGATGACTTTGTCGGTGAAGGAGGCCAATGCCGTCAGCCCACGCGCCGAGAGCTGGTCGGAATCGGTCGCGAACAGCACGTCGCTGGGGAGCGTCTCCACCTGGACCGGGTTAGGCGGTTCCTCGACGCTCAAGAACTTGATCCGTTCGTCCTCGGGCTCGGCTGCGGCAGCAGCCTGCGAGCCTGTGGGGGCTGTTGCTGCGGGCACAGGGGCAGGGCGGGAACCCGACTCGATGGTGCAATTCCGCGCGGAGTTGGTGGCCTGCGCGCACATGCCCGACCACAGGGTGCGGAGCCACTGCAGATGGGGTTCCTGCGGTTCGGGATGCCCCTGTCCCACGCTTCCCACCCAGGGCAGACGGACCTCCCAGCCCGTCAGATCGGGCACGGCCCTCTGCGCGTCACAGGACCGGACGATGCGCGCGGCGTGTGCGACGTCTCGCATGGCGGTCTGGCGCAGGTCGGCGCAGCCGGTCGTGGCCAGGCCATCAGTGACCACAATCAGAGTGTGCCGAGCCTGGGTGATGCCGAGCTGCCCAACCCGGAAGGCGGCCATGACGTTGGTGCCCGGCTTGCCGGGGTTCCGGGCGGCCCCGTCGACAAGTTCCCGTAGGCAGGCGCTCGTGTTCCCGGCGAATTCCGTCCTGTTGCGCTCGCCGCCGGTCATCCTGGGCAGGTAGACGGGCGCACCCTGCCAGGCGATGCTCTCCCCGCCGTCGATCGCGCCGATCTTGATGACGGCTGGTGTGGGCAGCAACGGGATCAGCGACTTCTCCTGCGCGCCAAAGCTGATGGATCCGTCCTCAAGCGGTACGCCTCTGCCACCGAAGATCGCGGTATACCAGTCGGCGGTCTGGCGTGTCTCTGCGTCCCGCATGGAGGCGCTGCGGTCGATCACCAGGACCAGTTCGCGTGCCGTCGGGGTCTTGTCGCGCGACAGGCGACCAAGCGCAGCGCAGGCAGCGCCCGGCCTGGGCGCGGTGGCGATGGGCTGTGGTTCGTCGAAGAACGAGCACGCCGAGGTCAGGAGGACGCAGGCCAGCGCCGCCACGCGCAGAGAGGCGCTCATCCCTGCTCCCAGGGCAACTGGGCCGACTGCTCGGGCAGGTGCACGCCGAGCTGCTGCAACGCGGCCCTGAGCGCGGTCTCACTGTCCTTGACGAGATCGAACACGTTGACCGCCTGCTGAGCACTGACCACGCTGTTGACCACGTCGAGGAACCGCTGGGCGGCTTCATGCCGCTCGCTCTCCATGATGCCCATGACGTCGGCCGCGTTGACGGGGTTCTCGGCCAGTCGCACAGCGAAGCGGCTGCGCCAGTTCGCCTCGCCGTCCTCCAGGAACCGGAGCCAGAGGTCGCGCTCCTTGCCCAGTCGTGCCACCTGGGTCCGGGTGAGTTCGAGCTGAGTATCGTCCTCCATCAGCTTCCGGCCAATGCCGCGCTGGTGCTCCAGGACCTCCTCACTCAGCGCCACCCACGCCTGCGCCGTGCACTTGATCGTCACGTTGTCGCAGTCGTGGATCGGAGCGAGGAACGCGGCGGTCAACGCCTCGTCGATGGCCTGCTCGGCCGCCTGCGGTTGATGAGCGGGAAACTTGCGCGCGGTGGCGCGTATGACGTTGTGGACGCGGCGGTGCGCCGCCCATCGTTTAGCGTCGATCTCTGCGGACAGGTGTTGCTGGGAATCGTTCGTCTTCGGCTGTGCGCACCAGGAGCACCACACCCTGACGGTGAAGGTCAGCGCGTCCCCGCGGGCGGGCGTCTCGATGACCAGCGGATCGTCCCACACATGCAGGCCCTCGCCGGGCGCGTGGTCGCACGGGCGCGGCGGCGGCTGCATGAAGCGGTGCGTGAGCATGATCGGGTTGTACGGCTCGTCTTCGGCGCACGTATGGGGAACAGAGGGGGTGGGATGGGGACGAAGTCTCTCCCACAGTCGACGTAGAACGCCCATCAGGTGTTACCGCCTTTCATGAGGTCGTAAAGGTGCTTGCTCAGGCCGGCACTGGTCGTGCCGGTATGGAACCAGTGGTGCACATGGAGGCGGAGCGGACCGCGCAGGTCGCTCGTGCTGCTGGCGAAGATCCGCTCGATGACAGACCGGCGGCGATAGGGAGCGCTGTCCCAGCCGGCCACCCAGACACCGAACGCGGTCCACGCTTCGTGCACCGGAGGTGCCACCGTGTGCCGCGAGCTGCGCGAGCTCAGCCCGCAGGCCAGCGCGTTGAGCCAGATGGTGACGAGGTGCCGCCCGGCTTCTGGCCACGACTCCTCGCTGAGCTCGTCCAGCCGTAGTCGGTCGCGTCGGTCGCCATCAGTCGTGGCCAGGCGCGTCAGGGTGAGCGCGGCGACGCGGCGGAGCCCGGCGTGACTGTTCACGCTCCAGCCGGCGAGCTCCTCGATGATGGTGGGCGCGGTGCCCGTCGTGCATATGTCGGTGAGCGAACGTGCGATGGCGTCTTGCAGATATCTCTCCCGGGGCGACGACTTCATCACCATCCACTGGAAGGCTTCGAGCGCTTCGACGATCCTGTCGATGCCGATGCGGGAGCCGTATGCCCGCGCTGCTGTACGGCGGGTGGTTGTGGTCCTCAGCCAGCCGCCCAGGCAATCGAGGACCTGTTGGGAGGGGTTGTCCGCGTACGCTGCCTCAAGCGCCCAAGCGGCCAGCCATGACTCGTTCTGCCGCCTGGACCGGCTCCATCGGCGGAGGAACTCGGTCTCGACCATTTTGAAGTCGTAGGCAGCGATGCGGCCTATGGCGTGCGCCGCCTTGATGCGTACGTCCCGGTCCGGGTGCCCGGAGAGCTGGGTCAGCCAGGCGAGGACGGGATCGCGGATGCTCTGCCCTTCCTGCCAGATCACCTCCAGGATGGCGGCGGCCAGCCGCGGCCTACGCAGGCAGACTCGCGTGCTGTTTTCTCCCGAGCTGCAGTCGGCCTGCGCGAACTGCAGCCAGTCGGGCAGCCACTCCCACGACGGCGGGCCGGTGTTGTCCTGGGGAACTGGCGACGGGTGCACCAGCTCCCCCAGCAGGGCGGCGGCTCGCGAAACCGTGACGAGGGGCAGCTCGTTCAGCACTGCGGCGCTGATCAGGAAGCAGCGCCTGTGCAGGGTGGCCTTGTCATCGACCAGCAGGCCCTTAGCCACCTGCCGCAGCGCGTTCGGAAGACCTGAGACGACCTCCGCCGTGGTGCCGCCGTCGGCAAGGATCATGGCCGCCTCCCTGGCCAGGGTGGCGCTCTCACCGGGAGGCCGGTCTTCGCCCGCGATGTGCCCGAGCTCGTCCTGCATCGAGGGGGAGTCGGAGAGGCCCAGCTTCTCCAATTGCCAGACGAGCCAGCTGTCGAATACCTCACGTGGATCGGGAGGCTGATGGCTGATCGAGGAATGCCCGGGCAGGCCGTCCGGATCGGTCAGGACGACGAAGCGGCCGCACAGTTTGTCCGCCAGGGATTCGAGATGGCGCAGCACGTCGCGCTGGCCATGCCGGGTCCACGCTGCGCCGGTCGCGTCCAGCACGTAGCCGGCGTGCTCCTGCAGCTGCGCCGCGTCCACCTGGATCAGGTCGCCACGGACCGTTAGCGTTCCATAGCGGCGGACCAGCCCTTCATATGCTCCGTCGCTCGCCCATTGTCCCAGCGCGGCCAGCGCGGTCCAGTGCCTGCCGCTGTTCGGTTGTCCCTTCACCACCGCGACCCGCTCCATGGCGAGCCGGTTCACGAGCTCCCGGTAGGAGCCAACATTGACGTGGGTGTTGCCGACCTGCCGGGCCTCATCGCTGCTCAGCAGATACGGCCTGACGAGCCCCTTTTGTCCAATTCCGATGTTGATGTCGCCGTTATGAGTTTCGAAGAGCGCGCTGTCCATGATGCGGTGCGCCGAACCCCGGACGAGCGGGCGCAGGTTCCCCTCGCGAACCCGACGCTCGGCGTCCTCGTCCGCGAGCTGCTGGCCGAGCGGTTTCGCCTCGTCGTCGCTCTCTTCGTCGTCCACGATGACGTGCGGTGCCTTCTCCTCGTGGGCTGCATAAGGGTCCGGCTCCTCGGCTGCGCCCTTCTCAGGAGGGGAGGCCGAGTCGCTCATCTGGGCCCACCCAGATGGATGTCGCCGATGCGGATATCGCCCGAGTGCGTCTCGCTCACGTTGGAGCCGGTGATGGTGTGGGCGGACCCATAGACGATCTGCTTCGGCTCACCGCTCGGCGGTTCGGCCAGGGCGGCGGCCGCATCCAGCGGCCCCGCGTCTTCCTGCGGCGGAGCAGGGACGTCGTCGAAGGGATCGAGCTCATGGATCTTGAATAGGTCACAGTTGGGCACGTACAGGTGGGCGAGATACCGGTTCTTCTTCACCGCAACGCGCACCTGCCGAAACCTGGCCGGGCTGAGCGTGCCGTATCCGTCGGTGAGGTAGTCGTTGAAGACCCGCTCGGAGACGATCACCGCCAGGTCCGCACCGTGGCAGCACGCCAGCGCCACCCGCAGCGCCTCAGCGTCGACCAGCCGGTTGACCTGTACGGCGTGCGAGCCCGGGATCCCGGTGGCACCGTCCGTCCTTACCGGCCCTTCGTGCAGGGACACCCTGAGCCGGATCGAGGTCCATGGCGGCGGCAGCGGCCGGCGGTTACGGGTGCCGAGAAGGACGTTGAGTTCCTGGATGAACGACTCGGCCAGCTCGCCGATCGGCGTGTCGGCGGGTAGCACCGCGAACGCGCCGTCACCTGACCACTGGGTCGCCCATGCGGTGAGGTCGAGCTCTGCCTCGCGCGCTGCGATCTCCAGCAGGAGTCGGAGGCTCTGCTGTGCCTCGTGCTGCTGCGCTTCGTTCCGTTCGCTGTAGCTTTCGATGTCGATAGACATCATTGGGTGGATTTTCCGCATGTGGGAATCACGCATCCGTGCCTCCTGAAAAGGTGCGTGAGTGGGATGACGAGCACCCTGTCACGAGATGGGTTTACGAAAGCCGTCAAAAGTCGTCTTCGCAGAAGGCTGAAAAAAGTCTGGTATGAAGCTATTTGGCGATATCTGCGAAGTTTGTCAGCTCATCAAGGTTCAAGATCAGCACCTTGCGGCGACCAGTTTCGACGAGCCCTCTGGCCGAGAGCTGTCGCAGTGCCCGCTGCACCGAGTCCTTGTTGGCGCCGATCAGCGCGCCATATTCCGCATGGGACAGTCGCACGCCGACGTCGGTGGCGCCCGCCTGCCTGTGCCCGTGCTGCCCGGCGAGCTCAATGAGCGCGCGGGCCAGTCGCACGTCCACGTCGTAGCCGGTGAAGTCGAGTCGTCGGCGGTTGGCTTGCCGCAAGCGCTCCCCGAGCAGTTGGTTCATAGACACGGCCGCGGCGGGATGCTGGTGCAGAAATTCCATGAACGCCGATCCGGCGACGTGGCTGATCAACGACCTGCGACAGGTTATGACCGACGCGAATCTGGTGGTGTTGTCGAGCACCGCCATCTCGCCGATGATGTCCCCGCTCACCCGAATGGCGACGAGGGTCTCGGCGCCATTCTCCACGCCTGCGGTGACCATCACCACGGAATCCAGCAGGACGAGGACGGCGTCGCCTGTGGCCCCCTGGCGGATGAGCCTATCGCCGGCCGGATGTGACCGATGGACACCAAGGTCCAGCAGCATGCGGCGGTTGGTGACCGGCAGCCGGGCAAGAAAGGTCCCTACAGGCCAGCCGCGAGTTTCCCACGGAGCTCGTTGAACTTTCACGCTATCTCCCGCCGCGTGTTTTGCAGGCAAGGTAGCCGTTCGGGCGGGATCGCCGCCCGAGGACGGAAACATTATTACCACAACAGGATAATCTTCTGTTTCTTGGCGATGGAGCCTGATGTCCTATTTCATGCAGATTCGGGCAGACTAATTACCAGATGTGCTGTGGAGGAATGTGAATAAGTAACATGTTTCTTGCCTGGTGGCTACATTGTGGATCATGATTTCAGATCAGCGAATAAGCGTCTTTTCCGGCAAACTTCGTGAACTTACATCAATCTAGTCATATGAGGTCCAATGGCGCTCAATCCGGCTACAGCGGCGGGGTCGTGAGAACGCTGGGAGACTGGGCTGACGGCAGTTCATCGCGTCCGGCTAGGACGCGCAGCTGCCCCGCGGGCCGCTCGAGCAGCCCTCCGACGAGATCAGTGCAGGGAAAACGCGTAGATCGCAAGCCTTGGCTCACGTGGCTCCACAGGGCTGAATACAGCCGAAAGCCGAGTCAGCGGCGCTTGTTGGCGGCTGTGAAGACGAGCCTGGCCATCCTGTCGGCGGTGGCGTACCCGGGCTGAGAGATCTCGCAGTCGAGGGTTACCAAGAGGTTCGAGACACGCAAGGAGATGTCGGTGCGGTGGAGTATGAGACCTCCGATGCGTGCGTACGTCTGGACCGTGTACGCCTCGTCGCCTACGTTCGGCCCCTTGCGGAGCTTGGCCCCAGGGTGCGCTTCGGCTCGTCCTTCATGGACGTGACCATGTTTCGCTGAGAGCTCCGGGCTAGCGAGACGCTTTGCAGACGGAGCGCCGGCATGCCCAGTCTCGTGCCGTCCGGCCTGGTTCAGTTGCAGATCTTGGCGTCCACGAACTGGCGCTTCATCGAGCCGCCGACCAACGCGCGTACCTGGGCATTGGTCAGCGGGCCACACGCGTCGAAGTCGCGGGTGAACAGGTGACGATTGGTGTCCGGCGGCGGCGTCCGGGCTGGGAACTCGGCACGGTCGGCTCGCGGTACTGGGCCGGAGCGGTCGTGGGGTGCCTTGCGCGATGGCGTTCAGCCGGCCACCTGCTCCGGGGGCAGCGGCGTACCGGATCCTTTTCCAGGATCGCGACGAGCACAGGGCGAGCGGGCCGGCCAGGCGGCGGCGGTTCCTGCATGAGGACGGCAGCCATCACGTCGGGCATCCTGCATCGGGACGTCAAGCCGACCAACGTCATGCTCCGTACCAAGAGCAAAGATCGTTAGGAGACGATCCCGAGGACCTCAAAGATGCGGTAGACGTCGGTAGAGGGATCGCGTAGGAGGATGTCGCAATTGGGAGCGTGGCCAGGTGCACCGGGCTCTGGCGCGGGAGCGCGGCGCCTGCTCGGGCAGTCGGCCACGAGATGCTGGGCCAGTTTGACCGCCGTTGCCTGGCGACCTTCCTTGATCAGCTCCTCGAAGTGGTGAGGCTCGACCAGCTTTTCGAAATCTGCGAATTCCTTGGTCCCTCGAAGCTTCGCTGGGATCGTCGTACGGTCCCCGCCGAGTCGGCCAGGCGTGCCTGACGCGAAGTGGAGCCAGAGCCAGAGCTCGAAGTGCGGGTGGGAGAAAGCGACGTTGATCCCGTTCTGGCGGGCAAGGCGAAACGCCTCGTAGATGTCCTCGTTCTCATCACGGTCGAAGATCGCCCAGAACACCGTGTTCTTGATCCCCTTTGTGGACTTCTTGAGCCGAATCGCCTCTCGTACCGCTGGGACGGGCTTGTAGCCGTTGAACTGTTGCCCCTCGGTGACCTTGCGCGGGGTGAGCTGGATCTGGAAGTTGTGCTCCGCTCCATAACGGTGGTTGAGATGGTGGAAGTAGCTCCGCTCGGTCTGCCCCTCGCAGACCAGGAAAAGGACATTGTTCTTTCTGCGGCTGCCCAGACCTGGACGCGGAAGCGTGGTTCCACCGGGTGCCCCGCGTTTGGCCATCAGGTCGGCACCTCCGTTGTCGGCTCCGTGAGTGGGCCGGCGAGCGTCTCTGCGATCTCGCCGACGGTCAGTCTTGGTACGCCGCCGTACGTACCGGCCAGGTAGTTGCGGTCGAGGGCTTCGGACTTGCGGGGACGGGCGTCGGTCAGGGGATAGATCTCGGAGGCGCCGTCCCGGTTCTTGATGGTGATGCGTACCTGGTCCCGCTCCAATGGCTGGAAGAGGTGTGTGCGGCCCAACAGGGTCGCGTCGTGGACCGTGCACACCAATTGCGCGTTGTTGGGGTTGGCCGCGGGATCCTGGAAGAGCCGGAGGACTTCGGCGGCGAAGAGGGGATGCAGGCTGGTGTCGAGTTCGTCGACAAGGAGGGCCGCCCCGTGGTCCAGGGTGGTGAGGAGGGGCCCCAGGAAGGCGAACCAGGATCGGGTGCCCATCGATTCCTGGCGCTCGTAGCTCAGTGTGACAGGGTTGTGGGGCCCTTGGTGCACGAGTCGGAGCTCGCCGGTCAGGCTGTCGATCTCGGTTCCCACGACCCCCAGGTCTGCGACCTTGAGAAGCGCGATGATGCGATCCCGCTGCGGTGGGTCGTCGAGCATCTTGCGGGTGAAGCTCTGCCGATCTTCGAAGTCGCGACCTGGGCTGATCCACCAGAGGTTGTGCCGGAACCAGTCGTGGATCGGCTTGAGATAGGGCTGGTTGAAGGCCGCGGCGACGGTCAGGAACAGTGCGTCGGGCCGGGTCTGGGAGACAAGGCTTTCCTTCGGCCCCTTCAGGCCTTCGCCGGGAAAGGTGAAGGGATCGTCGGTGTCGGCGTCGCGTTCGAACCAGACCTGCCGACGGGCCTGTCCGCCGGGGTATGTATGCAGCCATTCGGTCTCGACTCGTTGGTCGGAGACCTCGAAGCCATAGATGTACCGGTCACCGCCGAGGACGATGTCGACCTCGAAAAGGGAAGCGTCCGTACGGGCGGCCGGGTCGAGTTCGTACGGCTCGCGCGGGATGCCGTCAAGGGTGGACCAGCCGTGGACGGAGTTGAGGACCGCCTGTCGCATCCAGCGGATGGCATGCAGGACGTTCGACTTGCCGGACGCGTTCGAGCCGTAGATCGCGGTCGCCGGTAGATAGGCCAAGTCGGGGTCTTCAGTGAGACCGGCGGGGCGCCTTGATTCCTGGTTGAACTTGCTCGCTGCCAGCCAGACCTCGAACTCATCCCGGAACGATCTATGGTTGGCACCTCTGAATCTAAGTAGCACTGCACACCCTCTAATCCATCCTCTGGATCGATTCTAGGTCAATGCATGCAGATTATCTACGCAGTGTGGCGCGGGTCGTGCTCATCGGGTGCCGGGGGATGCGGCGCGAAGCATCACAACTCACCGGTGACCATTTGCGTCTAATTCGCCGTGGAATCGCTCAGCGGGGGAGATCCGCAACACATCGGGGGCTACTGGCTGGCCGGGCGGCTCGGCTCCGGTGGTCAGGGTGTGGTCTACGAGGCGTACGACGTGGACGGGCGGCGGGTGGCGCTCAAGATGTTGCACGCGGCCGGCCACGACGGCAGCCGGGATCGGTTCGCCAAGGAGGCGACGCAGGTTCACCGGTGACGACCTGCAGCGGCTGGCCACGGCGGTCGCGACGGCGATCCACCGCCCGTAGATCCCCGAGTACTCGGCGGTCAGAGCGGAATGAACAGGGCCTCGAACGGTGGTTCGCCGACGCCGGTGGTGATGTGTCCCAGCCCTGTCGTGTCGGCGGCGAGCACCAGGTCGCCCGCGCCGAAGCGGCGTCGGCTGCCGTCCGTGACCGTCACCTCGATCGTGCCGCGCAGCATCATCACCCACTGCTCGCGCGGCGCCGGATGAGCGGCGCTGTCGAACGCGGCGCTGCGGACGAACTGCACGCCACCTTTCGACGGCAGCCCGCCGACCGCCATGGCCGGCACCCCTTCGGCGATCTGCCGGTGGGCGAGCGCGATCTCGCCGTCCTCGAACGCCGATCCGCCGTCCTCCGTGCGGGCGATCCTGGTGAAGCGCATCAGCTCGCTCCGATGAACTGGTGGTCGGTACGCAGCCGGCCATCGCCGTCCAGAGCCAGGATGTCCAGGCCGCCGCCGACGGCCTCGCCCGTCCGGGTCGACACCATCGACCACCGGATGGCGAGCACGTTGGGCATGAGGGAGTACGCCTCCTCGGCGGCCTCGAAGACATGCTCGCCCGGCTCGACGAACATCTCGTAGGCACGGGTCACCCTGGCGTCCAAGGCGTCGTGACCCCGGACCTCCAGGGGCGGCACGGGAAAGGCGAGCGCCGTGGCGGCGTCGCGGATCTCCTGAGGCGGGTCGACCAGGACCTGGATCCCGTCGGGCGCCCACAGCTCGCGGATGAGGGCGCTCCGCGTCGCCGGGTCGGGCTCGTTCCACTGGGCGACATAGCGGCTGGCCCATTGCTGTACATGGAGTTGGTTCATGCGAGTAGTGTCCGGCGCGGCCTGCGACTTTACGATTCCCTGCAGGGAATCGTGCCGCTGCCACGTAGTCGCAAGCCCTGATGGGTCTACCGGAGCCGGGCTATACTCCGACGGGTCTCAAAGCCCCAAGAGTCGGTACAGCGCTTTCCATCCATGCATAAGAGGCAGGCTGTTCGCCGTGGCCATCCCCACTTGTGACCCTAAGGTCGGGCTCCAGGAACCACCGGCCAGGGCGGGGGAGTTGACTAGGACAGAAAGCTTGTCGGGCGACAACTCGGGCCCACCAAAGACGACCAGATTTGCCCTTGTATGGGCTGGTTCAACCATTTCCACGGTAGGTACGCGGACACTCGGTGTCGCCTACCCGCTCCTCGCTCTCGCGCAGACCAAATCGCCCGCCGCCGCCGGTTGGGCAGGGTTCGCTTTGACCATCCCCATCCTGGTCTTCTATATCCCCGGTGGGCTTCTGGTCGACAGGATGTCCAACCGTTCGATCATGCTCTGGGCGGAGTTCGGCCGCTGGGTGACCGTGGCGAGTGTGGCGTTCGCGATGCTCTTCGGTGGCCCCTCGCTTTTCCATCTCATCGCGGCGGCGTTGCTTGAGGGCACGTTCTGGGTCATGTGCAACCTGGCGGAGACGGCGTTGCTCCCGTCGCTGGTCCAGCCGGTCATGATGCGGCGCGCGCTGGCCAAGAGCGAGGGGGCCAGCCATCTCGCCTCACTCGCTGGTCGGCCGCTCGGCGGATATCTGTTTGGAGTGGGAGCGTTTATCCCTTTTGTGCTCAACGCCGTACTATTCGCCGTTTCATTGGTTTTGTTCTGGAAGGGGAGTCCGGGCTCCGGGCGGCGGCCCACCCATTCGTTGCAGCTGAGCGATCTGTCCGTGGGGTTCCACGTGCTCATGAAGCAGGACTTTCTGCGGGGCGCGATCATGCTGGTCACCATCACCAACCTGATGGTCAACACGCTCATCATGATCTTCGTCGCGGGGTCCGACGGGGTGCCGTCGCTGACGATCGGGCTCGTCCTGGCGGCCGGCGGAGTGGGTGGAGCGCTGGGCGCCACCATGACCTTCTTCCAGCGGCCGCTGCGCTTCACCCTGCTGATCCACACGGGGATCTGGCTGCTGGCCATGCTCCTCGCGGTGCTGGGGTCGGTGCTCCGGTCGCAGCCGCTCTTCTTCGCCATGGCCTTCTTCACCACCGGAATCGGCGGGTCGATGACCAATGTGGCGATCAGGGCCGTGGAGGTCGCCAGAATCGACCCGGGAACACTGGCCCGTGTGGTCGGCGTCTCCCGGCTGTCGGCCTACGGCGCGCTCTCCCTCGCCGCGCCGCTCGGCGCCTTCCTGGTCACCTGGCACGGCGTGACGGGCGGCTCGATGCTGCTGCTCGGCGCGATGGTGCTCCTGGCGCTGTCTGTTTTGATCGTGCCCCGGCTGCGCAAATGGCTGACTCCGCCGCTACCGGACTTCGTCGGCGAGCCCCACATGGTCTGACTCACCGGGCGCCGGCCAACCGGTAAGACGCCCCGCCCGTCACCGGGCACCGACCAGCCGGTGAGCGTCCTGCTTCATGTGCTCGGGCAGCGCGGGCCGCTGCGCGGAAATCGCCGCCTTGGCCAGGTCCACCGCTGAGGTGGTCTTGCCCGCCAGTTCCTCCACCCGAGCCGCGTAAAGCAGCAGCGGCCCATCGTCCACTGCCTCCGCCAGCGCCTCCATCATCTCCTGCTGGGCCTCCTCCAGGCTGTCGGTCTGGGCGAGCGCCAGCGCGTGCGCGATCTTGGCGAACGGCCATCGCAGCGGCCGGGCCCGGTCCAGGTCGCGCAGCGCGGCGCGGGCCCGGCCCATGCCGGCCAGCATCTGGCCCCGGCCGAGCAGGGCGTCGGCGTTGTTGCCCTCACGGTCGAGCACGTCGTTGAGCACGCCCACCGCCGCGTCCGGATGCCCGCCGTGCCACAGCGCCCACGCCAGCTCGGTCTGGATCGTGAGGTCGGCGGGCACGCGCACCATCGCGGCCCGCAGATGGCGTACGGCCTCGTTGGGGGACCCCTGTGTGAGCCGCAGCCGTCCGATGGCCGTGAGCATGGGGCCGACAGAGGCCACCTCGCCGGCCGTCTCGAAGCTCTTGGCGGCCGCGCTGTAGCGGGAGACGGCGTCACTCAACTCTCCCCGCTTGAGCGCGATGTTGCCCAGGAGCGACTCGATCTGCGCTCGCACCCGGTGGTCGTCCTGCTCGGAACGGGCCAGGCCCTCCTTGCCGTGCTGCTCCGCCAGCACGAGATCGCCCTCGCGCAGGGCGCTCTCGGCCGCGCGGAGATGGTCCTCGGTCGGCAGCCGGTCCGGGTAGGCGCGGGGCTGGTAGTCCTCCTGCGCGGGCGGCTGTAGGAGACGGTCGTACGCCGGCTCGTACGAGCTCTCGCCCATGTGCTGGTCGGCCCGGAGGAGGTGCCGGGTCACCAGCAGGGCGACGGTGGCCTTGCTGATCCCGGCCAGCCGGATCGCGCTCTGGCGGACGGGCTGCCGGCTCCCCGACCGGTCGGCGAACGCCAGCCGTAACCACGTCCGCAGCCGGTGCTCGTCACCGTTGAGCCGCTCGGCCGCGATCTCCCCGATCACCCGGTGGTAGTGCTCGGAGAGCGTCTTGTCGGCGTACAGGCTCGCCTCGCCTGCGGTGATCTTCGTGGCCTCGGCGGGCAGCGCGTTCCACAGCGCCTCGCACACCACCTGGAGATGGACGGGGTCCACGCCCTCCGCCTGCTGCGCGGGGTTCGAGCGTCCCCTGATCTGGATGAGGTCTCGGACGATCTGCTCGGCCACCCCAGGGGCGAACACATGCCCGGTGCCCTCGATCGGCCTGGTCACCGCCTCCAGCGCGCCCGCCTGGTCCAGCGCCTCCAGCGGGAAGCGTTCCCGATCGGAGCCGGCCAGCTCCCGCTCGTACGGCAGCAGGTCCCGCAGCCGGTCCGCGCGGATCGACAGCAGCAGCCGGAGGCCGGGATCCGCGTGGAGCGCCTCGCCGAGCTGCCCGAAGAACCAGTCCCGGTAGGGATGGCGCCGGCGGCCGGTGGCGAAGAGCTCTTCGACCTGGTCGATGGCCACCATGGTGAGGGTCGGATCGCCGTAGGTGTCGCGTTTGACCGGGCGGGCCCGCAGGAACGCGGGGATCGTCATGCTCGCCAGCCGGGTGGGCGTGGCCATGGGGGACCACGACATCAGCAGGGCGAGGACGTACGGATCGTGGGCGGGAAGCGCGGCCTGCGGAAAGCACGACCCGTAGGACACCCGGCCGAGAGGAAGGACGTCGGTCCGGTTCGGGCTGAGGAGCGGGATCACACCTGCCTGGATGAGGGAGGTCTTCCCGCTCCCCGAAGCGCCGTACAGGACAGTCAGTCGTTTGCTCTGCCAAAGCTGGCAAATAACGTGAGACTCCGCGTCGCGTCCGAAGAATCCATGCCGATCTTCGCCGCGAAAGACGCGTAACCCCCTGTATGGTCCCGGCGCCGCCTGCCGTGCGTCCATACCGGAAGTGCCCATGTCGTTCCTATCCGCAGCCGCGTTTCACCGCACATTTCCTCCGTGACGGTCAAGGTGGGCGAATTCTTCGCATGCGCGCGCGGGCGCGCGCCCATCCTGCTGGATGAGGCACTCTTCGGGCGCACCTTGCACGCCCGATTTCCGCCTTGCTGCTGAGAAATGCGGAGTATATCTTAAATTGAGTTTGAGAAGCCCGCTCCCAGCTCCTTCTTGTCGCTCTGGCAGGATGCCACCGCTGCTCGCAGGGCGGCGCTCTCCATGTCCGGCACGTGCCGCAGGGAAGCGGTGGTGTCGTCGATCAGGAGGTGGGATCTGTACTGCCCATCACGCATGTGCACTCCCCGTCCATTTCGGGCCATCCGAATGTCAAATGATGTACAGGCGCTTATGAGCGTGAGTATGCCAGTCCGGCCGAGGCTGGTCTGACTTCTTCCTTATTTCCATTCTATTATAAAGGATGGGCTAATCAAGCTCTAGGATGAGACATATGATTACCGGCGTCTGGGGCGGAGGTTGACGTGACGGAAAATTCACACTCCATGGTGCCGCAGGGGCCGAAGATCTGGGAAAGGGTCCCCAAGCGTAATCCGAACTTCACCGGCCGCGCGGACCTGCTGAGCGTGCTCAGGAAGAGCATCAACACGGTCACCGCCGTCGTGGCGCAGCCCCAGGCCCTCCAGGGCCTCGGCGGCGTCGGCAAGACGCAGCTGGCCATCGAGTACGCCTGGCAGTACCGCGCCCATTACGACCTCGTCTGGTGGATCTCCGCGGACCAGGCGGTGCTGGTCCCGTCGTCGCTGGCGGCGATGGGCCAGGTGCTCGGACTCCCTCCTATGGCCGGTGCCGAGCAGGCCACCCAGGCGGTGTTGCGTTCGCTGCAGAGCGGTGTCCCGTACCGGAGCTGGTTGGTGATCTTCGACAACGCCGAAGAGCCCGACTACATCAAGGACTTCATCCCCAGAGGGCCCGGCCACGTCCTCATCACCTCGCGTAACTCGCGCTGGAGCGACCATGAGCCCACCATTCAGGTGGACGTCTTCAGACGCGAGGAGAGCGTGGAGTTCCTCCGCAAGCGCCTCGGCGGGGCGGTGAGCGAGGCCGGGGCCGCCTTGCTGGCCGAGAAGCTCGGCGACCTGCCGCTGGCGCTGGAGCAGGCCGCCGCCCTGCTGGCCCGCACCCTGATGCCGGTGGACGAGTACATCTCGCTGCTGGAGGAGCAGACGGGCCGGCTGCTCAGCCTGGAAAAGGCGCCGACCTACCCGCAGTCCATGACCGCCGCGTGGCAGCTGTCCGTCTCACAGCTCGAAGACCGTGTCCCCGAGGCGGTCGAGCTCCTGCGTTGCTGCGCCTTCTTCGGCCCCGAGCCCATCCCGCGCGACGTGTTCCGCCGCGGCAACCGGTTGGTCGGTCCGCGGCTGGCGCCCATCCTGTCCGACGCCATCCTGCTGACCAACGCTCTGAGCAATCTGGAACGTTACGCGCTGGTCAAGGTCGAGCCTGCCGCTCGCACCCTCCAGGTCCACCGGCTCAACCAGGCACTGCTCCGCGACGAGACGCCGGAGAAGGACCGCGCCGAGCTCCGCCACGAGGTGCACCTGCTCTTGGCGGGCAGCGCGCCCAGTGACCCGGACGACGAGACCAAATGGGCCAGTTTCGAAGAGCTGGCCGCCCACCTGGAGCCGTCGGGGGTGATCAGCTGCGTTGACCCGAACGTCCGCAAGTTCGCGATCGACCTCGTGCGGTATCTCTACGTGCGCGGTAGCTACCGACAGGCGCAGACACTGCTCGGCGAATACATCGAGAAGTGGACAGAGCTGAGCGGCGCGCGGCACCAGGACGTGCTGGTGGCCCAGATCCACCTGGGCAACATCAAGCTGGCGCTGACCCTCTATCCCGAGGCGTACGAGATCGACTCGCGGGCCTTGGAGGTGATGCGGGAAGTCCTGGGCCATGAGCAACCGGAAACGCTGTGGGCGATGAACGGCTACGCCACCTCGCTCCGTGGCCGCGGCGACTTCCTGAGGGCGCGCGACGTCGACGCGGAGGTCCGCGACGGGTACGAGCGACTGTACGGCGAGAACGAGATCCGGACGCTGCGCGCCCGTAACAACCTGGCCCTCGACTACGCCCTGACCAGCGAATACGGCGAGGCGCAGAAGATTCTCCAGTCCGCCTACCTCTACATGAGCGGCGCGGAGGGCAGCGGCAGACGCCTCCTGCTGCAGACCTGGACCAACCTGAGCCGGGCGGTGCGGCTGAACGGCCAGTTCCACGTCGGGACCGACATGGCCGAGGAGGCCTACAGATACGGCGTGGCGCAGCTGGGCGAAGACCACCCCGCCACCCTGCTCGCGGCCAAGGACCTCGCCATCAGTCAGCGCAGAACCGGCAGGCTGGGCGAAGCCCTGGAGCTCATGCGGGACACCTACACGCGGCTGCGGCGACTGTACGGCGACGTGCACGCCGACACGATGGCCGCCGCCGTCGGCCTGTCCAACGCCCTGCGCGCCTTCGGTGAGCTCGACGAGGCCAAGGCGATGGTGGATCGCGCGCTGGAGTTCTACCCCCAGGTGTTCGGGGAGGACCACCCGTTCACCCAGGCGAGCAGGATCAATCTGGCGCTGCTGGCGCGCCTCGGCGGCGACGCCGCGAAGGCGCGGGAGATCGATCAGAACGCCCTGAAGGGTCTCACCGAGCGGCTCGGCCGCGATCACGACTACACGGTGACCTGCGGCATCAACCTGCAGAACGACCTGGCCGCGCTCGGCGAGTTCGACCAGGCCCGGCGGCTCGGCGAGGAGAACTACCAGCGGATCCAGACGCACTTCACCCCCGACCACTACCTCAGCCTCGTCTGCGCCGCCAATCTGAGCCTGGACCTGCGGGCGACGGGCGCGGAGAACGAAGCCGCGCGGCTGCACGAGGAGACGATGAGGCGCTTCGACCTGATCGTGGGACGTGACCATCCCGATACGCTCGCGGCGCTCGCCGGTGAGCGGCTCAACTGCGACTTCGACCCGCCACCCATCTAATTCGGCCGGGTCAGCCCGCTCCGCGGAGCCGCGCCATGTCGCGGGCGCACCGCGCGGCGATGTACGTAATCAGCCGGTACAGGTCAGGGCAGTAGACGGAGGGAGTCGCGAAGCCGCTGTTCTGGCTGTAGCGGTGCGCGTAGAGCCCGCCCCCGCAGGTGGAGACGATCTCGCAGCTGCGGCAGGCGGGGGACAGCGCCAGCTCGCCGATCTGCCGCGCGACGATCGACGGGTGCAGCAGTGCCCGGTCGAGCGGGTCTCTGAGCACGTGCAGCGGGGTTTGGGGGGCGCCGGGGTAGGCGCTCTTCAGGATGTCCGACTGCTGAATGCGGCCGTCGGTCTCGATCACCACCATGCGCACCGGGGACAGCCCCACCGTCTCCGCCCGCGAAGGGCTGCCGAGCAGCAGGCGCAGGATCTCCTGGAACATCCGGATCTCGGTCTGCAGAACCGGGCTCTCGTACCAGCGGTCGAAGATCTGGATCAGCCAGTCGGCGTACGGCGTCGCCGCCGAGCCCGCCTCGCGGAAGGGCGGCGGGGCCGGCCAGTTGCCGTGGGGCAGCAGGAAGTCGATCGCCGGCGGGTCGAACTCCAGCAGCGCCTCATAGGTGCGCAACGGGTCGTTCCGCACGTCCACCGTGCACAGCAGCCCGCTGAACAGGCGGTGGTACGGCCCCTCGGTCAGCCGACGCAGCGACGCGCTGACCAGGGCGTGGCTGCCCCGGCCGTCGGCGAACCGGCGGTGCCGGTCGTGGCTCTCCTCGTCGCCGTCGACGCTCACTCCGACGCGGATCTCCAGCGAGTCGAACAGCCGCAGGAAGGATTCGTCGAGCCGTACGCCGTTGGTCTGGATGTTGACGTTGACCCGGGTGCCGGTGTCGACGGCGCCACGGATGCCGCGTACCAGCCGGGAGATGAGCTCGGGGCCGGCCAGCAGCGGCTCGCCGCCGTGCAGGATGATGTCCACCTCGGGCAGGTTGTGGCGGCCGGCATGCTCGGCGATGCGCTCGATCGTGCGGTCGGCGACGGCGTCGGACATCCTGCGGGGCTGCTCGCGCCAGCTCTGGTCCGCCATCTCGTACACATAGCAGTGGCGGCACGAAAGATCACAGCGGCTGTGAATCTTCAGGATGAACTGCTGGAAGGCGAACGGCTTCCATCCGTCGGCCAGCAGCGCGTCGACGTCGAGGAATTCCGGGAACTCCTGGGTGAGCAGCGGTTCCGAATCAGGGCTTCCTAACAACGGCTACCTCTTAAGTGTCGTGTGCCCCAGCACACTCGCCGTTCGGGTTTCGCGAAACGCTCCACCCGGTCCCTATTTCTCATGGCTTCGAGGGATAGTCAAGATTTACCCAGATTTGAGCGGATTTCCTCTTGGCGGTGGAGCAGTTTTTCGAAGAACAGATACAGCTCGTCGATTTCCGCGACGAGGGGGAGCCAGTCGTAGGTGCCGAGCCCGTCTTGTTCCAGGGGGGAAAGCAGGCGGGCGGTGGCGCGGAGCTCATTGGACGGGATCTCGATCGGCACGATCTCGGCCATACCGTCGCGGTAGGCGCGAGCCAGCGGGTGTCTCGATCCGCGTACCCCGAGTGCCGCCAGGGCCGCTTCGGCGGGATGCTTGGAGACCGCGCCGTCGGCCAGCTCAAGTGAGCCGGGATTGGCGATCGCCACCAGCACCCGCAGCTCGGGCGGCAGGTCGCGGAGCACGCGCGGCGGCCGGTCCGATTCGGCGCGCCGCTGCCCGCGCGCCAGGAGCAGCAGCACCTCGGGGATCCGTTCGCGGAGCCCGCGCTGTACCTCCGCCACGCAGTCGGCGGGCGAGCGTTCTGAGACGGCCAGCCGCCGCCCTATGGCCTGCCGTACGAGCGCCAGCGGCTCCGCCAGCATGGCCTCCGTCAGCACCTGGTATCCGCTGTCGGGGTCCTCGCTGAGCGCGTAGGCGTAGCGGCCGACGGGGTCGGCGGAGTGCGGATCGGCGGAGCCACGCAGCTCACGGGCGAGCTGATCGAGATCGCGCCGGGACTCGAGCGGCGTGTTCGCTCGGCGTACGTCAGAGGCGGCGAACCTCCGCCACAGGAACCAGGCGGCGGTCGCCGCGACGGCGGTGCCCGCGAACAGGGTCACCGTGAGCTGGATCGGCACGAGGGAGACGGTGGCGAGCGCCACGGCCGTCGTGACGACTGCCGTGGCGACGGCGGCGGCCAGCATCCTGAGCCGCGAGGAGCGTTCGCGGACCACCTCCGCCCGGGCCTGGCGGAACTCCGCCCAGTCCGCGGTGGTCCGCGCGGCTCTAGCCTCGGCGATGCGTCCTGCCAGCTCCGCGCGCTTGGGCGGCCAGTCTTTCGGCGCCTGGCGGTCAAGCCGCTCGCTCTCGGCGGTGAGGTTCTGGTGCTCGAGCCGGTCGCTCACGGCGGTGAGGTTGCGGTTGAGGATCATCATCTCGGCGCGGCGCTCGGAGTTCAGCTCTTCCAGGTGCTCCACGATCGCACGCATGGCGTCGTCGAAAGCGGCCGGCTCCTCGTCCCTGAGCGGCATGGCGGCGATGCGTTCGACCAGCTCGTCCAGCTGGCCCGGGAAGCCGGGGGAGCCGTCGGCCACCAGCACCACGTGCACCGCGCCGCGCAGGCCGGTCAGCACCGGAGGGCTGACGTAGCCCGTGGCGAGCAGCGCGGTGAAGACCGGACGGCCGCCGGCCCGCAGGTGTCTGGTCTGGGTGACCGTCTGGACGGCGTTGGCGACCTCATCGTCGAAGAAGACGGCCTCGGACAGTTTGACCAGGGCACGCGGCTCACGCCGGTCAGGCAGGTGGAAGGAGACGCCACCATCACCCGTCTCCGTTCGCTCGATGGTGAGCCCGGCGGCGAGCAGGCGGGTCTCGACGAGCATCGCCAGTTCGGGGAGGCTGGGGGAGTGACTGTGGCGGGCGGACGCGCTCGTGACCAGCTCGGCGTCGATGACCGACAGCGGCCCCGCGACTTCGAAGCTCGCCCAGCTGAGCTGCAGCAGCAGGCGGAGGTTGCCGCCGCTGTGACGCAGGAGTTCGAGCAGCGCGCTCTCGGTGAAGGGCCAGATGGCCTCGCCGGACTCCGGGCGGGCGGCGCCGATGTACGCGCCGAGCACCAGCCGGGCCTCGTCGGGGGTGAGCGGCAGCATGTGGCAGGCGCCGGTCCCGATGCGCTGGCGCAGATCGGGCGGCATGCGCTCCCACGCCGCGTCGTTGGACACCAGGAGCAGCAGCCCGGCCGCCCGCGGGATCACCTCGACCAGGCTCTGCAGCAACCCGATGTTCGCGGTCAACGAACTCCGGTCCGCCGGCAGGAACTTCTCGCACTGGTCGAGCACCAGCACGAACGGCCGACCGCTCCTGGTCACCAGCCTGGCCAGCAGTTGCAGGCCGTACCGGCAGGTCAAGGGGTCGTCGATCTGGCCGCTGACGCCGAGCGCGCGGGAGGCGTCGGGGCTGATCGGGCGGCCGCACAGCCAGTCGTAGGCCACGCCGGAGAACTCGGGGCGCAGCAGGAACGACAGCGCCCGCTGGAACTCGGGCCCGCTGCCCGCCACGGCGGCGATCTCCTTGGCCTGCTCCTCCAGCACCTCGCCGGCCTCGACCTGATGCGTGCCGAACAGGTCGTACACCCGGCCGGGATCGTCCCCGACCGCGGACAGGACGGCTCCTCTGCTGGCCGGGCCGTCGGCGTGTCCGGCCCGGTCACCCGCGAGCGCGCCCAGGTAGCGCAGGCTCAGGTCCGTGAGCAGGTCCTGCGGCAGTTGGGAGACCAGGCGGCGGTACTCGGCGACGAAGTCGTCCTCCTGGAAGCGCAGGTAGAGCTGGACCGCCCGAGGGTCGGCGTCGTTGACGAAGGCCATCATGTGACGGGCCGCGTGCGTCTTGCCCACCCCGTGGGCGCCGTACAGGCAGGCGAGACCGCCGTCGTGGGCCCGGTCGTCGCCGAACCCGCGCAGGTAGTCCGTGGCGCAGCGCTGGGCCTCGCGCACTCCGGGCAGGATCGCGGTGGGGGTGCGCCGGGCCCAGTCGCGCAGGAACTCGGCGAGAGAGGTCTCCTCGGCGCTGGAGATGCCGCGGGCCGGAAAGGGATTGCGCGCGGGGTATTCAGCCATGGAAGCCTCTCAGCCTGTTCCATCTGTCGCGCTGCCATATCTTGAGCCGCACCCAGCGCTCATGTATGCGCAGGTCTTCGGCCGCCGGCCATGGCTCGTCGCTCTCGTACTCGCTGAGCCGCAGGTCGAGGAGCACTTCGAGGTGTTGGATGGCCTGCCCGATCGTGTACGGGCGCTTGCTGAAGACGTTCTTCACGCCCTGCTCGTCGAAGGGCGCGGGCGGGTTGCCCTTCCACCGGAATTCGGCCAGTGCCGCGATCTGCTCCGGGGTCAGCGTGTCGAGGTCGAAGACATGCCCGCGCTCCGCGAACGCCTGCCGGTCCGCCTCGGTGATCTGGACGGTGTTCGCGTGCTGGTAGCTGTCGATGACGAACACCACGACGGTGCTCGTGTTCTCGAACACCTTCTGGGCCTGGGTGATGAGCTCCTTGGCGGGCACGCCCTCGTACCGGATGCCGAAGCCGGCGTTGCGGCCGGCGAACGTCGTCGCGGTGAATTCCGCGATCTCCTGCAGGTCGTATTCGTTCATGGGGTTGGCCGGGCCCCTTTCGCTCAGCGTGCTGAAATGCGTGCGCAGCGCGGGCGGGATGTCGATGCCGTTGGCGTTCATCTTGTTGCGCAACGAGAGCAGGGTGGAGCACAGCACCGCGTAGGCGTCGTGCGTCATGTCACCGCGTTCCGCGCGATGCGTCACGAAGGTGAAGCCGGGCGGCAGGAGCGATGCGGCGGCCTGCTGGTACAGGTACATCGCGTGATTGGCCAGCGACGTCCGCCCGCTGTTGCCCACCCCCGTGATCAGGAAGAAGGCCGGTCCCCCCTTGCTGATCGCCTCTTTCACGGCCGTCTCGATGACCGCGAGCCGGATGAAGCCGGCCAGTTCGAGGACGAGTTCGCGATCGGCCGGCAGCGCGAGGGGGTCCAGCGGGCGAGCGGCGTAGGGATTTCCGGCGGGCAGTCCGTACAAGTCGTAGCGCAGGTCGTCGGACATGTCTCACCCGCCGATCATCGTCAGGTAGACGGGCAGGTCGTCCGCGGCGGCCTCGAAGGCGGAGTCGGCGAAGATCGGCGCCAGGAAGTCGTGCCTGCCGCGAAAGGCCAGGGTCAGTTTCTGCAGCGCCTCCGCCCGCGTCTTGAACCGCGTCTGGAAGCCCTGGAGTACGTCGGCCGCCAGCTTGTCCTGGTGGACGAGCTCCAGCGCCACCAGCAACGCCGGCTGCCGGAGCACGTTCGCGAACAGCTCCGGGCTCTGCACCCGCAGCACCACCAGGCGGACGACCAGGTCGGTACGCAGAGCGGCCAGGCCGGGGGTGCCCTCGATGATGGCCTCCGTCACCCGCAGCAGGTTGAGCACGCGTTTGATCTTCCGGGGATTGGGCGTGAGGATCCGCTCCAGCGTGCCGACGTGCTTCCTGGCCAGCTCTCCCGGACGGGATTCGCGGATGAACCGGCCCACCTCCGCGGGGCCGAGCGGGTAGAGGTGCAGCGGGAGCTGGATCATCTTGTCCAGGTAGTCGTCGCCGATGGCCGCCTGATCGGGGAAGCCGAACGGCTGGTACTTCACCAGGACCCCGCGGTCGACCACGTCCTTGGCCAGGGCGATCAGCACGAAGACGTGCTTCAGGTCGAGGAAGAGCTTGATCGACTCCAGCAGGTCGATGATCTGGTCGGGCTCGCACCTGTCGAGGTCGTCGACGAAGAAGACGATCTTCTTGCCCTGCGCGGCCAGGCGGTCGGCCTCCTGCTGCAGCAGCCCGCGCAGGCGGCCGGCCTGGCTGTCGACCTGGCCGCGCAGCGCGGCGTACTGCTGGGCGAGCTTGTCGATCTTCTCCACGCTCATGGAGCTCAGGGTGAGCCTTTTCAGCATCTCGTCGGCGGCCAGCTTCGCCATGATCGTGCCCAGCCTGCGGACCGTGCCGGCGAAGCGGTGCTCGGGGTCCTGGTCGAGCTCGGCGTGGAGCGCGTTCAGCAGGGGGAGCAGCATCTCCGGCTCGCGGCGGTGCACCCAGGGGTTGAAACGCACGCGGACGATCTCCTCGCCATGCCGATCGAGTAAGCGCCTGTCGACCATTTGGAGCAGGGTCGATTTCCCACTTCCCCACGCGCCGTAAATGCCGATGGTGAAAGGCGTCTCGGTGTCGGGATTGGTGATGATCGAAACGAGGGGATCGACGTAGCGGCGAAACTGGAGTAGATCTCCGCGCCAATTGGCCGGGGCATCCGAGAGCATCGCGATATCGGGCATAGTCCCTCCAAGGAGAGGATGCATCCTTGGTGCTGCCTGATACTTCAGGTTATCGAACTGTGATGTGCGCCCCTCTGTCCCTTGTGTCGTGGTCTACCTGGCCTTCGACCGCCCGGGGTGGTTAGCTCAGACAGATTGGGGCAGGGCCTGCATTGTGTCCGGTAAGGGGTGGTTCTCCCGGTGGCCGGTGATCCGGCAGCTCAAGGGAGAGGACGGTCGGAGCGACGCCGTGCGCTCCGCCCGTACGGACGCGCTCACCCCGCGCACCGAGGAGGCCGACACGGTCGCGCGGTCGATCTGCCCCTACTGCGCGGTCGGCTGCGGCCAGCTCGTCTACGTCAAGGACGGCCGGGTCACGCAGATCGAGGGTGACCCGGACTCGCCCATCTCGCGTGGGCGGCTGTGCCCCAAGGGCTCGGCGAGCAAGCAGCTCGTCACCCATCCCGGCCGCCAGACCCAGGTGCTGTACCGGAGACCGCACGGCACCGAATGGGAGCGGCTCGACCTCGACACCGCGATGGAGATGATCGCCGACCGGGTGATACGGACCCGGCGGGAGACCTGGCAGCAGACCTATGAGGGCAAGGTCGTGCGCCGGACCATGGGCATCGCCGGACTGGGCGGGGCGACGCTCGACGACGAAGAGAACTACCTGATGAAGAAGCTCTACACCGCCCTCGGCGCGATCCAGGTGGAGAACCAGGCCCGTATTTGACACTCCTCCACCGTCCCCGGTCTGGGGACCAGCTTCGGACGCGGTGGCGCGACCACCTTCCAGCAGGACCTGGCGGGTGCGGACTGCATCGTCATCCAGGGCTCCAACATGGCCGAATGCCACCCGGTGGGCTTCCAGTGGGTGGTCGAGGCCAAGGCGCGGGGCGCGAAGGTGTTCCACGTGGATCCGCGCTTCACCCGGACCAGCGCGCTGGCAGACCGGCACCTGCCGATCCGCGCGGGCAGCGACATCGTGCTGCTCGGGGCGCTGATCAACCACGTGCTCGCCAACGAGCTGGACTTCCGTGAGTACGTGCTGGCCTACACCAACGCCGCCGTGATCGTTTCGGCGGACTTCCGGGACACCGAGGATCTTGACGGGCTGTTCTCCGGGTTCGATGCGGAGACGGGCTCGTACGATCCGGGGAGCTGGGCGTACGAGGCGACGGGCGAGGGGACGGACAAGGAGACGCCGAGCGCGCGGGCGCCGGGCGAGGCGGTGGAGGGCGGACGGGTCCACGCCGAGGCCGCGGGGGCGGATACCTACGGCTCCGGGGGCGCCGCCGCGCATCCCACCCCGGCGACGGATCCGACGCTGAGCCACCCGCGCTGCGTCTACCAGATCCTCCGGCGGCACTTCGCCCGCTACACCCCGGAGCTGGTCGAGCAGCTGTGCGGCATCTCGCGGGCGCACTTCGCCGAGCTCGCCGACGCGATCACCGCCAACTCCGGCCGGGAACGCACCACCGCCTGGGTGTACTCCGTCGGCTGGACCCAGCACACCGTCGGCGCGCAGTACATTCGCACCGCCTCGATCCTCCAGCTGCTGCTGGGCAACATGGGCCGCCCCGGTGGCGGCATCCTGGCGCTGCGCGGGCACGCGAGCATCCAGGGCTCCACCGACATCCCGACGCTGTTCAGCCTCCTGCCCGGCTACCTGACCATGCCCCACGCCCACCGGCACGAGGGGCTGGAGGACTATCTCGCCCGGGAGGGCGGCGACGTCGGCTTCTGGGGCCACCGGCGCGCCTACCTGGTGAGCCTGCTCAAGGCATGGTGGGGGAACGCGGCCACCGAGCAGAACGACTTCTGCTTCGACCACCTGCCGCGCCTGACCGGCGATCACGGCCACTACACCACCGTGATGGGCCAGATCGACGGGACGGTGAAGGGCTACTTCGTTGCGGGCGAGAACCCCGCGGTCGGCTCCTCCGGCGGCCGGGCGCAGCGCCTCGGCCTGGCCAACCTCGACTGGTTGGTGGTACGCGACCTGACGCTGGTGGAGACGGCCACGTTCTGGAAGGACGGCCCGGAGCTCGAGACCGGGGAGATGCGTACCGAGGACATCGCCACCGAGGTGTTCTTCCTGCCCGCCGCGAGCCACGTGGAGAAGGAGGGTACGTTCACCAACACCCAGCGGCTGCTCCAGTGGCGGGAGAAGGCGCTCGACCCGCCCGGCGACTGCCGCAGCGACCTGTGGTTCTACTACCACCTGGGCAAGCTGGTCAGGCGACGGCTGACCGACGACGAGATCGACCGGCCGCTGCGCGAGCTGACCTGGGACTACCCCGAGCTGGGAGAGCACCGGGACCCGTCGGCGTCGGCCGTGCTCCGCGAGATCAACGGGGTCGGCCCGGACGGACGGGCGTTGTCGGCCTACACCCAGCTCAAGCCGGACGGATCCACCAGTTGCGGCTGCTGGATCTACTGCGGCGTGTACGCCGACGAGGTCAACCAGGCGGCTCGGCGCAGGCCGGGGCAGGAGCAGTCGCCCGTGGCGCCCGAATGGGGCTGGGCCTGGCCCGCGAACAGGCGCATCCTCTACAACCGGGCCTCCGCCGACCCCGAGGGCCGTCCGTGGAGCGAGCGCAAGGCGTACGTCTGGTGGGACGCCGAGCAGGGGAAGTGGACCGGGCGGGACGTGCCCGACTTCGAGCCGAACAAGCCGCCGGACTACCTGCCGCCCGAAGGCGCCCGGGCCGAGGATGCGCTCTCCGGGACCGACGCGTTCATCATGCAGTCCGACGGGAAGGGCTGGCTGTACGTGCCCGCCGGCCTGGCCGACGGCCCGCTGCCCGCGCACTACGAGCCGCACGAGTCGCCGGTCGGCAACCCGTTGTACGCCCAGCAGGCCAACCCCGCCCGCAAGATCTACCCGCGACCGGAGAGCCCCTACAACCCGCCGGAGTCGCCGCGCTACCCGTACGTGCTGACCACGTACCGGCTCACCGAGCACCACACGGCGGGTGGCATGAGCCGGCCGCTGGCCTACCTCGCCGAGCTGCAGCCGGAGCTGTTCTGCGAGGTGTCGCCGCAGCTGGCCGCCGAGGTGGGGCTGGCCAATGGCGGTTGGGCCACGATCGTGACCAGTCGAACCGTGATCGAGGCTCGGGTGCTGGTCACCGGCCGGGTTCGGCCGCTGCGGATCCAGGGCAGGGTGATCCATCAGATCGGCCTGCCGTACCACTGGGGGTGGGGCGGCGGCGGCCTGGTGACCGGCGACGTCGCCAACGACCTGCTCCCGCTGGTGCTCGACCCGAATGTCTACATTCAGGAGAGCAAGGCCGTGACCTGCGACGTACGGCCCGGCAGACGGCCGAGGGGGCAGGCGATGCTCGACCTGCTGGAGGTGTACCGCGATGGCTGAGCGGATGGGCTTCTTCACCGACACTAGCATGGTGTACCCATAGGCTCCATATACTGAGGAGCATGAGCGACAGCGACCTGCTCCCCGAGGGTGCTCGCACCTTATCTGGCCTGCGCGTTGGCCTTTATATCCGTATCTCTGACGACCGCGAGGAATTGGGCCGAGGAGTGGCCCGTCAACTTGAAGACGCAACGGCCCACGCCCTGCGTCGGGGCGCATCCCATACGCAGGTGTACGAGGAGAACGACACCAGCGCCTACAAAAAGCGGCGGCGGGTGGTCCGAGGTGAGGACGGGGACCCGTACTTCGTCTGGCGGGTGATCCGCCCGGTATGGCAGCAGATGCTGGCCGATCTCCGCCGTGGCGCGATCGACGCGGTCGTGGTCTACGACATCGACCGACTGGCACGTGATCCGCGTGACCTCGAAGACGCGATCGAGATCGCCCAGTACTGGGGTAAGCGCTTCGAGGGCGTGACCGGCTCGCTCGACCTCAACACGGACTCCGGCGTAGCGATGGCGCGCGTCATGGTAGCCATGGCGTCCAAGTCGTCCGCCGACACGGCTCGACGGGTGAAGCGGATGCACCGGGAGTTGGCCGAAAAGGGGATCTCGAAGGGCCCGTGGCGTCCGTTCGGCTGGAACGAGGACAGGACGACCGTTCACCCCGTCGAGGCGGAGCTGGTCCGTGAGGCCGTGCGGAAGATCCTGGCGGGCGTCCGTGTCGGCGGCATCGTGGCGGACTGGAATGAGCGCGGGGTCAGGACGACTCGCGGCAACAAGTGGGTGTGGACCAACCTGCTCCTGATGCTGCGGAATCCACGCCTCTGCGGCTATCGGGGACGGGTGAATCAGTGGCTCAACGACAAGGGCACGTACGTCAGCGAGTTGGAGATCGTCACCAGGCCGGACGGCACGGAAGTGCTCGGGCAGTGGGAGCCGATCATTACCCGGGATGAGTGGGACAGGCTGATCAAGAGGATCGGCAAGCACGCGAAGCCGACCGGGCTCCCCGGAGGGGCCAGCGCCCGGAAGTACCTGCTGACCGGTTTCGCCCGGTGCGGTGCCTGCGAGGGCCATCTGAAGATGTCAGGCAACGCCATCCGCCCCTCGAAGCGGTACAAGGAGAACTTTTTCTACTACTGCCCCGGCGTGGAGCGTGGCGAGTGTCAGGGCAACAGCCGGACAGGGCCGCCCGTCGACGAGCTGATCCGTGACCTGATCTTCATGGTTCACGACCAGCAGATGAGCGGCGGCGTGGTCGAGGAACCGGGCGACACGCCGGAGGAGCTTGCCGTGCAAGCTCGGCTCGCCGAGATCGACGAGTTGATGAAGGACCTGTACGAGCGGTGGAAGGCGAAGAAGCTGCCGTCCGACCGGTACTTCGCCATGTCCGATGACCTGGAGGCCGAGAAGGGGGAGCTGATGGCGAACCGGGCCGCCACGACCCAGGTTGTTGCCGACGCCGACTTCGCCGACGCGGTCAGGAAGGGCTGGGACGACGCCACGCTGGACGAGAAGCAGGCGTTTTTCGGGAAGTACCTGAAGGCCGTGATCATCCACCCGATCCCGCTCATGAAGAGCAAGACCAGTGACAAGCTGGTGCCGTCCCCGAAGTTCAACCCTGACCTGATCGAGCCGGTGTGGATCCACGGCTCGCCGTTGCAATAGGAACCGGTCTCAGGCGGCCTGCTGCCTCGGGCGGGCGGACGCACGACTTCCGCTTACGCGGATGCCGAGGCAGGCATTGGCCGCCGCCCATTCCTCCGGGGAAAGCCGGGGGGCGAGTGCTGCGTGGCGCTCCAGCCACGCCTCACGCTTGCGTTCGTCATCGCTCACGGACGCCTGGTCATTCATCGCACGCACAGGGGTGTTATTCACCGCTTCCGCATTCGTCCGGTTGATCACGGGCACGAGGCTACGGAGGGGTTAGTTGGGATGGGCAAGCCCTGCGAGAGTCGGAAAATTCACAGCTCGACTAGTTAGGATGTTGTTTGCCAGCCCACGGCCGTATCTGATAACGGCTCCGAAAGCTCCGCACTCCCGAAGTCGCCAGAGTGTCACAGCGCTGCCTTGCAGCCGCTGACGAGTCATTCCCAGGGCGGCATTGATGGGGCCGGAGAATGGCGCTCAGGGCCGCACAAGGGGTAATGAGGCCGGAGGCGAAGGACGGGGCCGGTGGTTCCGGGTATCCCGCTCATAAATCGGCCGGAGGCCGTGCCATTGGCCGTGGGTATCCATCCCCCGATTTCCAGCTCTCCCACATCCCCGGCCTACGGCCTACGGCATCGGGTGTGTACCTCCCCGTCGAGCGCGGAGCGCGCGACGCCTTCTAGGTGCTTCTCCCTCTAACCCTTCTCCTTCTACGCGGCACTGTGTGAGCTAACCCAGCGGTGCTCTCTGAGCCATCCCAGCGGTGCTGTGTGAGCTATGTGGCACTGACCTGGGGTTTCTCGGCGGACAAACTTTCAGTCCTGGTGAGTTGGGATTTGTTGTGGGGGTCCTACAAATGCCCCAACTCGAAAGCCCTTTCAAGACCTTGGAGCCGGTCAACGTCTCCGGTGGCATTAACTCCGGTAATTCGATGCCTGCTACCGTGATCATGAGCGCGAAAAGTGTTCCCGCTGGAAATAAAAAAGGCCCGCAAGCTCTGGCAAGCTCCGGGCCGTGAGACGAAGGAATCGGCTTCATCTATGGATAGGGTAGCAGGTCAGAGCCCCGAAGCGTACTTCGGAATGCTCCCTGAAACGTTCATCTGGTCGGACTGGATTTCACATAATGGCATTCGAGTCCTGGCAGTTCTCTACGGTCGTTGGACTGGCAAATTCTGGCCGGTCCTGACGAATGACGAGCTGTCCGAGCTGACCACCCTGAGCGCTGCGACGATCAAGCGCGAGGTGTCGGCCCTCAAGAAGCTCGGCCTGATCAAGGTCACCAGGACCAAGGACGGGAACCGGTACGAGCTGATCAAGGTTGAATTCGCTGGCGACACCTACCGTGGCCGGATCAACCCGCGTCGGGACGGCTGGTCGAAGGTGTTCCTCTCCATGACGGCCAGCTCGATTTCGTCCGGCGCTCTCCGGCTCTGGCTGATGCTCGACCGGATCGGCGGGAATAACCCGTGGGCCTGGTCCTCTCAGAGCGCTCTGGCCAAGTACATGGGCGTGAAGGAGCGCCAGATCCGGGTCTACCTCGACGAGTTGAAGGAGGCCGGTCTCCTGGAGTCGCGTCGACCGGATCCCCTCGGGAAGAACGAGTACCGCCTGATCCGCACGCCGGTCATGGTCAAGGTCGCCGAGGAGACCGAGGCCGAGCAGGAGCAGGAGCAGCAAAAGGCTACGCGACGAGTTGCCCGTACCTGGCTGGGCGCCGTGCTGGACGACGCCGAGGCGTGGGTCAACGACAAGACCAACGCGGGCCTCTTCTGGGAGGTCTGGCACGCCCTGAACGATGCAATCCAGCTCACGGGCGAGGAGGCCACGGCCGAGATCGTGGACGAGACGCTGAAGACCTACGGCACCGACTATCCGGCCGATTTCATCGTCAAGATCCTGGACGAATGGCTGACCGATCTCGGCTTCGAGTACGCGGAGCCGGAGCAGGATGACGACGAGACGACTGCAGGGACATAGGAGCCAGATATGACCCGCGACATGCCAGCCTTCCCGGCCGCGCCGTACTCGGCGGTGACGTTCCCCGACGACGGCTACCTGATCGTGCCCATGAGCCTCGTGGAGGGCTACGTACCGCCCGCCGCCGTCTGCCTCTACCTGCTGCTGGCCAGGCTCGCCGAGGGGCGCCGGGAGGTAGAGGTCTCCACAGCGCAGCTTGAGCGGCACACCGGCTGGACCGGCGCCGAAATCGGGGAGTACGCGGAGGCCCTGGCCGATGACGGCTGGGTGACGATCAGTAAGGGCCGCATGCCCGGCTCGTATGCCTATCGGCTCCTGCGCATGCCGGACGTGGCCAGGATCAGGGAGTGGGCCGAGGACCTCAACGAGCCGAGCCGACCGCCGACCGCTCCCGGCCCCAGCGCACGACCCGCTGGCGCGCAGCACAACGCGGCGTTCTGGCTCGGGCGGGTGGCCGACCCGCAACCCCCGCAATAATCGGAGGAGCGACGAATCCCCGATGCCGGCTCCCCGCGTTGTACGACGTGACCAGCTCCGGCGTCGGTACCGGTGGAGTCATTGGCGCTAGGCAGGATCCCGCTCCCCCATGATGCCGGCTCGGCGATCACGCCTAGTTCATTTGTCGCCCACGGCCTCGCACGGTCGGGCCAGGCGGAGGGTCAGATTATGCAGTAGGCCGTAGTCGCTGAGGTTGAGCATGTCGATGAGCGGGGCCAGGCCCATGACCCGGGTGGACAGCTCTCTGTCGGGGAGCACGCCGTACCAGTCAGCCGCGATCATCGCGTTCACCTGTTCTGGGGTGGTGGCGAACAGCTTGGCAATGCCGATGACTGCTTCGGGGTCGGGTGGGCCAACGCGTCCGGCACCGGGTCCGTTCCATGCGCCGTACTCGACCATGTTCCGCCACCAACTGTGGGAGCGGACGCGGTCACATCCGACGGACATGGCGATGTAGTCCATGCGGTCGGCGATGGCTCGGGCCGTATCACGAAATGGCGTTCTGCTCATGACTCCTTGTCTACAGGATGTGACAGATCCGCACTCTAGGAATGTCAAAAGAATATGAGCGATTCGTCTTCTCAAGATGCGTGACCAAGAGCTGTACGGGGCGGCCGACAGTCGGATCCGCGTCGGATTTTCTGAGCTATTCCGCCGGCCTCACGCCGAAAATCGGCGAGGGTCCAGGCCCATCTCCTCCTCCACCCCCTACAGCGACACCGTCACGTCATGTGCCGCCTGGTGCCCACCGTGGCCGTCGACACCATGCCGCCAGCTCCGGGCCGGGGCCGAGCGCCAGCGACTTCCCATAGATCAGGCGTCGGAGCCAGGCGAGTCCTCGGCGAACAGGGCTCCTACTCGCTCGGGAAATCGGGTGGCCCGAAGGCGCCGGGCATGCGGCTTATGTACACCCTCCTCTTCAGCGATGCGGGTGATGGCCAGGATCAGGGCGCGCGCATAGAGACGGCGTGTACCGCGTGCATCGTGGCTGACGGTGCGGTCCTGGTTGGGAGGCAGGATGCCGTCCTCCTCCCACTGGCGGATGGTGTCAGGCTTGCGGCCCAGAGCTGCAGCTAGCGCCCCGATCGGGAAGAGGTCGAAGTCCCTGCCGCGCTCCGAGACGCAGGGCCTGTAGCCTCGCAGCGGATCCGCTGGAGGCTTCTGACCAGGCGGAACGGCGCCCGCGGAGTTGTCGTCAGTGTGCTCTTGCCGCTGAAAATCCGGCTGGCTGAGGGGGGCACGACTGTTACGCAGGGCAAAGCGGGTGACATCGCTCTGGCGCGCCCGGAGATAGCCCCCACCAATGTCGAAAAGATCGAGGCCCTGATCCCGGGCGAAGCCGAGGACCCAGTCGCTGTCGACGTCCAGGTGGTCAGCGATCTTTTTGACGCCCCACAGGGGATCTCCTTCAGACGGAAACACGTCCGCCACCTTGCCGCGCCAGTCAGAGACGGACGCCGCCTTTTATCAACAGCACAACCAACTGCACCGGACTCCCGGCCTTCTGCAGCCGACCAACTAGGCCAGGACCCCGCCACCTGGTTTCTCAGGCCTTCGGCGCAGATGAGCACCAGCGGGCCCGGCACAGTGGCCTCGTCCGGCCCGAATCGCCTGGTTCATGAGACGCGGTGGAACGTGAACTCGCTGCCCTTTTTGTCTGCGGGGATCAACTGGTACTCCGTCTCGCCGCAGGCATCGCATGGAGCCGGATCCCAGCCAACCAGGGCGGTGAGGGCCCCACATTCGGAGCATCGAACGGCTGGGGTGACGCATCGGCTACAAGTGCCGCCCGTTATGGGGGAGCCGTCACCTTCCACATCAGGCCACTCTGTTAGGTCGACTGAGCCGTAGTCGCAGTTGTCGGCTGGGCAGCTGTGCCACGGTGGTTCGTCTAGTTCCTCGTCCATGACTCATGGCTATCAGGCCTGAGCGGGTCGTGAAAGCCGGTTTCAAAATCGTCCCCCGTCGGCAACCCTGCGGCCGACGGGCTCGGCCGGGAAGTCGACGGCACCGCGTACGTCACCCGTACGTGAACCGGATGACTACAGCCTCGTGTGCGGTGTGGTCCCCGCCCTGGGAAATCGGCCCTCCGGGGCAGAGGCGGGGACCAACACCTACCCCGGTAGTGACGTACCGAGGATTCTGGCCCGGCTTCCGTCGGCGGTGAGTGGTGAGCTGCAGCAACGGAAGCCGGGGGATCATGGCACGGATCTCAGTCCGCGTAGCTCCACTACCTGAGACGTGGCGAGCGCATGGCGGTGGTATTGGGAGGCGTCCCAGGCCACGAACACGTTGTGCGCGGTCGGCATCAACGTGCCAGGCAGTAAGCCGGGCCGGTACATGTCGGCGAGTACTCCAGCGGGCTCGACTCCGACCGCCGTGACGAGGCCGAAGCTCTTGCCCAGCATGGGGCACTCCTCCATGGCTCTGGGGATGCAACTCCAGCACGTTGGCGGCGCGTTGGTACGTCCGCTCTCCGCGCCGGTGCGCTCGAACACGGTCGCCGTCAGCAGCCACGGGATGAGCCCCGTCTCAGAGTCGGTGGCGGGTTCACCGCACACCTGGCACAGCCGTTTGTCCATGCACCGCCATTGGCGGCGCACGTTGAGCTTGCGCATGCGTTCAAGGCCGCGCTCGTTGGGCTTGCCCCGGAGGTCGCGCACACGGGCGCGGAGTATGCCCGGATCCCACGACCGAGGTGACGGGCTCTTGACCCAGTCGCCAGGCCTGGACGAGGGCAGATAGCTCAGGCGCTGTCGGCCCGCGTACGGGACAAATCCGATCGGGTCTGACACCAGCTCGTTGGCGTACGCGATCACGAACGGGATGACCGTGTAACCAGCCGTGCGCTGACTGTGCGGAGCCATAGGCCCGACTGTACGGACTACTTGTTCATCCTGTACAGCCTCGGCAATCCGGACCGGCCGCAATGACCTGGGCAGACGTCCTTAACGTGTTATGCGTGACAGTTGACCAGCTCGACCCCACGCCGCTCTGGGAGCAGCTCGCCGCGATTGTGCGCGAGCGAATCAAGGCCGGTGACTACCAGCCGCGCCAGCCGTTGCCGAGCGAGGCTCAGCTACAGCAGGAACACGGCGTAGCGCGTGGCACGGTGCGGCGTGCGATGCGCGCTCTCGGCGAAGAGGGCTGGACCGTGACCGTGCAGGGGCGCGGCACGTTCGTAGCGCCTGAGGAGTCTTGGCCGACGACGTAGGCGTACGTCATCCCCGTACGTGAAACCGGTGACGTACGGCGCCCCCGGCCGCCGTCGGCGACTCACCTGTCCTGTCTCGTTCAACATGAGGCGTGCGCGCACTCCGACCTGAGATGCCTCAAGTTCGATGAGACAAGTCGAGACGGCACCGTCTCACTGATCATGAGGCAAATGCCTGTTTCGTTCGCCGACAAGCCGATCACCAGCCGACATATTCGCTGAACCACTGTTGCGCGTCCTTCACGCTGCCGACCCACCTCCATTGGCAACCGCCGGAGAAAACGTGGGCCGCGATGACGTCCTTCGCACTGCCGTCATTGAAGGTGAGGTACTTGGGGCCGCGTGGCTCCGGACCGGAACTGCGAGCCGTCAGCTTCAGCCCGTGCTTCATTGCCGCCTCCGTTGCCTCGCGTGTCAGCTCCGGCTTCATGCGGCAGCGGCCGGGCGGGGTGGTCATGGTCATGTACACGCCGGGTCGCAACTGGTTGGGCAAGTATCGGCCGTCGGTGACGGCGGGACCTTCGGCGCGCGCGGCAAGGTTTCGGGGAAGCCGGGGGAAAAGGTCATGCCACGTCGGTAGGACCACCTGCGCGGGGCCGAGGCCGATGAGTAGCGACGCCAGCACGCCGCCTGCGGCGGCGGATCTGAGCGATTTGGGCATCCCTGCGTGTGTCATCCGCACTTTAGCGATCATGCCTCAGGTTTGTCAGACGCATCTCCAGATACCTCAAATCGCTGGGGCTGCCTCACCTCCAACGAGACGGGACATCACCGGCCGGGAGATCGTCCAGTCGACACCTGATCGTGACTCAACATGATCAATATCCCTCTGGCTCCTGATAATGTTTCTTCTCAGGAGTTAGAAGCAAGCCAGAGGAGACCCCATGACCGAGCTCGTCCCCGTCGCCCCGGCCGCTCTCGCCGTGCCCGTTCACTCGGCCGCCGATATCGCGCTGAGCGACGATGCACGGGCGGCCATCCTGGCGGGTATCCCGGAGTCGACCCGCCGCGCGTACGCCTCGGACTGGAGCGCGTTCACCGCATGGTGCGCCGACCGTGGCCGCGTGGCGCTCCCGTCAACCACAGAGACCGTGACCGAGTACGTCACGCATCTCACGCTGACTCCCTCGGCGCGCACCGGCCGTCCGCTTTCGCCGTCGAGCATTGAGCGCGCGTTGGCCGCGATCCGGACGGCGCACAACTCGGCGAACGTCCAGCCCCCGCAGACCAAGGCATGCCGCAAGGTTCTGTCTGGCTACCGGGAGCGCCTGGCCCTGAGCAAGGATCCGGCCGCCCGGCCGCGTAAGGCTGACCCGGCCGTGCCTGACGCTCTGCGCGCGATGCTGGCCACGCTGGACCGCTCGACCCTGGCAGGCAAGCGTGACGCCGTCCTGCTGCTGCTCGGCTACGCCTGCGCCGCCCGTGTCTCGGAGCTCGTCGCGCTCGACGTGGCCGACGTTCGGGAGACTCCTGACGGCCTGCTGGTCAACGTCTACCGGCGCAAGATCAAGACGTTCACGGAAACGGCCATCCCGTACGGCCGCGTTCCGGCCACGTGCCCCGTGCGCGCCGTCAAGGACCTGCTCACCGCGATGGCCGAGGAGGGCCGTACGTCTGACCCGCTCCTGGTCAGGATTGACAGGCACGGCCGCGTGGCGCCGCCCATGATGCGCAAGGGCCAGCCGATCGGAGACCCGTCCGGCCGCATGACCTCGGACGCTGCTGCCGACGTGGTGACCAGGATCGCGGAGGCTGCTGGGCTGGAAGGTCGCTGGACCGGTCACAGCCTGCGGCGTGGCTTCGCCACCGCTGCCCGGCGCTCCGGTGCGGCCCTGGAGAGGATCGGCCGCCATGGTGGCTGGGCCGACGGCTCCAAGGCCCTGCTCGGCTACCTGGAGGAGGGCGACCGCTGGACCGATAACCCGGTCACCGGCCTGTAGCTTGGCCTCGTCGACCACCTGGAGCGTCTGAGGGGCACAGCCGGTGGTGGCTCTAAACGCGATAGCACGCCGCGCACACTGGGCACACAGGCTACCGTCGCAAGTGTGACGTTATTGGTCCTGGCGTCCGAGCCTGACATCCTCGCTCGCGGCCTAGCCGTCGCAGCTCTGCTGGTGTCCGCCATCGGCGTGCTGATCGCGTGGCGGACCTACGAGGTTGCACAGCAGACCTTCAACCGTGCAGCCCCGCGCCTCACCATGTCCGCCGAATTCAACGGGTACGCCTGCGACGTGACGATCCGTAACCACGGCGCAGCTTTAACACGGGTCACGTCGATCGATTGTTGGGCCTACCCCGCAGCCGGCGACGCGTGGTCGACATGTGTGAGGGAGATGACAGGAAGGTCGGAACCGGTACTCCCGCATCCCCTGGACGGCTTTCAGCAAGTCGAGTGGACTGTCAGCCGGTGGGCGCTCGACCGAGAGGCTATGCAGCGGACTGGTGCCAACTTCGTGGGACACCTGTCGCTGTCGGCTCGTGCGAGTAACGGGGACCAGCTCTATCAGGGTGTCGCGATCCCCTCTCCGACTGACGGCTGACGGGTTGTGTTTCGGGAAGCTGTACGGGCCCGGTGCGTCAGTCGACCGCCGATGAGGACCGACCCCCGGCACCCTTAAGCCGGCCTCTCCCAAGGTCCCCCGCCTGGTCTTCCGCGTGCGTGGCGGCATTACACGCGTGACAGTGGCCTTTTTCGAGAATGGCGCCGAGGGCGATTTTCGGCGCTAATACTTCATGCCATGAATGCTCTATCGTTGAACTATGCGACGCGTGAAAGTCTCACCAGAGCGTTTCAAAGAAATTCGTGACGAGAAGGGCATCACCGCGTATGCCTTGGCTCGGCTCATCGACAGTTCGCCGTCGCACATGTGGCGGCTTACGTCCGGCAGGTATACGACCAGCTACCGATTTCTGGACCGCATGGTGCCGGTGCTCGGCCTGTCTGGCGTGGCTGACATCATCGCTGATGAGGGGCAGCGCGAGGCCTTCGTCTTGTGGCACATCGCCACCCACGAGGCTATCCGCAAGACCGCCTAAATAATTGCTGAAAGGAATTTTTGAATGACCAGTACTGACAATTTCTGGAGTGCCGAGAACATCGCCCGCCGGGCTGGACGGGCGCAGCAGGAGTTTGTAACCGAGCAGGCGGCCCAGCAGCAGGCGCAGCGCCAGGATTTCATGGCGGTCGTCGGCCGAACCCTGGTCGATATCGTCAACGGCTACACGGCGAACGTGCGACCGGCCGAAACGGCGGACGTAATGCGCGACTTCCAGCGGGTATTTCCGCAGGCGGGCCCCGCCGACTTCCGGCAGAGCGTCGACGCGCTCAAGCAGGAGGGCGTCCTGTACGAGTCCCTCGGCGCCGAGGGGTTCATGGGGCAGCGATCGACTCGGCTGCACGTGCTGTGAGGAACGCCCAGAAAACGGCCTGCCCGGCTGGCCACCCGTACGACCGCGTGAACGCCCGAGGCTGGCGTTGGTGCTCGACATGTTCCAGCGCTCGTGGCCGTGAACGGTATTGGCGGTTCCAGGATGGACACCCTCGGATCGCCGTCCTGGGGCTTCGGGCTCAATACCAACCCACCAGGAGTAACTCGTGATCAACTGGGAAGCCGCTGGCCACCTGTCCCAGCAGCGCCTTGCACGTCAGCAGCGGTTCGCCGACGCTGTGGGAAGCGTTGCCAGCCACGACGATGAGGGGGAGGACGACTCCCACGACCTGCCCAGGGATGCCCTGGCGGGCCCTCGGCCGACGCTGGGCACTGCGCCGCCGGTGGCCACCCCTCGGCCGCCTGTGGGCCGAGTCCGCGCCTACTTCGCGGCCCAGGACATCCACCCGAGCGGGCCCACACCGCTGCCTGGACAGGCCTACGCTGCACCGCCGGTGGCCACGTTCCAGCATGGAGCCGTCGGCCACACTGCCCCGGCCGCCGTCAACGGTCGTGCCGCGCCGATCGGCGCTGTGACCGGGCCCATACGGTGACGAACCGGCCAGGCCTGGAACGGGTTGGGCTGCTGCTGACCCGCGCGGGTCACACCCTCGTCAGGCGCTCGTTCACAGTGCGGGCTCTCGAGGCCCTGGAACACGTCATCAACGGCGACGAGGACGCGGCTGACGCGATCGTGCGCTACCGATTGACCTTCGGCCAGGCCGAGGACCTCAAGCGGTTCATTGTCAACCTCGGCCGCCTCCTGGACGCCAGGATGCTGGACCAGATCCTCAAGGAATCGGAGCAGCTTCACGGGGAGCCGGGCAATCGTCCGACGTGACGCAGCCAGTTGACGGGCGCGACCACTCCAGCTTGCGCCCGTCCAACGCCGATCATGATTGGCCGACCAAGGCGTGTGGACTCGGTCTATTGGTCTAGGAGTCCAAGCACCAGCTCTTCCACCTCATCCGCCTCAGGGCCTGCGGCTAGCGCCTTCCGGACAGTACGACGAAGTGCTACAAAGTTGGCGCCCTCGTCGAGTTCTAGGCCAGCCACAAGGGCGGCCTGACGGTGCCCGAGTTCGGCAAGGCGCGAGTGGACCTGGTTCGATGATTCATAGAACGGAATTGGCAGCTTCCACACGTGTTTGTCGACGTGCCGCTCGTCCTTCCCGTACGACATGAGGGGCCGAACCAGCTGGGTGAGTGCGGGCGAGTTCAGGATGGCGCAGAGGAAGTAACCTTCTGCTCGGCTGGCAACAGCTCCCCAGTACAGAGCCTTGTCACATATGGTCGAGGGATCATCGACTAGTGCGGCGGAAACGTGCATCCCAGAGGCTCCGTAAACCACTCTCAACGGTGGTGTTGGAATCTGCGCGGTCAACTTGTTCCGGAAGTCGAGCTGCTCGATGAGGGTGAGGCGCTCGCTGGACCGGTGATCTTTCCAGATCTTCTCGGCCTTCCGCCACCAATCAGCAAGAGCCGGGTACATGTCGATCCGAGGGTTGTCCCCGTCGAGGATCTGGCCTCCAGTGAGCGGCAGCACTGCCCTTCTCGGCGGGAGTACCCGGAAGGGCAGGATGCTGTCCCCCAGCAGCACTGGCCAGACGAATTCGCTCTCCACGACTCGCTCAAACGCGGGCAGGTATTTCCACGGCTCCTTCTCGCTGCTGCTGCGCTCCGAGATCACAGCCGCATGGCCTGCCGGGAGTCCAAGCGGTCCAGAGGACTGCTCGGTCACCATGAAGATGACGCGAGGCACGAGCGTGGCTCCTTGGAGGAATCGCGGCTCGTACGGGGACTCCAGGAGGTCGTTGGTGTATCGGGCAAGAGTGGCTGGCTGCAGGGTCAGGGCCGAAGCCACGGTGTCCCACGTGTCGCTGCCCTTGGGCAGCTTTCCGGTCCATCGGATGGTCGCCACTGGTAGGGGCGTTGCACCGGTGTCCGGCCCGGTTCGACGCCCGAACACCACGCAGCCACCGCGCGGGAAGAAGTGTGGACGCAGCCGGCGCAGGTCCCATGAGCCGGTGAATTCGACGGTGGTCACCTCGGCCGGATCCGCGTATCGGCCGGACCGGAAGCCCGCGTAGTAGCCACGGTCAAGTGCGGCATTCGGCAGCACGAAGGCGAATTTTCCGCCAGCGCCCAAGAACAGTTGCACAGCACGTGCCACGAACAGGCCGGACAGGTCCTGGTGAGTGGCAACTTCCCCGCCCTGCCATAGGCCCCGAGCCTGGCAGAACTCGCGGAACCGCTCCTGCATCGCCTTCGTCATCCGGCGGTAGGCCAACCAGGGCGGGTTCCCCACCATCACATCCACCCGGTTCTGCGGCCTGCTGAGCCACATCGGCCGGGCCAGGTTGCGAACGTAATAGCTCCAGATGTGATTCCTGCCGATGTCGTGGAGGTAGCACAGGTGCCGGAAGCTGTCCTTGATCGCGTCCTGGTACTCGGGCTCGATCGCCATCCGGTTGAAGAGCGCGGTCAGTGACGGAACCGTCCCTACGGCCCTCGGCGAGCCTGCCAGCGCCGCCAATTCCAAGATCAGGGTGTCAAAGCGGACGGCGTTGTCGAGTAGACCTTCCGGGAACGTCAACTCGTTGCCGAAGAGCTGGTCGCCAGTGGTCGAAATGACCAGGTGTCCGCCCGTGAACAGGTCGACGTTCTCCTGCCGCCACTGCACGCTATCGCCCAAGTAGACGGGGACGTGTATACCGCGACGGTTGCCAGTTAATCGCTCAGGCCCGATGGCGAGCACGTAGGTAACCCTGGCGAGGGCGACGGCGACGGGGTGGAGGTCGAGTCCGTACACATGGCCTGTCAGGCCTTCGAGCGCGTCTGCGAGCGGTATGCCCTGTTGCTCCGCAGCGGTCAGGTAACGCCGGACGGCGTGGAACAAGAACGTTCCAGACCCGCACGAGGGGTCCAGAACTCGTTGGCTGAGCGGGTCGGTGACCGTATCGGAGACGATGCGCTCGGCGAGCCAGTCGGGGGTGTAGTACTCGCCGAGGCTGACCCTGGTTTCCGTCCCGATGATCGACTCGTACAGGACCTTGAGCACGTCGTGGTTCACCTGCCGCCAGTCGAATCGGGCGAGCCGGCGGGCAAGGCTGCGGACGAACGCGTCGCCGCCTGGAATTTCCAACACCCAGTCGAAGAAGTCCTGATCCACGACACCCGAGATGCGGGCGCGTTTGAAGTGCTCTCCGCTCAGCAGACTGGCAGGCTGGAGGCCGAGGACATCAAAGCCCAGCACTAGGTGCGCGATGATCTCGGCGCTGTTGACCAGGAGCGTGTGTTCAAGGAACAGCTCGGTGTCGTCGGTGAACTGTGTCCCCAAAGCGCTCCGAAGGAGCTGCGACCAGAGCTGTCGCTTGAGCTGAACGGTCGGGAGCTGTCCGTGCTCCTCATACAGGAGGTGCAAGCTCGCGAAGTCCAACATGTGGGAAGGGCTGTCGGCGCCAAGGCGGTCCCGAATTTCGGACGGCGTCGGCGGCACATTTTGCCGCGTCGCGAGAACGCCCTCCAGCCAGGCAAGCAGAGCGCCCAGATCCGGGCGTCCCGACTTCAGGACGTGTCGTGTCACTTCCTTCATGACACCGTTGTGGAGCTGGTAGGCGCGCCACTCCGCGCCGTCGGTCAGGATTCCGACGTACTGCTGCCCGGTCTCCTGGATGCGCATGGCGACGTAGTCGCCGAGCTGGACCTCGGCAGCTTGAACCACAGCAGCACTCGCCAGGCTCCTTTTGACCTCTATGACCGTATATCCGACCTCAATGTCAATTCTGCGCCGTTCGCCCACTTGTGCTTCGAGGTGGACTTCGAGATCGTGCGCAGCGAGGTCCAGACCGCCGGTCAGGAGAATTTGTCGCACATCGGACTGAATGGTCGCTTCGCTGCGTACTCGGGTGCGGTCAGCAAGACGACGCAGCAGGTCCTGGAGGTCTTCGCGCTCAACGTCAACGGACACCCACGAGAGCTATCACGTAACGGTAAAACTGACCATACGTTCCAGGGTCCCGAAATGATCTCGCTGCCCAGCTGTTACAGGAGTGGCAGTAGCAGGTGTGCCGCACGTTCAGGGCCCCTAGTTACTAGCTGACCTGGACGGCTCTCGGTCGTTTTGTGGAAGTCGACGGCTCAGTAGTTGGGATAGGCGGTTACAGAACGCGGAATGACCCACCAACTCGCGACCCCCTAGCGGGCGGACAATTACCCCGCCGACCTGCGGGATTTCCTCTAGCAGGAGCCCGCGGCGGCCAGGGTCCTAGTTACTGCGTCGACTTCGTCCGGCCTACTCGCCGCCCTCGGGCGCCCTTCTCGACGACGAAAGTTCCGTGGCGGGCAGGGTGGCGACGGGGTCACGGTCTCGTAGCTCCTCGATCCGCCGGCGGGGCTCGCCGTGCTTCTTGGAGAGGGCCTGTTTGCTGGGTGGGCAGGCACCTGGCCGCTGCGCCTCACTCCTCACGGTGGCCAGGTCCACCTCCGCCTAGGCGGCTCCGCAGCGTGATCGTCAGCCCTGGTCTACACGGCGTGGAGGAGAGGGGCGCCCGACCTGTTTGTCCAGGTGGGTCGCGTCTGGACCCCTCTCCGCCCGCGTGCCTCGTAATTGGCCGAGAATGGCCGTTCTTGCTGGTCACGGTGTGCACCGCAGGTGTACACGGAGGTCTGCACCAGGCCTACATCGGTAGACCAAGTGCAGACCCTCGTGCAGACCGTCAACGATCACGCTGCGTACGCCTACGCCGTGGCGTCCAGCTCCCGGCCAGCAGCCACCAGGAGCGCGGCGCGAGGCCGTACAACGCCCGTCGACCGGCGCCGCGACGGGATCCCCGCAGCGTCGAGCAGCGCGGCCGTGCGCATCTCGGTCGTCTTGCCCTGCTGCCAGCCCATCCGCGCGGCAGCCATGGCGGCCAGCTCGGCGGCGGGCACCCACTCCGTGCCCCACGCCTGGACATCAGCGGCGATGGCCTCCAGCAGCGTCAGGGCCTCGTCAGGAACCGGCTCAGGCTCGACCGGCGCCAGCGTGACCACAGGAGCCATGTCCGCGCCGTCGTCGTCAGTGCGCACGTACACGCCCGCCGCGTCCAGGCCTGCGGCCGTCAGCGTCTCGGCGTCGAGCAGCGGGCACCGGCCGAGGGCGGCGTACTGCTCGGCGCGGGCCTGCGCCACGGCGCCCGCCATGTACCCCACCTTCATCGGCAGGGCCATGTCTTCCCCGGCACCGGCCACGTAGAACGTCCCGGCGTCGTTCGGGGAGTCGGCCGACGTGGCGGGCTGGTACCGGCCGGGGTCCCAGCCGCGCGCCCGAGCACCGGCGCCGAACAGGAGGTCAGCCTGCCAGTCCTGCAGACCGGGACCGGCCGCGCGGAACGCCACCTGGCCCGCGATGGAGTCGCCGAGGGTGTCCTTCTTGGCGTCCTGGCTGGCGAAGATGAGGAACACGGCCGCCTTCCGGCCGATCCGCAGCAGGGAGACAGCCGCGTCACGACCGGCCGGAGTCAGGCGCGGGTACTCGTCGACGATCACGGCCAGCGCGGGCCGCTCCGGCGTTGCCTGCCACGAGTCGCCCATGCCCAGCTTGCGCAGCTGCCGCGTGCGCGCCACGGCGATAGCCACGGCGTCCGTCAGGGCGTTCTCGCAGTCTTGCGGGTCCAGGGCCACCCTGCCCATAACGGCGGCCTGCGGCGCCTGGCCGACGCCCGAGGGGTCCAGGTCCCACAGATGAACGTCGGAGGCCACGCCGAGGCCGTCAACGATCGCCCGCAGCAGGATCGACTTACCGCCACCGGACGCAGCCAGGATGAGGCTGTGCTTGCTGGCGAACGGGGTACTGACCTGGGCGCCGTCGAGTCGCTGGCCCAGCCAGATCGGGTCCAGCACGGTCCTGCTCTGGCCCGCGTAGTCCGCCGCCGACGGCATGTCCGCCCACGGGTCCGACTCGATCACCCGCAGCGTGACCCTGGCCCGCCGGTCACGGTGCGGGGTGACCAGGACCCCGGCCTCGCGCACATCGAGCAGCGTCTCCAGATCGGCCGCCGCGCGGGTGATGTCCCCGGGCTGGCCCTTGCGCATCTGTACGACGACTTCCCAGCCCCACGGCGTAGCGGTGGCTGTCAGCGGCCGGACGTTGACCCGCTCGATAGCCAGCGCCCGGCGAACCGCCTCCATGGCGGCGTTGGGGTGCGAGCAGTCCGCGATCGGCATGGACGGCAGCAGCTCCCCATCCTCGCGCAGGCCGACGTCGGCGCCGTCCCGGACGACCCGCAGCGCGCGGCGCCGGTCATGCTCGCGCCGGATGCTCCCGCCGACGGCAGCGAGGCCAGCGAGCCCAGCGGCAGGCAGAGCGGCCGGGCTGGCCAGGTGGACAACGGCGGTGACCGCGTCGGCGAGCAGGCCGTTGAACCCGCCGAGGATGGTAGCCAGGAGCGGATTCGCCGGCTGACTCGCGTACACCCCCTCACCTGCGGTAACGCCCCAGGTCACGAGGGCCACGGGCACCTTGCCGACCTTCGCGCGGGTCGTCCACGGCCAGGCGGCCACCTTGGCCACGGCACCGGCCCGCACGGTGCGTGTCTGCTGGAGCTGCGCATAGACGGCCGCGTGCTTCTCGGCCACAGGTCCCCGGTGGGTGCCGCCGTCGCGCAGGTGGGCCAGCTTGAGCCAGTCCCAAGCACGCTCCCAGGTGTTCAGCGGCGTCCGCACGGCACCGTGACCGACGACGCTCACGGCGTACCGCAGGGCCCCCGCGTCGCCCGGCGCCAGCGGCCGACCAGCACCGGTCCGGCCGCTGGGCTGAAAGGCGCTGTGATCGCCTGAGAGCCCCACAGATGCCGGGGTGATCTTCCTGGGCCTACGGGCCGCCGAAACCGGCTCAGAAGGCTCGTCAGGGCCGCCCGTGGTGATCTCAACGGCATCGGCGCTCATCGGGTGCCTCCCTCGACGTCGGCGGAGCAGAACGTGTGCAGCGGGTCACGGCCGCAGCGGGGGCAGGTGGTGCCGTCGGCGATATCGGCGTCCAGCTTCCGGACCACGTCGGCGAACCGGCGCACGTGCTCGTAGTCGCCGAAATTCGGGTCGGAGGCGAAGTTGTGCGCGTACTCGACGAGGGCCACGGGCTCGTGATCGGCGAGGGCCTCGGAGATCCGCTTGAGCATCCGGGAGCGCAGCCAGGCCGGTGCCTTCCGGTAGTGGTCCGGCATCTGGCCGAGCACGTCACCAGCCAGCCGAGAAAGATCTTCCTGATTCGCCGAAGGCGTCTGCGCGGCGCCTCGCGCGGTACGGACCGTGCGCTCGCCTACGGCGAGAAGATGATCATTGGTCTTCTTGTTGTTCTTCTGGTTGTTGTTCTTCTTAAAGAGGGTGGGAATCCCGTCCTTGGTGTCGACCTGCGGCGATGCCTCGTTCGCGCTGGTGGCAGCCTCCGCCGGGCTACCCGTCACAGGTACGACCTGGGCGTTGACCTCGTTTCCGCTGGTCGGGACCTGCGACGTGACAGCCGTCGTAGGTGCGGGCTGGCCGTGCTCACCAAGGACGGGATTCCCGTCGTTGGTCGCGACCTGCGGGTTCACCCAGGGGTCCATCAGGATGTAGTCGGTGCCGCCGAGCTTGCCGCTGGCCGCGCGCTGGCGCTCACGGATGAGGTAGCCGTGCGTCTCCAGCTCCTTCAGGGCGCCGCGTACGGCGTCACGCCCGTCCGGTGCGGCAGCGATGAGGGCCTTCTCCGAGATCCGGAAGCCGACCCTGTGGGAGGCCAGCCAGGCGAGGACGCCGCGCGCCTTCCAGGTCAGCCGCTTGTCACGGACCCAGCTATTGCTGATCGTCGTGAAGTGATCGGTGGGCAGTTCGGCCCGGCGAATGCCGGTACGGTGGTTCAAGGATCTCTCCTGGTTGAAGCAGGGGTGGATCTCAGACCCCGGGCCGGTGTTAGCGCACCGACCGGGGTCGTACTGTCTCTGTGGTTTCGTCAGGCCCGCCTGCGGGCCGGGGGCTCAGCGTTCGTCGCGGAGGAACTTGGCCGTGTCACGGCTGCAGCCGAGCGCCTTCCGGATGGCCTCCGCCGACGGCTTCGCCGGGAGAGCGCCGTTCGCGATCAGGAGCGTCAGCTCAGTCCGGTGATCGGCCAGCGAGCGGCCACGCGGAGGGGTCTCCGAACCCCTATCCGACTGCTGGTCAGCGGGGGCGGAGAGCGACGGCCGCCGAGTCGCGGGAGGGGTGGAGCCGGAGGCCTCCGCGCCGGTGCTCCGGCCGTGGTCCAGCTCCGTGAACGCGGCGAGGATGATCGGCAGGGCGGTCACGATGGCCACGGCCACGACCGGGCCGAGGATGTGGAGGACCAGAGCCGACAGGGAGAAGTCGGCGGCCACGCCGGGCAGGTGACGCCAGGCGTTCATGCCCAAGGTGAGGCCGAGGAACAGGTACTCGATGCGCGTGAGCGTCTTGCTCGCGATGGGCTGGCCGTGGGTGGCCATGTAGGCGCGGGCGCCGACGACGACGAGCAGGGCCATGCTCATAAACGGCTCAACCAGCCATGCGAAGACCCACGACGGCGACCAGGCCGGAGCGCCCTCGGAGGCGAACACCTGGACACCGGCCGTCGACCAAGCCAGCGCGAGCGTCAGCGACACCATGGCCACGGTGACCAGGAGCTTACGCATGCGGGAGGCCTGCCAGGCGCGCATCATCGGGTCCTGGGCCAGCTCGTGCAGGCGCGCGGCCTCGTGGGCGGCCCGGCGACGCTTGCGTACCTTGGGCGAGTCGAGCAGGAGCGGCGAGTCGTCGTCCTGGAGGTCTGCCAGAAGGTGAGCCTCGGCGACCTCGGCCCGGAGCTGGCGCACGCGCTTGGTCTCGCCGGAAACGGCCACTGACGGGGCGGGCTGCTCGACCGGCGTATGGGCGGCCAGGAAGGACTCAGTCTCGCTGATGAGCGCGGAGACGTCCTCAGGCTCGGGGATGCTACTAATGGTCATGGGTCCTCTCCTGGTTGATGCAGGTGGGGGATCAAGGCCCTGAGCAGGTGTTCCAGCACCGGCTTGGGGCCGTTCGCGTTGTCAGGGAAATTTGTGGCCGAGTCCGTTACGACGGCCATTGGAAAGGTTTGTCCCGCTCCGACCCGGGCAAGCCGGTCAGAGACGCCTCAGCGTTCTCCCAGGTCAGGGCAGAAACATGGACACTCATCATTCGAGGCTTCCCGTGACGGACGTAGCACCACATAGGTACGGCTTCTTCACCGACACGAGCGTCTGCATCGGCTGCAAGGCGTGCCAGGTGGCGTGCAAGGAGTGGAACCAGCTGCCCGACGACGGCTTCGTGTTCGAGGCGAACTCCTACGACAACACCGGGGCGCTCGGGGCGAACACCTGGCGGCACGTGGCCTTCATCGAGCAGTCCCGCCCGGTGCCTCTGGAAGGCTCTAGTGATGACGGCGTCGAGCGGTGGCTGATGTCGTCGGACGTGTGCAAGCACTGCACGCACGCCGCCTGCCTGGACGTCTGCCCGACCGGCGCGCTGTTCCGTACCGAGTTCGGCACGGTGGTGATCCAGGAGGACATCTGCAACGGTTGCGGCTACTGCGTGTCCGCCTGCCCGTACGGGGTGATCGAGCGGCGTGAGGACGACGGGCGGGCGTGGAAGTGCACGATGTGCTACGACCGGCAACGCGGTGGCCTCGAACCGGCGTGCGCCAAGGCGTGCCCGACCGACTCGATCCAGTTCGGCCCGCTGGATGAGCTGCGGGAGCGGGCCGAGGAGCGGGTGGAGCGGCTGCACGCCGACGGGCAGGCCGAGGCCCGCCTGTACGGCGAGAGCCCGGACGACGGTGTGGGCGGCGCGGGGGCGTTCTTCCTGCTGCTGGACGAGCCCGAGGTGTACGGGCTGCCGCCGGATCCCGTGGTGACCACTCGTGACCTGCCGTCGATGTGGCGCTGGGCGGGGGCGGCGGCGCTGTCCGTGGCCGGGGCGGTGGTGGCGGCATTCGCGGGCGCGGGCGCCTCTGCGGGCGCGGGCGTATTCGCGGGTTCGCGGAAGGGGGCGCGGCGGTGACGCGGGAGCGGTCGACGGTGCCGAAGGGGGAGCGGTCGATGGTGCCGGAGGCGGAGTTCCGGTCCTACTACGGGCGGCCAGTGATCAAGGCCCCCGTCTGGCACGAACCCCATATGCCGACATATCTCTACGCGGGGGGTCTGTCGGGGGCTTCGTCGGTGATAGCGGTCATGGCCGGGTTCACCGGGCACGACCGGCTGGAGCGTACCGCCCGGGTCGCGGCGGCGATCGGCGCCGCCGCCGGCACCGGGTTCCTCATCGCCGAACTGGGCAGGCCCGATCGCTTCCTCAACATGTTCCGCGTGTTCAAGCCCACATCGCCGATGAGCATGGGCTCCTGGCTCCTGGCCGCACAGGGCGGGCTGTCGGCGGTCGCCGCCTCGACCGAGCTGACCGGGATCCTGCCCGCCGTGGGAGACGCGGCGGCCCTCGCCACGGGCCTGACCGGCCCGCTGACCGCCACCTACACCGCCGTCGTGGTCGCCGACACCGCTGTGCCCGCCTGGCACGAGGCCTACCGGGAATTGCCGTTCCTGTTCGCCGGGAGCGCGCTGGCCAGCGCCGGGGCGGTGGGCATGCTGGCGACCCCACGGGCGCAGGCGGGGCCGGCCCGCGTCGTGGCGATGATGGGGGCCGCCGTGGAGATTGTCGCCGGCGTGGTGATGGAACGGCGGCTCGGCCTGGTGGGCGAGCCGTACCGGCTGGGGAGGGCGGGGCGCCTGATGCTCTCGGCCCGCGTACTGACGGCCGGTGGCGGGCTGCTCGCGTCGATCGCCGGGCGCAGCCGTACCCTCACCGCCCTGTCCGGTCTCGCTCTTACGGCGGGTGCTCTGTGCACCCGGTTCGGCGTCCTGGAGGCGGGCAGGGCCTCGGCCGCCGACCCGAAGTACACGATCGTCCCCCAGCGGCAGCGCCAGGCGTCAGCCTCTTGAGGCCTCTTGCAGGGCCGCGTCAAGAATCGTGTCCAGTACCTTCTGCGAACTCTGGAGCTGAGCGATCATCTCGGCGATGTGGGCACGTTCGCGCCGCAAGTCCTCGATGAAGGCCGGGCAGCCGGAAGACACCATCAGCTCGCCATCGTCGTGCACGCAGTGCAGGACCCGGGCGATGACTGTGGTGGAAAGCCCGGCGGCGAGCAGGGTGCGGATATGGCGGACCGTTGGAATGTCCGCCTCGGTGTACTCGCGGTAGCCGTTCCCCAGGCGGACCGGCTTAAGGAGCCCCTGTTCCTCGTAGTAGCGCAACAGCCGCTTGTTCACCCCGGTCTCGTGGGCCAGGTCACCGATCCGCATCTTGACCTTCACATAGATGAGAAGCCTTAGCGTCCCAATTATTGCCGATCAAGAAGAGCGAGGAGATGTCCATGTCAGGCGCAGTGATCGTTGGTGCGGGTCCGGGGATCGGACAGGCGGTGGCTCGTCGGTTCGCCAGGGAGGGGCTGCCTATCACGTTGATCGCCCGGAGCGAGCAGACGCTGCGCGCCGCGGCCGTACGTAGGGCGCGGAAACGCTGACCCAGCCCGCGTCTTCCATGCGCTCCTCCTTCGGTTGGTTACGAACTGCTGATCGACTTCGGGCAAGTACTGTCAGCGGAGCCGCAGGTGAGGGCCGGCCAGGGGGACCAGTTCGCCGATGACCGGCGCGCCGGGGATCTCGCCGGCCACCAGCAGGCCGCCGGAGGTCTGGGCGTCGGCGAGTAGTAGCAGGTCGTCCTCGCCGTAGCCGCCGGGATCGAGCCAGGGGCGGACCCAGTCGAGGTTGCGGCGGGTGCCGCCGCTGACGTAGCCGTCGCGTACCGCCTCCCGGGCCCCTTCCAGGTACGGTACGGCCGCCACGTCCACCACGGCCGTGACGCCGCTCGCCCGGGCCAGCTTGTAGAGGTGGCCCACCAGGCCGAACCCGGTCACGTCCGTCGCGCACCTCGCTCCGGCGGCCAGCGCGGTCCGGGAGGCGTCACGGTTCAGGGCGGTCATCGCCGCGACCGCCTGCGGGAACACCTCGCCGGTTGCCTTGTGCCGGGTGTTGAGCGCCCCGATGCCGAGCGGCTTGGTGAGGGAGATCGGCAGTCCGGGTCGGCCGCCGTCGATGCGCAGCAGCCGGGCGGGGTCTGCCAGGCCGGTGACGGCCATGCCGTACTTCGGCTCCGGGTCGTCGACGCTGTGGCCGCCCGCGACGTGGCAGGCCGCCGCCGTGGCCACGTCCAGGCCGCCGCGCAGAACCTCCTTGGCCAGCTCCATGGGCAGCTTGTCCCTTGGCCAGCCGAGCAGGTTGACCGCCACCAGCGGCTCCCCGCCGACCGCGTAGACGTCCGACAGGGCGTTGGCCGCCGCGATACGGCCCCAGTCGTAGGGGTCGTCGACCACCGGGGTGAAGAAGTCGGCGGTGGCCACGATCGCCCGGCCGCCGTCGATACGGACCACGGCCGCGTCGTCCCCGTCGTCCAGCCCGATGATCAGCTCCCCTGTGGCGCCGGGGCCATGCGCGCGGAGTTCCGCCACCACGGCTTCCAGCTCGCCTGGTGGGATCTTGCAGGCGCAGCCGCCTCCGTGCGCGTACTGCGTCAGCCGGACCGTCTCGGTGGTGCGTGTCATGGCGCCCTCGGGTGGCTCGCGACGGGTGTGGCGTTTGAGGTCATACCCGCTGTGACGGGTAGGTTCTGCGTTGGAGGCGTCTGGGCGCCTGGTGGCCCCCGCGGTCTTCAAAACCGACGAGGCCGAGGTCCTCGGCCTGGCGGGTTCGATTCCCGTCCGCCTCCGTTCTATTTTCGAAGGGTGGACCCACGCAGGCACGTACCCCGTACGGATGCCGTACTCGCCGATCCGCGGCTGGTGGCGGCGGGCGGGCGGCTGGGCCGGTCGGTCGTCAAGGACGCGGTGGCGTGGGCGCAGCAGCGGGTGCGGAGCGGCGAGATCGGTCCCGAGGAGGTCGCCGACGCGGCGGTGGCGGCGCTCCCGCCGCGGGCCGCGAGTCTGCGCGCGGTGATCAACGCGACCGGCGTGCTGGTCCACACCAACCTGGGCCGGGCGCCCCTGTCGCCCGCCGCGATTGAGGCGATGGTCGCCGCGGCCGGTGTCGCCGACGTGGAGTTCGACCTGAAGACCGGCACTCGGGCCCGGCGCGGGCGGGGTGCGCTGGACGCGCTCGCCCGTGCTGTGCCGGCCGCCGAGGACGTACACGTCGTCAACAACAACGCCGCCGCGCTCGTCCTCGTGGCGACCGTGCTCGCCGCCGGCCGGGAGATCGTGATCAGCCGGGGCGAGCTCGTGGAGATCGGCGACGGGTTCCGCATCCCCGACCTGCTCGTCTCCACCGGGGCGCGACTGCGCGAGGTCGGTACGACCAACCGCACCTCCTACCGCGACTACGCGGCGGCCGTGGGGCCGGAGACCGGATGCGTGCTCAAGGTGCACCCGTCGAACTTCCGGATCGACGGCTTCACCGGCTCCGTCGAGGTACGCGAGCTGACCGGGCTCGGTGTGCCCGTCGTCGCCGACATCGGCTCGGGGCTGCTGGCGCGCGAGCCACTGTTGCCCGAGGAGCCGGACGCGGCGACCGTACTGGCGGCCGGGGCGGACCTGGTGACGGCCAGCGGCGACAAGCTGCTCGGCGGACCACAGGCGGGTCTCCTTCTCGGCCGCCGTGACCTGGTCGAACGCTGCAGGCGGCACCCGCTCGCCCGCGCATTGCGAGTCGACAAGCTGACGCTGGCCGCGCTGGAGGCCACGCTCCGCGGTCCTGTCACGCCCGTCCGGCTGGCGCTGCATGCCGATCCGGCGGCGCTCGACGACCGTGCCGCGGCCCTCGCCGGGCTGCTCGCCGAGGCGGGAGTCGACGCGCGGGCGGTGCCGAGCCAGGCCGCCGTCGGGGGCGGTGGGGCGCCCGGGGTGACGCTGCCGAGCGCCGCCGTCAGCCTGCCCGAACGGCTCGCCGCACCGCTGCGCGCTGGTGATCCCCCGGTGGTCGGCCGGATCGAGGGCGGGCGGCTGCTGCTGGACCTGCGCACCGTTCCCGGCGACCGCGACGATGATGTGGCCCGCGCGATCCTCGGGGCGAGTGGCCTCGGGGTGAGTGGCTTCGAGGCGGGCGGCTGATGTACGTCGTGGCCACGGCGGGTCACGTCGATCACGGTAAGTCCACGCTGGTGCGGGCTCTCACCGGGATGGAGCCCGATCGGCTGGAGGAGGAGCGGCGGCGGGGGCTGACGATCGAGCTGGGGTACGCGTGGACCACGCTGCCTTCGGGGCGGTGCCTCGCCTTCGTGGACGTACCGGGGCATGAGCGGTTTCTCAGCACGATGCTGGCGGGGGTCGGTCCGGTGCCGGCGGTGCTGTTCGTGGTGGCGGCGGACGAGGGCTGGATGCCGCAGTCCGAGGAGCATGTGGTGGCGCTGGAGGCGCTCGGCGTACGGCACTGCCTGCTCGCGGTGACCCGAGCCGACCTCGCCGACCCCGACCCCGCCCTCGACCAGGCGCGCACTCGCCTGACCGCAGGTCTTGGCGTGGTCGAGGCGGTGGTGGTGAGCGGGCTGACCGGGCAGGGACTTGATGAGTTGCGGGCGGCGCTGGACCGGCTGGTCGCCGCGCTGCCCGCGCCCGATCCGGCGGCGCCGGTCCGGTTGTGGATCGACCGGGCGTTCAGTGTGACCGGCAGCGGCACGGTCGTGACCGGGACCCTGCCCGCGGGCACCATCTCGGTGGGCGACGAGCTGGCGCTGGACGGCGAGCCGATACGAGTGCGGGCGCTGGAGTCCCTGAAGGAGCCGGTGTCCTCGGTGACCGGCGTCGCCAGAGTGGCGGTCAACCTGCGCGGCCACGGCTTCCCCGAGCGAGGCCGGGCCCTGGTCACACCCGGCCGGTGGACGTGGACGGACCTGGTCGACGTCCGGATCTCCCCTGTGGGGCCGGAAAGGGGGGTCGTTTCGGCGGGCGGGGAGGAGCGGCGGCTGCCCCGGCGGTTGACCGCGCACATCGGGTCGGCGGCGGTGGGGTGTGAGGTGCGGCCGCTCGGCGGGATCGTCGTACGGCTGCGCTTGGCCCGCCCGCTCCCGCTCCACCTCGGAGACGTGCTGCTGCTGCGTGACCCTGGCCGCGACCGGGCCGAGGTGCGGGTGCTGGCGGGGGCGAGCGTGCTCGACGTGCGCCCGCCCGCGCTCGGCCGCCGGGGCGCGGCGCGGGCGCACGCCGCCCGGCTGGAGCCGGCCGCACCGGACGCCGCCTCCGCTCTGCGCGTCCACCGGCTGCTGCGCGCGGCCGACCTGACCGCCATGATCGGCACATCCGGCCCGGACTCGGACGTCGAGGCCGGTGACCTGGGCGGGGGGCCGGTCTGCGGGGACTGGTACGCCGATCCCGAGTACTGGGCCGAGTTGGGTGAGCGGCTGGTCGACACGGCGCGGCGGTACGCCATCGAGCACCCCCTGGAGCCTGGCATGCCGATCGAGGCGGCTCGCCATGCGCTCGGGCTGCCCGACCGGCAGTTGGTCGCCGCGCTGGTGCGGGTGCCGTTCACGCTTGCCGAAGGGCGGATCGTGACCCGGCCTGCTGGGCTGCCCGAGCCGGTGGCGCGGGCGGTCGAGCGGCTGAGGGGAGAGTTGGCGGCACACCCCTTCCAGGCGCCGGAGGCTGGGCGGTTGGCTGAGCTGGGGCTGGGGTCGCGGGAGGTGGCGGCGGCAGTACGGGCCGGGCGTCTGTTGCGCGTGGCCGAGGGGATCGTGCTCCTGCCTGGCGCGGACGTACGGGCGGCAGAGTTGCTGCGCCGCCTGCCGCAGCCCTTCACGGTCAGTCAGGCCAGGCGGGCCCTCGACACCAGTCGGCGGGTCGCGGTGCCGCTGCTCGAACACCTCGACCGGAGCGGGCTGACGCAACGCGTGGATGAGGTTCATCGCCGCTGCCTCTGATCACCCCGACAACCCCACGACAAGCCCGACAACCCACCGCAAACACCGTGGCAATCACTCGGACAATCACCCCCCACAATCGCCCTGACCTGGGTTTCTTCCGGAGGGCGGGTATATATTCGAGTTTGGGGATAAACCATCGTCATCGGGGGGTTGCGATGGTTGGAGACCTGCCGCGACGTCTTGTCGCGGAAGCCATCGGAACGATGTTGCTGGTTCTCTTCGGTGCTGGGTCCGTGGTGGCCGCGCTGGTCATGCAGAACGGCCGGCTGGACTACGCCGCCCTGGGCATCATCTCGTTCTCGTTCGCCGTGGTGGTCGCGCTCGTCATCTACGCCTTCGGCAGTACCTCGGGCGCGCACATCAACCCGGCGGTCACGATCGCCCTGGCCGCGGGACGCAGGTTTCCGTGGTCGGAGGTGCCGTTCTACATCGTCGCCCAGCTCGTCGGCGCGTTCGCCGGCGGGCTGTTGATCGTGGGCGGGTTCGGCCGGCGGGCGGTGGACAATGGCGTCGGGCTCACCGCGCTCGGCCAGGGCGTGAGCTATGGGCAGGGCATCCTGTTGGAGGCATTGGGGACGTTCCTGCTGCTGCTCACGATCATGGCGCTGGCGGTCGACCGGCGGGCGCCGAGCGGCTGGGCCGGTTGGATGATCGGATTGGCCGTGGCGTGCGAGATCTTCGTGCTCGGCCCGCTGACGGGTGGCTCCGTCAACCCGGCCCGTACGTTCGGGCCGTACCTGACGACCACGGTGTTCGGCGGTAGCGCGCCATGGTGGCAGTACGGCGTCTACATTGCCGGCCCGATCATCGGCGCGGTGCTGGCCGTCGTGGTGTACGACCTGGTGGCCCGCCCGATGCGCGAGCTGCCCGTGACGGCCGAGCAGGGCACCGCCGGAGAGATCATCGGCGCGCGGGGACAGGATCTGCCCGAGGCTGCTCAGGATGCCGCGGGTGACATCCCGACGGCCCGGCGCCCGCACGACGACCGGATCCGTGACCGAGTGGGGCACATCGGCCGCCGCCGCTGGCGCCCCGGCCATGGGGGGTGATCCGTGACCACGTGAGCGAACGAACATCCGCCACCTATCGGGCAAGGGGGAGTCATGCCCGGCAATAGGGGAGTTTCGTACGAGGGGCCAGGCAACGTCCAGGTACGCGAGACCGACTATCCCGAATTCGAGCTCAAGGACGGCCCGGGGGTAAACCCGGCCAACGTAGGGCGCAAACTACCGCACGCCGCCATCCTCAGAACGGTGGCGACGAACATCTGCGGCAGCGACCAGCACATGGTCCGCGGCCGCACCACGGCCCCGCCGGGCCTCATCCTCGGCCACGAGATCACCGGTGAGGTGATCGAAACCGGTTCCGACGTGGAGTACACCAAGGTCGGCGACCTCGTGTCCGTACCGTTCAACATCGCCTGCGGCCGCTGCCGCAACTGCAAGGAGGGTAAGACAGGCGTCTGCGAGAACGTCAACCCCGACCGGCCCGGCTCGGCGTACGGCTACGTCGACATGGGCGGCTGGGTAGGCGGGCAGGCCGAGTACGTCCTGGTGCCGTACGCGGACTGGAACCTGCTCAAGTTCCCCGACAAGGAACGGGCCATGGAGAAGATCCTCGACCTGGCCATGCTCTCGGACATCTTCCCGACCGGGTTCCACGGCTGCGTGAGCGCGGGGGTGAAGCCAGGATCGACCGTCTACATCGCCGGTGCCGGCCCGGTCGGCCTGGCCGCGGCGACCTCGGCGTTCCTGCTCGGAGCCGCCGTGGTCATCGTCGCCGACCTGAACAAGGAACGGCTGGACCAGGCCCACACCTTCGGCTGCGAGACGATCAACGTGGCCCTGGGCGAGCCGAAGGACCAGATCGAGCACATCCTGGGCGAGCCGGTCGTGGACTGCGCCGTCGACGCCGTCGGCTTCGAGGCCCGCGGCCACGGCGGGGAGTCGGACGTGGAGCGTCCCGCCACCGTGCTCAACACGCTGATGGACATCACCCGGGCGGGTGGCGCGCTCGGCATTCCCGGCCTGTACGTCACCGGTGACCCCGGTGCGCAGGACGAGGCGGCCAAGCATGGTTCGCTGTCCATCCGGATCGGCCTCGGCTGGGCCAAGTCGCACTCCTTCGTCACCGGCCAGTGCCCGGTCATGAGGTACAACCGCCAGCTCATGATGGCGATCCTCAACGACCGGGTGCAGATCGCGAAGAACGTCAACGCGACGCCGATCTCGCTGGACGACGCGCCGCGGGGCTACCACGAGTTCGACGAGGGGGCCGCGCGCAAGTACGTGCTCGACCCGCACGGCATGCTCGCCAAGACGGCGTCCTGACGACGCGGTCTCCACTGCGAGCGGCGCGACGCGCGACGCGCCGCTCGCAGCACGTCCAACGAGCGTCCCATCCGATCGATCACGATGAGGTCGTGGCCCGGCCGAACAGCCGGCCGGCGAGGTCGACACCCACGACCGTGCCGCGGTCGTCGCGGCTGAAGTAGCCGCGCTGCCCCTTCAGCCCGCCCTCGGTGATGATGTACTCGTCACCGTCGCCGGGCAGGAACCCGAAGGCGGCCGGCGCGTAGTCCGGGGGCATGTCGGCATCCGATGCCTGGCGGATCTCCGGCTTGATCCCGACCTCAAGGGTGAGCTGAAGCCCGTCGGTGGCGATGTCGAGGTTCATGGCGTCGATCTCGTAGCGGCCGACGACCTCCCGCGCCCGAGCCTCGTCGTAGGGAATCGGCTCGGGGTCCCGGTCGACCACGCCGAGGTAGTTCTCCAGTGCCCAGCGGACCACAGCCTGGTTGAAGGGGTAGCCGTCAGGGCCGCCGTTGGCCAGGGAGACGACGGCGAAGTCGTGTTCGGGCACGATGATCAGCTCGGCGAACTGACCGTTGCCCGATCCGCCGTGCCCGAAGGTACGGACTCCGTCCACCTCACGCAGGAACCAGCAGATGCCGAAGGCGTCGCCGAGCGTGCTGGCCCGCAGCTCGACCGTCGGCTCCTGCATGCGGTGCAGCGCCTCGGCGGGCAGCACACCGTCACCGGTGCCGAGGTGGAACCGGGCCCAGCGCAGCAGGTCGCTCACCGATGACACGCTGCCGCCGCCGGGGTAGTTGGCCTGCGAGCCGGCCCGCCATGACGTCCACGGCCGCGCGGCACGCATCGTGCCGTCCTCGCCCCGGTTGTAGCCCACGGCGAACCGCCGGATCATGACGTCATCGTGATCGAAGAAGGTGTTCGACAGCCCCACCGGCTCCAGGACCAGCGCGGCCACGGCCTTCTCGAAAGGCAGGCCGGTGACCTTCTCGATGACCCGCCCGGCCAGGTTGTAGCCGGCCTGGCTGTAGGAGGCCCGGGCGCCGGGTGGCGCGATCAACGTCAGCTCGTCCAGCTTCGCCACGAACGCGGCCAGGGAACCGGCGCCCTCATCGGTGTCGATCAGATTCCAGTCGAGCCCGGCGGTGTGGTTGAGCAGGTTCAGCACGGTGATCTGCGCGGCGGCGGCCTCGTCGGCGAGCCTGAGCTCGGGTACATAGCGGCGCACCGGCGCGTCCAACTCCACCTTGCCTTCGGCGACCAGGCGCATCAGCGCGGTCGCGGTGAAGGACTTGGTCACCGAGGCCAAGGGGAACAGCGTCTTGTCATCAACCGGCAGCGGGTTCTCAAGGCTCGTCACCCCGTGAGAGGCGACGAGCTCCTGGCCGCCGGTCAGCACCCCCACGGCAACACCGGGAATGCCGAACTCCTTGGCCGTCGCCTCGACGAACTCGGTCAGCTTCTCCTGCGACATCGTGTGTCCCTTCTTCTCCCGACCGTTCCCGGCGAGATCTCGTACGTTCTGGCGTGCAGGTAGGACGATGGCCGCCGTCGCTGATACGGGCCTGACAGCGCCGTGATACGCGCTCTCAATCCTGAGATAGTTGACACGACATATATGTCGTGTAATGTAATTCCCATGAGACACGAGATGATCAACCCGATCAAGCGGGTATCCGTGGTCAGCACCGGGACTGTGTCGATCCACCCGGAGCACGTGGCCGCCACCCGCAAACCGATGTACTGGTGGCTGTTCACCTCGCGCCAGTGGACGCCTCCGCTGCCGATCAACGTCTATGTGATCGAGCACGAGCGTGGGCTGGTGCTGTTCGACGCGGGCCAGGATCGGGCGTCGGTGACCGACGTCGGCTACTTCCCAGGCGGCATCACGGGAGTGATGTACGACCGGCTGGCCCGTTTCGACATCGGCCCCGGCGACACCCTCACCGCCCAGCTGGCCGCCGCCGGCTACGACATCGCGGACGTGCACACGGTGGTGATCTCCCACCTGCATCAGGACCACATCGGGGGACTGCGGGAGCTCACCGGCGCCGAGATCGTGGTCAGCGGCACGGAATGGCGGACGCTCGATGGAACCCTGCCCGAGCTGCGAGGGCTCCTGCGGTCCCACATCGACATCCCCGGGCTGCGCTGGCGGCACATCGAGTTCGGCGACATCCAGGATCCCGGGCTCGCGCCCTTCGCGACCGGCCACGACCTGTTCGGCGACGGCAGCCTTGTGCTGCTGCCCACCCCCGGCCACACCCCCGGATCACTGTCACTGCTGGTCCGTGGCTCCGGGCACCCGCCGCTGCTCATGGTCGGCGACCTGACCTACGACGCCCATCTGCTGCAGGAGGGCCATGTGCCCGGGGTCGGGGACAAGCGGCAACTGGACGACACCACCAAGGCGATCAACACGCTGCGGGAGAAGAACCCGGGCCTGGTGATCCTGCCGGCCCACGATCCGGGAGCGGCCGCCCGACTGGCGTCCGTGACGGCAGCACTTGCCAAGAGGCGACAGGCTTACTCACATGCGACCCGCTGAAGAACTCCGCTACCTGATCCTGGCCGCGCAGCGCGAAGGCAACCGGCTGCTCGGCCAGGCACTCAAGCCGCTCGGAGTCACGCCCTCCCAGGCCGAGGTGCTCCGCATCCTCGCCGATCGTCAGCCCCTCACGCTCAACGGGCTCGGCGAACTGCTGGTCTGCGAGAGCGGCAACAGCCCCAGCCGCCTGGTCGACCGGCTTACCACGATGGACCTCATCAACCGGCAGGTGTCCGCGCACGATCGCCGCCACATCGAGCTGTCCCTCACCGAAGAGGGCAGGCGCCTCGCCCGGCAGATCCTTACGATCGAAGATGATCTCTACCGATCCATCGACGCCGCCGCCGAGGGGCGCGACCTCGATCAGATCGCCGCTTTCCTCCGAGCGTTCGTCGCCGATCTGCCGGCAGGCCGGGCCCTGGCTCGCCGAATCGCCGAATCGGCGTCGTGAACTCGCTCGGATCGCCGAATCGCCGTCGTGGAGCTCGCCGAATCGCCAGCTCACCGGTTAAATCGAGCGGCATCTAACCTTTTGCCCGCTTTGGTGGTCAATGCGATGATCGGAGGCGTCGACTGCCGAGCGGATGGGTGAAAGCATGTCGGGTGATCATCGTCGGAAGGCTCTGGTGGTACGGGGCGGCTGGGAAGGGCACGCTCCGGTCGCGGCCACCGAGCTCTTTATCCCCTACCTGGAGAAGCAGGGGTTCGAGGTGAGCCGGGCGGACTCCCCGGCGCCGTACGCGGACTCCGCGTTCATGGCCGGGATCGATCTCATCGTGCAGTGCTACACGATGGGCACGATCGAGCCGGCCGAGCTCAACGGCCTGCGGGCCGCGATCGAGTCGGGCACGGGGATGGCGGGCTGGCACGGTGGCATCGCCGACTCCTACCGCAACTCCTCCGACTATCTGCACCTGATCGGCGGCCAGTTCGCCTGCCATCCGGGTAAGGAGCCGGCCGAGCGGCAGGGCTCGGCGGCGGACAACTTCGTCCCGTACACCGTGAACATGCTGCCCGAGGCGGCCGATCACCCCATCACGGAGGGCATCGCGGACTTCGGCCTCGTGACCGAGCAGTACTGGGTCCTGACGGACGACTACATCGACGTGCTCGCCACGACGACGCAGCAGGTCCGCCCATGGGACCCCTGGCATCGGGAGGTCACCTCGCCGGCGATCTGGACCAGGCAATGGGGGAGTGGGCGGATCTTCGTCGCGACCCCGGGGCACAGCCTCGACGTCCTGGAGGACGAGAACGTACGCACCATCATTGAGAGGGGCATGCTGTGGGCCAGCCGGTGAACGTGGGCGTCGTCGGATGCGGCGCCATCTCGGCGCAGTATTTCCAGACCATCGACCGGCTGCCGGAGCTGCGGCTCGTCGCGGTGGCCGATCTGGACCTTGACCGGGCGCGGGAGGCGGTGCGGCCCTATGCGGGCGTCGACGTGCTGAGCGTGGCGGAGCTGCTGGCCGACTCGCGGATCGACATCGTGCTCAACCTCACCATTCCGGCCGCCCACGCCGAGATCGCGCTCCAGGCCATAGCGGCCGGCAAGGACGTCTATTGCGAGAAGCCCCTTGCCGCGACCGCCGAGCAGGCCGCCGGGATGCTGCGGGCGGCCGACGCCGCTCAGGTGCGCGTGGGGTGCGCGCCGGACACCGTGTTGGGCACGGGTACGCAGACGGCGCGCAAGGCGATCGACGACGGCCTGATCGGCAGGCCCATCGCGGCGACCGCGACGATGATGACGCCCGGTCACGAACGCTGGCACCCTAACCCAGACTTCTACTACGTCTCCGGCGGCGGCCCGCTCCTGGACATGGGGCCCTACTACGTGACCAGCCTGGTGACGCTGCTCGGCCCAGTGGCGTCGGTCGTCGGCGCGGCCAGCCGTACGCGGGCCAAGCGCACGATCGGCTCCGGACCCCGCCAGGGCGAGGAGATCCCGGTGACGGTGGACACACACGTCACCGGAGTGCTCGTCCACACCTCGGGAGTGCTGTCCACGCTGGTGATGAGCTTCGACGGGGCGGCGACCAAGGCGCCCAACATCGAAGTGCACGGCGAGACGGGCTCGCTCGTCGTGCCCGACCCGAACTACTTCGACGGATCCGTCCTGGTCTCAGGGGTCGGTGAGGGCGACTGGCGGACTCTCCCCGTGGGGGCCGGCTACGTCGAGGGCGGGCGCGGGGTGGGTCTGGCCGACTTCGCCGCGACCCCGGCGGGCGAGGAGCCTCGTACGAGTGGCTCGCTGGCCTTCCACGTGCTCGACGTCATGGAGTCGCTGCTGGCCTCGGCGCACTCCGGCGCGGCGGTGACCATCACGAGCACCTGCGAACGCCCTTCGCCGGTGAATCTGACTCAGCCCATCGACTAGAGGTAAATGTCCGTTTTGCTCGAACTTCTTGGCGGAAATTAAGCAAGATCTGCTTCTGCATTGCCCGGGATTTCGCTTCATCGTTAGACCGTCAGGTGAACCTTGCCATGACCATTCACCTCCCCGGGCAAGAGAAGCAGGTCCTCATGGTCAGACGATCCCTCGCCACGTTAGCCGCCGTCGTCACCTCCCTGATCGCCGTCCTCGCGTTCGCCCTACCGGCCCACGCTGTGACTCTGGAGCAGAAACTCGCCGCGCTCTCCGGATTCAGCCAGCCCACCGCCGCCAGCGCGGCCTCCTGGCGGGCCGCCTGGCAGAACCAGGCGGCGTGGGCCGACTACGCCTTCGACTGGTCCACCGACCTGTGCTCCAGCAGCCCCGACCAGCCCCTTGGTTTCGATTTCCGGATGCCGTGCCGGCGACACGATTTCGGCTACCGAAACTACAAGGCCGTAAGCCAATTCCCGGCCAACAAGGACCGTATCGACAGCGCCTTCTATTTCGATATGAAGCAGGTGTGCGCCGGATACTCGGGAGTCTCCAAGGCCACCTGTGACGGCCTCGCCTGGACGTATTACCAGGCGGTCCGGCAGCTGGGTGACCTCGTCGTCACCGACGACCAGATCCAGCGGGTCAAGCGGGACGCCGAACGGAACGCCCAGAACGCCGACGCCTAAAACCGGTGGAGACGGAGGATGCCGTCGGCTCAGTCGCCGAACGTCACATCCTTCGTCTCCACCACCGCGGCAGTGCGGCCGGGCGCCGTGTGGTAGCGCCAATAGAGGTTGGTGTGCGCGATGACCTTGTCCGGCGGCGGAGCGCCCCACGCGCTCTGGTCCTCCGTCGTGTGCGCGTCACCGACGAGCGTCACGTCGTAGCCACGGACGAAGGCGCCGTGAATCGTGGACCGGATGCATTCGTCCGTCTGCGCCCCGGTCACGATCAGACGTCCGATTCCGGCCCCGGCCAGCACCTCCTCCAGGTCGGTGTCCTCGAAGGAGTCGGCGAACGTCTTGTGCACCAGCGGCTCCGCCTCCCGGCGGACCAGCTCCGGGACGTATTGCCAGGCGTCGCTCCCTTTCACCAGCTGCTCGCTCGAGTGCTGGACCCAGACGATCGGGACACCCTCTTCGCGAGCCCGGTCGACGAGCGTGCCGATGTTGGCGACGACCACGTCACGCTGGTGCGTATCCGCCACGATGCCGTTCTGGACGTCGATCACCAGCAAGGCGGTGTTGGGTCGATCTGACAGCGTGGTCACGATGATCTCCTCACGATGATCTCCTCACGATGATCTCCTCTGTCCGCCGGACATGCCACGTGGGCCACACTAGGCCGCGCCACCGACAATCCACCGACCCTCAGCGTGGCGAGGCTTCCCGGATGGTCAGGAGCCAGGTCTCGAAGTCCGAGACCGCGTCGTCCATCGTCCGCTGAACCACCTCTTTGACCGCGGTCCTGGCCAGCCTGTGACGCAGCGCGGCGTCGTCGAGCAGCCGGACGATGCCCTCGGCCAGCGCCTCCGGATCTCGCGGCGGGCAGAGCAGCGCCGTGCGATCGTGCTCCGCGTAGCTCTCCATGCCGTGGTTCCGCGTCGTGACCAGCGCGGCCCCACAGGCCATGGCCTCGGCGCCGGGAAAACCGAATCCCTCGTACTCCGACGGCACCGCGAACACGGCCGACCGGTTGTACAGGCCGCGCAACCGGGCGTCGCTCGGCCCCGGATGGTGCTCGATCCAGAAGGGCAGCCGGTCGGCGTCATACGCGCCGAAGCACCACGCCCGCACCACCCCGGGGCGCGCCTCCCGCGCCAGCTCCAACGCGGTGATCGCGTCGCCGGTCCGTTTCGACCATTCGCGGCGCGCCGGAAACCCGACCAGGACCCGCTCCGCCGAGTCGATCGGGGTCCGCAGGAAGAAGGTCGAGCTGTCGACGGCACATTCCACCAGAGCGCACGGCGCGCCGGAAACGCTCTCGACGATGGACCGCAGCCGCCGCGCGCCCACGGCGATGGGCCAGCCGGTACGCATGGCCGCTTCCATCGCCTCCCGCGCCGCTCCGTCGGGACGCAAATAGCTTTCGTAGTCCTGCAAGAACAATGCCTTAAGGCCCAGATACGCGGGAAGGGCGGCCACAAGCGGCACGACCTGCCAGGTCGTCGCCAGTACGACGTCGAAGGGATCGTGCCGTCCGGAAAGCGTATGGAGAAAATCGGCCGGGTCGGATACCAAAACGCTGCGGGTCCGAGGCCCGGCGGAGAACCACGGGTGCGGATGGGCGTCCGCCGGCATTATCGGCGCGACCGCCCTGGTCGGCGGCCCGAGAGGGTGGCGTACGGGCCGCCGCGGGTGGACGAGCAGAATGTCATGACCCCTTTCCCCCAGGCGGGAGGCATAGGAGTAGACCGTCTTGAGCGCACCGATAGGCGCGGATGAGGCCCTGGCCATGATGAATGCCACGCGCACGGTCATCGCCTCCCAGTAAGCGATTCCATAGACGAGCTTCTTGCGCGGGCGGGTATTCGGAAACCTCGACTGCAGCCCTGCCCCTGTCGCTAGAGCGCCTTCTTCACTAGATACGAAGCCAGACGGGAAATCAACGTCGCCAGTTGGCCTTTTCTGGTGAAATATCCCGATGGAACGGACGCGGCACCTGGTGGGCGAGATGCTCATCTACTGCCACCTGGAGATCACCCTCGCCTGGCAGTGCGATCATGCGGCAACTGGCGCCACGATCCTCGGTCCTGCTCGCCCTGGGCATCGCCGTCTGGGTCCTCCTCGGCCGCCCTGCCCGGCAGCCGCGAGCGAACGGAACGGAAGGTAACCTTCACGTTACTGCTTGCTGACTTCGGTTGTTTGGAGATCGCCCGGCATATGTGATGAGATCACTGCGCACTTAACGATCTCCTCACCCAAGGGGTCAAATGGCAACGAACCTCCCCTCCTTCCCTGTCGTGGACGAGAACCCGCTCGACACCTGCATCCGGTTCCGGGAGATCGCTCCCGTGGTGGAGGTGGAATTCCCAGGAGGCGTGCCCGCCTACCTGGCCCTGACCCACAAGGCCGTACGGGAGATCCTCGCCGGGGACAACAAGACCTTCCTCAGGGACCCCAAGCACTGGCCGGCCCTGCACGACGGATCGATTCCCGAGGACTGGCCGCTGCGCGCCATCATCCAGGGCGGTCACCTGTCCACCATGGACGGCGGCGACCACCGGCGGCTGCGCGGGCTGATCATGAGCGCCTTCACGCCGGCCCGGGTGCAGGCCATGGAGGGGCGGATCCAGCAGATGGTCGATGAGTTACTCGATGAGGTGGTGGCCGCCGGCGACGGCGTGGACCTGGTCCCCGCCTTCACCGAGGCGCTGCCTATGTGGGTGATCTGCGAGCTGTTCGGCGTGGCGCCCGAGGACCGGCTGCGGCTGCGGAACTGGACCTCCACGCTGCTGGCGCACACCACTCCGCCGGAGGTGGCGTTCGCGACCCAGAATGACCTTTGGGCGTTCCTGCACGCCCTGGTGGAGCGCAAGCGGCGCGAGCCGGGTGACGACCTCACCTCCGGCCTGGTCCAGACCCACGACGAGGATGACAAGCTCACCACCGACGAACTGGTCGGCGTGCTGTGGATCATGCTCGTCGCCGGCCACGAGACCACCGTGCACCTGCTCGGGTACGCCATCGTGGCGCTGGCCCAGAACCCCGACCAGCTCGCCTTGGCCAAGGCCGAGGACCGGTGGGCCGACGTGGTCGAGGAGACCGTGCGCTACCGCCACTCGGTGATGATGACCAGCTTCCGCTTCACGGCGGAGGATGTGGTCATCGCGGGGGTGCCCATCGCCAAGGGCAACGCGGTGGGCGTGGTCTTCCAGGCCACCGGCATCGACCCGTCGGAGCACGGCCCGAGCGCGAACCAGTTCGACATCACCCGCGAGCCGACCGGGCACCTCGGCTTCGGCCACGGCCCGCGCTACTGCATCGGGGCGGGGCTGGCCCGGCTGGAGAGCCGCGTGGCGCTGGAGACGCTGTACCGGCGGTTCCCGGACCTCAGTCTCGCGATCGACCCCGACGACATCCCCTACTCCCCGTCGTTCTTCACGATCGGCCCGCTGTTCCTGCCGGCCAACCTCGGTGTGGCCCAGCCCTGACGTACCGGTGTCCGGCCCGGCAGCCCACGGTTGCCGGGCCGCTCATCACGGGCCTGGGCGGACAAACGTAGATCATGTAGGGTGAGCCCGGCGTATCCTCCGACGGCCTGGAGCCCGCTGTGCCGCACATGTCTCGTCGCCAGGTTCTCTCCCTGCTCCCCGCCGCCAGCCTGCTCCCCGCCACCAGGCTGCTCGCCGTTGCCTCCCCCTCGTACGCCGCCGCAGGAGTCGATCACGCGCGGCTGCTCGCCAACACGGTGGCGATGTTCGCGGGGACCCCGGAGGTCAACGCCCGGCCCGAGGTGGCCGCCAAGCTCGCGTCGATCCTCAACACCGCCAAGCAGCGGCTGACGGCCATGGACAAGGCGGCCGACGGCGAGTTGTTCGCCGGGCTGAGCCTCGGCACCGACGACGCCAACCTGCGGCTGGCCTTCCAGTACCTGTACGAGATCGCGCTGGCGACCCGCACCCCCGGCGGCGGGCTCAACGAGGACGCCGCCGCCCAGCGGCGGGTCATCGACGGTCTGCGGTGGCTGCACGAGCGCTACTACGGCGACCAGTCGAAGGGCTACTACGGCAACTGGTTCAACTGGGAGATCGGGATCTCCATCCAGGTGAGCCGGACGCTGGTCCTGCTGGCCGACCGGGTGCGGGAGGAACGGCCCGACCTGACGGCGACCTACATCGCCTCGATGGACGCCTACCTGCGCAACGGCAAGAACGGCGACGTCGACCTCGACTCCCGCTTCCACACCGGGGCGAACCTGGCCGACATCACCGCCAACCGCATTCTGCAGGGCGCGCTCACCGGCGACGACGCCCGTGTCGGCAAGGCCATCTCCGACCTGGCCACCGTCTTCGCCACGGTCGACCCCTACAACCTTCAGCATGGGGTCACCGACGGCTACTACCGCGACGGCTCCTTCATCCAGCACGACTCGGTCGCCTACACCGGCTCCTACGGGCGCAGTCTGCTGACCCGGGTCGTACAGACCCTCAAGACGCTCGAAGGCGCGGCGAGCGCCGGCGTCCCCGACCTGCCCGGCGTGGTGTACCGCTGGGTCAATGACGGCTTCGCCCCGCTGATCTTCGAGGGGTGGCTGATGGAGATCGTCAAGGGGCGGGCGGTCTCGCGCACCGGCACCGGCTACGCCGACGTCGGGGTCATCGTGGAGGCCATCGCCGACCTGGCCGACCACGTCACCGCCGCCGACGCGCTCGCGCTGAAGAAGTACGTCAAGTTCCTGCCGGCCGCCGACACTGCCGCCTTCGCCTCCCCGGTCAGCATCGCCCGCTACGCGGCCATCCGCGCCGACGCCGCCATCCCGGCCGCCGACCTGAACGCGCCCGAGCGCTGCGTGGCGTTCAACGCCATGGACAGGACCGTCCACCGGCGCCCCGGCTACGCCTTCGCCCTGGCGCGCAGCTCCGACCGGATCAGCAAATATGAGTACATGAGCGGCGAGAACCTCATGCCCTGGTTCCAGGGCGACGGCGCGCACTACCTCTACCTCGCGGGCGAGGACCAGCGCGAGGCCTTCGGCGTCGACTACTACACGGCACTCTCGCCGTACCGGCTTGCCGGGGTCACCGCGCCGGTGGAGGACCGGCGGACGGTGCCCGAGCTGTACGGCCGGCTCTGGTACGAGAACCCGGGCCACCCGCTGAACTTCACCTCCTCCTCGGAGTCCCAGAACACCTACGTGTACTTCCCGCGCGCCGAGAACGCCTTCTCCGGCGGCGCGACACTCGGCGCGTACGGCGTGTCCGGCATGGTCCAGTCCGACGACGCCGCGTACACCGCCAAGCAGGCGGGCATCCTGCCCGACGACTTCGTCGCCTACCAGAACGCCCGCGCCACCAAGTCCTGGTTCCTGCTCGACGACGAGATCGTGGTGCTGGCCGCGGGCATCTCCGGCCAGGGCGGCCGCGCGGCGGTGACCACCGTGGACAGCCGCATCGCCGCTCCCGGCGACGCGGTCGCGCTCACCGGCGAGGGCTGGACCGGCCGGCCCTGGCAGACGGGCGACACCACGCCGCCGCGCTGGCTGCGCTACGCCAACGGCACCCGTCGTACGGCGATCGGCTACGCCTTCCTCACCCGGCAGCCCGTCGCGGCCGGGCTGGAGACGGTGGCCCGCAGCCGCAGGGTCGTGCGGACGTCCAACCCCGACACCAACGTGACCAAGAACGTCTTCACCGCCTCGGTCACCCACCCCGCCACCGGCGGCGTCACCGCCCTCGCCTACGCCCTGGTCCCGAACGCGACGGAGGCCCGCCTGCACGGCTACGCGAACGGCCCGCTGACCGTCCTGGCCAACGACCGGCACGTGCAGGCGATCAAGCACAAGACCCTCGGCCTCGTCGCCGCCAACGTCTTCGCCGACGGGCCACGGCACGCCGAGCGCCTGCTCATCGACGGCCCCGCCTCGGTCATCGTCCGGTCCGGCAAGCGCACGGTCGTCGCCCTGTCCGACCCGACGATGAAACGCGACCGCGTCACGGTCGTCCTGGCCGGCGCGCCCCTCAGGCTGGACACGGCCGACGAAGGGGTGACGGTACGGCGGGTGCCGGGCGGCACCCTGATCCAGGCGTCGACCCGCCACGCCCACGGCCGCTCCTTCACCGCCACCCTGCGCTGAGCCCGACCTCACTTAGGTGCGGAGCCGCGCGATGAACCAGCCCCCGCAGCCGATTCCCCGAGCTCACTTGAGCAACGGTTCCAGCCGGTCGGCGCAGGGTGTGTGGCCGATCGTGCGGCAAAGCCGGAGAGCCTGCTCGGCCGCCCGCCCGGCCTCGGCGCGGTCGCCCCGGTCGCTGTAGAGAGTGGCGAGTTCGGTCAGGGCCGCGAGCTCGGGCAGGCGGTAGGAGTTGAGGTGCGCGGTGTCGCGAGCGAGCAGGGCGACCCGGATGGCGCCCGCCAAGTCGCCGCGGGCGGCGAGGAGACGAGCGCGGGCGACCGCGGCGTAGCTCTGGTGCCACCGCAGATTCGCGGCGCCGCTGAACTTGTCGGCCAGGTCGAGGTGGTCGCCCGCCTCGTCGAGCAGTCCGAGGGGGATCTCGGTATCGGCCAGCGCGATCAGGGCCGCCGCCTCGATGAGCCGGTCTCCCTGGTCGCGGGCGAGGCCGAGGGCGCGAAGCGCCGCTGTGCGGCCGGCCGACCACCGCCCGGTTTCCCAGTACAGCCGGCTGAGCCAGGTCTGTATGTAGGCCACGCTGCCCGCGCCCAAGGCGCCGGACAGGGTCGCTGCCTCCGTCAGGGCGGATTCGGCTTCGTCGTAGCGGCCCTGGTCTACCAGGGTGGAGCCTAGATCGCGCAGGTCATTCGCCTCCGCGTAGGCCAGTCCGTGCCTGCGGCTCAGGCTGAGCGCCTCTTGTCGGCAGCGCTCCGCGCTCTTCAGCTGACCCAGGTGGTGGTACTGCATGCCGAGCCTGTTGAGGGTGCGGTTGCGTCCGACGACCGAGCCGAGTTCCGTGAAGAGGTCAGCCGCACGGCGGTTGTAGACGATCGCCTGCTCAAGGTGGCCCGTCCATTCCAGGGCCCAGCTCAGGCTCGCCCAGGACTCGGCCATACCTTCCCGCCAGCCGCACGCGGTGGCGATATTGGCGGCCTGTTCGAGATGGTGGACGGCCTCCTCGCTGCGAACCGCACGGAACAGGCTCTTGCCTATCGCGTAATGCAACATGGCTCGCATAGCGGGCATATCTGGCTGCGTGCCCCGCTCGGCGGCGGCGAGCAGGGTCGGTGCGATCTCCAGCCATTCGCCGTGGCGGCCGGTGCTGTTGCAGATGATCGACACCTGCTCCGCCAGCCGCCAGGTCCCGGGATCGGGATCGCGGCGGGCCGCCTGCGCGAGCGCGGCCACCAGGTTGGAGATCTCTTCGGCGCTGGGCGGTACCGGCGAACCGGCCACCGGTGAGGCGTGCCCCGGCAGCCGGATCTCGTCAGGGGCGCACCAGGCGGCGATGGCGTCGCCAAGGCGCAGATAGTGGTCGAACAACCGGCTCCAGGCGGCGTCGCGACCCGGGTCGCCGCCGACTTCCACGCCCGCGTAGAGCCGTACCAGGTCATGGAGCCTGAACCGGTCGGCGCGATGGTGCTCGACGAGGTGGGCCGCGGCCAGGACCTTGACCGCCGCACGCGCCTCGGCGAGCGGCACGCCGGCGGCCGAGGCCACCGCCTCGACGGTGAAGTCCGGCCCCGGTACGAGCCCCAGCACGCGGAAGACCCGCTGGTCGGCCGCCGAGAGCGCGCGGTAGGACACGGAGAAGGCGAGGGTGACCGGGTTGTGGTCTGTTCCGTCGACGGTGAGGCCGGTCAGCGGGTCTCCCGCGGTCAGCTCGTTCACCACGGCCGCGGTCCCGCTCCATGGGGTGGCGGCGTTGGCCGCGGCGATGCGCAGCGCGAGCGGAAGGCCGCCGCAGAGCCGGACGAGGTCGGCGCGGGCCGCCGCTTCCGACGGGCTGTCAGCGGGGCCCAGCATGCCGCCGACCAGGGCGAGGGCGTCCCGTTCCGGTAGAGCGCCGAGCGAGCGCTGTTCGGCTCCCGCCTGCGCCACCAACTCGCCCAGGTGCTGACGGCTGGTCACCAGCGCCGCTCCCGACGGCGGCAGCAACGGGTCGATCTGCTCAGCCGAGCGGGCGTTGTCCAGGACCAGCAGGACCGTACGCTCGGCGAGCAGCGAACGGTAGAGGCCGAGCTGGGCGTCGAAGCCGCCGGGCGCCTGCGAGGGATCGACACCGAGGGAGAGCAGGAGCCGGGCCAGGGCCGCGGCCGTGGTCAGGGGTTCGTGTTCGGCGTCGTAGCCGCGCAGGTCGACATAGAGCTGGCCGGAGGGGAAACGGCTCTTCGCGCGGTGGGCCCAGTGCAGGGCGAGCGCGGTCTTGCCCGTACCGGCCGTTCCCGTGAGCACGCACACCGCGCCGCTGGCGTCCAACGCGTCGTCCAGCCACGCCAGCTCGCGCTCGCGTCCGGCGAAGCCACGGATGTCGCGGGGCAGCTCGGCGGGACGCGCGGGACGTACAGCCTGGATCGTCTGCCCTGCTTCGTCCTGTCCTGCCTGGTCGGTCAGGAGCTGCTGGTGCAGCTCCCGCAGCGTCTGACCCGGCTCGATGCCCAGCTCGTCGACCAGCCGATCCCGGGTGTCCCTGAAGACCGCCAGCGCCTCGGATCGGCGTTCGCACCGGTGCAGCGCCAGCATGAGCTGGCCCTGCAGGCGTTCGCGCAGGGGGTGCTCGGCCGCCGCCGTACGGAGTTCGGCCACGATCTCGCTGTGGCGGCCCAGCACCAGCTCGGCCTCGAACAGCTCCTCCAGCGCGCCGACCCGGCGATCTTCCAGCCCGGGGCGTTCCTGCTCGACCAGCAGCTCGCCGGCGCCGCCGAGCGCGGACCCGCGCCACAGCGCCACCGCCGCACGCAACCGCCGCGCCGCGGCCTCGGGGCGGCCGCCGGCCAGATCCTCCCAGGCGGCAGCCCTGAGCTGCTCGAACACCTCGAGGTCGACCTCGCCGCCGCCGGTGTGGATGCGGTAACCGGTGCCGACACGGCTGATCAGCCCTCTGCCCAGCAGCGCCCGCAACTCATGGACATAGACCTGTAATCGGCCGAGGGCGGTGCGCGGGGCCTGTTCGCCCCACACCAGGAACATCAGCCGGTCGTCCGACACCGTGCGGTTCGCGTTCAACAACAGCGCGGCCAGCACGGTGCGCTGCTTCGGCGAGCCCAACTCGATCGGACCGCCGGGCCCGTCTACCGAGACCGGCCCCAGTATCCGATAGTGCTGCACTCCTGCCCCCTGTGCACCCCATGTTACGCCTAGCGATCTCCACAGTCCGTCAGCTTCGGAATCAGAACGGAAGAAAAGCGGAAGAGCGGCCTCGTATGGTCCTCCGACTGAACAACGTGCATTGCGGTTGAGCGTCTCGGCGCAGGCCCTGGACCGTCCGGCGGGGGCGCCGGTCAGGGAGCGCCGTGCCGAGACGCTCGGATGGCTTTTTCAGAGAGAACGGCTGTCACCGAAGTGGCAGGTCGGCACGGAACGGGGGCGGAGCGGGTGACGGAAGCGGAGCGGCCCAGCGCGATCGGGCAGGCGCTGCTGGCGATCAGCGATCAGTGGAACCTGCTGATCCTTCAGCGGGCCTTCCTCCTGCGCATCCGGCGCTTCGCCGACTGGCGGGACGAACTGGGGATGTCCGAGTCGGTGCTGGCGAGCCGGCTGAAGGAGCTGGTCGCGGGGGAGTTGCTGCGTCCGGCCCCTTACCGGGAGCAAGGGCGTACCCGCACCGAATACCGGCTGACCGAGCGCGCGATCGAGCTGTGGCCGATGCTGGTGGAGATCTGGTCATGGGAGCGCAGGTGGGTGCCGGACCGCCAGGGGGTGTCGGAGCTGACGCACGACGTCTGCGGCAACCGTATCGACGTGGAGCTGGGCTGCGTGGGCTGCGGCCGGGCGCCGGTCGCCGCTCATGACACCGAGATCGTGCGGGGCGCGGCCACCTTCGCCCAGGTGGCGGTGCCGCGCCATCACCGCAGGACCCTGCGCGGCAAGGCCGCCGCCGACCCGCTGTCGTACTTCCCCGAGACCTTCGACCTGCTGGGCGACCGCTGGAGCACCGTGATACTCGCGTCCGCCTTCCTCGGCACCCGGCGCTTCGCCGACTTCCGGTCGGAGCTCGACGTGGCCCCGTCGGTGCTGTCCAACCGGCTGCGTCAGTTCAGAGAGCTGGGCGTGTTCGCGGTGGAAGAGCCCGGGTATCAGCTGACCGACAAGGGCCTGGACTTCTTCGGCATCTTCGCCTACGTCGTCGACTGGGCGCAGCGGTGGTACACCGGCCCGCCGGACACCGACCTGCGCGTCACCCATCGCGCGTGCGGTCAGCCGTTCAGCCCGTGTCCGCGGTGCCGGTCGTGCGGTGAGGAGCTCAGCCGTACCGAGGTGCACTTCGCCGTCCCTGAGGGGCGGTGGCCGTCGCCCAGGACGCGGATCACAGTTTCAGCTCCCGCTTGAGGATCTTGCCGACGGGGTTGCGCGGCAGCGCCTCGACGATCTCCAGCCGCTCGGGGAGCTTGTAGGAGGCGATGCCCTGGTCCCTGAGGAAACTGACGACCGACTTGAGGTCGATCTCGCCCTTGGGCACCACGACCGCGCAGACCTTCTCGCCGAGCACGTCGTCGGGGTAGCCGGCGACCGCCGCCTCGGCGACCGAAGAGTGTCCGGCGAGCAGGGCTTCCAGCTCGGCGGGGGCGATGTTCATGCCTCCCCGGATGATGATGTCCTTCGCGCGGTCGACATAGCGCAGGTATTGACCCCGGTCGCCGGCGATCTCGAAGAGGTCTCCCGTCTTGAGGTAGCCGTCCTCGTCGAACGGGTCCACCGAGGCCGTGCCCGGCAGGTAGCCCGCGAAGACCGTGGGACCGCTCAGGTACAGCTCGCCGAGGACTCCCGGCTCGGTGATCTCCTTCCCGTCCGGCGCGACCAGCTTGGTACGCACGCGATCGAGCAGCTCATGAGCCCCCGCCGCTCCCGGGCGCGGGAAGTAACGGGCGCGGACCTCTGGGTCAGGCATGTGGGCGGGGTCCGACAGCAGGGCGATGCCCTCGTTCGAGCCGAAGAAGTTGATGATCGCGATGCCGTGCTCGTCCTGCCAGCCGCGCACCATCGGCGGCGGCAACGGGGCGGCGCCCGAGCCGATCCGGGTTAGCGAGGAGATGTCGGCCCTGGCCAGGATCGCCTTCTCGCGCAGCAGGAGGGTGAGCAGCGCGGGCGGAGCCAGGGTGTAGGTGACCCGCTCGGCCGCGATCTGGGCCAGGTAAGTGGGCAGATCGAAGGGGTGGTGCTGGACGAGCAGCGCGCCGACCCGCAGCCATGGCAGGAAGACGCCGCCGATACCGGCCATGTTCACCATCGGGAATGGGTTGAGGATCACGTCCTGGCCGGTGAGCGCGGGCGCGGCCGTACAGATCGCCTCGACCGCGAGCCAGTCGTAGTGGCACCTCGGCACGCCCTTGGGAGTGGCCTCGGTGCCGGAGGTCCAGCAGATCGTCACCCGCTCGGCGGGGTCGGCCGCCCGCTGCGGCACCTCGTCGCCGGTCACGCCCTCCAGGTCGTCCGGCCACGACAGTGTCGGGGTGCCCGCCGGCGCCCTGGACTCCCGGCCCGTGACCAGTAGCCCGGCGCCGGACAGGGGCAGCAGCTGAGCCAGCTCGTACGCGCGGTACTGCACCGGGAACGGCGTGACAGTGGCGCCGAGCCGGACCGTCGCGAGGAAGCTCACTGCCAGCTCGACGCTGTTGGGCAGCTGAACGGCCACCACGTCGCCGGGACCGACCCCCTGCGCGCGCAGTACGCCGGCCACCCGGTCGACCTCCGCGCCGAGCTGTCCCCAGGTGAGTCGTTTCACCGGACCCTCAAGCATCTTGTTAAGCGGGTCCACGATCGCCGTGTCGTCGGGCCGGGCCGCCACCTGCGTCCTGAGGAGCTGGTCGATCGTGTCACCGGTCCACCAGCCCTTGGCGGTGTAGCGGGCGATCTGTTCGGCGGAATGCGTCATCACGACTCCCGTCCGTGGGGTGGTGGCCGCAACACTAGAAAGCGGAAATGCGGCCGTCAACGCCCAGATATTGACGCCTGAATTCGCTTTTCATAGCTTCCAGGGCATGGCCGACATTGTCGTGATGACGGATGAATCGGGCGAGCCAAACCCGTACCTGCTGGGCGTCTACGCCCCGGTCCAGGACGAGATCACCACTGACGAGCTCACGGTGATCGGGCGGATTCCCGCGGACCTCAACGGCGTCTACCTCCGCAACGGCCCCAACGCCCGCTTTCCGGTGACGGGCCGATACCACTGGTTCGACGGCGACGGCATGGTGCACGCCGTGCACTTCGAGAACGGCCGGGCCCGCTACCGCAACCGCTGGGTGCGTACCAGGGCCTTCGAGGCGGAGTCGGCCGCCGGCCGCTCGCTCTGGACCGGCGTGATGGAGAACCCGAAGGGCAACCCGTTCGGCAACGCGCGCGGCCTGCCCTTCAAGGACACGGCCAACACCGATGTGATCTTCCATCGGGGCAGGGTGCTGGCCTCGTGGTATCTGTGCGGCGCGCCGTACAGTCTGGACCCGCTCTCGCTGGAGACCCTCGGCGTCGACACCTTCCTCGACACGCTCAACGGTGACTTCATGGCGCATCCCAAGGTGGACGAGCGCACCGGAGAGCTGTTCTGGTTCGACTACGGGCCGCGCCCGCCGTACCTGCGCTACGGCGTGGTCGGACCCGGCGGCGGCGTCGAGCATTGCGTGGAGCTGGACCTGCCGGGGGCGCGGCTGCCGCACGACATGGCGATCACACGGAACCACGCGATCCTCATGGATCTGCCGCTCTACCAGGACCTCGACGCCGCCCGGCAGGGCCGCCACAAGCTGACCTTCGACCGGGAGCTGCCCGCCCGCTTCGGCGTGCTCCCGCGACGCGGTCAGGCGGACGAGATCCGCTGGTTCGAAGCGAGCCCGTGCTACATCTACCACGTCGTCAACGCCTGGGAAGAAGGCGACGAGATCGTCCTGGACGTCTGCCGGGTCTCACGCCCGACGCCGTCCAGCACCGGCTCGCCGCTGGCGCGGATGATCTCCTATCTGAAGCTCGACGCGCGGATGTACCGCTACCGCTTCGACCTGCGGACCGGCCGCACCTCGGAGGAGTACGTGGACGCCGACCACAACACCGAGTTCCCCTCGATCGACACGCGCTCCACCGGCCACCCCACGCGCTACGCCTACAACGTCACCGTGGCCGATGCCGAGACCAACCTCTTCGACGGCCTGGTCCGCTACGACAACGTCACCGGCGCCAAGGAGACCTACTCCTACGGCCCCGGCCGGTACGGCAGCGAGGCGCCCTTCGCCCCCCGCGACGGCTCGACCGGCGAGGACGACGGGTACCTGGTCAGCTTCGTCACCGACGAGCGGGAGGGCCGCTCCGAGGTGCAGATCCTGCACGCCGCCCAGATCTCCGAGGGCCCGATCGCCCGCGTGCTGCTGCCGCAGCGGGTCCCGCTCGGCTTCCACGCCACCTGGGTACGGGCAGAGCAGCTGGCGTGAATCCTTCGCTGACGGTCTCCCTCGGGCTGTGGCAGGATCGGCCCGCGCAAGAGGCACTGCTGACGGCCCGCGCCGCCGACGAGCTCGGCTATCCGTCGCTGTGGATCGGCGAGATGGCCACGTATGACGCCTTCGCCCTGGCCACCGCTATCGGGCTGGCCACCACGCGGATCGGTCTCACCATCGGCCCGCTGGCGGTGTCCGTACGCGATCCGATGATGATCGCCATGGGGGCGGCCTCGGTCGCCGCGCTGACCGGGCGGCAGGTGGACGTCGCCGTGGGCACCTCCAGCCCGCTCGTCGTGGAGGGCTGGCACGGGCGTTCGCGCGTCCGCTCCGCGACCGCGCTGCGGGAATCCGTCGAGGCCCTCCGGCCGCTGCTGGCCGGAGAGCGCTCCGACTTCACCGGAACGTGCGTGTCGAGCAGCGGCTATCGCCTGCGATTGCCCGCCCCGCGCTCGCGGCTGTCGGTCGCGGCCTTCGGGCCGTCGGCCGTCCGGACCGCCGCCCTGGCCGACCGCATGGTGCTCAACCTGATCACGCCTGCCTCGGCCGGACGGCTGGTCGCCCAGTTGCGCGCCGTCAATCCGGCCACGTCCGTGGTCGCCTGGGTCACCGCCGCCGTGGACCCCGACCGCGAGGCCATCGATCGCATCCGGCGGGCGGTGGTCGGGTACTTACCCGCTCCCGGGTACGGCGAGATGTTCGCCGAGGCGGGCTTCGCCGACGTCGTCGCCTTCGCACGTACCCGGCCTCACCCCCGGGAGTTGTTCGCCGCGGTGCCCGACGAGCTGGTCGCCTCGGTCTCGCTGCTCGGCGACGTGGACGTGGTCGGTGCGCGGTTGTCGGCCTATGCGGCGGCCGGGGTGGAGGAGGTCGCCCTGGTGCCGGTGAGCACGGACCGCGACCCCGGCGGCGCGGCCACACTCAAGGCTCTGATGACTGCCTAATGAGGGCAAGGAGGTCGGCCGTCCGGCCGAGCCGTCGAGAGGCTAAGGCCCCACGCGGTGTACAGCCTGGACGGCACCGGGGCTATGCAGCCAGCCTTTTCGAAATCGCCCCGATAACGCCATGCCTCGCCGCCATGTTTGCTCCAGAAGTGGATCCTGTCGGTCATGGCGATCGCATAGTAATCGTCCTCGGCTTCGCTCTGCCCGTAAACGGCGCCGAAATATACGCTCCCACTCAGTGCTGCCCGCGCACCTGCGGTTGGAGTGACGTCGACGAGACTCTGGCGGGTCTCCCCGTCGAGCTGCAGTGACCATGCGGTCCCGGGAGCCACCCGTTCCCCGTCTTCCGGGTCTTCATCGGTGACTTGCTGGGAGGCGGCGGGTGCCGAGGGAACGGCCCTGCCAGCTGGCGCCGACAGGACGAGCACGACAGCGGAAATCGCGACCGCGACCGCGACGATCACCATTCCCGCGACTGCCATGGCCGAGGTCCGCATGATCATTCACTGTATGCGAGAAAGAATTGTCAGTACATCTTCGTGGTGCTGCGCTGGACGGCGGCGGGGGACAGGCGGACGCCGTTGGCCGTGACCCGGTGGCCGCGGGTGTCGGTGACCCGCACGGAGAAGGGGCCCTGGCCCGCGCCGGACTCGGCGATCCAGTAGTTGAAGTCGGCGCGGGCGAGCTTGCGCCAGGTGCCGCCGGCGGACTTCACCTCGACCGAGGTGAGCGGGTTGCCGTGGTCGATGACCAGCAGGGCCAGCCACCACTGCGACGAGCCCTCCTTGACGCGGAAGGAGAGCGGCCGGCCGACCTTCGGGTTGGCGACCGGGCGGTAGGTGACGCCCACCAGGCCCTTGGCGGGGTCCGCGACGCGGGCGAAGGCCGTACGGCTCAGGTCGATGTGCCCCGCCTGGCACTCCGGGCACTGGTCGACGACCTTGACCCGGACGGTCCCCTTCGGCCCGGTGACGTCCAGGTAGCCGCCACAGGCAGCGGCGGCGGCGTACTCGCCGGGGGAGAGCGCGACATAGAGGTCGCCGGCGGGACGGGACGGATACGAGCAGTTGCCGCCTCCCGATTGGAGCTCATATAAGGTCGCCTGCCCCTTGGTCCCCCGCGCTGGTTGCGCCAGTGCGGGGGCGGAAAGGAGCGAGGTCGCGGCGAGCGCGGCGGTGACAACGGCGGGTAAGCGTCGCATCCGTGGAGTTCCTCTCGTAAGGGGCGGATGTGACAGTAGCGAAAAGAGTGGATCTCAGTACGATAAAGCGCCATTTATCATCGGAGGCTGTCACGTGAACAGCTGGCCGCCGTTGACGTCGATGGTCGCGCCCGTGACGGCCTTGGCGTGGTCGGAGGCGAGGTAGATGACGGCGCGGGCCACGTCCTCCTCCGTGGCGATGCGGCGCAGCGCCATCGCCGAGACATCGCGCGCGAGGATCTCCTCGAACGTGACACCTTCCGCCGCCGCCCGAGTGCGTATCCAGTCGTCAAGCAGCTCGCCGGCGATCCAACCGGGGGCGACGCAGTTCACCCGTACGCCCTGCGGCCCGAGCTCGTCGGCCAGGCAGTGTGACAGCAGGTGCGCGGCGGCCTTGCCCGCGGCGTAGTCGCTGCGCCCCGCGTAGCCCGTACGGGACGACATGGAGGTGATGTTCACGATCGAGCCGGAGCCCTGGGCCACCATGTGCGGCGCGATGAACCGGCAGGCCAGCAGCGTCCCGTAACCGCCCGTCTCGACAGCGCCGCGCCAGGTCTCCAGGTCGTCGACGGACATGTCCAGCACGTTCCTGCGGTGCGAGCCGGGGAAGGCGGCGTTGACCAGCACGTCCACTCGGCCGAACCGCTCGATCACCGTGTCGGCCAGCCGCCGTACGTCGTCGATCCGGGTCACGTCGGCGGGTACGGCCAGCGCGCCCGGCACCTCGTCGGCCGTCTTCGCCACGGTCGCGGCGGTACGGGCGGCCACCACGACCCTGGCGCCCTCCTCGCTCAACAGCCCCGCCAGCGTCCGCCCCAGCCCGGGACCCGCCCCAGTGACGACCGCGACCTTGCCCTCCAGCAGCACGGGTTGACTCTACCAAGCGTTTGCTCGCTAGACTTCGCGCGCACCTACACCATGGACAACATTTCGTCAGCCGGTTACGTTCGCTGCGAGATGACTCTTCCATCGGCGGGGACGCCAACCGTTTTTCCGACGGCGGCGGCTACTTCATCTGAATGGTGGTGCGGAGACCCGGCCTTCAGGGCCGGGAGGAAGCGTCACCCCTCCTTTCGAAAACAGTATGGAAAGTCTCGGTCACGTTCGGTAATGTGTGCGGTGGGTGAGGACGCTGTGACAGGAGGTGCCCGATGGCGATCCGCCGCTCCGCCACCAAACGCAACGGCCTGCCCACGATCGTGCAACTGCGGCTCACGCCCACCCCGGCCCAGGCCGACGCGCTGGCCGCAGCGGTGCAGGTGTGCAATCAGGCGGCCACCGTCGTCTCCCGCCTTGCCTGGCAGCACCGCACTTTCGCTGTGGTGGAGCTGCACCGGCTGGCCTACTACGAGGTGCGCGGGCAGGTGGCCGGGCTGGGCGCGCAAGCGGCCGTGCGGGCGATCGCCCGGGTCGCCGGCGCCTACGCCAACCGGCGCGCTTCCAAGAAACGCGCGCACATCTTCCGCCCGCACGGCGCCGTCCCCTATGACGCCCGGCTGATGAGCTTCAACCGGGACGCCCGGACTGTGTCGTTGTGGACTCCCACCGGCCGCGTCACCGTCCCCTATACCGGCCGACCGGAAGACCTCAAAGCCGTGGACGCGTTGCCACGCGGGGAGGGCGATCTGATCTGCCGGCGCGGGGTGTGGCTGCTGCAGGTCGCCCTCACCCTGCCCGCACTGGTGGTGCGTGAGCCGGTCGGCGGCTTCGTCGGGGTGGATCAAGGGGTGGCGAACCTGGCGGTCACCTCCGATGGCGTGGTGCTGCCCGGACCGGCCCTGCCAGGGCCGGTCGGCGGCAACGGGCACGTCCGCACCCTGCGGGAGCGGCGGCACCGGCAACGCCGACGCCTGCAGAAGAAGGGGACGTCTGCGGCGCGGCGGGTGCTGCGCCGTCTGTCCGGGCGTGAGAGCCGGATGATGACCGACCTCAACCACCAAATCTCGAGGTTTGTGGTGCGTGAAGCCGAACGCACCGGCTGCGGTGTCGCCCTGGAGGATCTGCAGGGCATCCGCGGCCGGGTAAGGGCTCATCGGTTCCAGCGGCG